>NZ_JBIWIF010000015.1:219359-221173 GCF_044764505.1 Kitasatospora sp. NPDC094019
CACAACCCCCCGCCGCGCGCTGCGCCCCGACCCACCTCAACCACCCCCCCCCCGCCCGGGGGGCCCCCCCCCGCCCCCCGGGGCCCCCCCCCACTGTTCATGTCCGCGCCCCTACGAGGGGCCCCGCCGACGCCGATCCGCCAGGATCAGACCACCGGAACCGGGTAGGTCGGGTACTCGACGCCCGAGACGTGCTGGACGACCCGGATCACCTGGCAGGAGTAGCCGAACTCGTTGTCGTACCACAGGTAGAGAATCGCGTTGTCGCCCTCGACCTTGGTGGCACCCGCGTCGACGATCGACGCGTGGCGCGAGCCGATGAAGTCGTTCGACACCGCGTCGGGGGCGGTGGTGAAGTCGATCTGGCGCTTCAGCGACGAGGTCAGCGAAACGTTGCGGAGGTAGTCCAGGACCTCTTCGCGGTTGGTCTCGCGGGACAGCTGGAGGTTCAGGATGGCGATCGAGACGTCCGGCACGGGGACGCGGATCGAACTGCCCGAAATCTTGGCCTTGAGGTCCGGCAGCGCCTTGGCGACGGCCGAGGCGGCACCGGTCTCGGTGATCACCATGTTCAGCGGCGCCGAGCGGCCGCGACGGTCGGCCTTGTGGTAGTTGTCCAGCAGGTTCTGGTCGTTGGTGAACGAGTGAACGGTCTCCACGTGGCCGCGCAGCACACCGAACTCGTCGTCCATCGCCTTCAGCGGCGGAACGATCGCGTTGGTGGTGCAGGAGGCGCAGGAGAGGATCTGCTCGTCCGGCTTGATGGTGTCGTGGTTGACGCCGTGCACGATGTTGGGCACGTCGCCCTTGCCGGGGGCCGTCAGGACGACCTTCTCGATGCCCGGACGCAGGTGGCCCGACAGGCCCTCGCGGTCCCGCCACTTGCCCGTGTTGTCGATCAGGATGGCATCGCGGATGCCGTACTCCGTGTAGTCGATCTCGGACGGGTCGTTGGCGTAGATCACCTTGATCGCGGTGCCGTTGGCGACGATCGTGTTGTTCGCCTCGTCGACCGTGATCGTGCCCTGGAACTGCCCGTGGATGGAGTCACGGCGAAGCAGCGAGGCGCGCTTCACGATGTCCTGGTCCCCGCCGCCACGGACGACGATGGCCCGCAGCCGGAGGCCGTTGCCGGAGCCGGCCTTCTCGATCAGCAGCCGGGCGACCAGACGGCCGATGCGGCCGAAGCCGTAGAGCACGACGTCCCGCGGCGACTCGCGGCGCTCGATCTTGTTGGCACCGGTGGCGCCGACGACGGCCTCCGCGGTGAACTGCTCCACCGAGAGACCGCGGCTGTCGGCGCGGTAGGTGGCGGCGAGCATGCCGAGGTCGATCTGGGAGGGGCCGAGATCCAGGGTCGTCAGCGCCTGAAGGAACGGCAGCGTCTCGGTGACCGAGAGCTCCTCGCCGGCGATCTGGCGGGCGAACCGGTGGGTCTTCAGGATGCTGACCACCGACTTGTTCACCAGGGAGCGGCTGTACAGCAGGACAGTCACGTCCCGCTCCCGGTGCAGTCGGCCGATGATCGGAATCATCGACTCCGCGATCTCCTCGCGGTTCTTCCAGTCCGTGAACACGTCGTCGTTGACAGTCACAAGTCCATCTTTCGAGCTAGGAGGGTGTTCACATGCTAACTGCGACCCGCCCCACCAGCCGAAACGGGTCCCCCCTGGCCCACATGACAAGAATCACACAGGGTGACAAAAAGGGCAGAACGCAAAGAACCCCCGTCGGTTTCCCGACGGGGGTTCTTCACAATGATTGTTCGGCGGCGTCCTACTCTCCCACAGGGTCCCCCCTGCAGTACCATCGGC
>NZ_JBIWIF010000016.1:0-9976 GCF_044764505.1 Kitasatospora sp. NPDC094019
ACGCCCGGTTACATTCCGAACCCGGAAGCTAAGCCTCACAGCGCCGATGGTACTGCAGGGGGGACCCTGTGGGAGAGTAGGACGCCGCCGAACAAATTTTCTGGAAGAGCCCCCGCCCGGTAATCGGTCGGGGGCTTTTCTGTTGTAAGGTCGACGTGAAAAGTTGCCATACGTGACAGGAGGCCCCCCGGGTGGAGGTCCAGGAGACGCGGGTCCAGACCGATCGCGTCCTCACCATCCCCAACCTGCTGAGCATGGGCCGGCTGGTCGGTGTTCCGCTGTTCCTCTGGCTGATCCTCTGGCCGGTGTTCGACGGTCCGAACAACGACGGGTGGGCGTTGCTGATCCTGATGCTCAGTGGCATCAGTGATTACCTGGACGGGAAACTCGCGCGCAGGTGGGGGCAGATCAGCCGGGTGGGGCAGCTGCTCGACCCGCTGGCGGACCGGCTCTATGTGCTTTCCACCCTGGTCGGCCTGACCTGGCGTGAGATCCTGCCGTGGTGGCTGACGGCGATCCTGCTGGCGCGCGAAGTGTTTATCGCGGGGCTGCTGCCGATCCTCAACCGGCACGGCTACGGGCCGTTGCAGGTGAGTTTCCTGGGGAAGGCCGCGACATTCAATCTGATGTACGCGTTCCCCCTTCTGCTGCTCGGTGCCGGTGACAGCTGGATCGCCCGGCCGGCCGAGATCGTGAGTTGGGCGTTCATCTGGTGGGGCGCCACGCTGTACTGGTGGGCCGCCATTCTTTACGCGGTCCAGGTGCGACAGATCGTCCGCGGCGGCCCGGCCTCCTCGCCGTCCACGGTCTGAGACGTGATCTGAGAGAAGTCCCACGTCGCCACGGTGCGTCGGACGATATCTTCCGGGTAGACCTCCACTGGAACGGTTTGATGGACCTGAACGGTCCACCACCGCGAAGGAGGACGCACCCGTAATGAAAGCCGTTGTTATGGCAGGGGGCGAAGGCACTCGACTTCGCCCGATGACCTCCAGCATGCCGAAGCCGCTGCTTCCGGTCGCCAATATGCCGATCATGGAGCACGTGCTTCGGTTGCTGAAGCGGCACGGTCTCTCCGACACCGTCGTGACCGTCCAGTTCCTGGCCTCACTGGTGAAGAACTACTTCGGTGACGGCGAAGAGCTGGGCATGCACCTCACCTATGCGAACGAGGAGACTCCACTCGGCACTGCGGGGAGTGTCAAGAACGCCGAGGACGCCCTGAAGGACGACTCCTTTCTGGTGATCTCCGGTGACGCTTTGACGGACTTCAACCTCTCGGAATTGATCGAGTTCCACCGCAGCAAGAACGCATTGGTCACCGTCTGTCTCACCAGGGTGCCGAATCCCCTGGAGTTCGGTATCACGATCACCGACGACGAGGGCCGGGTCGAGCGCTTCCTGGAGAAGCCGACCTGGGGCCAGGTCTTCTCGGACACGGTGAACACCGGTATCTACGTGATGGAGCCCGAGGTCTTCGACTACGTCGCGGCCGGCGAGTCGGTCGACTGGTCGAGCGATGTGTTCCCGCAGTTGCTCAAGGAGGGCAAGCGGGTCTACGGCTACGTCGCCGAGGGCTACTGGGAGGACGTGGGCACCCACGAGAGCTACGGCAAGGCCCAGGCGGACGTCCTGGACGGCAAGGTCGAGGTCGAGCTGGACGGTTTCGAGATCTCGCCGGGCGTCTGGGTGGCCGAGGGAGCCGAGGTGGACCCGGAGGCGATTCTCCGCGGTCCGCTGTACATCGGCGACTACGCCAAGGTCGAGGCGGGCGTCGAGATCCGCGAGCACACGGTGCTCGGCAGCAACGTCGTGGTCAAACGCGGCGCCTTCCTCCACAAGGCGGTCGTGCACGACAACGTCTACATCGGGCCGCAGAGTAATCTGCGGGGCTGTGTGGTCGGCAAGAACACCGATGTGATGCGGGCCGCGCGGATCGAGGACGGCGCGGTGATCGGGGACGAGTGCCTGGTCGGCGAGGAGTCGATCATCGGGGCCAACGTCCGGGTCTACCCGTTCAAGACCATCGAGGCCGGCGCGGTCGTCAACACCTCGGTGATCTGGGAGTCCCGGGGGCAGGAGCACCTGTTCGGGGTGCGCGGTGTCTCCGGCATCCTCAACGTCGAGATCACCCCGGAGCTGGCCGTCCGGCTGGCCGGGGCGTACGCGACGACCCTGAAGAAGGGGGCGACCGTCACCATCGCGCGTGACCACTCGCGTGGCGCGCGGGCCCTCAAGCGGGCGATGATCTCGGCGTTGCAGACCAGCGCGATCGACGTCCGCGACCTGGAGAACGTGCCGATGCCGGTGGCGCGTCAGCACACCGCGCGGGGCAGTGCCGGCGGGATCTTCCTGCGCACCACCCCCGGGGTGCCGGACTCGCTGGACATCCTGTTCTTCGACGAGCGCGGCGCCGATCTGTCCCAGGCCGGGCAGCGCAAGCTCGACCGGGTCTACGCACGCCAGGAGTACCGGCGCGCGTTCCCGGGCGAGATCGGTGACCTGACCTTCCCGTCGAGCGTCTTCGACGGCTACGCGGGCAACCTGCTGCGGGCCGTGGACACCACCGGCGTGCGGGAGGCGGGTCTGAAGGTGGTCGTCGACACCGCGCACGGCAGCGCGGGACTCGTCCTCCCGAGCATCCTCGGCCGGCTCGGGGTGGAGGCGCTGACCGTCTCCGGCGGGCTGGACGAGGCACGGCCGACGGAGGACGCCGAGGAGCGGCGGGCCGGCCTGGCCCGGCTCGGCGAGCTGGTGGCGTCCTCGCGTGCCGCCTTCGGCGTGCGGTTCGACCCGGTGGGCGAGCGGGTGGCCTTCGTGGACGAGCTCGGCCGGGTGATCGACGACGACCGGGCGCTGCTGGTCCTGCTGGACCTGGTCGCGGCGGAGCGGCGCAGCGGGCAGGTCGCGCTCCCGGTAACCACGACCCGGATCGCCGAGCAGGTCGCGGCGTACCACGGCACGCAGGTCATCTGGACCACGACGACGCCGGACGACCTGGCCAAGGCGGCGGCCGCCGAGGGCACGGTGTTCGGTGGCGACGGCCGCGGCGGCTTCGTGGTGCCGGAGTTCAGCGGAGTGCTGGACGGGGCGGCGGCCTTCGTCCGCCTGGTGGGCCTGGTGGCCCGCACCCAGCTCACGCTGAGCCAGATCGACGCGCGGATCCCGCAGGCGCACATCCGCCGCCGGGACATCGCGACGCCGTGGGCGGCGAAGGGCATGGTGATGCGCTCGGTGGTGGAGGCGGCCGGCAGTCGGACGCTGGACACCACGGACGGTGTGCGCGTGGTCGAGGCGGACGGGCGGTGGACGCTGGTGCTGCCGGATCCGGCCGAGGCGGTCACCCACCTGTGGGCGGAGGGGCCGGACGACGCGGCGACCGAGGCCCTGCTCGACGAGTGGGCGGCGGTGGTGGACAGCGCCGGGCGCTGACCCGAAGGCGGGGCGGAGCGGCGGTGGCCGCTCCGCCCCGATGCCCGTTTCGAGCGATTGGTCGCGTTCCGCCACATTTGGAATATGCGCAGGTCAGGGGGCGTGCGCGGGGCCCGCGCGCGACATGGGACGATGGTCGGCATGTCAGCGACGCCGGGGCCGGGTGCCAGCAGTGGACGGTACAACCGTCCGGATGCCTCGATGTCCCTGCTGACCAATGTGATGGACCACAGCCTCGACGAGGGGTACGCCGAGGCGGCGGCCGCGCGGGGCGGGGACGGGCCGTACCGGATACCGGGGACGCTGCGCGGGCTGGTCTCGCTGGGCGCCGGGCTGGCGCTGGTGGGCGGGGTCATCACGGTCGGGGCGGTGAACGCGCACAAGGCGGAGCCGACGCTGGCCAAGGAGCGCGACGCCCTGATCCACCGGATCAACGATGCCAACGGCTCGGCGGACCACCTCCAGCGGCAGGTCCAGGATCTGCGCCGGAAGGTCGACAGCACCCAGCGGCAGGCCCTGGCCCCGGGTGAGGGCGACCCGGCGGCGCTGGCCGGCGCGGTCGGGCTCGCCGAGGTCACCGGTCCGGGTGTGAAGCTGGTGCTGGAGGACGCGGCCGGAACGGGCGCCGGCGGGAACGTCGACCCCCGGGCCGGGCAGGGCTTCTCCAACAGCGGGCGGCTGCGCGACCGGGACCTCCAGCTGGTGGCGAACGGCCTCTGGGCCTCCGGCGCGGAGGCGGTCTCCATCAACGGGCAGCGGCTCACCGCGCTCTCGGCGATCCGCGCGGCCGGTGAGGCCGTCCTGGTGGACAACCGGCCGCTGGTCCCGCCGTACACGGTGCAGGCGCTGGGGGACGGACAGCGACTGCTGAGCGCCTTCGAGAGCGCCATGGCCGGCCAGTACCTGCGGCTGCTGCAGGAGAAGTACGGCATCAAGTCGACTCTCTCGGCCCAGAAGAGCCTGACGCTGCCCGCGGCCGTCGGGGTGAGCCTGCGGACCGCGCAGCCCGCGACCCCCGAGGCTTCGCCGACCGGCGCTCCGACGAGTGGTGCGAGCGGCTCCCCGACCGGGAGTGCCTCGCCGGCCGGGAGCCCGTCGCCGTCCGCCGCGGCCTCGTCCGGTCAGTCCGCCGGGTCCTCACCCTCGCCGAAGCCGAGCGGGTCGACCCCGGCCAAGCGCTCGCCGACCACGTCGGCCCGGACCACCACCTCGCCGCCCCCGGCGTCGTCCACGCCCGCCAAGGGCTCCCATTCGTCCACCGCGACCACCGGGTCGTCCTCCGCAGCGACTGGAGCAGCTACACCGTGATTGCCGTACTCGGTCTCGTGATCGGCGTCGTCGTCGGACTCTTCGTCCAGCCCGAGGTGCCGGACGCCGTGGTGCCCTATCTGCCGATCGCGGTGGTGGCGGCGCTGGACGCGGTGTTCGGTGGTGTCCGGGCGATGCTGGACGGCATCTTCAACGACAAGGTCTTCATCGTGTCGTTCCTGTCGAACGTGGTGGTGGCGGCGCTGATCGTCTTCCTCGGTGACCAGCTGGGCGTCGGCTCGCAGCTGTCGACCGGTGTGGTCGTGGTCCTCGGCATCCGCATCTTCTCCAACGCGGCCGCGATCAGGCGCCATGTCTTCCGTGCCTGAGCCGGGCCGCGGGCGCGCGGCGGAGGAGGAAGTGGACGGATCGGCGGGAGAAATCGTGCGGGACGAGAAGCGGGGGGAAAGGTCCTCGGGCGAGCCGGTGGCGGCCCGGGCGGAGGACGGGGCGGCGGCCGATGGTGCCCGGGAGCCCGGGGCACCGGTGTCCGGGCGTCCGGGCGGAAGCCCGGACGGACCGGTCGAGCGGCCCCCCGCGGCCAGGGTCGAGCCGGAGCCCGAACGCGTTCATGAGCGGGTCCAGGAGCCCGAGCGGGTGGCCGGGCCCGTGACGCGGCCGGTGCCCCGGGCCGCCCTGGGGCCCGTTCCCGAGCTGACGCCGGCGCGTGCGCCGGAGCCGGCGGCCCGGCCCGCGCCGGAGCCCGGGCCGGAGGAGTCCGGGCCGAGGCCCCTGCCGATCTCGGAGCCGGCGCGGCTGTCGAAGCCCGCGCCGGAGTCCCCGCCGGTGCCCGAGCCGGTGCCTGTACCGAAGCCCGCGCCGGAGCCCGCGCCGGAACCGGAGCCCGACGACGAGCCGGGGGCCGAGGACGAGCCGGATGAGGTCGAGCCCGCGCCGATGTCGGTGTCCGCGCGGGCGGTGGACCACCACTCCGGACGTCGGCGGCTCAAGGCGGCGCTGTGGCCGCCGAGGATGTCGCGCGGTCAGCTGGTGGTGGCCGTGCTGTTGTTCGCGCTCGGTCTGGGGCTCGCGATCCAGGTCCGCTCGACCAACGACCACCACAGCCAGCTGCGCGGGGCGCGCCAGGAGGACCTGGTCCGCATCCTCGACGAACTGGACAGCCGTCAGCAGCGTCTCCAGCAGGAGAAGGCGGAGCTGGAACAGTCCCTGGCCAAGTTGGAGAACAGCTCCAACCAGGCCAAGGAGGCCCAGGAGCAGACCAGGAAGAAGGCGACGGAACTCGGTGTGCTCGCCGGTACCGTGAAGGCCACTGGTCCGGGCATCGTACTGACGGTCGATGATCCCCAAGGGCAGGTGAAGGCAGATATGCTGCTGGACACCCTGCAGGAACTACGAGCGGCGGGGGCGGAGGCGATTCAGATCAACGATGTGCGCGTGGTGGTCAACACCTACTTCACGGACGTGTCCGGTGGCGGTGTGCAGATCGACGGCAAGAAGGTCTCGGCCCCCTACCGCTTCACCGTCGTGGGGAACCCGCAGGACCTCACGCCCGCGCTGAACATCCCGGGGGGTGTCGTCCGTACTCTGGAGAGTCACCAGGCGCGTGCGACGATCTCCCCGCAGCAGAAGGTGCTCGTCGACGCACTCGTCGATCCGAGGACGCCGCAGTACGCCAAGCCGGCTCCGAAGTGACCAGCACACTCGGAGTGCCACTCCCGCCGGCCCGATCCACGACCGGGCCCGCAGTCTGTCCGAGGTTCTCACCCTGCCCCACGGGCGGGTCTGTCACACGCAAGGGGATTCGCCCGTGAGTTTCTTCTCGAAGTTGTTCGGTCGTCACAAGGGTCGCGACGCGGCCGCGGAGGCGCCGACGGCGCTGCACCGCCGTGACGACGAGCCCGGTGTTCCGGGCATGCGCTCCGCCCCGGAGGGCGCGGAGTACGCCGAGCGCCCCATGTACCGGGACCCGGCCGGGGCACAGTACGCGGGGAATCAGCAGGCGGGCTACGGCGCGTCGGTTGACCCCTCCGGCGCGCCGCGCATAGGTTTCCCGTCAGCACCCTCAACCTCTGGTGGAGGGTTTGCTCCGGACCCGTACGCCGGGCACAACCCGTCGGGTGTGCCGCGCCAGGAGGCTGTGAACATGGCTGGCCCCACTCCGTGCCCCAGGTGCGGCAACCAGAACCCGGCCTCGGCCCGGTTCTGTTCCAACTGCGGTACGGCGCTGCGCGGTGGGCTGCTGCCCGAGGGATCGGCCGAGACCACCTCGACCATCTCGATCTCCGGCCTGGAGTCCTACGACCCCAACACCACGACCGGGACCGGCACGCCGGCGCTCTCGGCCGAGGTGCTGGCGGCGATCGACGCGCTGCCCCCGGGCTCGGCCCTGCTGATCGTCCAGCGCGGCCCGAACTCCGGCAGCCGCTTCCTGCTGGACTCGGACAAGACCACGGCCGGCCGCCACCCGCAGGGCGACATCTTCCTCGACGACGTCACGGTCTCCCGCAAGCACGTGGAGTTCCGCCGGACGCCGGGCGGCGGCTTCACCGTCGCCGACGTCGGCAGCCTCAACGGGACCTACGTCAACCGGGAGCGGATCGACGAGGTCGGCCTGAACAACGGTGACGAGGTGCAGATCGGGAAGTACCGGCTGGTCTTCTTCGCCAGCCACAACCGGGGGTACTGAAACCAACGTCGGCAGGAGCCCGAGTGAGTCCGAACACCCCTTCTTCTCCGCTCGGGGCGACCACCCCCGCGTCGTCCGGTCCCAGGCCGGACCAGGGCGCGCGGGGCGTGGTCGCGGCACCCAGACAGCCGGTCCGGCCGCCCGCCCGGCGGCGCGGCGGCGACGAGCTGCTGAGCATCGGCGCGGTGCTGGCCTTCCTGCGTGACGACTTCCCCGAGGTCACCATCTCCAAGATCCGCTTCCTGGAGGCGGAGGGACTGGTCGAGCCGCAGCGCACGCCCTCGGGGTACCGCAAGTTCAGCCCGGCCGACGTCGAGCGCCTCGCCTACGTCCTGCGGATGCAGCGCGACCACTACCTGCCGCTGCGGGTGATCCGCGAGCACCTGGACGCGATCGAGCGCGGCGAGGCACCGCCGGCGCTGCCCACCGCGGACACCCGGCCGGGCCCGCTGGAGGAGGCGGACCGCGAGCTGACCGCCGGGGCCGAGGCCGGCGCGGGGGTGCGGCTGGGCCGGGCCGAGCTGCTGGCGGCCGCCGAGGCGGGAGAGACCGAGCTGGCCGAGTGGGAGGCGTACGGGCTGGTCGCCCCGGGGCCGGACGGCGGGTACGACGGCGAGGCGCTGCAGGTCGCCAGGCTGGTCGCGGAGCTCGGCCGGTTCGGACTGGAGCCCCGGCACCTGCGGGCCATGAAGGCCGCCGCGGACCGGGAGATCGCGCTGGTCGAGCAGGTCGTGGCACCGCTGCGGCGGCACCGGAACCCGCAGACCAGGGCGCACGCCGAGGCCACGGCCCGGGAGCTGGCGACGCTCTCCGTCCGGCTGCACGCGGCCATGGTGCAGGCGGGTCTGCGGGCCCGTCCGTAGGGCGTCCGGCCCCGGGCCGTGCGGGCCGTCCGGGGGCCGCGTCCGCCACCCGCACCGGGGCCCTGACCAGCGCCGTCGGCGCTGCGCTTTCATATCCGGGTCGGGAGCCATAGGGTTGCGTGTGTGAATGAGCTCGACGTCGTGGGTGTCCGGGTGGAGATGCCTTCCAACCAGCCGATCGTGCTGCTCCGCGAGGTCGGGGGCGATCGGTACCTGCCGATCTGGATCGGCCCGGGCGAGGCGACCGCGATCGCCTTCGCCCAGCAGGGCATGACGCCGGTGCGCCCGCTGACGCACGACCTCTTCAAGGACGTCCTGGAAGCCCTGGGCCAGCAGCTCACCGAGGTCCGGATCACCGACCTGCGCGAGGGCGTCTTCTACGCCGAGCTGGTCTTCGCCGGCGGGGTCGAGGTGAGCGCCCGGCCGTCCGACGCGATAGCGCTGGCGCTGCGCACCGGGACGCCGATCTACGGGAGCGAGGAGGTGCTCGCCGAGGCGGGCATCGCGATCCCGGACGAGCAGGAGGACGAGGTCGAGAAGTTCCGCGAGTTCCTGGACCAGGTCTCGCCGGAGGACTTCGGCGGCAGCGGCCCGCAGTAGTGGTCCCGCGGCCGCTCCGGGGCGGCCCGGTGGCGGCCCCGTGGCCGGCCGCCGGCGCGGTGCCCGTACCCGGGATTCGGGTCGGCGGGCGATGGCTGTTTTGCCAAAAAACGCGCATCTACCCACACTGGGGGCACGAAAAACCACCCGCCTGAGTGATGTGGTCTGTTCGGCCCGGCGTGGCGATCGTTGACGGGCCATAGGGGACTGCCTACCGTCAGGAGGGGCTGCCCGGGTGTCCGACGCCCGCGGCCCGGTTTGCCCGCAGCACGAGTGGACGGAGGTAGGCATGACCGGCACTGGCGACGAAGTGGCCACGGGTGGCCTGTGCACCGTGCACCTGCCGCGCACCGCCCGGACCGTGACCGAGCTGCCCCGGACGGAGCTGGCGAGGGTGGGCCGCTTCCCGGCCGTGCAGCCCGGCCAGCCGGCGATCGAGCGGCTCTCACCGACCTCCGAGCTGATCGGCTACCGCGGACCGACCGCCTGCGCGGCGGCCGGCATCACCTACCGGCAGCTGGACTACTGGGCCCGCACCGGGCTGCTGGAGCCGAGCGTGCGCTCGGTGTACCCCGCGAGCAGCCACCGGCTCTACGGCTTCCGCGACATCCTGCTGCTGAAGATCGTCAAGCGGCTGCTGGACGCCGGGGTGTCGCTGCAGAACATCCGGGTGGCGGTCGCCCATCTGCAGGCCGTCGCCGAGGTCGCCGACCTGACCGGGACGACCCTGATGTGCGACGGCGCGACGGTGTACGAGTGCACGACGCCGCAGCAGGTGGTCGACCTGATGAAGGGCGGCCAGGGGGTGTTCGGCATCGCGGTCGGCGCGGTCTGGCGGGACCTGGAGCTGACCCTGGCCCGGCTGCACGCCGAGCGGACCGACACCGGTGAGACGGTGGTCGGCCACGACCCGGCGGACGAGCTGGCGCAGCGGCGCAACCGCGCGGTCTAGAAGTTCTCCTCGGGATCCTCGCGACCCTCTCCGCGCGACGCGGGGCTTCGTGACGACGCCGTGGGGGCCGGCCGGGGGCCCGGCGGGGCCCCCGGGGGGGGGGGGCCGGGGGGGCGGGCCGCGGGGGGGGCCGGGGGGGGGGGGTGCGGGGCTAGCGGGGGGGGGGGGGGCGGG
>NZ_JBIWIF010000016.1:9986-218055 GCF_044764505.1 Kitasatospora sp. NPDC094019
GGCCGCGGGGGCGCCGCGCCCCACCGGGGGTGGGGCGGGGTCCCCCCGGGGGCCCCCGCCCCCCCCCCGGCGCGGGGGGGGGGTGGGCCCCGCCGGGGGGGCCCGGGCGGGGCCCCCGGCGGGCCCCACGGCGTCGTCGTGCCCGGTGAGCCGAGACGAGGGAGGGCACGTGCGGTTCGGTTCCGGCATTCCCGGGCTGGTGGCGCGCAGGGCGGTGGGGTTCGGCCGACGGCTGCGCCGGCGGTCGGCCCAGCGGCGGCTGTTCCAGCTGGTGACGCTCGGCTGCTCGCTGGCGCTCGCGCCGAGCGCCTGGCTCTGGCTCTCGGCCGGCGACCGGGTGGGGACGGTGGCGAGCGCGCCCTCGGCGCCGGTGGCGGTGGTCTTCGGCGCCGGACTGTTCGACGGGAAGCCCTCGCCGTACCTGGCCCACCGTCTGGACGCCGCGGTGGAGCTGTACGAGCGGCAGAAGGTCCGGGCGATCCTGGTGACCGGTGACAACGGCCGGACCAGCTACGACGAGACCGACGCGATGCGCCGCTACCTGGTCGAGCACGGGGTGCCGGAGGTGCGGGTGGTCGGCGACTACGCGGGCTTCGACACCTGGGACTCCTGTACCCGGGCGCACCGGGTCTTCGGGGTGGACCGGGCGGTGCTGGTGAGTCAGGACTTCCACGTCCGCCGGGCCCTGGCGCTCTGCGAGGCGGCGGGGATCGACTCGTACGCGGTGGGCGTGCCGGAGGTCCGGGACCTCACCTGGCTGTACGGCGGCTTCCGGGAGGTCCCGGGGGCCGGGAAGGCGTTGCTGAACGCCTGGCTGCGGCCGGACCCGCTGTTCCTCGGGCCGCGCGAACCGGGGATACCGAGGGCGCTGGCCGACGCGGGCGCGGCCGGTGAGGGCGGGCGCACGGACGGTGGCACTGGTGGCGGCACGGGAGCGCGCTGACCTCCGGCGGCCGGGTTCGGACACGTTGTCGGACCCGTGCGGGATGATCGGCGGGTGCGGTCGCTGCCGAGCATCATCCACCTCGACATGGACGCCTTCTTCGCGGCGGTGGAGCAGGCGGCCAAGCCGAGCCTGCGCGGCAAGCCGGTGATCGTCGGTGGGCTCGGCGGGCGCGGGGTGGTGTCGACCGCGTCCTACGAGGCGCGGAAGTTCGGGGTCCACTCGGCCATGCCGATGGCGCAGGCGCGCCGGCTCTGCCCGAACGCGGCCTTCCTGGCCGGCCGTTTCGAGGCGTACCGGCGGGCGAGCGGGCTGGTGATGGGGCTGTTGCGGGAGCTGTCGCCGCTGGTGCAGCCGCTCAGCCTGGACGAAGCCTTCGTCGACCTGGAGGCCGGTCCGTACGGGCCGGTGCTCGCCGGGGCGGAGCACGGGACGGGGGAGCGGCTGGTGCTGGCGCTGGCCGAGGACCTGCGCGCGGACATCCTGGAGCGGACCGGCCTGACCGCCTCGGTCGGGGCGGCCGGGTCGAAGCTGATGGCCAAGATCGCCTCCGAGCAGGCCAAGCCGGACGGTCTGGTGCTGGTCGAGCCGGGGCACGAGCGCGCGGTGCTCGGGCCGATGCCGGTGCGAGCGCTGCCCGGGATCGGCCCGGCCACCGAGCAGGTGCTGAAGCGGGCGGGGCTGAGCACGGTGGCCGAGCTCGCCGAGGCGGGCGAGGCGGAGCTGGTGCAACTGCTGGGCAAGGCGCACGGCGTCGGCGTCCACGCCATGTCCATAGGGCTGGACGACCGGCCGGTGGTGGCTGACCAGGACGCCAAGTCGGTGTCGGTGGAGGACACCTTCGAGGTCGACCTGGCCGACCGGGACCGGGTGCTGCGCGAGGTGGAGGCCCTGGCGCGGCGCTGTGTGCGGAGGTTGCGCGGGGCCGGGCGTTCGGGGCGGACGGTGGTGCTGAAGGTCCGGCGGTTCGACTTCTCGACCCTGACCCGGTCGGAGACGCTGCGGGGGCCGACGGACGACGAGGCGGTGGTCGTCGAGACGGCGCGACGGCTGGCCGCCCAGGTGGACATCACGGGCGGGGTGCGGCTGCTGGGCGTCGGGGTGGCGCAGTTGGCCGACTACACCCAGGAGGACCTGTTCGCGCAGGCCGTCCGGGAGGAGGCGGAGGCCGCCGCCGGGGCGGTGACCGAGGCGGGCGTGGAGGAGTCGCCGGAGCCGGCCGGGGAGCCGGTCGTGGCGGTGCGCCGCTGGTTGCCGGGGCAGGACGTGCGGCATGCCGAGCACGGGCCGGGGTGGGTGCAGGGGAGCGGAGTGGGCCGGGTGACGGTCCGGTTCGAGACGCCGTGGAGCGGGCCGGGCCGGGTGCGGACCTTCCGGATCGACGAGCCGGCCCTGGAGCCGGCCCGGCCGCTGCCGCTGCGTCAGGGGTGGCCCGGCGCCGAGGACGGGGACGGGGACGGGGACGGTGCGGAACCGGAGGGTACGGGGGGCGGTCCGGGGGAGGAGGGCTGAGCGGCTCCCCCGCCGGGTGCGGACACGAAGCGGCCCCACCCGGCGGGGGAGCCGGGTGGGGCCGCTTCGTGTCCGGGCCGTGGACGGTCGCGATGCCCTCGGCGACCGTCCTGGTCCGGTCCCCGCGCCCTGTCCCTGGGCGCGGGGCGGGACGCCTCGTCAGGCGTCGGTCTTGACCGGCTCGCGGCCGGAGGAGAGGTCCGCCGTCGTGTTGCCGGAGGCCACCGTGGTGGTCGGCCGCACGCTGCGGATCAGGAACGGCACCGCGCCGGCCACGATGCAGACGACGGCGGCGGTCCAGAACGCGTGCTTGTAGGCGTCCAGGGTGGGCAGCGCGATCGGGATCGGCAGCTTCATGGTGTCGCCGGTGAGGATGGCGGCCATGACGGCGGTGCCGATCGCGCCGCCGACGGTGCGCAGCACGGCGTTCATGCCGTTGGCGATGCCGCTCTGCTCGACCGGGACGGCGCCGTTGATGTAGGCGGGCATCGCCGAGAAGGCGAGGCCGATGCCGAGGCCGAAGATGGCCGAAGAGAGGTAGATGTCGCCCTCGTGGCTGTGCCGCAGGGCCAGGTAGGCCATCGCGACGGCGCCGAGGACGCCACCGAGCACCAGCGGCAGGCGCGGGCCGCGGCGGGCGATCAGCATGGCGCCGAGCGGGGCGGCGACCATCGAGCCGAGGGCGGAGGGCAGCAGCATCACACCGGCGTGCAGCACGGTGGCGGTGAAGCCGTAGTGGGCGAACTTCTCCGGGGTCTGGGCGAAGTTGCTGATCACCATGAACGAGCCGTACATGCCGAAGCCGATGAGCAGGCCGGCGAGGTTGGTGAAGGCGACGGCCGGGCGGGACATCATCTTCATGTCGACCAGCGGGTGCTTGACCTTGACCTCGATGACGCCCCAGAGCAGGGCGACCACGGCGGCGACGGCGAACAGGCCGAGGGTCTTGGTGGAGGTCCAGCCCCAGTGGTTGCCCTGGCTGACCGCGACCAGCAGGGCGGAGAGCCAGCCGGCCAGGGTGATGGCGCCGAGCGGGTCGGCGCCGCCCTCCTTGTCGGTGACCGGGTC
The DNA here is from genome assembly GCF_044764505.1 of Kitasatospora sp. NPDC094019. NCBI lineage: Bacteria > Bacillati > Actinomycetota > Actinomycetes > Kitasatosporales > Streptomycetaceae > Kitasatospora > Kitasatospora sp. NPDC094019. Next base: position 13,510 of record NZ_JBIWIF010000016.1, read on the forward strand.
GGTGGGCACCCGGACGGCGACCAGGGCGATCGCGAGCAGGCCGAAGGCCAGGCCCATCCAGAAGATCGACTTGTAGCTCCAGTGCTCCAGCAGCAGGCCGGTGGCGACCAGGCCGAGGCCGCTGCCGACGCCCATCGAGGCGCTGATGGCGGCGACGCCTCCGGTCACCTTCTGCTTGGGCAGCTCGTCGCGGACGATGCTGATGGCCAGCGGGAGCACGCCACCGCCGGCGCCCTGGAGGACGCGGGCGACGACCAGCCAGGTGAAGGAGTGGGTCGAGACGGCGAGCGCGGAGCCCGCGACCAGGCCGCTGAGCGAGATCAGCAGCATCGGCTTGCGGCCGCGCAGGTCGCCGAAGCGGCCGAGCAGCGGGGTGAGCACGGCGGCGGACAGCAGATTGGCCGTCATCAGCCAGGTGATGCTGGAGCCGGAGACGCTCAGTTCCTTGGCGAGCGAGGGCAGGATCGGGACGACCGCCGTCTGCACCACGCTGAACGACAGCATCGCCAGGATGAGGGCCGGCAGGACCCGGGCGCTGCTCGGCTTCTCGGCCGCAGTGGTGGGCTGTGGTGCCTCACTCACGGTTGCTTCCTTCCGTACATAGTGAATGAACTGAAGTAACCATGCCGGGAGATACTTCAATGTGTCAAATATTCATTGGTTAAGCCTTGGTAAAAAGGAAAGACCCCGGCCATGATCGGCCGGGGTCCCACGGTTCCGGGAAGGTCAGGCGAGCGGCCGCAGCGGAGCCGGGCGGCCCTGGTCCTCGACCGCCGGATGGGCGGCCTGACGGGCCGGCGCGTGCGCGGCGGACGGCGCCGGGGTCGACGCGGCCGCCGTGTTGTCGTGGACCTCGACGTGCTCGCGGCGCAGCTCGTCCCGGACCACCTCCTCGGCGGTGTAGCGCTCCACCACCAGGCGGACCCGCTCGATCGGCGCCAGGTACTTGCGGACCACCGGGCGCTCCTCGCGAAGGGTCACCTCCTCCACCGCCTCGGCGATCTCCTTCTCGGTGAGCGAGGCCCGTTCCGCGTCGCCGACCGGCATCCGCTCGACCCGGACCCGCTCGCGGACCACCGCGACCCGCCGCTCCACCGGCTCGCTGGTGACGTACTTGCGCAGCTTGGCGGTGCCCAGCACATGCCATTCGGTGGTGATGTCCAGCCGCTCCTCGCGGCAGGTGATCTCCACCGGGCCGCTCGGGGAGGACGCGGCCGGACCCTCCTCGGGGCGGGCCGTCCCCGCGGCGGGCACGGTGGCCGGGGGCGCCGGGGTGTGCGGACGCTCGGCGGCCTGCTGCGGAGCGGTGGGTGTCGTGGTGGGCAGGGGCGTGGCGAGGGTCCGCACGGGGGCCTCCGGGGCGGGGTCGGACGGCTTGCCGAGGTCGGCGGCCGGGCTCGGGACGGGAGTGGGGGACTGGTGGAGGCCGAGCGGCTTGGCCGGATGCGTGGTGCCCGTGCCGTTGGTCGTGCCGGTGCCGTTGGTGGTGCCGTTGGTGATGTTCGTGCCCTGGGCCGCGGCCGCGCCCACGGCGGCCGTGCCGATCGCGGTGCCCCGGTCGGCGGTGCCCCGGTCGGCGGTGGTGCCGAAGTCGAGATCGGCCGGTTCCGAACCTGAGCCGTCACCCGCCGACGGCCGGCCGTCCACCGGGGTGTCCAGCCCGTAGTAGCGGTAGAGCTGAAGCTCCTGGGCGGGCGACAGGTGCTGGCCGACGCCGAAGTCCGGTGATTCCTTCACCAGGGACTTGTCGTACGGCACCCGCAGCTCGTCGCCGGAGAACTCGCTCGTGGTCAGGGGGACGAAGGCGTCCCGGCCGAAGATGCCGGTCCGCACGGCCGCCCACTCGGGCCGGCCGGTGGCGTCGTCGAGATACACCTCGTCGATGGTGCCGATCTTGTCCCCGTTACGGTCGACCGCCTTGTGGCCGATGAGGTCCCGGGGGTCGATGTCGGTCTGCACTCTTTCCTCCAGTGCGGTGACCCTGCGGAACTCCCGCAGGACGACGGCCGGCCCGCCCAACCCGTCCGCCACTTCACACCAAAAGCCATGAACCGGACCCGCGCGACCGGGGCGGGTCCGGACGGGCGCGGCGCTGCGCCGTCCGGGGCAAGCCGGGCGGGCGGGTCCCGGAGCCGAAGTGACCGGACGCACCCGTGATCGCCGGGCCTCCCGCTGGTACCCTGGGCGCGACCGCCGAGCCCGCGCGGGAGAGTCCCCGGCAGTGGAAACCGCTGGTCGGGGCGCCGAAGGAGCAACTCCTCCCCGGAATCTCTCAGGCATCCGTACCGTGCGGGATAGGTCACTCTGGAAAGCAGGGCAGGAACGCGGGCGAGGGAGCCGGCGGACCCCACCCTCACCGACGGTGCAAGCCGGCGGGGCGTCCCACGGCGCTCCGCGCGGGCGAAGCTCTCAGGTCCCGATGACAGAGGGGGAGGCCTGTCGGGTTCGTCCGACCGGGTCCTCCGCTGTTGTCCGCAGCGGCGAGGGAGCCCGGCGTGCGCACCCCCGCCGGTCCGTGACCAGGAGGCCTCGACCACCATGAACGCCCAGCCGAACTCGGGACGCCCCACCACCCCCGCGACCCTCACCGAGCTCGAACAGGCCAGCCCCTTCGAGAACCGGCACATCGGCCCCGACGCCGCCGCGCAGGAGAAGATGCTGGCCCACGTCGGCTACGGCTCGCTGGACGAGCTGGCCACCGCCGCCGTTCCCGAGGCGATCCGCTCGATCACCGCGCTGGACCTGCCCGACGGCCGCTCCGAGGCCCAGGTCCTGGCCGAGCTGCGCGAGCTGGCCGACCGCAACTCCGTCCTCCGGTCGATGATCGGCCTGGGCTACTACGGCACCTTCACGCCGCCGGTGATCCTCCGCAACGTCATGGAGAACCCGGCCTGGTACACCGCCTACACGCCGTACCAGCCGGAGATCTCGCAGGGCCGCCTGGAGGCGCTGCTCAACTTCCAGACCCTGGTCGCCGACCTGACCGGCCTGCCGACCTCCGGCTCCTCGCTGCTGGACGAGGGCACCGCGGCCGCCGAGGCGATGGCCCTGGCCCGCCGCGTCACCAAGGTCAAGGGCGGCGTCTTCCTGGTCGACGCCGACACCCTGCCGCAGACCGTCGCGGTGATCAACACCCGCGCCGTGCCGACCGGCGTCGAGGTGGTCGTCGCCGACCTCTCCGACGGCATCCCGGCCGAGATCGCCGAGCGCGGCGTCTTCGGCGTGCTGCTCCAGTACCCGGGCGCGACCGGCGCGGTCCGCGACCTCGCCCCGGTGATCGAGCAGGCCCACGGCCTCGGTGCGATCGTCGCCGTCGCCGCCGACCTGCTCGCCCTCACCCTGCTGAAGTCCCCGGGCTCGCTCGGCGCCGACATCGCCTGCGGCACCTCGCAGCGCTTCGGCGTGCCGATGGGCTTCGGCGGCCCGCACGCCGGCTACCTCGCGGTGCGCGCCGAGTACGCCCGCTCGCTGCCGGGTCGCCTGGTCGGCGTCTCGGTCGACACCCACGGCAACCGCGCCTACCGGCTGGCCCTGCAGACCCGCGAGCAGCACATCCGCCGCGAGAAGGCCACCAGCAACATCTGCACCGCCCAGGTGCTGCTCGCCGTGATGGCCTCGATGTACGCCGTCTACCACGGCCCCGACGGCCTGGCCGACATCGCCCGCCGCACCCACCGCTACGCCGCCGCGCTGGCCCAGGGCCTGCGGGCCGGCGGAGTCGAGCTGCTGCACGGCGAGTTCTTCGACACCGTCACCGCGGTCGTCCCGGGCCGTGCCGCCGCGATCGCCGCCGCCGCCCGCGTCAACGGCATCAACGTCTTCCAGGACGGCGAGGACCGGATCTCGGTCTCCACCGACGAGACCACCACCCGCGAGGACCTGGCCGGCGTCTGGGCCGCGTTCGGCGTCGAGGGCGTCGAGGTGGCGGAGAACGCCGAGACCCTGCCCGCCGCGCTGCTGCGCGAGGACGAGTACCTGACCCACCCGGTCTTCCACAGCCACCGTTCCGAGACCGCCATGCTGCGCTACCTGCGCCGCCTGTCGGACCGGGACTACGCGCTGGACCGCGGCATGATCCCGCTGGGCTCCTGCACCATGAAGCTCAACGCGACCACCGAGATGGAGTCGGTGACCTGGCCGGAGTTCGGCCAGCTGCACCCGTTCGCGCCGGTCGACCAGGCCGCGGGCTTCCTCTCCCTGATCCGGGGTCTGGAGCAGCAGCTGGTCGAGGTCACCGGCTACGACGCCGTCTCCATCCAGCCGAACGCCGGTTCCCAGGGCGAGCTGGCCGGCCTGCTGGCCGTCCGCGCCTACCACCACGGCAACGGCGACACCCAGCGCGACGTCTGCCTCATCCCGTCCTCCGCGCACGGCACCAACGCCGCCTCCGCGGTCATGGCCGGGATGCGGGTCGTCGTGGTCAAGACCCTGGTCGACGGTGACGTCGACGTCGAGGACCTCAAGGCGAAGATCGAGCAGCACCGCGACAACCTGTCGGTGCTGATGGTCACCTACCCGTCCACCCACGGCGTGTACGAGACCCAGATCACCGAGATCTGCGGCCTGGTGCACGAGGCCGGCGGCCAGGTCTACGTCGACGGTGCCAACCTCAACGCCCTGGTCGGTCTCGCCAAGCCGGGCAAGTTCGGCGCGGACGTCTCGCACCTGAACCTGCACAAGACCTTCTGCATCCCGCACGGCGGCGGCGGCCCCGGCGTCGGCCCGGTCGCGGTGCGCGCGCACCTCGCGCCGTACCTGCCGAACCACCCGCTGCAGCCGGAGGCCGGCCCGGCCACCGGTGTCGGTCCGATCTCGGCCGCCCCGTGGGGCTCGGCCGGCATCCTGCCGATCTCCTGGTCCTACGTCCGGCTGATGGGCGGCGAGGGCCTCAAGCGCGCCACCCAGGTCGCGGTGCTGAACGCCAACTACATCGCCAAGCGGCTGGCCCCGCACTTCCCGGTGCTCTACACCGGCCCCGGCGGCCTGGTGGCGCACGAGTGCATCATCGACCTGCGCCCGCTCTCCAAGGAGACCGGCGTGACGGTGGACGACATCGCCAAGCGCCTGATCGACTACGGCTTCCACGCGCCGACCATGTCGTTCCCGGTGGCCGGCACGCTGATGATCGAGCCGACCGAGTCCGAGGACCTGTACGAGATCGACCGGTTCTGCGACGCGATGATCGAGATCCGGGCCGAGATCGAGAAGGTCGGCTCGGGCGAGTGGGACGCCGAGGACAACCCGCTGCGCAACGCGCCGCACACCGCCGCCACCCTGGCCGGCGACTGGGCGCACGGTTACTCGCGGCAGGAGGCGGTCTTCCCGGCCGGCGTGAACCCGGCGGACAAGTACTGGCCGCCGGTCGGCCGGATCGACGGCGCGTACGGCGACCGGAACCTGGTCTGCTCCTGCCCGCCGATGGACGAGTACGGCGTCTGATTCCGGTGTGCCGTCCGGGACCGGACGGCGGACGGAACCGCATGCGACAGGGCCCCGGCGGTGTTTCCGCCGGGGCCCTGCCCCGTGGTGCGCCTGCGGTGTTCCGTGATACTCGGCTGCGGCTGCGGCTGCGGCTGCGGGCCCGGGGCGGTCGGTGCGGCCGGGGAGCGGTCGGTGCGTCGCGCCCCCGGGTCGGTCCGGCGGTTCAGACCGCGCTGGCGGCCGGACGGCGCGGGGCGATCACCCGGCCGTCGGGCAGCAGCTCGCCGGTGTCCTCGAAGAGCAGGACGCCGTTGCAGAGCAGGCTCCACCCCTGTTCCGGGTGACAGGCCACCGGGACGGCGGCCTCGCGGTCCTCGGACTCGGCCGACGGACACTCAGGACGGTGCTGGCACATACGTACCCTCGCTTCGCTCCGCGATCCTCCCCGTGATGCGGTGCCGCCGGATGGCCGTCGGGCGCCGCCGCGGTGGTCGGATCCTGTCCGGCGCCGGGCCAGGTGTGGACCGGCGCTCAAGTGGGTAGGACAGGAGGTCCTTCCACGCTGGTTCCCAGTGTCGGCATCCCGGGACCCGCGCGCAGCGATTTCGTGACACGCGCCACAACCCCCGGCCATAGATCACCCGTTCAGGTGGTGAGCGGCCGGAATCCAGGCCGAACGGGCCATCGGTCGGACGGTCCGTTCGGGCCATGCCGGATGACCTGAACGGGTAGGGCCGGACGGGTGAGCCGAGCGGAGCCGACGACGGTCAGAGCGCCCCGGAGGCGAGCCGGGTCGGATCGGCGGGGGCGCCGAGGAGCACCGGACGGGCGATCGGGGAGCGGGCGATCGGACCTCGGGCCAGGACCGGCAGCAGTTCGGCGGCCGGGTGGGCGCGGTGCGCGGTGACCCCCATCGGCGCCGGGGCCAGCGGGATCAGCAGATCGGCGCCGGGACCGCCGTCCGGACTGTGCAGCCAGAGCGCCGTCGCGTACTGGCCCGGGAAGGTCAGCAGCCTCGGCTGGCAGCGGGTCCGGGAGGACTGCGCGAGCTGCCACGCCTGGCGCAGCGCTCTGACGGTCGAGTCCAGGTACGGGCCGGCGGTGAAGTGCGAGAAGGAATGGCCCTCGGCCCCCTGCACCACCTCGGCCGCCGCCGCGACCTCGGCGCCGTCCTTGATCAGGAAGCGCCACCCGGTCCGGCGGGCGGCGGCGAGTTCGGCCCGCGGCCCGTCCAGGACGTGGACGGCGAGTGGGTGCGCGGGGAGGAGCGGCCCGGTCGGACGGCGCAGCGCGGCGGCGGCGGGCTGGCGCAGCGCTGTTTCCGAGTCGAGCGCGGCGAGCACCGCGCGCAGGGCACTGGGCGGGGGCTGGGGGGTCTGCAGAGTCATGGCAAGGTCGCCTCTCCGTGCGAGATCGGCGTGCGAGTGCGGCATACCGGCATGGCGGGTGCGTCGACGGTGACGGAAACCTGGGCCTTGTCCGGTTGGGCAGGATCGCGGTGCCGGCTCGGCCGCCGTCCTCGGATCCCGGGCGACGGCGGACCGCGCCGTGGCGCAGTGCGAATTCTACTCGAACAGGTGCGCAGGGTGACCTGTTTATCACAGGCGGTGGCGTCGGGCAAGTCGGCAGTTGAGCTGAAACGACGTCAGTTCCCTTGCATTGCAAGCCATTCGAAGCCTTCGGGTATCGATCTTCGGGGTGGGCATGATGCTTGCACGGTCGAGGGCCGGCCGGCTCAGGAGGAGGGGACCATGGGCGAGAAGGTCGTGGCGACTCGCGCGGAACTGTCGGACCGGCAGATGTACCGCCGCAAGCTCCAGTCCTGCCTGGAGACGCTCGGCCGCATGCTCCGTGAGGACCGTTTCGACCGCCCGAAGGCCGTGATGGGCCTGGAGATCGAGCTCAATCTGGCCGATGAGCAGGGCCTTCCGGTGCTGAACAACGCGCAGGTGCTCACCTCGATCGGCTCCGCCGACTTCCAGACCGAGCTCGGCCGCTTCAACATCGAGGTCAACATCGCACCGCACCGGCTCGGCGGACACGTCTTCGAGGAGCTGCGCGAGGAGATCGACACCGGCCTGCGCTACGCCGACCGGCGGGCCGGGGAGGCCGGCGCGCGGATCGTGATGGTCGGCATCCTGCCGACCCTGGAGCTCGACCACACCGGGCTCGACGCGATGTCCCACAACCAGCGGTACAGCCTGCTCAGCGACCAGATCCTGGCCGCCCGCGGCGAGGACATCACCCTGGACATCGAGGGCGTGGAGCGCCTCGAACTGGACTCGATCACGATGGTCGCCGAGGCCGCCGCGACCTCGCTCCAACTCCACCTCCAGGTGACCCCGGAGCGCTTCGCCTCGGTCTGGAACGCCGCCCAGGCGATCTGCGGGCCGCAGCTCGCGCTGGGCGCCAACTCGCCCTTCCTGTTCGGCCGGGAGCTGTGGCGGGAGACCCGGCCGGTGCTGTTCCAGCAAGCCTGCGACACCCGTTCGGCGGAACTCAAGGCCCAGGGCGTGCGGCCGATCACCTGGTTCGGCGAACGCTGGGTGGACTCGGCCTACGACCTGTTCGAGGAGAACCTGCGGTACTTCCCGGCGCTGCTGCCGATCTGCGACGACGAGGACCCGGCGAAGGTGCTGGCCTCCGGCGGGGTGCCGCGGCTCGCCGAGATGCGGCTGCACAACGGCACCATCTACCGCTGGAACCGGCCCGTGTACGACGTCAGCGGCGGCGTGCCGCACCTGCGGGTGGAGAACCGGGCCCTGCCGGCCGGGCCGACGGTGGCCGACACGCTCGCGAACGCCGCCTTCTACTACGGCGTGGTGCGGGTGCTGGCCGAGCAGTCCCGCCCGATCTGGACCAGGCTGCCGTTCGAGCTGGCCGACGAGAACTTCCGCCAGGCGGCCAGGTACGGGATCGACGCGGTGTTCCAGTGGCCCCGCTCCGGCCGGACCGGGCGCGGCGGCGGGCCGAGCACGATCTCCGCCGTCGACCTGGTGCTCAACGAGCTGCTGCCGATGGCCTACCAGGGGCTGGACGCGTGGGGCGTGGAGCCGGCCGACCGGGACCGCTACCTCGGCATCATCGAGCAGCGCTGCCTGCGCCGGACCAACGGCGCGGCCTGGCAGAGCGCGACCTTCCACCGGCTGCGCGAGCAGTACGGGACGGACCGGCCGAGCGCGCTCGCGGCGATGACCCGGCGCTACATGGAGCACATGCGCGGCGGCGAGCCGGTGCACACCTGGCCGGTCGGGTAGGGCGCGCCTCCGGACCCGCCACCACCTCCGGATTCCCTCCGGATCCGCCACCGGGTCCTCGCCGGGGCCCGCGCGGCGGGCTGTGGAAGGATGACCGCTCCGGTCCGCCGCCGTCGTCCGCCGGCGGCCGGAGCACCGTCCGTCCGCCGCCGTCCGCGCTGGAGCACCCCCGTGACGACCGTTCCCACCGCACCGGAGACCGCGAAGCCGACCCGCCGGCTGCTCGGTGTGGAACTGCTGACCGTGCTCGGCCTCTCGCTCGGTGCGAGCGGTGTCGCCGCGCTGATCAGCTTCACCGGCTCGCTCACCGAGACCCTGAAGCTCGGCCAGCAGGTGGCCACCCTGAACGGCTCGCGCGCGCCCGGCCGACCCTGGCTCGACCTGGTCTGGCAGCTCTACTACATCGGCCGCGGGCTGATGCCGGTCGTGCTGGTCGGCTACCTGCTGGTCCGCGAGGGCGTGTCGCTGCGGATCCTGGGCTTCGACCTCGGGCAGAAGCTGCGCGACCTCGGCCGCGGCGCGGCCGTGGCGGCGGCGATCGGCGGCTCCGGACTGGTGCTGTACCTGGGTTCGCAGGCGGCCGGCTACAACCTGACGGTCGCGCCGTCCGGGCTGCCGGACGTCTGGTGGCGGATCCCGGTGCTGGTCCTCTCGGCCTGGCAGAACGCGATCCTGGAGGAGGTCGTCGTCCTCGGCTACCTGCTGCGCCGGGTGACGCAGCTGGGCTGGACGTGGCCGGCCGCGCTGGTGGCGAGCTCGCTGCTGCGCGGTTCGTACCACCTGTACCAGGGGGTCGGCGGGCTGGTCGGGAACATCGTGATGGGTGCGGTGTTCTGCCTGCTGTACCGGCGGTGGGGGCGGGTGATGCCGCTGGTGGTGGCGCACGCGCTGATCGACACGGTGGCGTTCGTCGGGTACGCGCTGCTGGCCGGGCACGTCGGCTGGCTGCCCACCGCCTGAGCCGGGCCGGCCGTTGCCCCAGCTGGAGGTCAGCCGGCCGCCCGGCGCCTGACCGGGGCCGTCGCGCCGGGCCGGGGCGGCCGGGACAGCAGCCGGTCCACATGGCGCCGTTCGAGCCCCTCGCCGGGGTCGATCGGCAGTAGTACCCGGTCGCGCCGCCAGAGCGAGCCGCGCACGAGCCGGGGCGGGATGACGTCGTCGATCCAGGCGAAGGGGCGGCCCGCCGCGTAGCGCAGCAGCGGGGCCCACTTGCGCGCGGAGAACAGCTCCATCAGCGGGACGCGCGGGTCGCCGGGCTGGGGGACGTAGCCGGTGAAGCGGACGAAGGGCAGCTCGGGCAGGCCGAGCGCCGGTGAGATGTGACTATTGGCATGCTCCTCCCAAGTAGTGGCCCAGACCAGTTCGTAGGTCCCGGCCAGTTCGCGCAGCCAGCTGCCGTGGCGGGCGGAGAGCAGCACGGTGTAGCCGAGCAGGGGGTGGGTGTCGAACCCCGCTCCGGGGTGGGGGCAGACCGGGTTGAGCACGCCGTCGACGTCCAGGAACAGCAGTGGCTTCGGCATCGGGCGCCCCCCAGGTCTCGTGCGTCGTCACCTGGTCGGACGATCCGGGGCCCCCGTCGGTTGCCCGCCGGAGGGCGCGTACGGGGGCGCACCGGGGGCGCTCGCAGCGGACCCGGCGTGCTGCGGTGGGCCGGGCTCAGGCGGCCGCAGCGGGCTCCTCGGCGGGCTTCGCCAGGGCGTCGGCGGGAGGCCCGGCGGCGGGAGGCCCGGCTGGGCGCCGGGAGAGCCGGCGGACCTGTGGCTCCAGCAGGACGGCGACGCTGAGCACCAGGGAGGCCACCGCGCAGGACCATAGCGCGCCGGACAGGCCGAGCAGGTCGGCGGCCGGGCCGGCCAGGGCGGCGCCGAGCGGCGCCAGCGAGAGCGAGCCGAGTTCGTCGTAGGCGGCGACCCGGGAGAACGCCTCGGCCGGGATCTCCTGCTGCAGCGCGATCATCCAGTTGACGCCGAAGACGGTCACGCCGACACCGGAGAGGAACATCGCCGCGCAGAGCACCGGCAGCGGGGCGGACACCGCCAGCGCCAACGCGGGCACGCCGAACAGGAACACCCCCCAGTTGCCGACCAGCAGGATCCGGCGCGGCTGCCAGCGGACCATCAGCACGCCGGTGGCGACCAGGCCGACGCCGTAGGCCGCCATCGCCAGGCCCCAGTCGCGGGCACCGCCGAGCCGCTCCTTCGCCACGGCCGGCCCGTACACCGCCTCGACCGCGCCCACGCAGGCGACGAGCATCGAGAACTGGAGCACGATGACCCAGAGCCAGCGGCGGGAGGAGAACTCGTGCCAGCCCTCGCGCAGTTCGCGGAGCATGCCGCCGCCCTCGGCCGGGGCGGTGGGGGCCTGCGGTTCGAGCAGGAAGCGCAGTGCGGCGGCGGCCAGGAAGCAGGCGGCGTCCAGGGCGAGCACCCATCCGGCGCCGACCGCCGCGGTCAGCGCGCCGCCGAGGGCGGCGCCGCCGATCTGCGCGCCGTTGAAGCCCGTCCGGTAGACCGCGAAGGCCCGGGCGGCGTGCTCGGGGGTGACGCTCTCCAGGATCATGCCGCCGGAGGCGGGGGAGTAGAAGGCGTAGCCGGCGCCGGCACCGGCCGAGAACAGCATCAGCTGCCAGAGCGTGGGCTCGCCGGTCAGGACCAGGAGGGCGAGGGCGCCCTGGGAGACGGCGCTGAAGAGATTGGCGCCGACCATGACGTGATGGCGCGGCAGCCGGTCGGCCAGCGCGCCGCCGATCACCAGCAGCAGGACGGTGGGCAGCAGCCTGGCCGCGGTGACGTAACCGATGTCGGCGGTCGAGCCGCCGCCGTCGAGGATCGCGAACGCGGTGGCGATGGGGGCGCCGGCGTTGCCGAGCCCGCTGACCACGGTGGCGGCGGTCTGGATCCGGAAGTTGCGGCTCGCCCAGGCGAAGCGGCCGGCGGGCGGGGGCGGGGGTTGGCTCTGCACTCCGCGACTATGCCGGGGCGGTTGGTCCGTGTCCATCCGATTACCGGACCGGCGCCGGGGCGCGCCCGGGGTTCAGCCGAGGTGTCCCCAGAGAAAGGTCAGGGTGCGCTTCCAGGCGATCGCCGCCTGCAGCGGGTCGTAGGTGCCGAGCGCGTTCTCCTCGTTCATGAAGGCGTGCCCGGCCGGGTAGAAGTGGAACTCCGGTCGGACGTCGGTGGCCTCGCCGATCCTGATCGCCGCCTCGTCGACGGCGGCCATCGGGAGGAACCGGTCGTGCTCCCCGTAGTGGCCGAGCACATGGGCGGTCAGGCCCCGGTACTCGAAGTCCGGATCGGGCGGCAGGCCGTAGAACGGGACCGCCGCGGCCACCCGGTCGCCCTCGGCGGCGGCCAGCAGCAGGGCGAAGCCACCGCCCATGCAGAAGCCGACCACGCCGACCGCGTCACCGACCACGCCCTCCAGGCCGAGCAGCAGGTCGACCGCGCCGCCGAGGTCCCGTACCGCCTGCTCGACCGGCAGCTCGCGCTTGAGCCGGGCCGCCTCGGCGCTGTCGTGGGTCGTCGCGCCGCCGAAGAGGTCCGGTGCGAGCACGGTGAAGCCCTCGGCGGCGAACCGGTCCGCGACCTCGGCCAGGTACGGGGTCAGGCCCCACCACTCCTGGACCACCACCAGGCCGGGGCCGACGCCCTGGGGCGGACGGGCCAGGTATCCGTGGGCCTCGCGGCCACCGCTGGGGAAGGTGACGTTCTGCCGGGAGCCGCCCTGGTCAGGCATGGCTTCCTCTCGGGGGACGGGCCGCCGGGCGCGGCGGCACGGCGGCGGGTCGGGGCCGGTGGGGTGTCGGGGCCGGTGAGGGTGCCCGGTCGTGCGCGCGGAACGTGCGGGCGGGGGTCGGTCGGGGCCGTCGGGTTCTCGGCCGGGCGGATGGTCGGCCGGGCGGGTGGTCAGCCCATCTCCTCCAGGGCGCGGCCCTTGGTCTCCTTGATGCAGAAGGCCACGAACGGGATGGAGAGCAGCGCGAAGGCGGCGTAGATGACGTAGGTGGCCGAGAGGTTCCAGTCGGCGAGGTCCGGGAAGCTGACGGTGATCGCCCAGTTGGCGATCCACTGGGCGGAGGCGGCGACCGACAGCGCGAGCGCGCGGATCCGGTTGGGGAACATCTCGCCGAGCAGCACCCAGACCACCACGCCCCAGGAGAACGCGAAGCAGAACACGAAGACGTGCGCGGCGACCAGCGCGACCGTCGCGTAGGTGTTCTCCAGGGTGGCGGAGTCACCGGTGCCCTGCCGGTAGGAGAACGCCCAGGCGGCGGTGGCCAGGGCGAGGGCCATCCCGGCCGAGCCGGCCAGGGCGAGCGGCTTGCGGCCGATCCGGTCGACCAGGGCCATCGCGATCACCGTGCCGACCACGTTGACGATCGAGGTGGAGAGGCTGATCAGCAGCGAGTTCGACTCGTTGATGCCGACCGACTGCCACAGGAAGGAGGAGTAGTAGAAGATCACGTTGATGCCGACGAACTGCTGGAACACCGAGGCGCCGATACCGACCCAGACGATCGGCAGCAGCCCGAACCGGCCGCCCAGCAGGTCCTTGAGCCGGGGCTTGTGGGCGGACGACAGCACCGAGTGGATCTCGGCCACCCGGGCGTCGAGGTCGACGCCCTCGCCCTCGACCTCCAGCAGTACCTTGCGGGCCTGCTCCTCCCGGTTGTCGGCGATCAGGAACCGCGGCGACTCCGGAATGGACATCGCCATCAGCCCGTAGACCAGGGCCGGGATCGTCTCCACGCCGAGCATCCACTGCCATGCCTGGATGCCGCCGAGGTGGCCGGTGGACTCGCCGCCGGCGGCCTGGTTGAGCGCCCAGTTGGCGAGCTGGGAGACGGTGATGCCGAGCACGATCGCCATCTGCTGGAACGAGGCCAGCCGGCCCCGGTAGGCGGTCGGGGCGACCTCGGCGATGTACGTCGGCGCGATCACCGAGGCGATGCCGATCGCCACGCCGCCGATCACCCGCCAGGTGGCCAGCAGCTCCAGGTTCGGCGGGAACATCGAGCCGATGCCGCTGACCGCGAACAGCGACGCGGCCAGCAGCATGGTGCGCACCCGGCCCAGGTGGTCGGCGAGCCGCCCGGCCACGACCGCCCCGGCCGCCGAGCCGAGCAGGGCGATCGCGACCACGAAGGCCGTGGTGCCGTTGCCGACCCCGAAGTGCTTCTGGATGCCCGTCACCGCTCCGTTGATCACGGCGCTGTCGTAGCCGAACAGGAAGCCGCCCATCGCGGCGGCGGCCGAGATGAAGACGACGTGCCCGAGGTGCGCCTCGCCGGATGCCGGATGGGTCTGGGTCCTGGACACGCACGCTCCCCGGGTCGACGGTCCCGTCCGCGCGGCCGAGCGGGCAGGGTTCGGCTCACATTCGACCAGGGCCCGGGCGGCGACGCCTCGCCGAATGGGCCGAACGGGTGACGGAGCGTCAGTCGCGCACCCGGTTGGGGGGAACGGGCGCCGTCCGCGCGGGGGAGCGGCGGGCGTTGCGGCGCAGCAACTGGACGCGGGCCCCGGCGTCCGCGCCCCGGTTCCGCTCGGCGAGCCGGTCGGCCGTCGCGTACTGCTCGGTGGCCGGCTTCTTGTCGTCGTACTTGAACTTGGCGCGGACCTCGCGGACGGTCAGGCGCAGCCCGGTCAGGCCGGGGAGCAGCCGGGCGAACTCCCCCTCGCCCGGGGTGACCCGGACGTCCGGGCGCTCCGGCTGGAAGTGGGCCAGCTGGCGGTTGAGGATCTCCGCCTTGTCGGTCGGGTCGCTGACGAGCGAGGCGGTGGCGTGGAAGTGCACCGAGGCGTAGTAGCTGGTCGGGGTGCCGGGCTCGCCGCGCCAGTGGCCGGGGGCGAAGGCGTAGTCGTCGGTGACCGCGAGGGTCACCTCCGGGTCGGCCCGGACCGCCGTGAGCAGGGGGTTCGGGGCGGCGAGGTGGAGCAGGATCTCGCCGCGGTCGGCGTCCAGCAGGAAGTGGGTGGGGACGAGGACCGGGCCGTGGCCCGGCCCGCCGTTGGCGGCGAGCAGGCCGAAGTCGCGGCCCTCGGCGAGCCAGGCGCGCCATTCGGCCTCGTCGCCGCGGTCCCAGGAGCGGATCAGCATCGGGGCTCCCGGTCAGCCGGCGGAGCGGGTGGAGCCGGGCGAGGCGGTGGAGTCGTCGGCGTCGGGGGCCGGCGCGGGGGCGGGGCTCGGGGCGGTGAGCGCGCGCAGGTTCGCCGGGAGCGGCACGGTGGTGGAGGCGTCCGGCCGGGGCGTGCCGTAGCCGGTGGTGACCGGGACCAGGCCGGACCAGTAGGGCAGGTCGAGGTCCTCGGCGTCGTCGGCGGCGAGGTCGGTCCGGCGCTTGGCGGAGACCTCGTCGAGGTCGAGCCGGATCACCGCGGTGGCGGCGAGTTCCTTGGCGTTGGCGGGGCGGACCTCGGCGGAGCGGCCGGGCACCACCTGGTCGACCAGGGCGTCCAGCGCGACGCCCAGTTCCTCCGGGTCGGTGACCTGGTGCGCGGTGCCGTGCGCCACCACCGAGCGGAAGTTGACCGAGTGGTTGAACGCCGACTTGGTCAGCACCAGCTCGTCGACCAGGGTGACGGTGAGGCAGATCCGCAGGCCCTGCTCGCCCCGGGCGCCGCGCAGCGGCCGACTGCCGGTGGAACCGTGCACGTAGAGTCGGTCGCCGACCCGGGCGTGGATGGTGGGCAGCACGACGGGCGCGCCGTCGACGACGAAGCCGAGGTGGCAGAGGTAGGTGGCGTCCAGGACCGCGTGGATCGCCTCGCGCTCCCAGGTGGCCCGGTCCTTGTAGCGGGTGGGGGTGGTGCGCGGGGTGCGGGCGTAGGACGTGTCGTGGTCCGGTTCGGTCGACATGACAACCTCTATGTACTAGTGCATACTCTGTTTTGTGCTAGGAGACTATCGGATGACCGGTCGGCGTGCCAGCGAGATTGCGGCCGAGATCGAGCGGGGCGTCAGCGGCGGACAGCTCCCCCCCGGGACGTCGCTGCCCCCGCTGCGCGACCTGGCGGCCGAACTCGGCGTCAATCCCAACACCGTCGCCGCCGCCTACCGGCTCCTCCGCGACCGGGGCGTGATCGAGACCGCCGGCCGCAGGGGCAGCCGGATCCGCCCGCGCCCCGCCCACACCCCGCGCGACGAGATCCGGCTGCCCGTCCCGGCGCACGCCCGCGACCTCTCCGACGGCAACCCCGACCCGGCGCTGCTGCCCGACCTCACCCCGGCCCTCGCCGCCGCCGCCGATGCCGCCCGCCGCGAACCGGTCCGTTACGGCGACCCGACCGCCGACCCCGCACTGCTCGCCCTGGCCGGCGCGGCCTTCGCCGCGGACGGACTCCCCTCCGGCCCGATCGCCGTCGCCTCCGGCTCGCTGGACACCATCGAGCGGATCCTGGTCACCCGGCTGCGCCCCGGGGACGCCGTCGCCGTCGAGGACCCGGGCTGGGGCAGCCTGCTGGACCTGCTGCCGGCGCTCGGCCTGCGCGTGGTCCCGGTCCGGCTCGACGACGCGGGCCCGCTGCCCGACGCCCTCGCCGGAGCGCTGGACGACGGCGCCCGGGCGGTGGTCGTCACCAGTCGGGCGCAGAACCCGACCGGCGCCGCGCTCACCGCCGACCGGGCCGCGGAGCTGCGCGCCGTCCTGTCCGCCCGTCCGGACGTGCTGCTGATCGAGGACGACCACGGCCACGGCATCGTCGACCAGCCCTACCGGCCGCTGGCCGGAGCGGGCTCGCGGCACTGGGCGGTGGTGCGTTCGGCGGCCAAGGCGTACGGGCCTGACCTGCGGCTCTCGGTCGCGGTGGGGGACGAGGACACCGTCGGACGGGTGCTCGGGCGCCAGCGCCTGGGTGCCGGGTGGGTCAGTCATCTGCTCCAGCACACGGTGGCCGAGCTGTGGCGGAGCGACGCCGCGCCGGTGGCGCGGGTGGCCGGCGCCTACCGGGCGCGCCGGGGGGCGCTGATCGGGGAGCTGGCGGCGCGGGGTGTCGCGGCGTACGGAGCGAGCGGGCTGAACGTCTGGGTGCCGGTGCCGGACGAGGCCGTCGCGTTCGCCGCCCTGGCGCAGCGCGGCTGGGTGGTGGCGCCGGGTGCGCGCTACCGGCTCCAGTCGCCGCCCGGGCTGCGGGTCACGGTCGCGCAGCTGGATCCGGCGGACGCCGGGCGGCTGGCGGAGGATCTGGCGTCCGTGCTGGGCGGCCGGCGCGGGATCACGGGAGCGGGGGCGGACGGGGCGCCGTCGCGGTCGGTCTGAATCGGTCCGGCCCGTGCCGGGGGAAGGGAACGCCCCCCGGATTCCAGGTCAATGGCGATGCCTATTTCGATTCGATCCGGATCGAATCGAAATAGGCATCGCCATTCTCTGACCAGAAATAGTTCGAGCCGATCAATACCGATTGGTAACAAGCCGAGAAATTCACTGCAGATACCTAGCGGTAACAAGCGTGGGCGTGTCATGTTCATCGCGCCACCGGCCGGCGGCCTACCCTCACCCCGAGTCTCCCCGCCCCCACCTGCGGGCGAGACCGAACGTTGGAGTTCCGTCGTGCCCGAAAACCGTTCGAGCATTTCCCGCACCAACGCCCGGTGGCGCGGACGGCTGCTCGCCGCCGCGCTCGCCCTGCCGCTCGCCGCCACCGGACTGGTGGCGGGAACCGCCGCCCCCGCCCGGGCCGCCACCCCGACCGGCCCGACGGCCAGCGTCAGCCTCGGCGACAGCTACATGTCCGGGGAGGCCGGCCGCTGGAAGGGCAACTCCGTCACCGGCGGGAGCAGCCGGGCCGGCACCGACCGGGCCTGGACCGGCAGCGGCTACGACCCGAGCCGGATCTACGGCGCCAGCTACGCGAGCGGGTGCGACCGCTCCGACGTGGCCGAGGTGCGCAGCGCGCCGACCGTCGCCCAGACCCAGATCAACCTGGCCTGCTCGGGCGCCGTCGCCGCCAACGTCTTCCGCGCCGCGAGCGGCGGGCAGTCGTTCAAGGGCGAGGCCCCGCAGGCCGACCAGCTCGCCGCGGTGGCCCGGCAGAACAACGTCAAGCTGATCACCCTGTCGATCGGCGGCAACGACCTCGGCTTCGGCGACGTGATCTCGAACTGCGTGCAGGACTACCTCGTCTGGTACTCCTACTGCAACGATGATCAGCAGAGCGCGGTCGACGGCCGGATGCCGGCCGCGATGGCGGGCGTCGGCAAGGCACTCGACGAGATCCGCGCCGTGATGACGGGTGCCGGGTACGCGGCCGGGGACTACCGGATCGTGCTGCAGTCCTACCCCTCGCCGATCCCGCGCGCCGCCGAGATCCGCTACCCCGAGAGCGGCTGGAGCCGCTCGGACACGGGCGGCTGTCCGCTCTGGAACGGTGACGCGGACTGGGCGCGCGACTCGCTGGTGCCGCAGATCTCCCGGGCGCTCGCCGGGGTCGCCAAGGCCAAGGGCGTGCAGTTCCTGGACCTGAGCGACATGCTCCAGGGCCGCGAGGTCTGCTCCAGGGCGACCCGTCAGGCCGGCTCGACCAGCGCGCCGTCGGCGACCACCAGTGAGTGGGCGCGGTTCCTGGACGGCGGGCTCAACTCCTCGCAGGGCGCCCTCCAGGAGTCGCTGCACCCCAACTACTACGGGCAGCAGGCGCTCGGGCGCTGCCTGACCCTGCTGTACGGGCGGACCAGCGGCGACTGGTCCTGCCGCAACACCGCCGGACAGGACGCCGGCGGGATGTACCTGACGGCGAAGTAGCCGCGTGAACGCGACGTCGCCCTTCCTCCCGCGCGGTGGGGGAAGGGCGACGTCGCGTCCCCGGTCAGCCCTTGGCGAGCAGCGCCTGGGTGTGCTCCTTGACCTGGTCCGGCGTCAGATAGGCGTCGGTGTACTCGAAGTCGCGGAGCCGGGCGGGCTGGCGGGCGAGGAACCCGGTCCGCACGAAGTCGTCGCCCGCGGTCGCGTTGAGCAGCCAGTTCGCGCCGACCCGGAACTTGGCGACATTGGTGCGCATCGCCATCAGGTGGTAGCCGCGCGCCACCAGTTGCGCGGGCACGCCGCGCAGCTCCACCCCGACCGGCTTGGAGACGGCGTCCTTGCCGCCGAGGTCCACCACCAGGCCCAGGTCCTTGTGGTAGTAGGGCTCCAGCGGCTGGTTGCGGAGCGCGGCGATCACGTTGTTGGCCACTGCCCGGCCCTGGCGGGCCGAGTGCTGGGCGGTCGGCGGGCACATCGCGCCGTCGCCCTTGGCGAGGTCGGGGACGGCGGCCGCGTCGCCGAGCGCGAACACGCCCTCGAAGGGCGGCACCCGCATCTCCGCCGTCACCGCGATCCGCCCGCGCACCGTCTCCGCGTCCAGGGTGGCGATCAGCGGGCTCGCCGCGACGCCCGCCGTCCAGATCAGGGTCCGGCAGGGGAGCACCCGGCCGTCGGTGAACTTGACCGACTCGGCTCCCACCTCGGCCACCGACACGCCCAGCGAGACCTCGATGCCGCGCTCGCGCAGCACCTCCAGGGCGGCGGTGCCGAGGGAGTCCCCGAGCTCGGGCATCAGCTTGGGGGCGATGTCGATCAGGTGCCACTTGATCTGCCGGGCGTCCAGCCGCGGGTAGCGGTGGGCGGCGGCCGTGGTGAGGCGCTGGAGGCAGGCGGCGGTCTCGGTGCCCGCGTAGCCGCCGCCGACCACCACGAACTGGAGCCGGGACTCGCGCTCCCGCTGGTCCGGGGTGGCCGAGGCGAGGTCCAGCTGCGCGATCACGTGGTCACGGACGTACGCCGCCTCGGCCAGGGTCTTCATGCCGCGCGCGTAGTCGGTCAGACCGGGGATGTCGAAGGTGCGGGTGACGCTGCCGGGGGCCAGCACCAGGTAGTCGTACTTCTGCGCCACCACCTCGTCGGTGATCTTGCGCACCACGCAGACCTTGGCCGCCGGGTCCACCCCGATCGCGCCGCCGGGGACGATGTGGGTGCGCCGCAGCGAGCGCCGCAGCGAGACGGCCACCGACTGCGGTGTCAGCACACCGGCCGCGACATGCGGCAGCAGCGGCAGGTAGAGCTGGTAGCTGAACGGGGTGACCAGGGAGATCTCGGCCTCCGCCGGGGAGAGCTTGCGCTCCAGTCGGCGCGCGCACTCCAGTCCGGCGAAGCCGCCGCCCACGATCAGGATCCGGGCTCGTTCCATCGTGCGTCCCTCACAGTGCGGGTCGTTCCGCCGCGGCTCGTCCGCGCCGGGGCCGTGCCGCCACGGGCGCGGCCGGGTGGGCGCGGAGGCGGCGGTGCGGGGACGGCGGTGCGAGTGCGGCGATGCGGGTCATGGCCGATGCGGGTCGTGGCCGGTTGGGGTCGTGGCCGTGGCGTTCCCCGGCTACTGTCCGCCACGTTCGCACGGCGTGGCTGCGGCTGCCACCGGGACGGGCCGGGCGGGCGAGTGGGTCGGGTGAGCGGGCCGGGCAGGTGGGTCGGGCAGGCGGGGCGGGTGAGCGGGCCGGGCGACACCCGCCGCGTGCATATGCCCGATAGGCTGTCGGCCGTGCTCCCCGAGGTGACGGCGGTCCGTTATGTGACGCCACTGCGAGAAGGCGGCTCGATGCCGGGCCTGGTCGAGGCCGACGACCGGCGGCTCTACGCGCTGAAATGGGTCGGCGCGGCACAGGGCCGCAAGGCGCTGGTGGCGGAGGTGCTGGCCGGGGAACTCGGTCGGCGGCTCGGCCTGCCGGTGCCCGAACTGGTGACGGTCGACCTGGACCCGGTCCTGGCCCGCAGCGAGCCGGACCCGCAGATCCAGGACCAGATGCGTGCCAGCGGCGGGCTCAACCTGGGCATGGCCTTCGTCAGCGGCGCGCTCAACTTCGACCCGCTCTGCTTCGACGTGGACGCCGGGCTGGCCGGGCAGGTGCTCTGGTTCGACGCCTTCATCGGCAACGTCGACCGTTCCTGGCGCAACCCCAATCTGCTGGTCGCCACCGGTGGACTGCGGCTCATCGACCACGGCGCGAGCCTGATCTTCCACCACCACTGGGCCGGCGCCGCCGCCTGGATCCGCCGCCCCTACGACGCCTCCGACCACGCGCTGCTGGGCGCCGAACCGGACCTGCTCGCCGCCGACAAGGCACTCGCGCCGCTGGCCGAGGCTTCGATCGAGGAGGCGGTGGCGCGGATCCCGGACGTCTGGCTGGCGGACGAGCCCGGCTTCGACTCGCCCGAGGCGGTGCGCGCGGCGTACCGCACCCAGCTGACCGAGCGACTGGCCGGTCCGCGCGACTGGCTGCCGGAGGTGTCCGCATGACCGAGCCGAACCGGTCGGCCCCGCCGACCGTCGCCGAACTGCACGACTACGAGTACGCGGTGATCCGGGCGGTGCCCCGGGTGGAGCGCGGTGAGTGCGTCAACGTCGGCGTGCTGCTGTACTGCCGGCAGAGCGCCCACCTGGCCGCCCGGACCCATCTGGACCAGGCGCGGCTGCTGGCGCTGGACCCGGTCGCGGACGTGTCCGGGGTGCGGCGTGCGCTGCAGGGGATCGAGGCGGTGTGCGAGGGCGGACCGCAGGCCGGTCCGGCGGCGTCGGACACCCCGGGGCAGCGGTTCCGCTGGCTGACCGCTCCGCGCAGCGCGGTGGTGCAGCCGGGGCCGGTGCACACCGGGCTGACCGCGGACCCGGAGACCGAGCTGCGTCGGCTGTTCGACCAGCTGGTGCTCTGAGACGTCCGGCTGTACGCGGTCCGGTCCGTGGCATGGCGTGGCGTGACTGGCGGGGCGGTCCGGGGCGTGGCGGGGCGGGTTGCCCGGGGTGGGAAGGCAGCGGGGCGGTTGACTGCCGGATCTTTGCCGTGATCAAAGCTTGAGTTACTGAAGCACTCGGTCGTAGGCTTACCTCATGGGTTCGACAGCGACCACGACCGTACCGACCAACGCCGAGCTGATGGAGGCGCTGGCCGCCGTCGGTGCCGCGTACTTCCAGGACTTCGCGGCCGCCGCCGCCAGGCACGGTCTCTCCTCCTCGCAGGCCAAGGCGCTCGGCGCCGTCCAGGAGCCGGTGCCGATGCGCGCGCTGGCCGGACGGCTCGGCTGCGACGCCTCCAACGTGACCGGGATCGTCGACCGGCTGGAGGCCCTGGGCCTGGCCCGCCGGGAGCCCTCGGCCGGGGACCGGCGGGTCAAGATCGTGGTCATCAGCGAGCAGGGCCGGGAGATCCTGGCGCTGGTCCGCGGCGAGATGAGCCGCACCCACCAGTCCTTCGAGAGCCTCAGCGGCGAGCAGCGGAGCGCGCTGCACTCGATCTGCCTCCAGGTGCTCCCGGTGCTCAGCGGCCGGGCTTAGGGCGGCCGGCCGCAGGACGGGCCCGGTGCGGGGCTGTCGGCAGGCCGCTCCGGGTGTTGCCGGGTGTGATCGAGTGCCCCCGGGCCGGTTCCCGGCGGTGCCCGGACTGCTCCCGCGGCCTTCGGGACCGCGGTGGGCCGGTCCGGCGCGGGTCCGGCTGACCTCGGCTGTTAGGCTTGCGAAGCGTGAGCGCGAAGCCCCAGATCCCCAATGTCCTGGCCTCCCGGTACGCCTCGGCGACCCTGGCCCAGCTGTGGTCCCCCGAGCACAAGGTGGTCCTTGAGCGCCACCTCTGGCTCGCCGTCCTGAAGGCCCAGCAGGACCTCGGCGTCGAGGTGCCCGCCACCGCCGTCGCCGACTACGAGCGCGTGATCGACCAGGTCGACCTCGCGTCCATCGCCGCCCGTGAGCGGGTCACCCGGCACGACGTCAAGGCCCGGATCGAGGAGTTCAGCGACCTCGCCGGTCACGAGCAGATCCACAAGGGCATGACCTCCCGGGACCTGACCGAGAACGTCGAGCAGCTGCAGATCCGGCAGTCGCTGGAGCACGTGCGCGACCGCACGGTCGCCGTGCTGGTCCGTCTGGGCCGGCTCTCCGCCGAGCACGCCGAGCTGGTCATGGCCGGCCGCTCGCACAACGTGGCCGCGCAGGCCACCACCCTCGGCAAGCGCTTCGCGTCGATCGCGGACGAGCTGCTGGTCGCCTTCCGCCGTCTGGAGGAGCTGATCGCCCGTTACCCGCTGCGCGGGATCAAGGGCCCGGTCGGCACCGCCCAGGACATGCTGGACCTGCTCGGCGGCGACACCGAGAAGCTGGCCGAGCTGGAGCGCCGGGTCGCCGGCCACCTCGGCTTCGACAACGTGCTCATCAGCGTCGGCCAGGTCTACCCGCGCTCGCTCGACTTCGAGGTGCTGACCGCCCTCGTCCAGCTGGCCGCCGCGCCGTCCAGCCTGGCCAAGACCATCCGCCTGATGGCCGGCCACGAGCTCGTGACCGAGGGCTTCAAGGAGGGCCAGGTCGGCTCCTCCGCGATGCCGCACAAGATGAACACCCGTTCCTGCGAGCGCGTCAACGGCCTCGCCGTGATCCTGCGCGGCTACGCGTCGATGACCGGCGAGCTGGCCGGCGACCAGTGGAACGAGGGCGACGTCTCCTGCTCGGTGGTCCGCCGGGTCGCGCTGCCGGACGCCTTCTTCGCCTTCGACGGCTTGCTGGAGACCTTCCTGACCGTCCTCGACGAGTTCGGCGCCTTCCCTGCCGTGGTCGAGGCCGAGCTGGACCGCTACCTGCCGTTCCTGGCCACCACCAAGGTGCTGATGGGCGCGGTGCGCGCGGGCGTCGGCCGGGAGACCGGGCACGAGGTCATCAAGGAGCACGCCGTCGCCTCCGCGCTCGCCATGCGGGCCGGGGCCCGGGAGAACGAGCTGCTGGACCGGCTGGCGAACGACGACCGGATCCCGCTGGACCGGGCCGGGCTGGACGCGCTGCTGGCCGACCGGCTGTCCTTCACCGGTGCGGCCGGTGCCCAGGTCGCCGAGGTCGTCCGCCAGGTCGAGGCCGTCGCGGCCGCGTACCCGGAGGCCGCCAAGTACGCGCCGGGCGACATCCTCTGACGGTTGTCCGACCCCGGTTTCCGGGCCCCGTCGCCGTCGAGGCGGCGGGGCCCTCGGCGTGTCCGGAGTGAGGTCGGGTGCGGTCGGGTGCCGGCCCGGTCGCTCAGCCCTGGTCCGGCGCCGGGTTGCCCCGGTCCGGCGCCGGGTGGCCCGGGTCGAGGGGCGGGGCGTTGGTCCCGCAGGCGTAGCGGCAGTCCGGTTCGGCCACCGGACGGTGGTCCTCCGGGGCCAGGACGTTGCCGTGGACGGTGGCCAGGGCCGTGAGCCCGCCCGCCACGAGCAGCCCGGCGCAGATCAGCATCGCGGTGTGGAAGGCGGAGTCGACGGACTCCGGCACCTGGTAGGCGTCACCGCTCAGACCGGCCAGCGAGGGCAGCGCGGCGACCGCCAGCAGACCCGCTGCCCGGGCCGCGGCGTTGTTGACCCCGCTCGCGATGCCCGCGTGCCGCACCTCGACCGCCGCCAGCACGGTCGCCGTCAGCGGTGCGACCAGCAGCACCATCCCGCTCCCCATCACCGCGACGGCGGGCAGTACGTCCGTCCAGTAGGAGGCGTCGGGCCCGATCCGCAGCATCAGCAGCACGCCGACCGCGCACAGCAGCGGGCCCACGGTGAGCGGCAGCCGCGGGCCGATCCGCTTGCCGAGCCGGCCCGCCCGGGCGGAGAGCGCCAGCATGATCACGGTGATCGGCACCAGGGCGAGTCCGGAGACCAGCGGGGAGAAGCCGGAGACGATCTGCAGCTGGACGACCAGGAGGAAGAAGACCCCGCTGAACGCCGCGTACACGGCGAGGGTGACCAGGTTGACGGCGGTGAACAGCCGGGAGGAGAACAGGCCCAGCGGCAGCATCGGCTCCGGGGTGCGGCGCTCGACCACGACGAAGGCGGCGCCGAGCAGGAGCCCGGCCGTGCCGGTGACCCAGACCGCGGGGGAGAGGCCGCTCCCGGCGGCGGTCAGCGCGTAGGTGATCGAGCCGAGCGCCAGGGCGGCCAGCACCGCGCCGAGCACGTCGAAGCGACCGGTGGAGGTCTCGTCCCGGCTCTCCGGGACGTGTCGGGCGGTCACCAGGACCACCATCGCGGCCAGCGGCAGGTTCAGCAGGAAGATCCAGCGCCAGCCCGGGCCGTCCACCAGCCAGCCGCCGAGGAACGGGCCGACCGCCGCCGACACACCGCCGAAGCCGGACCAGAGGCCGACCGCCGCCGAGCGGTCGTCCGGATGGAACACCGCCTGGAGCATCGCCAGCGAGCCCGGGGTCAGCAGCGCCCCGCCGATGCCCTGAACGGCGCGGGCCGCGATCAGTACCTCGATGGTCGGCGCGGCGGCGCAGGCCGCGGACGCGGCGGCGAACCAGACCACGCCCAGGAGGAAGACCCGGCGCCGCCCGTACCGGTCGCCGAGCGCGCCGCCGAGCAGGATCAGGCCCGCCAGGGTGAGCAGATAGGCGTTGAGCGTCCATTGCAGGGCGTCGAGTCGGGCGCCCAGATCGGTGCCGATCCGGGGCAGTGCGACGTTCACGACGGTCCCGTCGAGCATCGCCATGCTGGAGCCGAGCACCGTCGCCAGAAGTACCCAGCGGCCCTGCGCGGTGCCCAGGCGCAGGGGGGCTGCATCGGTGGTGGTCACGGCCCATGGTGAGGCTCCCGGGGGTGACGTGACAAGGGTCACCGGGGGTGTGTCGGGGATGTCCGTTCCGTGAGTGATCGTGTGCGGACCGGTCACGACTTCGGCGGAGGGTGGCGGATCACGTGCGCGCAGTGAATGGATTGTGTGCGTACTGTGCATGCCTTTCATGCGGAGCGTCACGGTGTTCCGGACTTTGGTCCCGGAAAACGGAGATCGACATTGCTTCACCCGAACGGATGGGTTTTAGTTCAGCGACCGCCCGGCGTCAGCCCGGGTGGCCACCGGGTGGAACGCCTAGTCCTGCCGCTGCCCGGTGGTACGCAACGAACTCTGTACGGCAGGAGCGGGGGACCCACAGGTAAGTCGCCGGACCCGAATTGACGGTCCGGCTTGGGGTGAAGCCGCATTTCTCTGCGGCCGGGCAACTCCAGCCCGAACCCGACAGCTCACCTCGCAGGCGTCGGAGAGGACAGCTTCCATGCCCGCACAGGCACGTCGTATCGCCATGCCCCGCGCCGTCCGCATCGGTATCGCCACCGCCGTCACCGGCGCCGCTTTCGCCCTCCCGCTGGTGACCACCGTCACCGCCCAGGCGCACGAGGCCCCGGCCGCCGGCCACGCGCAGCGGAGCAGCACCTGGACCGGCGCCACCAGCGCCGATGCCACGCCGGCCGCCGCCGCTCCGGTCGCCGAGGCGGCCCCGGCCGCTCCCGCCGCCGAGGCCGCTCCGGTCGACTACAAGGTCGTCGGCGGGGACACCCTGTCGAAGATCGCCGACGCGAAGAACGTCGAGGGTGGCTGGAAGGCGCTGTTCGAGCACAACCGCTCGGTCATCGGCGCCGACCCCAACCTCATCTACCCGGGCCAGCAGCTCGCGCTCGGCGCCGAGGCCGCGAAGCCGGCCGCTCCGGCCGCGCCCGCCACCAAGGCGCAGACCTCGCAGGACTCGGTGAAGCCGGCCGCTCCGGCCGCCAAGCCCGCCAAGCCCGCTCCGGCCGTGAAGCCGGCGGCCCCGGCTGCCAAGCCCGCCGTTCAGGCCGTCGTCGCCCCGGTCGCGAAGCCGGCCACCCCGGCCCCGGCCGCCGCCACCTCGGGCTTCTTCGCCCCGCTGGCCAACCCGAAGCTCGGCACCGCCTACGGCGTGGCCGGCTCGATGTGGGCCTCCGGCCACCACACCGGCGCCGACTTCGTCGCCTCCACCGGCACCCCGCTGCGCGCTGTCGCGGCCGGCACCGTGGTGAAGGCCGGCAACGGCGGCGCGTACGGCAACGAGGTCGAGATCAAGCTCGCCGACGGCAAGTACGCCGAGTACGCGCACCTGTCCTCGATCGGCGTGTCCGTCGGTCAGACCGTCACCGCCGGCCAGCAGATCGGCCTCTCCGGTGCGACCGGCAACGTGACCGGCCCGCACCTGCACTTCGAGATCCGCACCGGCTCGGAGTACGGCTCGGACATCGACCCGATCGCCTACCTGCGGGCGCACGGCGTCGCGCTCTGACCTTCGGTCGGAGCATCTGCCACCGCTGGGTGCGGGGCGAAACGACCTCCCGGGATGGTCATGTCGGGTGACCGCTCGACCGGTGGTCGCCGCACCTCAGCGGATCGACGGGCGCGGGACACGCCCGTCCTGCCGACCGGCCCGGCCCGCGAGACTTCTCTCGCGGGCCGGGCCGGTCGTCGTCGTGTCCGGGGGCGGGGTTCCGGGTGTGAGCGGTTCGAGTGTTCGGCAACTCTCCGTCGGCGTGGGGCGGGGAGTTGATCGAGGGTCAGGACAGTTGGCGCGGTGCGGGCCGATGCGGGCCGATGCGGGCCGATGCGGGCCGATGCGGGCCGGTGCGGTGCGGTGCGGGTCTGTGCGGTGCGGCCGGTCCGGGCCGGTCCGGGCCGGCCCGGGGCGGCGGGTTCAGGACCGGTGGACGGCCGGCTCCTGCTCGGCGGCGGACAGCAGTTGGTGCACCCGGTGGCCGAACTCGTCCGCGTCGCGGGCGGGTTCGAGGAAGACCAGCCGGACGTCGCGGTGGCCGTGCGGGTGGTCCAGTCGGAGCACCAGGCCGTACCGGTCGAGCGCGAGCGGGCGGACGTCGGGCCGGTCGGCGAGCAGCGCCGGTTCGAGCAGCCGGGTGAGCACGGCGAGCGCGTCCGGGTGGTCGTCGGCGAGGTGCGTGAGCAGTCCGGCCTCGTAGCGGGCCAGCGGGTCGGGGGCGGCGGCCGCGAGGTCGGCGCCGGTGATCGCCGTGGTGCCGTACGGGGTCGAGAGCACGGCGTGCGCGACGTCGAGGCGCAGGTGCACGCTGAGGCCGTCGTCGGCGAGGTGGGCGAGGTGGAGCCGTCCGGCCAGGGTGAGACGGCCGCGGACCCGGTCCCGGACGGCCACCGGGGCGATGTCCGTGAGGTCCAGCACGACGGCGAGGCCGTCCTGCTCACGGGCGGCGGCGGAGGTCACCGGGGAGTCGAGCGGCGCGCGCAGCCGGAGCCGGGAGCCGTGCACCGAGACGGGGGTGGAGAGTTCGTGCTGCTCGCCGCCGGTCCGGAGGACCACCGAGGAGGCGGCGGTCAGCAGACTGCCGATCCGCTCGGCGGCGGTGGGCTCGGGAATCTCGGCATCGTGCTGCGGGTGCGGGCTCATGGGATCGGGACCTCCGGCGGACGAGCTGACCTTGTAGTTAGGTGAGCCTAACCTAATCAGTTGTGGGAGCGAGGGCAAGGTGTCGTCGGGGCGGGGTACCCGGAAACGCGCGAAGGGCCCCGACGCGGAGTCGGAGCCCTTGCGGTGCGGGTGATGCGTGCGGGTCAGGCGACGACCGCCTGGGCGTCGATCTCCACCAGCATCGGCTCCTGCGGGAGCTCGCAGAAGATCGTGGTCCGGCAGGGCTTCACGCCGCCCGCCGGGATGTTCTCCTCGATGAACTCGGCGTAGACCTCGTTCATCAGCGGGAAGTCGGCGCGCTTGGTGAGGTACACGCGGAACATCACCACGTCCTCGACGGTCGCGCCGCCGGCCTCGACGATCGCCTTGACGTTCTCCAGCGTGCGGCGGGTCTGCGCCTTCACGTCGCCGTGGTGGAGGTACTCGCCGGTGGCCGGGTCCTGCGGGCCCTGGCCCGAGACCTGGAGGATCGGGCCCTTGCGGACACCCTGGGAGAACATCCAGGCCGGGGCGGGGGCGCCGTCGGTGCGGATCTCGGTCTTGCCGTTCTGAACGCTCATGCGTGCTCGATTCCTCGTTCGGGGACGGTGGTTGGGGGCTTCGGTGGTGCCGGGGCGCGGTGCTTCTCGGCGCTGCCGTGCTTCTTGGCGGTGCGGTGTTTCTTGGCGGTGCGGTGCTTGTCGGCGGTGCCGGGTGGCGGTCAGCGGTGCGGGGGCTGGCCGCAGTCGGCGGAGATCGCCCGGGTGGTGGCGAGCAGTTGGGGCAACAGCTCCAGCACCTGCTCGTAGGGGAGGACGACGTCCGGGACGGAGATCGAGGCGGCGGCGACCACCCGGCCGCTGGCATCGCGGATCGGTGCGGCCACGCAGTTGATGAACGCCTCGTGCTCGGCGTGGTCCTGGGCCCAGCCCTGGGCGGCGACCTTCTCCAGCTCGGCCAGCAGCGCCTCGGGCGTGGTGAGGGTGCGCGCGGTGTGCGGGGTGAAGTCGATGCCGGCCACCACGCGCCGTCGTTCGGGCGTGGGCAGGTCGGCGAGCAGCACTTTGGAGACCGCGGCGCTGTGCAGGGCGGCCCGGAGGCCGATCCGCGAGTACATCCGCACCGGGTGCCGGGAGTCGTACTTGTCGATGTAGACCACCTCGCCGCCCTCGTAGGCGGCCAGGTGCACGGTCTGGCCGGTGCCGGCGTTCAGCTCGGCGAGGTACGGCGCCGCGATCCGGCGGACTCCGCGCTGTTCCAGGGCGAGCCCCGAGAGCGCGAACAGCCCGGCGCCCAGGTGGTAGCGGTACCCGGCGTCGCGGTAGACGAATCGTTCCTCTTCGAGGCTCTGGAGCAGTCGGAGCACGGTCGTCTTGTGCACACCGAGAACCTCGGCCAGCTGGTCCAGGGAGCGCTCGCCCTCGCCGAGCTCGGCGAGGATGCGCAGGGCGCGGGTGACGGTCTGGCTCATGGTGCTCCAAGGGCCGGGGTGGCGGCCGGTCGAGGGTCGGGCGCACCGCCCCCCGGTGCGACGGGCGCGGAGCGGTGAGTGGGGGAGGTGGGGGTGGTGGTGGCGGGTCCGGTGGCGGGGGATGTGATGATCGCAGGGGACACGATGCCATCCGCCGACACCCGGGTGGCCGCCCAGGCGGCCGGTGAGGCGTCGAGCAGGGCGCGGACCACCGGGTCGGGCGGCAGCTCGGCCTGGTCCCCGTGGGTGGTCAGCGCGCAGGCGGCGCTCAGATGGCCCAGTCGCAGACGGCGCCGCTGGTCGAGGCCGCGCACGGTGCCGGCCAGGTAGCCGGCGGCGAAGGCGTCGCCGGCGCCGGTCGCCTCGACCACCTCGACCGTCAGGGCCGGTTCGGCGACGGCCGTGCCGTCGAGTCCGATCGCGGTGACCAACCGGGCCTCGTCCTTGACCACGAGGGTGGCCGGTGACGGGAAGAGACGGCGAAGGGCGTGCGGATCGCCGGTGCCGAAGGCGGCCTCGGCCTCGTCGGCGCCGAGGAGGAGCAGGTCGGCCGCGTCCAGCAGGGGCGGCAGAACCGAGAGGTCGCGGTCGCGCCAGAGCGCCGGGCGCCAGTTGAGGTCGAAGCTGACCAGTCGGCCGGGACGGCGGTCCGCCAGCAGCGCGCGGAGCAGGGCGAGGCAGTCGTCGGAGAGTGCGGCGGTGATGCCGGACAGGTGGAGCAGCTGGGCCCCGGCCAGTAGGCGGGCGGCGGTCGGGTCGTCGAGCAGCTCCGGGGAGAGGGCGGCCGCCGCCGAACCGCGCCGGTGGTAGTGCAGCCGGCTCCGCCCCGGGCCGAGGTCGTGGTGGTCGCCGGTGGTGCCGCCGACCTCCTTGAGGTAGACGCCGGTCGGGCGGTGCGGGTCGACCGCGACGGCGGAGACGTCCACCCCGCGGGCGGTCAGGTCGCCGAGGAGACGGCGGCCGAAACCGTCGTCACCGACCCGGCTGATCCAGGCGCTCGGCACGCCCAGAGCGGTCAGGGCGCCGGCCACGTTGGATTCGGCACCACCGACGGAGAGGCGGAAGTTCTCCACGGACTCCAGCGGGCCGGCGCGGTCGGGGAGGAGGACGGCCATCGACTCGCCCACGCAGACGGCGAGGGGGGCGGGGGGTGCGGCCGGGGTCCGGGGTGCGGCCGGTGCCGGTCTCGGTGCCGGTGCCGTTGCCGGTGCCGGGGGTGTTGTCGGCGACGGTGCGGGCGTCGGTGTCGGGAGCGGCTTCTGCGCCCGGTGCGGTGTCTGGGGCGGCCCCGGTGCGGCCGGTGTCCGGGGCGGTAGTGCGGCCGTCGGATCGCCGGGCGACGGGGTGGCCTCGCTCGCGGCGGCGTCCTGGCGTGGCATCTGCTGGGCTCCTCGGAGTGCTGCGGCCCGGCCGGGGTGGG
This sequence comes from Kitasatospora sp. NPDC094019, assembly GCF_044764505.1. Classification (NCBI taxonomy): domain Bacteria; kingdom Bacillati; phylum Actinomycetota; class Actinomycetes; order Kitasatosporales; family Streptomycetaceae; genus Kitasatospora; species Kitasatospora sp. NPDC094019. The sequence goes on from NZ_JBIWIF010000016.1 coordinate 44,246, forward strand.
GTGCTGCGGCGAGCCTGGCTGACTTGCGTGCGGCGGGCGGCTGTCGTTGACCTTCGTCCGGCGCCGATGCTAGAACCGTGTTGCCAGCATGTGCAACCCTCATTGCACATGTTGCAACATGGCAGATGGAGGAAGACGGTGGACCAGACCTTCGCGAGCAGTGCGAGCGGCGGTAGTGACGACAGGCGCGGTAGCGGCCGAGGTGGTAGCGGGAGCGGTGGCGGCAACCGCCCCGGCGCCGGCGGTCCGGGCATCGACGTCGGCGGTCCGGGCATGGACGCCGGTGCGGTGGCGGCACTCGCCGATGAGCTGCTGGACTGGCGGTTCAAGGCGCTGCCGGCGGCCGCGGCAGGACTGACTGTCCGCCAGTACCTCGCCACCGGTCCCACCCTGTCGGACCTCGGCACCCCGCTGCTCACCCTCGACGAGGGCGCGCTCGACCACAACCTCCGCACCATGGCCCGCTGGTGCGCGGACGCCGGAGTGGCACTCGCGCCGCACGGCAAGACCACCATGGCCCCCGCGCTCTGGCAGGCGCAGCTGGACGCGGGCAGCCACGGCATCACCCTCGCCAACCTGCCGCAGTTGCGGGTGGCCCGCGCTTTCGGCGTGCGGCGCCTGCTGCTCGCCAACTCCCTGCTCGACCCGGCGGGCCTGCGCTGGCTGGCCGGGGAACTCGCCGCCGACGCCGACTTCGCCTTCGCCTGCTGGGTCGACTCGGTGGACAGCGTCCGGTTGATGGACGAGGCGCTGCGTGCGGCCGGTGCCGAGCGCCCGGTCGAGGTGCTGGTGGAACTCGGCGGACCCGGCGGCCGTACCGGAGCGCGCACCGTCGACGGGGCGGTGGAGATCGCGGACGCCGTCCGCCGCGCGCCGACCCTCCGGTTGGCCGGTATCGGCGGGTACGAGGGCGCGTTGGCCCATGACGCGAGCAAGGGCGGTCTCGACACCGTGCGCGGGTACCTGCGGTCGCTGGTCGAGTTGCACGGGCGACTGGCCGGTCGGTACGCCGAGGATTCCGCGCCGGTGGTCACGGCCGGCGGCAGTGCCTACTTCGACCTGGTGGCAGAGGAGTTGGCCGCGCTGCCGGAGGCGTTCGTGGTGCTGCGTTCGGGCGCGTACCTCGCGCACGACGACGGTTTCTACCGGGGGATCTCGCCGCTCGCCCGGAGCGGGGCGGAGCCGGGGGCCGGTGCCGGCCGCTCGCTGCGCGGGGCGCTGCACGGATGGGCGCGGGTGGTGTCCCGCCCGGAGCCGCAGCTGGCCCTGCTGGACGCGGGCAAGCGCGACCTGCCCTTCGACGAGGGCCTGCCGGAACCGCATCTGGTGCGGGGCGGGGCGGAGTTGACGGGTACGGCCGCGCGGATCACCGCGCTCAACGACCAGCACGCGTTCCTCCGGGACGCGGGTGACCTCGCACCGGTCGGCGCGGTGCTGCGGCTCGGTATCTCGCACCCGTGCACCGCCTTCGACAAGTGGACGCTGATCCCGGTGCTGGACGACGCATCGGCGGCCGAGCCGAAGGTCACCGGACTGGTCAGGACGTTCTTCTGATGAGTACCCGGGGCGGCAGGGGAGTGCTCTTCCGCGGTGCGACGGTGGTGGACGGGACGGGCGCCGGACGCTACCGGGCGGACGTGCGGATCGCCGACGGGCTGATCGTCGAGATCGGCGAACCGGGCGGTTCGGGGGCGTCCGGCCGGTCAGCGGCGTCCGCCGGCCCGGGCGGTGTCGGTGGTGCGAGCACTGCGAGCACTGCGAGCGGTGCGGGCCGGTCGGGTGCTGGAGCGGTGCGGACGGTCGATGCGGACGGGCTGGTCCTGGCGCCCGGATTCATCGACATGCACGCCCACTCCGACCTCGCCCTGCTCCGCGAACCGGAGCACCCGGCCAAGGTCACCCAGGGCGTGACCTGCGAGGTCCTCGGCCAGGACGGCCTCTCCTACGCGCCGGTCGACGACACGACCCTGCCCGCGCTCCGCCGCCAGATCGCCGGCTGGAACGGCGACCCGGACGACCTCGACTGGGACTGGCGCACCGTCGGCGGCTACCTCGACCGCCTGGACCGGACCGGCCCCGCCGTCAACGCCTGCTACCTGGTGCCGCACGGCTCGCTGCGCATGCTCGCCATGGGCTGGGAGAACCGGGCCCCGAGCGCCGCCGAGCTCGACCGGATGCGCGAGCTGTTGGCGCAAGGTCTCGCCGAGGGCGCGGTCGGGATGTCCAGTGGCCTGACGTACACCCCGGGGATGTACGCCGGAACGGCCGAACTGGTCGAACTCTGCCGGATCGTCGCCGGATTCGGAGGCTTCCACGCCCCCCACCAGCGCTCCTACGGGGCAGGTGCCCTGGAGGGCTACGCGGAGATGGTCGAGATCGCCCGGCAGTCCGGCTGTCCGCTCCATCTCACCCACGCCACCATGAACTTCGGTGTCAACGAGGGCCGCGCCGACGAACTGCTGGCCCTGCTCGACCAGGCCCTCGACGACGGCGTGGACCTCACCCTGGACAGCTATCCCTACCTGCCCGGATCCACCACCCTGGCCGCCCTGCTGCCCAGTTGGGCCACCGAGGGCGGACCGGAGGCCACCCTGGCGCGGCTCGGCGAGCCGGCCGCGCGCGAGCGGATCCGGTACGAGGTGGAGGAGAAGGGCAGCGACGGCTGCCACGGCGTGGTCACCGACTGGACCACCATCCAGCTCTCCGGCGTCCGGGCCCCCGAACTCGCCGACGCGGTCGGCCGGACCGTCGCCGACCTCGCCGCCGAACAGGGCCGGAGCGGCACGGAAGTATTCCTCGACCTGCTGCTCCGCGACGAGTTGGCCACCACCATCCTCCAGCACGTCGGCCACGAGGCGAACGTCCGGGCGATCATGCGCCACCGCGTGCACACCGTCGGCAGCGACGGGCTGCTGGTCGGCGCGCGCCCGCATCCCCGGGCCTGGGGCACCTTCCCCCGCTATCTGGCCCGGTACGTCCGCGAGTCCGGCGTGCTCACGCTGGAGGAAGCGGTCGCCCGGATGACCGGCCGGCCCGCGGCCCGGCTGCGGCTGCACCGGCGTGGGCGGATCGCCCCCGGGTACCACGCCGACCTGGTCCTCTTCGACCCCGAGCGGGTCCAGGACGCCGCCACGTTCGAGCAGCCGAGACGGCCCGCGGTCGGCGTCGAACACGTCTATGTGAACGGTGTGGCCGTGGTGGAGCAGGGCCGCACCACGGGCGCGCGCCCCGGTCGGGCGCTGCGCCGGACGGAGCGCGGGGCGGAGGCGGTATGACGGCCGTGCCCAGTGCATCGGGATGTCCAGTGAGTACGAGTCGAATGGATGCGAACACCGTGAATGCGAATTCAGTTGATCCGAGGCCGGCCGGAGCGGGCCTCGTGGATCGGGAGCCTGCGGGTGCGGGTGTGGGTGCCGACGCCGCTGCGGGTTCCGGGAGTCCGGGGCCCGGGAGGTGCGGGCTGTCCGCCGCCGACATGGCGAAGGCCGCGCGGGCCGCGTTCGCCGCCTCGCCGGTGGTCGCGGTCGTCCGCGCGCCACGGATACCGGACGCCGCCGCGCTCTGCGCCGCGCTCGCCGAGGGCGGGATCACCTGGACCGAATTCACTTTCACCACGCCCGATGTGACAACCCACCTGCACCGGGCGGCACAGGCCGGCCACCGGGTCGGGGTCGGGACGGTGCTCACCGCCGACCAGGCCGAGCAGGGCCTCGCCGCCGGTGCGTCCTTCCTGGTCACGCCCGGTCTGCGACCCGAGGTGGCGGATGCCGCGCACGCGGCGGGCGTTCCGGTGATCCTCGGCGCCCTCACCGCGACCGAGGTCGCCCAGGCGGTGGACCTCGGCGCCGCGGCGGTGAAGATCTTCCCGGCCCGGGCGTTCGGCCCCGGCTACTTCAAGGATCTGCGGGGCCCGTACCCCGATGTCCCGCTGGTCGCCTCCGGCGGCGTCAACGCGGGCAACGCGGCGGAGTTCCTGGCGCACGGAGCGCTCGCGGTCTGCGCCGGGACGGACGTGGTGCCGCCGGAGGTTGTCGCTGCCGGGGACTGGGCGGAGATCACCCGCCGGGCCCGGGCGTTCACGGAGGCTTGCGCGGTTCGGTAGGGCCTATGGCTCCACGGCTCCCGGAGCGCACCGGATGTGCTGCGGAGCGAGTCGATGTGCGCGCTGCACGGAGGGTGCGAGGCGCGGCCTCGGGCGGACGGCATGCCCGACAGGCGGCGTCGAAGGCGGGGCGTGAGGGAGTGGAAGGGGCTCGGGAGGGCGCGCGGCACGGTGGGGGGCTCCTTCCAGGAGTCCCGCACCGGTCCGGGAGGGGCCGAGCCGGACTGTTGGGGCGACCGGGATTCGACGAGAATCGGTAGCCCCCGGCACCCGGCAGGAGGATCCCACCCATGACCTCGACCCGCCCCGGCCCCGACTGGCTGACCGACGCCGTGCTGTACCAGATCTACCCGCAGACCTTCGCCGACTCCGACGGCGACGGCATCGGCGACTTCGCGGGCATCACCGAGCATCTGGACCATCTCGCCTGGCTGGGCGTGGACACGGTCTGGCTGAACCCGTGTTTCGCCTCGCCCTTCCGCGACGCGGGCTACGACGTCACCGACTACCTGACACCCGCGCCGCGCTACGGCACGGCCGACGACCTCGCCGCCCTGGTCGAGGCGGCGCGCCGCAAGGGCATCCGGATCCTGCTGGATCTGGTCGCCGGCCACACCTCCGACCAGCACCCCTGGTTCCGGGCCTCGGCCGAGGATCCGTCCGACCACCGCTACATCTGGTCCGACCGGCCGGTGGACGGCTTCGTCGCGTCCCCCGGCGGTCGGACCGGCTGGTACCGGCCGAACTTCTTCGAGTGCCAGCCGGCACTCAACTTCGGCTACGGGCGCGAGGATCCGGAGCAGCCCTGGCGTCAGCCCGTCGACGCCGAGGGGCCTCGTGCCAACCGCGCCGCGCTGCGCGGAATCATGGCTCACTGGCTCGGCCTCGGGCTTGCGGGCTTCCGGGTCGACATGGCGTCCTCCCTGGTCAAGGACGACCCGGGCTTCGTCGAGACGGGCAAGCTCTGGGCCGAACTGCGTGACTGGCTCGACCGCGACCACCCGCAGGCCGCCCTGTTCGCCGAATGGGGCGACCCCGCGGCCGCCGTCGCCGCGGGCTTCCACGCGGACTTCCTCCTCCAGTTCGGCGGTGCGGACCACGGCCTGCCGCTGCGCTCGCTCTGGAACAACAACGCCGGGACGGTGGAGGAGTTCTGGAAGCAGGGCCCCTGCTACTTCGAGGCCGAGGGACGCGGCACACCCGAGGTTTTCCTGGACGCCTGGCGCTCCGCGGCCCAACTGACGGAGGGCGTCGGACACATTGCCCTCCCCACCGCCAACCACGACTTCTCCCGGCTCGCGACCGGCCCGCGCACCGCCGAGCAACTCGCCCCGGCCTTCGCCCTGCTGCTCACCTGGCCCACCTTGCCGGCGGTGTACTACGGCGACGAGATCGGCATGCGCTACGTGCCGGACCTTCCCGACGTCGAGGGCAGTGTGCTGGGACCGGCGTACAACCGGGCCGGCTCGCGCACGCCCATGCAGTGGGCTCCCGGCCCGAACGCGGGATTCTCGGCCGCACCGGCGGAGCGGCTCTACCTCCCGGTGGATCCGGACCCGCACCGGCCGGACGTCGCGACCCAGCGGGCCGACCCGACCTCCCTGCTGCACACCGTGCGGCGACTGATCGCTCTGCGCCGCAAGCACCCGGGGCTGGGGGCGCGCGGCTCGGTGGAGGTCCGGCAGGCGGGATACCCGCTGGTCTACCTCCGGGCCGGGCGGTACCTGGTGGTGGTCAATCCGAGGCGGGAGCCGGCGGTGCTCCCGCTCGACGGGCTGTTGGACGGCGTCGGCGCGGCCGGCCGGACGGGATGGGCGGGGCGATCGGGCCGGCAGGGCAGGGCGGGCGGGGTCGTCCCGCTGGAGGTCCAGGGCGTGCGGGTCGACGCGGCAGGTGAGCTGCGGGTGGACGGGTTCTCGTACGGGGTCTTCGACCTGGGGTGACGGGCGCGGCACAGGTGCCGTCGCGGCCCAACGGGTGTGGCCCGCGCCGTGCGGGCGGCGTGATCGGTGCAACGTGATCGGTGCGGAGCGATCGGTGCGGCGCGATCGGTGCGGCGCGCGCTACCGGGCTGTCGCGGGGGGAAAGGGGGGAGGAGGGCGCCGGGGCGGAGGAGGAAATGGAGGAGTCGGCGGTCGCGTTCCGATGGCCCGTCAACGTCGTGGGTGAACTTCACCCGGTGCGAGGGGCGTCGAGTCCGGGCTGGGCTCGGCGGCCCGCCCTCGGCCCTGGACAGGCCGAGGGCGGGCCCCCGCGGTGGAGACGCGCGTCGTCGCCCCGGCCGGGCGTCGCGAGCGATCCGCGTGGCGGCGCGGGCCGCTACCGGTCGGCTGGCAGGATCGGACGTGCTCTGCCTGCGGGGGCCGCCGCCCCGTCCCTTCGCCGTCCCCGAGGAGTACCGCCGTGCCTCGCCCGTTCTTCCGCCGTACCCGTAAGCGCCCGACACCTCACGGATCTTGTGCGGTCCACGCGTCCCCCGCCGCCCGTACTCCCCGTACCGCCTTCGCTGATCGGGCGCTGGGGGCGGTGCCGGTCACCGCCCTCGCCCTCGCGCTGCTCGCCGTCACCCCGGCCGTCGCTGTCGCACCACCGCTCTCGCGGCCCCGGATCGTCGCCCACTTCGACCTGGCCCAGGGCGGTCAGCCGGAGAACATCGCGGTCGAGCCCGACGGCTCGGTGGACCTCACCCTCTCCTTCGCCCGCCAGGTCGTCCACCTCGACCGCGCCGGCAGGCTCGCCGTCCTGGCCGTCATGCCCGCACCCGCTCACCCCGCGACCCCGGTCGTCGGCGCCGCCGCCGTCTCGGGCCTGGCCCGCGCCCACGACGGCACCCTGTACTTCGCCTACGCCACCGGCACCGAGGACCTCACCGGTATCTGGAGGCTCTGCCCCGGGGGGGAGCCGGAGCGTATCGCCGCCCTCCCGGCGAACAGTCTGCCCAACGGCCTCGCGCTGGACGAGCGCGCGGGCGTGCTCTACTCCGCCGACTCGGCGCTCGGCCTGGTCCGGGCCGTGCCGACGGCCGGCGGCGCCCCGGTGGTCTGGTCCGACGACGCCCTTCTCAGGCCCACGGCCGCTTTCGGTGCCAATGGCCTGAAGGTCCACCGCGGCGCGGTCTGGGTCGGCAACACCGACAGCGGCTCGCTGTTGCGGATCCCGATCGGCCAGGACGGCTCCGCCGGTCCGGTCGAGGTCCGCGCGGACGGGCTCGCGGGGCTCGACGACTTCGCCTTCGTCGGGGTCGGTGACGAGTTGATCGCGGCGCTCAACACCTCCAGCGAGGCCGTCCACCTTCGCGGTGACGGTTCTCGGCACACCGTTCTCGATGCCTCGGACGGGCTGTCCAACCCGACCTCGGTCGGGATCCGGGGTGGCCGGGTGTACGTGGCGAGTGCGGCCTTCTATTCGCGGACCGACCCCAACCTGCTGGCCGCGACACTGGAGCGGTAGCGCGCCCGGGACTTCGGGCGGTGCCGCCGGGTGGGCCGGGTATCCGTACTCTTCCTGGCTCCTTTTGATTTTGATTTTGATTTTGGCTTTCGCCCTTTGCCTTCCGGCTTTCGGTTCAGGGACGGTGCGGTTCAGGGGCGGCGCGGTGGACGGGTGAAGCAACAGTCGCCGCAGACGCCCGCCTGCGGGCCGACCCGGTAGTAGAGGCAGCAACTGGCGCGTCGGAACGCGGTGCCGGCCCGAGCGCCGCCGACGGTCAGCGTTCCGGTACCGGCCAGGGGTGGCTGGTCGAGTACGTGGGCGACCAGCGTCCGGGCCAGCCCCGGGTCCGCGGCGGGGCTGGCGGGGGCCGCCTGCGCGAGGTGGGCGTCCAGCATGCGCAGAGCGCCGGCCAGCGCGGAGGCCACGTTCCCCCGGAGCAGTCCGTCGGAGAGCGGGACCGTGGAGCGGACGGCTGCCGCCAGCTCCGTCAACTGCCCCTCGACGACGGTCCGGCGGAGGCGTCCGGCGAGCCGAGCCGGATCGGCCGAGGGGGTGTCCGCCGAGGTCCCGGTCGAGCCGGCCTGTGCCGTCGACGTGGGCGGGTAGGGGGCCCAGAGGTCGATCGGCCCCTGTTCGGGGACGCGGACCCACGCTTCATCGGGAGCCAGGTCGGGCACGTCGCCGATCAGTACGGCGGCGCCGAGGCCCACGGAACAGAACCTGGCGGCCAGGCCGAGGTGCAGGATCGAGGCCGCGACTCGCGGCTCGGTCGTGCCGAGTTTCCGGCCGACCACCTGAATCCGGCCCGCCAGCAGGCCGTCCCGGCCGGGGGCGTAGAGCTCCCGCAGCGGTCGGAAGCCCGGAGGTGGAGCTTGCCCGGGCACCTCGGCCGTGTCCAGCGCGAAGTACGGGCCGACGGCGGCGAGCCGGTCGGGGCCGGACGTGACGCTCATCGGCGGCAGGCCGTCGCCGTCGCCGTGCTGCGGTCGGCGGCGGCCGGGGAGAGGAGCGCCTGGACGGGGCCGGAGGGCGGACGGTCGCGGGTCGGCATCGGGCTGGTCCTCCGGATCCGTGCGGCGGGCTGGGGCGGTCGGTGACGGCACCGGCGCGCGGCGGACCGGCCCGGTGGGGCCGCCGGGGAGGTGCCGCTGCCGGTCCCGACGAACGGTACCGTGCGCCGGTGCTTCCGGGTGGGCGCCTCGAAGGCCCATGGGTTTCGGTCGGGATGGTGGTGCTGGTGCGGAAGCGCACGGGGGACGTCCTCTCCTCAGGCCCGTCGGAGCCGGTCCGGCTCTCTGTTCGGTCACGGACCAACATCCCCCCTTCTCGCAGCTCGTACCTCCCTCGAATGAGGGAGTTTGACCTTGCTTGTGATGAATTCATCTCGTTTTGAGCGGAGTTGGCCCGGCCCGGTGGCCGACGCCGGGCCGACGGTCCGGACCTTAGGCTCGGACGTATGCCTGCCGATTCCTCGGTGGATCCGGTCCTCGTCCGGCCCACCGCGCCCGTCATCACCGCCCCCGCGTCCCTCGGTGGCGGTGCGGGGCGCCTCAGGGTGCTCCGGGGGCCGACGGGGGTGGTGGCCGCGTTGGTCGTGCTCGCGCCCGTCCTGCTGGCGCATCCGGGGCAGCGCGCCGCGGCGCTCCTGCTGGCCGTCATGGCCGCCGCGGCGGCGCTGGTGGCCGCGACACCGTGGCCGAGGGGGCGGGTGACGCTGGCTCACGCGGCGGGCGGGGTGGCCGTCGCCTCGCTGCTGCTCGACCTGGTCTGTCCCGGTCCGTACCGACTGCCGGCGGTCTGGCTGCCGTTCGAGTGGGCGGCGCTGCTGGTGCTGGCGGGCCGGACGGTCCGGCGGGCCGGCGGGCGGTGGGCCGGCCCGGTGGGTGCCCTGGTCGTCACGGCGGTGGCGGCCGTGCCGCTGCGGTTCACGGTCCGGACCCCGAACGGCGGTTGGACCGCCTCGGTGCTGGCGGTGCTGATCTCGGCGGTACCGCTGGCCGTCGTGGCCGGTGCGAGCCTCTACCTGCGGATGCTGGACGCGCGGCGTGAGCGCGCGGTGGCGAAGGCGCGGCGCGATCAGCGCCTGGAGGTGGCGCGTGGGCTGCACGACTTCGTGGCGCACGAGATCACGGGCATCGTGCTGGAGGCGCAGGCAGGTCAACTCCCGGGTGAGCGGGAACCGGAGGAGACGGCGGCGCTGCTGCGGCGGCTGGAGGAGGCCGGCCTGCGCGCGCTGGACTCGATGGACGCGATGGTGGGGGCGCTGCGGGAGCCGGGCGAGGGCGGCGGCGGGGACGGAGGGACGGACGCGCGGTCCGAGGCCGGTGGGCCGGTGGCCGCGACCGGTCCGACCCGGGTGTACGGGCTGGCCGACCTGCCGGAACTGGTGGGCCGTTTCGACCGCACCGGCCCCACCCGGGCCCGGTGCGAGGCGGCACGGGAGGCCACGGCCCTGCTGTCGGGGGAGGCGGAGGGCGCCGTGTACGCGGTCGTGCTGGAGGCGCTGACGAATGTGCGACGGCATGCCCCGGCTGCCGCGGAGGCGGTCGTCCGGGTGGAGGTCCGGGCGGCCGAGGGCGGGGCTGCGGCGGTGGTACGGGTGTCGGTGACCAACGACGGCGGGGCGGCAGGCGGCATCCGCGGGCTGCGTCGCCTTCGGGGCGGCGGCGGGACCGGTCTGGCAGGGCTTGCCGAACGCCTCGCCGCGCACGGCGGAACAGTGGAGTCCGGACCGCTGGGACCTGGTCCGCTGCGGCCGACGGGTTGGCGGACGAGCTGCGAACTGCCGGTCGGGTAGGCCGAACGGCAGGGGGGAGGGCGAGATCGGCCGTGGAAGTGTGCCGATCGGCAGATGCCGGCGGCTCGCCGAGCGGCGATGCTCGTAGCCGTGACCGATCGTGCCCCGAGTCCGAGGGAGGGCCTGCCGTGGCCGCCGTACCTGTCTCGACCCTGTTCACCGCGACCGTGCCGCGAAGCCGCGTCCCGCTGCTGCCGCTGACGACGGGGGTGGTCGGCACACCGCCGCGGTGGTGCCTCGCCGTTGGCGGTCGACCGGGGCCGGGGCCGCCCGGGTCCTTCGTGCGAGACTTCCGTACGTGACGAGTCCGAACCCGGAGTCCATCCGCACCCTGATCGCCGACGACCAGGAGGCCGTACGTCGGAGCGTGCGGCGGATCCTGGAGGCCCAGCCCGACATCACCGTGGTCGGTGAGGCGGCCGACGGGGTCGCCGCGCTCGAACTCGCGGCGGAGCTGCGCCCGGACGTCGCACTGGTGGACATCCGGATGCCGAGGATGGACGGTCTGGAGCTCACCAGGCGCCTGGCGGGTCCGGGGGCGGCCACTCCCGTGCGGGTGGTGGTGCTGACCACCTTCGACCTCGACGAGTACGTCTATCCGGCTCTGCGGCACGGGGCTTCCGGGTTCCTGCTGAAGAGGTCCGGGCCGGCGCTGCTCGCCGAGGCGGTTCGGGCGGCGGCGGGCGGGGAGAGCCTGATCAGTCCGGCGGTCACGGTGCGGCTGCTCCAGCATGTGACCGAGCCCCGGCGGGTGGACCGCCGCTCGGCCCCCGCGGCGCCGCTGACCGAACGGGAGGTGGAGATCGCCGGTCATGTGGCGGGCGGTCGGACCAATGCCGACATCGCCGCCGAACTGTTCATCTCCCCCGGCACGGTGAAGACGCACGTGGCGAGCATCCAGCGCAAGCTCGGCGTCCGGAACCGGGTGGGCATCGCCGTGCACGCCTGGGAGATGGGGTACGCCCTGCCGACCGCGCCGTAGCGGTGGACCGGGCGACGGGGCACCGATGGGTGGACGCGGAATGTCCGGCCGGTGAGGGGTCCGGCCGGACACGCGGAACCTGCGAGGTGGGGGTGGCCTCCGGACGTCCCGTCCTCCGGCCTGTGTAGTTCGATCGTCGACCGAGGTACCAGCGGCAGACCCTGATCCGTCTCGATCTGTCGCCACTGCCTCCTGCGGTCGAACCTCCTCGGCTACCTCGCAGGTCCACCACCATGATGCGCCTCGGGTGACCGCCGCACCAGGGGTATTCGGAGAAAATTCCCACAAATCGGGCAAATTTTCACCTCGGGCCACCTGCCCGGGGCGCCCACCCCGGTCGGACGCTCAGACGCGGAGCGCGTCCTTGCGGAGGAACCGCTTGAGGCGCTGCCACGGCCAGGTGTTGATCACGTCCTCGGAGGTGAGCCAGGCGCGTTGGGCGGTGCCGATTCCGTACCTGGGGTAGGCGAGGTGGGGGGTGGCGTGGGCGTCGCTGTCGATCGAGAACTTCACGCCGTGACGTCTGGCCCGGAGCACGTCCTCGTCCCGCAGGTCGAGGCGCTGGGGCGAGCTGTTGATCTCGATCGCTGTCCCGGTCCGGGCGGCGGCGGCGAAGACGGCGTCCAGGTCGACGTCGATCGGACCGCGTCGGCCGATCCGGCGGGTGGTGAGGTGGCCGATGATGTGCACGTGCGGGTTCTCGCAGGCGCGGATCAGCCGACGGGTCTGGGCGTCCCGGTCCGCGCCGAAGTGGGAGTGGACGGAGGCCACGCAGACGTCGAAACCGGACAGGAACTCGCTCGGCCAGTCGACGGAGCCGTCGGGTCCGATGTTCAGCTCGGTGCCGTGCAGCAGTCGCATCCGCCGGTGCCGCCCGGCCAGTTCGCGCAGCCGCTCGCGCTGGGCGAGCATCTTCTCGTCCGTCATCCGCTGCATCACCAGGTCGGGCGCGTGGTCGGTGACCGCGTAGTAGGAGTAGCCGCGGGCGGCAGCGGTGTCGATCATCTCCTCCAGGGTGGCCAGCCCGTCGGTCAGATCGGTGTGGGTGTGCAGATCGCCGCGGAGGTCCGTCTCGGTCACCAGCTCCGGCAGTTCGCCGCGCAGCGCCGCCTCGATCTCGCCCCGGTCCTCGCGCAACGGTGGCGCGATCCAGGGCAGGCCGAGCGCGGTGTACACCTCCTCCTCGCTCGCCGACACGATCTTCTCGCCGCCCTCGGCGTCGAACAACCCGTACTCCGACAGCTTCAGGCCGGCCCGCACCGCCATCGTCCGGAGCTTGATGTTGTGGGCCTTCGAACCGGTGAAGTACACCAGGGCCGCGCCCCAGTCCTCCTCCGGGACCACACGCAGATCGATCTGGATCCCGTCCGTGGTACGGATCGAGGTCTTGGTCGGCCCGGTGCCGATCACCTCGGCCGCGAACGGAAGCGCCGTGAGCGCGGCCATCAGGGGTGCCGAATCCTCGGCGGTGGCCAGGACGTCGATGTCGCCGACCGTCTCGCGCATCCGGCGCAGCGAGCCCGCGTACGCGCAGCGGGTGCACCCCGGCACGGCCGTCAGCGTGGCGACGATCCGGTCGGCCAGTGCTGTGGCGGCGTCCAGCAGGGTCCGGCCGCCGGACTGCCGGATCAGTTCGATGCCGTGCAGGATCTTCTCGCCGCTGCGTTCACCCAGGCCGGGGACCTCGCTCAGTCGGTCGGCGCGGATCGCCGCGGCGAGTTCGTCGACGGAGGCGATGCCGAGATCACGGTAGAGCGCGAAGGCGCGCTTGGGTCCCACGCCGGGAACGGACATCATCGCGCGGACTCCGCCCGGGATCTCGGACCGGAGTGTCTCCAGCGCCTCGATCCGCCCGTCGGTGAGGTACTCGGCGATCTTCTCGGCGGTGGACCTGCCGACCCCGGGGATCTGCTGGAGCCCCTTCACGTCGAGGCCGTCGATGTCCTCGGGGTGGCCGCCGACCGCCCGGGCGGCCTTCTCGTAGGCGCGGACGCGGAAGGCGTCGCCGCCGGTGATCGAGATCAGGTCGGCGTACTCCTGCAGCAGCTCCCTGACCTTGTCGTTGAGCCGGGCCATGGGGTCAGTCTAGGTTCGCCGGTCGAATCGGGCCGGGTGCCGGTGGGCCACCGGCGGCCGGGGCGGGGGCGCGTGCGGACCGACGTGCGCCGGTGTGGTGCTCCCGCCGGTTGCCGGAGGCCGCCCCCGCTGGTCGGCGGGGGAGCAGCGGCTGGAGTGGCCCCGGGGCCGGATTGTCACCCGGGCGGCGGGGGCGCAGGCTTGGCGCAGGGCCGGGGAAGCGGCCCGCATCGGTCCGCCGCGGCACGGCGGACCGGTCCGCGAAGGACGAGGGGCAGGGCGATGACAGGCGGGAAGCTCTGGGGCTACGTCGCGTCGGGAGCGCGGGCGCTGGGCGGGCTCGGACCGCTCGGACGGTCCGGGGCGCTGGCGGGTGCGCGGTTGCTCAGGGGCGTGGGTGGTGGCGGCCGGCCGGAGCCGGACCGGCACGGATCGATGCTCGTCGCGCCGAACGGGGTAGTGGGTGCCGCGAGTCCGGGCCGGTCCGCGGCCGGCGGCATGGCCGGTCCGCAGCCGTTGTCGCGGCCCGAGCTGGAGCGGCTGCGCTGGATCGACCGGGCCGGCGGCTGTGTGCCGGACGCGAGGCACGTGCAGGTCGCCGAGGTGGTCGGACGGGTACTGCGGGGCGGTGGCCGCGGAGCATCGGTGGCGGTGCGGCTGCCGGTGGGGCTGCCGGTCGTGGTCGCGGACGCGCCGCGGCTGGAGGCGGCGCTGGCCGGGCTGGTCGATCACGCGATCCGTCGTAGTCCGGCGGGCGCCAGGGTGCTGGTCCGGGCCGACCCGTTGCCGGGGCCGGACGGTCTGTTGGGTGCGCGGGGCGGGGTGGGGGCGGGAGGGGTGTTCGGCAGAGGGGCGGCCGGGAAGGGCTCCCTGGGCAAGGGCTCCCTGGGCAAGGGGGCGCTCGCCGGGGGAGCGTTCGGCGGCCCGGAGGCGTGGACGGCCGAGCCCGCCCGGGTCGAGCTGAGGGTGGTGGACCGGGGTACGTCGGAGCCGCCGGAGACCCGTCAGTGGTTGCTCGCCGGGATGCACGGCGAGCCGGGCATCCCGGGTGCGGGCTGGGCGCCGGGTGGCGGCTTCGGTGGTCCCGGCAGCGGGGGCGGGAGCGGTTGGCCGGCCGGGGCCGCGGGGGACGCGAGCGACCCCCGGCGGCGGACGGCTGGGGCAGGTGGTGGGCCGGAGTCGGTCGGGCCGTCGATATCGGCTCTGGTGCGGGCGGCCGGCGGCCGGCTGAGGGTGGAGCAGACGGCCGGCGGCGGGCTCACGGTGGTCCTGGTACTGGCCGTCGCGCGGGACTGAGGGGCCCGCTCGGCCCCCGGGCCGTGCGGGCCGGTTCGGCGGTGGCCGTCGGCTCTGTTCGAAACCGCAAAGGATTATTCGCAAAAACCCTTTGCGAAGAACCCTTTGTGGTTCTACGGTACTGCCATGACCGATGACCGCCGGTGGCCGCACAGTCCGGACCCGCAGACCGATGTCGTGATCAATGCCAGGGGCCTGCGGGCCCTGGCCCACCCGGTCCGGGTGCAGCTGATCGGGCTGCTCCGGAAGAACGGCCCGTCCACCGCCACCAAGTTGGCCGAGCAGCTGGGGCTGAACTCGGGAGCGACCAGCTACCACCTCCGCCAGCTCGCCGCGTCCGGCTTCGTCGCCGAGGACACCGAGCGCGGCAATGCCCGCGACCGCTGGTGGAAGTCCGTCCACCAGGCCACCTGGTGGACGGATGCCGACCTGGCGGAGGAGGAGCCGGAGGCGGCGCTCGGCTACCTGCGGTCGATCGTCGCGGCCCACACCCTCACCGCGCAGACGGCGCTCAACTCCTACGAGACGATGACGCCGGAGTGGCGGCACGCGACGGACCTCAGCGACATGGTGCTCCAGCTGACCCCGGAGGAGGCCCGGACCCTGGCCCGGGAGATGTCGGCGGTGGTCGCCCGCTACCGCCGCATCGATCCGGGAGGGCCCATACCCGAGGGAACGGACCGGGTCGCCGTGATCGTCCAGGTGCTTCCCGAGCCGCAGGCCGTTGTCGACGACGCGTCGGAGGACTGGTCATGAGCGCGGACACCACGAAGCCGGCCCGGGTGTCGCCGCCCGAGCCGACCTCCGCCGACTCGGCCTCCGCTGCGGGGGAACGCAGCCTCCGGCCGCTGATCGGGGTGCTGACGGCGATGGCCGTCTCGCTCACCGGCACCCGGGTCTCGGCGATCGCCCTGCCGTGGTTCGTGCTGGCCACGACCGGCAGCGCCACGATGACGGGCGTGGTCGCGTTCGTCGAGCTCGCGCCGTACGTACTGGTCAAGGCATTCACCGGCCCCGTGGTCGACCGGCTCGGTCCGCGCGTCGTCTCCTGGACGACGGACGCCGTGAGCGCCGTCGCGGCGGGCCTGGTCCCGCTGCTGCACGTGCTCGGCCTGCTTCCGTTCTGGTTGCTGCTGGTCATGGTCGCGGTGATCGGCGCCGCTCGCGGTCCGGGGGACCTCGCCAAGGAGGTCATGGTCGCCGAGGCGGCCGACCGGGGCCGGATACCCATGGAGCGGGCCACCGGCCTGGCCGGGGTGACGGAGCGGCTGGCCACGACGATCGGACCGGCGGTCGGCGGCGGGTTGATCGCCCTGCTCGGTCCGATGGCCGGCTTGACGGTGAACGCGGTCGCGTTCGCGCTCGGCTCGCTCGTGATCGCGGTCGCGCTTCCCCGGGGGATGGGCCGCCAGTCCGCTGGAGCGCCCCGGGCGTCCGGGCCGGCGACCGCGCCGACGGGAAGCGGGGGTGCGGTCGAAGCCCCGGTCGAGGACGGGGACCCGCCGGTCGGCTACTGGCGCATGTTCCGGGAGGGCTTCACCTTCCTCCGGGGCGAGCCGCTGCTGCTGACCGTCATCGTGACGGTCGCGGTGACCAACCTCCTGGACGCGGCCTTCATGACCGTGCTCGTGCCCGTCTGGGCCCAGGAAACGGGCGGTGGCCCGGCCGCGATCGGCCTGACCGGAAGTGCCTGGGGGATCGCGGCGGTGGCCGGCAGCCTGATCGCGGCGGCGGTTGCCCACCGCCTGCCGCGCCGGACGGTGTTCTTCGTCGGCTTCCTGCTCGTCGGTGCCCCGCGCTTCCTCGTGCTCGCCATGGACGCGCCGATGGGCGTGGTGATCGCGGTCTTCGTGGTCAGCGGCTTCGGCGGTGGTTTCCTCAATCCGATCCTCGGCGCCGTCCAGTTCGAGCGGGTGCCCCGCCACCTGCTGGGCCGGGTCAACGCGTTGGGCGACTCGCTCGCCTGGGCGGGGATCCCGATGGGCGGCCTGCTCGCGGGCGCGGCCGTGTCCATGGTCGGCCTCGTACCGGTGCTGCTCGCGTGCGGCGGTCTGTACATCGCCACCACCGCGCTGTCCGGCCTGAGGCCCGAGTGGCGGGAGATGGACCGCAATCGTGGCCGTGCCCCGGTGGCGGCCTCTGACGCGAGCAGCGCCCCGGAGCAGAACCTCCCCGGCCCGACGGTTCCGCTGCCCGGCTGAGCAGGTCGGGCACGGGCGGCCGCAGTGGCCCGTGCTGCCGGACAGCCCGCGCCCCGGGCGGCCGCCCACCGGATGCCTACGCGCTCCGGGGGAGAGGGGCCGGGGGTGGTGAGGCCGTCCAGCGGAGGAGAAGGACGGAGGTGAGGGCGGCGAGGGCGCACCAGGTCGAGACGAAGGCGAGTTGCCAGAGGAGGGCACAGACCAGGGCGCCGATTCCGGTCAGCAGGCCGAGGCGGCGCAGGAGACGGTCGCCGCTGAGGAGGAGCGAGCCGACGGTGGCGACGAGATAGCCGGAGAGCAGGAGAGCGGGGTACGGGGCGCCGAGGCTGTAGTCGAGCGTGTGGGCATGAGCGGTGGCGCCGACGGGGTGGGTGGCGACGGTGTGGGCCAGGGGCACGGCGACAAGGAAGCCGAGGATCACGAACCCGGTGAGCAGGCGCTGACGGGGGCGGTCGACCCGGGCGGCGCAGCGGACGCCGATCGGGACCAGGAGCGGGAGCAGGGGCAGGGCGATCACCGCCCAGGCGGTGCGGGCCCAGTCGGCCGGTGCGGGCGGCAGGTCCCCGTCGGTGCCGAACCAGACCGCGGCCTCGATCAGCTGGTGCACCCCGAGGACGAGCGGAAGGGTGGCGAGCGGCAGGCGCTCGGGTAGGCCGGCGCGGTGGGCGCGTACCAGGCAAAGCACGCCGACGGCCGTCACGGCGCTGCCGACGACGAGGTCCGCCTGGGCACTCCAACACATGGGGTCTCCGGTGGTCGGCAGCGGGTGGGTCGGTCGGTCAACGGCCCTGGGGGCGGTCGGTCAGCCGGGGTCGGCGGGACTGCCGGTGCCGGCGTCGGGGCCATCGGCGGTCGAAGCCCTGGGCGGGCGGTCGGCCGGGCCCGGAGGTTCGGACGAGGAGTCCGCTCCGACGGTGCCGCTGCCGGTGACACCTCCGGGGCGGCCCTCAACGGCACCGGGGACCGTACCGGTCGGTTCCGGGCTGTCGCTGTCGCTGTCGCTGTCGGTGGGGTTGCCGGTGCCGGTGCCGGTGTCTGTTCTGGCGCCGACGGTGCCCGGGAGGGCGGGGTGGCGGCCGATCACCACGACACCGATCACGATGGCGACCAGACCGATCACCTCCCAGGCCAGCGCCCCCGGGGTGACCCGGAGGCGGTCACCGAGGAAGCCGACCGCGCAGGCGATACCGGAGATCGGTTGCGCGGCGGTCAGCGCGGGGAGGGACATCCGCAGCGGCGCCGCCTCGAACGCGCTCTGGACCAGCAGCAGGCCGACCACACCGGCCGCGACGACGGCGTACGGCTGCCAACTACGAAGGACGGCGTCCAGTCCCTGGTGGTCGAGGCGTTGGGTGGTGGTGCGGGTGAGCGCGTCCTGGAGCCCGTAGAGCAGGCCCGCGGCCAGCGCGAGCAGAGTCGCCTCCTCGAACAGCGGCAGCCGACGGGCGAACGAGACCAGCAGAACGGTCAGTCCGACCACCGTCCCGATCACCAGCCAGTGCCGCAGTTCGCTCGCCGGCGGGCCGCCGCCGGTCGGACGGCCGGCCACGATGAACACCGTCACCCCCAGCGCCAGCAGCAGCACCCCCGCCCAGCCGGAGCGTCCCAGGGTCTGGCGGGTCAGCACCCTGGCGAGCGCCATCGCGAAGATGAGGTTGGTCGCGAGGAGGGGCTCGACCAGCGACACCTCACCCTGGTTGAGGGCGAGCGCGGAAAGGATCAGGCCGATGACCATGAAGCCGGTGCCGAGCAGCCACTCCGGCATCCGAAGCAGGTCCAGCAGCAGACGCCAGTGCAGCAGGTCGGCACGCGGGGCCCGCTGCGCCGCGTGCTGCTGGAGGACGAATCCGAGGCCCAGGAAGCAGGCGGCACTCAATGCCAGAAGGAAGACCGCCACGGAGGGACCGCCCGATGGTTGCCGACCGCGCCGCACCGCGTGGCTCCGGGGCCTCGGCGGGGGTGCGCCCAGGTGGGTTCGGTGGTCCGGAGCAGGGTGTTCGCGGCATTGGCGCGCTGTGGCCAGCCTACCGCCGGGCCGGTACGCCGACCCCCCGGGAACGGTCCGGGCGTGGCGCCGGGAGCGGTCCCGTCGGCCTCACGGAACGGGCATCCGGTGGGCGGGGCCGGGCCGCCCCGGTGCCCGCTTGCCGCCGTCCCGCCCACGGGCGCACGCTGGTGTGAGCGGCCGTCGCGGGAGCACCGCCCGGACCGGCCCGGGCGGGCGCGACGTGCGCCGGCGCCAGGAGGTGTGGCATGCACAACCAGTGGGATGTGGAGCTGAGCTTCGAGGAGGACGGTGTCCACACCGGATGCCAGGCGAGGCTGACGGGCGCCCGGGCGCCGGGTCTCACGGCACACGGGGAGGCGACCAAGAGCACGGAGGACCGCCCGCTCGCCAGGATCGGCGAAGAGGTCGCGGCCTCCCGGGCGCTGGAGGCACTCTCGCGCAAGCTCCGGGCACAGGCGACCGGGGAGATCGACGACGAGGGGCACCGGCCCGGGTACCTGATCTACTGAGCCGGATCCCACCGGCCCGGCCGCGCGAACGGCCGGGCCCGGGACGCTGTCACAGGCTCAACAGAAGATCCCGGACCGCCGCCGGCCGGGACAGGAACGGGTGGTGGCCGGCGTCGAGTTCGACGACGCTGCCGGCCCGACGGGCGAACTCGCGCTGCCGCTGGGGCGGGGTGCCCCGGTCGTCGGCGCAGACGAGGTAGGTCGAGGGCACCTGCCGCCACGCCGCCGCGCCGACCGGCTGCGCCGTCACGTGAACGCTCTGCCGGGCGAGGTGGTCCACCGCCCGGAGCTGGTCCTCGGGGGCGCAGTCCTGGAGGAAGGTGTCCACGAGCAGCTCCGGCCGGACGCCGAAGGTACCCTCGCCCGGGTCGACGTCCAGGAACGGGGCGGGGCCGTCCTCCCCGAAGTCCGAAAGGCTCTGTCCGACCTCGGGCAGGTAGCTGGAGACCAGCAGCAGATGGCGCACCGAACCGATCCCGGCGGCGGCCTCCGCGGTGACGATTCCGCCGTAGCTGTGGGCGACCACGACGGTCGGCTCGTCGCCGGCCCGCAGCACCCGTCGTACCGCCGCCACGTCCTCGGGCAGCCCCGGCCCGCCGCTACCGGACGGCAGGCCCGCCTCACCGCAGCTCGGCAGCTCGGGGGCCACGCTCGGCACCCCGCGTTCCCGCAGCAGCTCGGCGGTGCGGTGCCACCACCAGGACCCGTCCCGCACACACGCCCCGTGCACGAACACGACCCTCATCGCCACCTCCACGTCGGCCCCGACGGCTTCTCGCCGACCATGTTCGCCCCCTTGCCCGGCGCCGGCCACCCACCACCCGTCCGGCGACCGGCCCCTGCCCCCGCCCCTGCCCCCGCCCCGGCCCCCGCCCCGGCCCCCGGCCCGGCCCCCGGCCCGGCCCCCGGCCCGGCCCCCGGCCCCTGCCCCCGGCCCGGCCCCCGGCCCGGCCCCCGGCCCGGCCCCCGGCCCCTGCCCCCGGCCCCCGGCTTTCCGCCGCGTCCCGTACCGGCTCACCGTCGGCCGGCCGCTGGAGTCGCGGCCGTTTCGGGCCTTCCCGGAGCCCGGGGTCCGACGGCGCAGGGGTGGTGGGCGTCGGGAGGGTCGGGTGGGGGTAGAGGTGGGGTTCTGGGCGTGTTCAGCGACTCCGGGGAAGGGGCGATGAGGTGGAGCCGTCGCAGACGCCGACGCAGCTGGTCCGACTGCTGCGCGGGCTGACGTCCGAACTGGATCTTTTCGGCGCGGAGTTCGCCGCGCGGAACGGCCTGCATCCGACGGATCTGCGGGCGCTCATCCATCTGCTGGACGCCGGGCGGGTCGGGGCGGTGGTCACTCCGGGGCGGCTCGGTGCGGCGTTGGGGTTGAACTCGGCCGGGACGACCGGGCTGGTCGACCGGCTGGAGCGGCTGGGTCTGATCCGGCGCGAGCGCGACGACGAGGACCGCCGCAAGGTCCGGCTGCTGGTGGAGGAGCGGGCGGTCGAGCTCGGCGAGGTCTTCTTCGGAGGTCTGATCACCGATCTGATGGCCGCGATGGGAGCTTTCGGGGAGGCGGAACTCGCGGTGGCGCGAAGGTTCCTGGTGGCGATGACCGGGGTGGTGGCCTCGGCCCGGGCGGACTAGGGAGCGCCTCTACGCCGGGCCGAGCGTCCAGGCGACCAGGGACAGGGTGGCCATCGAAACGAGGGTCGAGGCGAGCACGGAGTCCCGCGCGAAGACGGTGCCGTGGTTGTACTCGCGGGCGTAGGTGAACACGTTCTGCGCCGTGGGCAGGGCCGAGAACAGCACCACGGTGAGCAGTTGGTGCGGCGGCAGGTCGAGGACCAGGGCGCCGACCACCCAGGCCACCAGCGGCTGGACGAGGTTCTTGATCGCGACCACCGTCCCGACCTCCAGGTAGCGGGAGGCGCCGGTGACCGTGGGCGGGTGGCAGATCGACAGGCCGAGCGCCACCAGGGCGGTCGGTACCGCGGCACCGCCCAGCAGTTCGCAGGATCGATTCAGCTCGGCCGGAGGCTGCCAGCCGGTCGCCGAGAGCAGGGCGCCGAGGCCCACCGCCAGCAGGATCGGATTGCGCAGCGGCAGGGTGAGCGCCGCCCGGAGGCCCGCCCGGCCGGAGTCCAGCACGGTCAGCACCGCCGGGGTGACCACCAGGATCTGGAACAGCACCACCGGGCCGACGAAGGAGGCGTCGCCGAGCACCTGCACGGCCACCGGTATGCCGAGGTTGGCCGAGTTGACGTACCCGGCGGCCATCCCGCCGAGCGTCCGCTCCGGCCACCCGCGGCCGAACAGCCGGTACGAGGCGAGGAGTCCGAGCCCGCCCGCCACCACGCTGCTCGCGGTGAACGCGACCATGGAGGGGTTGGCGAACCGGTCCAGCGGTGTACGCGCGATCATCAGGAACAGGGCGGCGGGCATGGCCGCGTGGAAGACGAACCGGTTGAGCACCTGTTCGGCGTGGTCGCCGAGCAGCCCGCCGCGGCCCAGGACGTAACCGACGCCGGTCAGGGCCCAGATCGGGGCGAAACCGGACAACAGCGGGTGCAGGCTGGGCATGGCTTCCTCGGCGCGGTCGGCGGACGGACCTTCGGAGTGGTTGTCGGGGCGCGTGTCAGGGGGTGCGTGTCGGGGCGTGTGCCAGGGCGGTTGTCGGCCCGGTGGGGCACCTCGGAAGTCAATCAGCCGCCCGGACGCCGTCGGTGGGCAGGCCCCCGCGCGGTCGGGCGGGCCGGGCGCCTACGATGGGCGGCGTGGACCATCTGAGCCTGGCCGAGGTCGAGCGGATCGCCCGTACCGCGCACGCGGGGCAGACCGACAAGAACGGCCACCCCTACGCCGAGCACCTGGCGGCGGTCGCCCACGGGGTGGCGGCGCGGGGTGGCAGTGCCGAGCAGATCGCGGCCGGCTGGCTGCACGACGCCGTCGAGGACGACGCGCTGACCCGCGAGTGGCTGGCCGGGGCCGCCCTGAGCGACGCCACCAAGGCGATCGTGGACGCGCTCACCAAGCGTCCCGGCGAGCCGCTGGAGGAGTACACCGCACGTATCCTCGCCACGCCGGGCGCCCTCGTCGTCAAGCGGGCCGACCTGGCGCACAACTCCGACCCGGCCCGGCTGGCGAGCCTCGACCCGGCGACCGCCGAGCGGCTGGCCGCCAAGTACCGCCGCACCCGGGAACTGCTGGGCCTGGCGGCGGAGTCCGACTGACGCGGGTCGTCCCGTGATCGGCCCGCTGTCCGCCCACGATCGGGCCGTGGTCACGAGTCGGCGCACCCGCGATCGGGCCGTGGTCACGGGACGGCACGCCCGCGGTCGTGGGCGGTTCCGCCGAGCAGCCGGTTCGGCGAGGAGTCCGGAGGCGCCGGTGACGCGCGGTGGCGGTTCCGTCCGGTGCGGGAGTCGAGAGGCCACGAGGCTTCCCGGGTCCACGGCGGTCCTTCAGGAGCCACGCGGGCGGTTCCTGTCACACCGAGAAATACTGCGGCGGAGGCGGCCCGGGGCGGGCGGACCGGCCCCGGCCGGGAGCAGCGCGCCGGCTCAGCGCGTGATGAATGTGGCCCCGTCGGCGAGGCGGACGGCCGCGGCGGTGGCGCCGACCAGTTCGGTGGCGGCGGACGGGATCGTGATCAGCCGCGGCAGCACCGGCACCCGGCCCTGGAGACGGGACTCGATCGCGGGCAGCATCCCGCCGCCGCTCTCCCGGAGCAGCCGTCCGCCCAGGGCCACGAGTTCGGGGCCGAGCACGCCGATGGTCCGCGCCACCAGCAGAGCGAGGTCGTCGGTGAACTCGTCCACCAGCCGCACCGCCGCCGGCACACCGGCCCGGGCCAGCCGGAAGAGTTCGGCGACCCGCTCGGCCGAGGTCCCGGCCACGTCCAGGCCGGCCTCGGTGATCCGCCGGTCGACGGCCGCGTCGCCGATCCGCGCCTGAGTGTCGCCGGTGCGCCCGGCCGGACGTTCCAGGGCCCGGGGGTCGGTCATCAGGTGGCCGAGGGCGCCGGCCGACCCCAGGCGTCCCCGGTGCAGCCGACCGCCGAGCACGATCCCGGCGCCGACCTCGATCCCGACCGTCACGGCGACGAGGTCGCTCACGCCCGCGCCCGCCTCGCCGTGCTGGACGGCCAGCGCGACCAGGTCGACATTGCTCTCGACCGCCACCGGCACGCCCAGCCGTTCCTGGAGCGGCGCGCGCAGCCGCAGCCCGGGCCAGTCGAGCACCGGTGCGAACTCCACCAGCCCGGTGCCGCGGTCCCGGACCGCCCCGGGCACCCCGACCACCAGGGCGCGCGGCGTGCCCGCGTGGCGCGCGGCCCAGCGGTGCAGGCCGTCGACGAGGGCCAGCAGCGGTCCGGTGAGGTCCTCGGCGGACGGTTCGCGGGTGCGGTCGGGGCCGAGCACCGGCGCCCACTGCCGCTCGGTCTCGTGCAGCACGGTGCCGTGCAGGTCCGTGACCACGCCGACGACCCGGCGCGGCCGGAGCGCCACGGCCAGGACGGTCTGCGCCCCGGCGTTGTAGCGGATCAGCTGCGGCGGCCGGCCGCCGCTGGACGGCGCGCGCTCGGGCTCCACGATCACCAGCCCGGCCGTGCGCAGCGCCTCGACCAGGCGGTGCACGGTCGCGGTGGAGAGTCCGCTCTCGGCGGCCAGCCGTTGCCGGGAGAGTGAGCCGTTGCGGCGCAGCACCTCCAGCAGCACGGTCCGGTTGACCTGCGCCACGGTCCGGGTGGTGGCGGTCGCCGGGCGCGGGGGCTTGGGCACCGGGTGCTCCTCGAACGGGGCGGGGCGGGGCCGGGCACGGCCCGAACGGCGGCGGGACTTCGTCTCGGCCCGAATATATCCGCTGGGCACGACGGGCCGGGCGGACACGCGACCGGAACGCACGGCCCGGCCGGAGCCGGTGAGGGCGGCAGCACCGGGAAAGGACAGCACCGGGAAAGCGGGGAACGGCCGAAGGCCCGGCCGCGCGGATCGCGCGCGGCCGGGCCTCGGTCACCCCGGTGGTCCCTGTCCGACCCCGGGGTGAGGGGGGACAGATGGTCCGGATGCCGTCGCCGTGGAGGATTCCTCGGGTCGGCCTAGTACCAGTGGTGGTTCTGCCAGAAGGTCCAGGCGGCGTTCGGGCTGCCGTAGCGGCCGTTCATGTAGTCGAGCGCCCAGCGGATCTGGGTGGTGGCGTTGGTCTTCCAGTCGGAGCCGTGGGTGGCCATCTTGGAACCCGGCAGCGCCTGCGCCAGACCGTACGCACCCGAGCTCGGGTTGGTCGCGGTCACGTTCCAGCTGGACTCGTGGGAGATGATCTGGTTGAACGCGGAGAGCTGGTTCGCCGGCACGATCTGCGCGGCGATGGCCTGCGGGGAGGCGGTCGCGGCGGAGGCGGTGGCGGGCATGACACCGGCCCCGATGGCGGTCAGACCGGCGGCACCGGCAAGAAGAGCGGCCGAGGTACGCATACGAAGCTTGAAAGCGGGCATGAAGAACTAGACCTCAATCAGGTTGGGCCGGTGCTCGCCCCGCCCGGACCGTGGCCGGACAGGGGCCGTAACGGTCGCGGGGCGCGCATCGGCAGCAGTTCGTGAAGAGCCGCTCTCCGGTGGGACAGGTACCGGGGGCGGCTGGCGACGAGAGCCATTGTTGCCAGACCGGATCGGCCCCCGCCAAGACCCCTCCACTACGACGGACCGTCGTAGCGATCTCGCGCGCCGTGGATTCGAAGGCCGCCCGCCGTGCCGCCTGACCTGCGCGTCGTGTGCCCCTGTCCCGCACCCGGCCCGAGCACTACTCCCGGTCGTGCCGACGGAATCCCTGTGAGCGCACTCACCGTTTGCGCCCGCCGCCCGTCACCCACGGCCGCACGCCCGCCACGACGCGTCGCTGTTGATCTGAGACCGGCACCACAGCCGGGATCGGCGGTCGGAGGCGGGGGGTGTCAGAGACGGAGGGTGAGGTCGCCCAGACGCCGGTGGCGGGTGGTGCGGGCGGTGAGGCGGTCGGTGGTGGGGGTGGCGGTGAGGTCGGCGAGGGCGGTGGCGACGGCCCGGCCGAGGCGGGCGCAGAACGCGGCCGGTTCGTCGGCGGCGTCGGGGAGCTCGGGGACCACGGTGTCGACCAGGCCGACGGCGGCGAGGTCGTGCGCCCCGATGCCCTGGGCGCGGGCCAGGTCGGGGGCGTGGGAGCCGTCGCGGTGGACGATCGCGGAGGCGCCTTCCGGGGGGAGCGGGGCGAGCCAGGCGTTGGCGGCGGCGAGGACGCGGTCGGCGGGGAGAAGCGCCAGCGCACCTCCGCCGGAGCCCTGGCCGAGGAGGACGGCGAGGACGGGGGTGCGCAGCGAGAGCAGGGTGGTGAGGCAGTGGGCGATCTCCACGGCCACGCCGTCCAGCTCCGCCTGGGCGGAGAGTTCGGCGCCGGCCGTGTCGACGACGGTGACGAGGGGGAGGCCGAGTTGTTCGGCGACCCGGGCGGTGCGGCGGACGGAGCGCAGGTCGGCGGCGGTGAAGGGGCGTTCCCGGGCGCCGGCCCGGCGCTGCTGGCCGACGACCACGGCCGGCTGGCCGTCCAGGACGGCGAGGGCCCGGACGAGGGCTCCGTCGCGGCCGCCCGGGGAGTCGAGGAGGACGAGTTGCTCGGTGGTGCGGCGCAGCAGTTCGCGGGTGCCGGGGCGGTCGGGGTCGCGGGTCCGGAGCACGGCCTCCCAGGCGTCGGGCTGTTCGGCGACGGCCGGGGGAACGGTGGCCGGGGGAGCGGAGGAAGGAGAAGGAGGAGGAGCGGGCAGGGCGCGGCGGGTCAGGACGGACAGGGAGCGGCGCAGGACCTCGCGCAGTTCCTCGGGCGCGACCACCGCGTCGACCAGGCCGCGTTCGGCGAGGGTCTCGGCGCGTTGCACCTCGGACGGCAGCCGGACGCCCCGCAGTTCCTCGTACACGCGCGGGCCGAGGAACCCGAGGCGTGCTTCCGGCTCGGCGAGGACCAGGTGCCCGAGGGTGCCCCAGGAGGCGAACACCCCGCCCATGGTGGGGTTGCGCAGATAGGTGAGGTAGGGCAGTCCGGCCGCCCGGTGGGCCTGGACGGCGGCGGTGATCCGCAGCATGCACAGGAACGCCGCCGACCCCTCCTGCATCCGCGTGCCGCCGGAGACCGGGAGGGCGATCAGGGGGAGCCGGGCGGCGGTGGCCTGTTCGACGGCCCGGGTGATCCGCTCGGCGGTGGCCACGCCGATCGACCCGCCGAGGAAGCCGAACTCCGAGGCGATCAGGGCTGCTTGTCCCCCGCCGATCCGGCCGATGCCGGTGACGACCGCTTCGTCGATACCGGTCCGCTCCCGGGCACGGGCCAGGCTCGCCCGGTAGGCGGCGTCACGCGGTTCGGCGGTCACCGGTTCGTCCCAGCTCACGAAGGAGCCGGGGTCGACCAGCAGTCCGATCAGCTGATGTGCCGTGAGGGACATGCTCATCTGCTCCACCCCATCGTCCGGTCCGCGTCCGCGCCGAGGAAGATCACCATAGGGCGCGGGGGGAACGCGGTGGGGGATTGGGCGCCGGGTGTGAGGAGGTCGACAGCGGCGGGAGCCCGGGGAACGGCTCCCTCCGGCGGGGGAGGGGGATCGGGCCCGCGCACGATCCCGGGGAGACCGGTGGGGGCGGAGGGTGGAGACATGACGACGACGGACCTGACCACGAGCGGGATCACCCCGGCCGCCGAACGACCCGTCCCCTTCTGGGCGCTGCGCGCCGCACGGGCGCTGCCCCTGCTCGCCCTGCCGGTGTGCCTGTGGCGGCTGCCGTTCGGGTTCGGGTTCCGGATGGGGATGGACATGCCGCGCGAGGACCTCCCGCTCTGGGTGACGGTGCCCTACGTCCTCGCGTTGAGCCTGCTGTCCGAAGCCTTCGCGTTGCTCTGCTCCGGGCTGGTCCGGCCGTGGGGCGAGCGGGTGCCCGGCTGGCTCGTGGTCGCCGCCGGGACGGTGGCGGGCGGCGCGTTCACGGCGTTGACCGTGCAGTGGGTGCTCACCACCTTCGAGCTCGCGGGCTTCCACGACGTCGGCTTCGTCAACGGTTGGTGGCGGGCGCTGGCGACCGTGGTGAGCGGGCTGTTCGTGCTCTGGGGACCGCTGATCCTCGCGCTGACGTACTCGTACCGGCGGCGACGACGGCACGCTCGACTCCCGGACCCGACGGTCAGCGGGTAGTGGCGAGCGCCTCGGTGCGGGCCTCGTCGTGGCGCAGGGCGACCAGGTGGGCGAGGGCGTCGTGGGTGCCGAGCGGGGTGCTGGTCCAGTGGGCGCCGGTGGCGGCGGCGCGGTCGGCGAAGAAGCCGGGGGCGAGCAGATGGGTGGCGACGGCGACGTGGCGGTGGCCGGCGCGGTGCAGGGCGGCGACCGCCTGCGCCGGGGTGGGGCGGGCGGCGGACAGGAACGCCGGGACGACCGGGCAGCCGTCGCCCAGACGGTCGGCGAGCAGCTCGGCCGTCCGCGCGGTGTCGGCGTTGGCGGCCGGGTCGGAGGAGCCCGCCGCCGCGAGGACCACCGGCCCTCCGCCGACCGGGCGCCCGGCGGAGGCGAGCCGGTCGGCGAGCGCGGCGGCCAGCAGCGGGTGGGGGCCGAGCGCCCGCGCGAGCGGAAGCCGGGCCAGTCCGGCGGCGGCGAGGGCCTCGGGCAGGTCCACCCGCAGGTGGTAGCCGCCGCCGAGCAGCAGCGGGACGAGCACGGCCGTTCGCCCGTCCAGCGCGGCGAGTGCCTCGGGCAGGGAGGGGCGGGCCAGGTCGAGGAAGCAGCAACGCACGTCGAGCCCCGGGCGCAGCGCGCGGACCCGGCGCAGCAGCGCGTGGCTCGCGGCGACCCCGGCGGCGGACCGGCTGCCGTGCGCGACGGCGAGCAGGACAGGACCCTCCGTCGCCCGCGCGCGCGGTAGCCCGGGGCCGGCGGCGGACCGGCGAGCGGGGGCGACAAGGCCGAGCGTCCCGGCCACCCCGGTAGCCCCGGTGACCAGGGTGGCCCCGGCGCCAGCACCGTGCCCGTCGGGCGGCCGCGCCCCCATCAGCCCACCGCCAGCCGGTAGCCGCGCTTCGGCACGGTGCGGATCAGCTTCCCGTGCGGCCCGAGCGCCGCCCGCAGCCGCCCGACCGCCGCCTCGACGGCGTGCTCGTCGACGGTGTGCTCGTCGGCGGCCACGTCCGGCCAGGCGGTGCGCAGCAGGTCCGCGCGGCTGAGCACGTGCCCGGGGCGTTCGGCGAGCGCGCGCAGGACGGCGGCGCCGCGCGGGCTGAGCAGGCGGCTCTCCCCGTCGACCAGGGCGGCGTTGCCCTGGAGGGTCAACCGGGTGCTCCCCAGGTCGAGTTCGCGGCGGCCCCGGCTCGGCAGGGTCTCCGCGAGCAGTCGGACCAGCGAGCCGAGCCGTCCGCGCTCGGGAAACTCCGCGGGCAGGCCCAGGTCGGCGAACGGCCGGGCGCAGAGGGCGCCGACGCAGACCGGCAGCACGTCCCCGCGCAGTGCGTCGAGCAGCGCGTCGCGAAGGCCGTCGGCGGCAGCCGTCGCGACGAAGGCGCTGACCGCGGGCGCGCTGGTGAAGGCGAGGGCGTGGACCTGGCGGCGGACGGTCTGCTCGACCAGCCGCCGCACCGGGGCCGGGTCGTCGGGCGGGGCCCAGCGGTAGACCGGGACCGAGATCACCTCGGCGCCGCGTTCGCGCAGCGCGGCCGCGAAGTCGTCGAGCCGCACCCCGTGTTCCTGGACGGCGATCCGCCGGCCGGCCAGCGGGCGGGCGAGCAGCCAGGTCAGCAGTTCGCCGGTGGCCTCGGAGCCGGGGGAGAAGCCCTCGCCGAGGCCACTGGCCCGGACGGCGCCGGTGGCCTTGGGGCCCCGGGTGAGGACGACGGCCCGTCGGCACACGTCGGCGAGGGCGGCGCCCCGGCCCCAGCCCTCGGCGGCGCTCATCCAGCCGCGCCAGCCGACGCCGGTGGTGGCGACCACGTAGTCGAGCGGCGCGGCCAGGCATGCCTCGGTCGCCCGGCGCAGTGCGAGGTCGTCGGCGAGCGGCATGATCCGCAGCACCGGCGCCTCGACGACCTGCGCGCCGCGCCGGGTGAGCAGCGCGGTCAGCTCGTCCCGGCGGCGGGCGGCGGTCACCCCGATGGTGAAGCCGGTGAGGGGTCCGGGCCGCGGGGTGGGGCGCGGTCCGGTGAGGGTGGTTGTTGCCATGGCCGAAAGGGTGCGGGCCGCTCGTTACGGGCCGATTGCCCGGCCGTCACCCGGGCGTTAGCGAACGGGCCGCTCCCGTTACGGGGGATGTCCGAAGCCGCACCTCGGACGGTACCGGGCGTGAGCGAGGCGTACCGGGGGCGCAACACGGCGGACCCGGAGGCGAAACGACCACCGGCGAGATTTCTCGGCACCGGCCCCTCCGCCACCCCACCCCACCGCATCCGCTCCGCACCCACCCCACCCCACCCCACCCCACCGCACCACCCCGAGGAGTCACGCATGACGTCGCACAGGGCCGAGCCGCCGCTGGACCTCGTCCTGGTCGGCCACGGCATGGTCGGCCAGCGCTTCCTGGAGTCCTGGACCGAGCAGCCCGGCGCCGGGCGCCGGCGGGTCACCGTGCTCGCCGAGGAGCCCCGCCCCGCCTACGACCGGGTCCACCTCAGCTCGCTCTTCGAGGGCCGTACGCCCGAGGACCTCACGCTCTGCCCGCCCGGCTTCCTCGCCGAGCACGGCATCGAGCTGCGCCTCGGCGATCCGGTGACCGCCGTCGACCGGGCCGCCCGCACCGTCACCACCCGCTCCGGCGCCAGGCTGCGCTACGACGACCTGGTGCTGGCCACCGGCTCGGCCCCGTTCGTGCCGCCGGTGCCCGGTCGGGACGCCGTCGGCTGCCATGTCTACCGCACGGTCGAGGACCTCGACGCGATCCGGGCCGACGCGACCAGGGCCGTGGTGGCGGGCGGCGGTACCGGTGTCGTGGTCGGCGGCGGCCTGCTCGGTCTGGAGGCCGCCGGCGCGCTGCGGGCGCTGGGACTCACCACCCACGTGGTCGAGTTCGCCCCGCGCCTGATGGCCGTCCAGGTCGACGAGGGCGGCGGCGCGGTGCTCCGCCGCAAGATCGAGGAACTCGGCGTCACCGTCCACACGGCGGCCGCCGCGAGCGGGGTCGCCACCGGTCCGGACGGTGCGGTGCGCGGCCTGCTCCTGTCGGACGGCCGCGAACTAGCGGCCGATCTGGTGGTGTTCTCGGCCGGTGTCCGCCCCCGCGACCAACTGGCCCGGGACTGCGGCCTGGCGGTCGGCCCGCGCGGCGGCATCGTGGTCGACGAGCGCTGCCGCACCGAGGATCCGGCCGTCCTCGCCATCGGCGAGTGCGCCCAGGCCGCCGACGGCCGGGTCTACGGACTGGTCGCCCCCGGTTACCAGATGGCCGAGACGGCGGCCCGTGAACTCGCCGGCCGCCCCGGGCCGGGCTTCACCGGTGCCGACACCTCGACCGAGCTCAAACTGCTCGGTGTCGACGTCGCCAGCTTCGGGGACCCGCACGGCAGCGCCGAGGGCGCGCTCGACGTGCTCTACAGCGACGGTCGGCTCGGCGTCTACCGCAAGCTGGTGATCGGCTCCGACGGCGCCCTGCTCGGCGGCGTCCTGGTCGGCGACACCGACGCGTACGGGATCCTGCGCCCGCTGGCGACGGCCGGCCGACCGCTCGCCGTCCCGCCCGAGCAGCTGGTGCTGCCCGCCGGATCCGCCGCCGCCGGCCCGGTCGCGCTGCCCGACGACGCGGTGCTCTGTTCCTGCCACAACGTCACCCAGGGGGCCGTCCGCACCGCCGTCCGGGAGCAGGACGCGGCGAGCGTCGCCGACGTCAAGAAGTGCACCCGGGCCGGCACCGGCTGCGGCAGCTGCCTCAAGCAGCTGACCACCGTCGTCACCGAGGAGCTCACCGCCGCGGGGGCGGCGGTCGGGACCGGTCTGTGCGAGCACTTCCCGCAGAGCCGGGCCGAGTTGTACGAGATCGCGCTGGTCACCGGTATCAGCACCTTCTCCGCGCTGGTCGACCGGCACGGCACCGGCGAGGGCTGCGACATCTGCAAGCCGACCGTCGCCTCGATCCTGGCCAGCCTCTCCAACGGCCACATCCTGGACGGCGAGCAGGCCGCCCTCCAGGACTCCAACGACCACTTCCTCGCCAACCTCCAGCGCAACGGCTCCTATTCGGTGGTGCCCCGGGTGCCCGGCGGCGAGATCACCCCGGACGGCCTGATCGCGATCGGCGAGGTGGCCCGTGACTTCGGCCTCTACACCAAGATCACCGGCGGTCAGCGGATCGACCTGTTCGGCGCCGGCGTCGACCAGTTGCCCGCCATCTGGGCCAGGTTGGTGGACGCCGGCTTCGAGTCCGGGCACGCCTACGGCAAGGCACTGCGCACCGTGAAGTCCTGCGTCGGCGAGACCTGGTGCCGCTACGGCGTCCAGGACTCGGTCGGCCTCGCCATCGAACTGGAGCTGCGCTACCGGGGGTTGCGCTCCCCGCACAAGCTCAAGTCGGCGGTCTCCGGCTGCGCCCGCGAGTGCGCCGAGGCCCGCAGCAAGGACTTCGGCATCATCGCCACCTCCACCGGCTGGAACCTCTACGTCGGCGGCAACGGCGGAATGACGCCCCGGCACGCCGACCTGCTCGCCGCCGACCTGGACCGCGGGACGCTGATCCGCACCATCGACCGCTATCTGATGTTCTACATCCGGACCGCCGACCGGCTGGAGCGCACCTCGGTCTGGCTGGAACGGCTCGACGGTGGTCTGGACCACCTTCGCGCGGTCGTCCTGGACGACACGCTCGGCATCGCGGCCGAACTCGACGCCCTGATGGCCCGCCACATCGATTCCTACCAGGACGAGTGGGCCGCTACGCTGGCCGACCCGGACCGGCTCCGCCGTTTCGCCTCGTTCGTCAACGCTCCCGGTACCCCCGACCCGGCCGTCACCTTCGTGCCCGAGCGCGGCCAGATCCGCCCCGCCCGCCCCGACGAGGACGGCCACGTCCTCCCCGCCCCCGCTCCCGCCCCGGTCCTCGTGGCCGGCCCCCGACTGGAGGTGCTCGCCAAGTGACCGTGGAGATCCACGACGGCACCCGCTGGCAGCCCGTCTGCAGCCTCGACGACCTGCAACCGGGCCGCGGCGTCGCCGTCCTGCTGCCCCCCGCCGACACCCAGGTGGCCCTGTTCGTCGACCGCTCCGGCGCGCTGTACGCCGTCGACAACCGCGACCCGTTCAGCGGCGCGCAGGTGCTCTCCCGCGGCCTGCTCGGCAGCCGCGAGGGCCGGCCGACGCTCGCCTCGCCGATGTACAAGCAGACCTTCGACCTCACCGACGGCCGCTGCCTGGACGAGGACACCGCCCCCGACGGCACCCCCGCGGTGCTCCGCCGGTGGCCGGTCCGCGCCACGGCGACCGACCCCCGGAAGGAACAGCGGCCATGACCACCGACCCCTGGAAGGAACAGCGGCCATGACCACCGACCCCTGGAAGGAGCGGCGGCCATGACCACCGCCCTCGGCGCCCGCCCGGCCCGGACGGCCGACACCCGCACCCTCACCCACTGGGACCCGGAGGACCACGAGTTCTGGGAACGCACCGGCGCCCGCACGGCCCGCCGCAACCTGATCCTGTCCGTCCTCTCCGAGCACATAGGCTTCTCGGTCTGGAGCCTGTGGTCCGTCCTGGTCCTCTTCCTCGGCCCGGAGTACCACATCGACCCGGCCGGCAAGTTCACCCTGACCGCCCTCCCCACCGCGCTCGGCGGACTGCTCCGGCTGCCGTACACCTACGCCGTCGCCCGGTTCGGCGGCCGCACCTGGACGGTGGTCAGCGCCCTGCTGCTGCTGGTTCCGACCGGCCTGGCGGCACTCGTGCTCACGCCCGGCGTCTCCTACGGCACCCTGCTCGCGGTGGCCTGCGTCGCCGGAGTCGGCGGCGGAAACTTCGCCTCCTCGATGGCCAACATCAACTCCTTCTACCCGCACCGCCTCAAGGGCTGGGCCCTCGGCGTCAACGCGGGCGGCGGCAACCTCGGCGTCCCCGCCGTGCAGCTGCTCGGCCTGCTGGTGCTCGCCACCGCCGGCGCCGCCCACCCCCGGCTGCTGCCGCTGATCTACCTGCCGCTGATCCTGGCCGCCGCCGCGCTCGCCTGGCGCCGGATGGACAACCTCCCGACCGTGCCCCGGGAGCCCGGCGCCCCCGCCGACCGCTCGCTGCGCGAGGTCGCCCGCGACCCCTACGGCTGGGCCGTCTCCACCCTGTACATCGGCACCTTCGGCTCGTTCATCGGCTTCGGGTTCGCCTTCGGCCAGGTGCTCCAGGTGCAGTTCCACGACCGCTTCGACACCCCGGTCAAGGCCGCCGCGCTCACCTTCCTCGGCCCGCTGCTCGGCTCCCTGCTGCGGCCCGTCGGCGGGCGGCTCGCCGACCGCTGGGGCGGCCCCTGGGTCACCCT
This sequence comes from Kitasatospora sp. NPDC094019, assembly GCF_044764505.1. NCBI lineage: Bacteria > Bacillati > Actinomycetota > Actinomycetes > Kitasatosporales > Streptomycetaceae > Kitasatospora > Kitasatospora sp. NPDC094019. The sequence continues at coordinate 78,122 of NZ_JBIWIF010000016.1, forward strand.
GGTCACCTTCGTCGCGATGGGCGCCGGCACCGCCGTCGTCCTGGCCGCCTCCCGGGCCGGCTCGCTGTCGCTCTTCCTGGCCGGTTTCATCGCGCTGTTCGTCCTCAGCGGCCTCGGCAACGGCTCGACCTACAAGATGATCCCCGCCCACTACGAGGGCCGGGCCCGCCTCGCCGTCGCCGACGGCGCCGACCCGGCCACCGCCGAGGCCACCGCCCGGCGCCGCACCGCCGCGCTGATCGGCCTGGCCGGCGCGATCGGCGCCTTCGGCGGGGTGCTGGTCAACCTGGCCTTCCGGCAGTCCTTCCTCGGCAGCGGCAACGGGGACGACGCCTACCTGGCCTTCCTGATCGCCTACCTGTGCTGCTCCGCGCTCACCTGGGCGGTCTGGCTCCGGCCCGGCGCCCGGCGCTGACCGGGACGCCGTCGGCCCCGGGCGCAGGAAGCGCGCCCGGGGCCGACGGGTCAGCTGTGCCTGGTCGAGCCGCAGGCGCCGTTCGCCAGGGAGAGGAAGCCGTAACCGCGGACCAGGGAGGCGGCCACGGGCGACCTGCAGATCCACCCGAAGACACCGAAGATGTTGCGCAGCGCCCAGCCATGGGCATCTGCGGTGTTCCACTCGTTGGCGCGCACCGTGTTGTACAGGATGTACGCGAAGGAGGAGGTGGCGAGCGCGTACCCGATCCGGTGGGACGGCTCCTCCACCGCCGGATTCCCGTCGAGGCTGCGCACGGTGAGCACGCCCTGGTCGTCACCCGGCCGGGTGCGCCCGTTGTAGACCTGGCCGACGTACCGGCCGACGGAGTACGGCACGATCGCGTTCGGGTCGTGCAGGACCGGATCGGTGCCCTGGTCCCCGCGTTGGACGACCCGCACGCAGGAGCGGTCGGCCCCGCCGCCGTAGTACGGCGGGGGGAGGTAGCCGATGGCCCCGAGGAAGAACGAGGAGCTGTCCATCGCGGCGCCGTCGACGCCGAGGCGGTCCACGAGGAGGTGGCCGGCCAGCACCGGCACGATGGTGGCGTCCGGCAGCGAGGAGCCGATCTGCCGCCAGTTGGTGATCTCGCAGTTGTAGATGCCCAACAACTGGGCCTTGGTCAGGTTCGCCGGGGCGTTGCCGCCCGCCGGGGCGGCCCAGCTGACCGCGTCCTTGGCCATCGCCACGAACAGGTCGGTGCTGGGGTCGGTGGTCGCGGGCCCACGGGTGGAGCGCGCGAAGTCGACCGCGCTGCTGGTGGTGTTGTTCAGAGTGAGGATGCCCGGGCCGCTCCGGTCGGGCCGGACGATCGGGGTCGCGCCGGTCTTGGTCGTGATCGCCGTGGTGCCGGTCGCGTCCCAGCTGTACAGCCGGGGCGAGGTAGTGTCCCCGGCGGCGGCCAGTGAGGCGTTGTAGTCGGTGGAGAACTGGTCGAACAGCAGCTCGGTGGTTCCCGCCCCCACACCGACGATGTCGGTCGCGGCCGGCTGCGGAGGATCGGCGAGGGCGGGGGTGGTGACGGCGAGGGCCAGTGCGGAGGCCAGGGCGAGGGCCGAGGCGGCCCGGGCGGCGAGGCGAAGCATGGGGCGGACTCCCGGTCGGGGGGGACGGTTCGGTCACCGGCATCCTGGAGTCGCCCGTCCGGCGCCCGACAGCCCCCGGCGCCCGGGGACGCACGGCGCACCGCAGGTCATCGCCGGTCCTCCGGCCCTTCCACCGCCACCTGTTCTTCCTCCGGTGGGGCCCCGGCCACCCGTTCCGGGCCGGGCGGGCGGTGGGGCCCCGCGTTGTTAGGGTCGGGGCATGGCAGCGAGCAGGACAGGCATCGGCGGTCCCGGTTGTAGTCCCCGTCCACCCGCGCGGTTGCGGCTCGACGCGCGGCGCAACCGCGACCTCCTGCTCGCCACGGCCCGCGACCTGTTCGCGCGGCACGGCCTGGACGTCCCGCTCGACCAGATCGCCAAGGAGGCGGGCGTCGGCAACGCCACCCTCTACCGGCACTTCCCGACGCGTGAGGCCCTGGTCGGCGAGGTCTTCGCGAACGCCGCGGACCTGCTCGCCGAAGCCGGGGAGGAGGCGCTGGCCACCGAGGACGCCTGGAGCGCGATCGAGGGCTACTTCGAGCGGATCTTCGAACTGGTCGCCGCGGACCGGGGGATCAACGACCTGGTCACCCGGGCCGTCCCGACCGTCCCCGGACTGATCGGGATCAGCCGGCGCAACGCCGCCCGGGTCGGCGCCCTGGTCGCCCGCGCGCAGGAGCAGGGCACCATGCGCGCCGACGTCGTCACCATGGACCTGCTGTTCATGGTCGGCGCGCTCTGCCGGGCCCTGCCCGCGGCCACCGAACTGCGCCCCGACCTGTGGCGCCGCCACCTCGCGCTGCTGCTCGACGGCTTCCGCGCCCGGGCCGTCCACCCGCTGTCCGTCCCGCCGGTCGGGGAGGAGCGGTTGGACCGGGTGTTCGCCGAGCTCTGGGAGGCCGACTCCCCGGCCGACACCCCCGCCGCGACCCCGGCCCACCCACCGGTTGCCTCTCGCGCCGCCGCACCGGCTGCCACCCCGGCCGCCGTCTCGCCCGACGCGTCGCCCGAGGCACCGCCCACCGCCTGACCGCCGCCCCCGTCAGGGACCCGTACGGACCGGCCCCGCCCGCGTCAGAGCCCCGTCAACGAACCGTTCTTCCCCCGCCGCCCCGGCTTGGCTGGCACCGACGACACCGGTCATCAGCGACCGGTGACCGGTCGGAAGGACGGACAGCGCCATGGCGGACCAGCCGACAGCCCTCACCGAAGAACCGGGGGCACCGGAGGACGACGGCCGGGGCCGGATCGTGGTCGGCGTCAGCGGCTCGCTCGGCAGTCTCGCCGCCCTGCACCGCGCCGTCGCCGAGGCCCGCCGGACCGACGCCGAGGTGCTCGCCGTGCACTGCTGGACCCCGGTCGGCGGCGAGTTCGGCTACCGCCGCTCGCCCTGCCCGCCGCTCCTCTCCGCCTGCCGCGACGCGGCCGCGACCCGGCTGCGCGAGGCCCTCGACCAGGCGTTCGGCGGCGCCCGGCCGGGCGCCCGGGTGCGCGCCGTGGCCGTCCGCGGCGAGACCGGGCAGGCGCTGGTCCGCTGCGCCGACCGGCCGGACGACCTGCTCGTCCTCGGCGCCGGCCCCCGCGGCCTGCTCGCCCGCACCCTGCGCCCCTCGATCACCGCCTACTGCGTGCGGCACGCCGCCTGCCCGGTGCTGGCCGTGCCGAAGCCGCCGCTCCAGCGCGAACTGGAGGCCATGGAGCGCCGCCCCCGGACCAGGCTGACGGTGACGGTGTGACCGTCCGCCTCGCCCCCTCGATGTCCGCCGCGGTCGCCCTCACCGCGTCCGCCGCCCTGCTGCCCGCGCTCGCCGTGCTCGGCGAACTCCGTCCCACCTGGGTCGCGTTCGCCGCCTACGCCGCCGTCTGTGCCGCCGTCGGCGGCCGCTCCCGTCCGTCGGCCGCCCCGCTGATCGGCCCCGCGGCCTGGCTCTTCCACAACGGCTTCGTCGAACACCGGCACGGCGCCCTCGGCCTCGCCGTCCCGGCCGCCGAGGCCGTCCACGTCCTCGTCCTCACCGCCGCCGCGTTCGCCGCGGCCCTCGTCGCCGCCCTTCTCCCGGCTCCGCACGGCCCCCGGCCCGGTGGCCGGCAGCGCACGGCGGTGACTGCTTCGAGCTTCCCGGGACCGGTGCCGGACCGAGCCCGGAGCGGCCCGTCACGCTGGCGGAGGTGCTCCGGGTGACCGGGCGCGGGCGCACCCCGGCCGACACCGCCCGCCGCCTCCAGGACCTCGGCCTCACCCCCGCCGGGGACGTCGTCCACGAGTGACCCGCAGTCACCCGGCCGTTCCCCGTGGTTCGGACACCCGTTCTGAGCTGGTAGCGTTCTTCCTGTCGCGAGGGGGACGAACAGAATCCCTCGCCAGGCGTCAGTGGTGCTACCAGAGCACGTCCCACTTTCAGTGGGGAGAGTCCGTGCGACCCGGGCCTGGCGCTCAAAGGTCGAACGGGCCCGGTACCTCTTCAGGTACCGGGCCCGTTCGCGTTCTCCCGCGGGGTCAGCGCAGTACGCCGCGGACCGCCTCGGGGTCGGTCGGGGCGAGCGGGGCGGCGTCGGGCGAACCCACGGCACCACCGGCGGCCTTGGCGGCGGCCGGGGGCGGGGTCACGTAGACCGGATCGGGTTCGGCGCCGGGAGCACAGGTCCTGGCGATCCGGCCCTTGCCGCCGGGCAGGCTGCCGTCGCGGAGGTAGGCGGTGAAGGTGTCGTCCAGGCAGGCGTTGCCGTGGAACAGGATCTCGTGGAAGCTGCCGCCGTCCTGGACGACGAGCTTGGCGCTGGGCAGCGCGTCGCGCATGGCGAGCCCGCCCTCGTAGGGGGTGGCGCCGTCCTCGGTGGACTGGAAGAGCAGGACGGGCGGCAGGCCCTTGCCGGTGATCTTCAGTCGGCCGGCCCGGTTGCCCTCGTAGGGCCAGAACATGCAGGCGGCGTTGTACCACATGTTGTTGTAGGTGTAGAAGGGTGCGACGGCGTCGACCGCGGCCTGGTCCTTCTTCCAGTACTCCCAGTCCCGCGGCCAGGCGTTCTCGGTGCACTGGACGGCGTTGTACGCCGGGAAGGCGCCGTCGTCGGCGCCGGGGGCCGCGTAGCGGTTGTAGGCGATGGCGAGCGGCCGGGTGTCGTGCTGGGTGACGTACGCGGAGAGCACGGTGGCCATCCGGGGCCAGCGCAGGAAGTTGTAACCGCCGCCGTAGAAGGTGTCCTCGAACTCGGCCGGTCCGATCTTTCCGACCGCCGGGGCGGCGTCCAGCGGTTCGGTCCGCAGGGCGGCCTCGACCTGGTCGTAGGCGCGCTGGATGTCGGCGGGGTCGGTGCCGAGGTGGTAGACGGAGTCGGCCTTGGCGGTCCAGGCCGTGAAGGCTTCGAAGCGGCGCTGGTGCTCCTTGTCCTGGAGCTTGTTGTGCTCGTACCAGGTCGTGGTCGGGCCGACGATGCTGTCGAGCACCATCCGGCGCACCCGGGACGGGAACAGCTGTCCGTAGGTGGAGCCGAGCGAGGTGCCCCAGGAGCCGCCGTAAAAGTTGATCTTCGGTTCGCCGAGCGCCCGCCGGATGCTGTCCAGGTCGCGGGCGTTGTCGACGGTGGTCATGTGGGGGAGGAGCCAGGACCAGTCGGCCGCGCAGTCGGAGGCATAGCCGGCGGCCTTCTTCAGCCAGACCTTCGCGGTGCCCTGGTCCAGTTGGTAGTCGGGGCGCTCGGCGTCGAAGTAGTGGGGGTCGCAGACGACATGGGGCTCGCTGCCGTTGGTGCCGCGCGGGTCGAAGCCGATCCAGTCGTAGGTGGAGGCGACGTCGGCCGGGATCTGTCCGGAGATGAAGGCGGGCATCCAGAGGCCGGAGTTCCCCGGGCCGCCGGGGTTGAGCAGGATCGGGCCCTGGCGCTTGTTCCTGGGCGCGGTGGCCGGGAGCCGGTTCAGTTTGATCTTGATCTTGCGGCCGCGCGGGTCGGAGTAGTCCACCGGGACGTCGAGCATCGCGCACTGCAGCGTCGGTGCGGTCGGGTCCTCGCAGGAGCTCCAGGTCAGTGTGCCCTGGCCGGTGTCGGACAGCACGCTCCGGTCGTCGAGTCCGTCGGCCCCGGGCTCGGCGCCGACGGCGGAGGCGCCACCGAGCACGGCGACGGCGGTGGCGGCGGACAGTAAGGCGATGACTTTTCTCATGGTCAGCATGATGTGATATGTGCAATGTGACATCCACTCAGCTGACGTGACGTTATGAAGCTGTGACGGCGGGGCGGTTCGGCGGCGGCGGCCGTTCGTGGTCCGGCGCACCCGCTCCGACCTGGTAGTGTTCTTCCTGTCGCGAGGGGGACGAACAGAATCCCTCGCCAGGCGTCAGTGGTGCTACCAGAGCACGTCCCACTTTCAGTGGGGAGAGTCCGTGCGACCCGGGCCTGGCGCTCCAAGGTCGAACGGGCCCGGTACCTCTTCAGGTACCGGGCCCGTTCGCGTTTCCACATGTGCTTCCGGGTGCGGTTCCGAAGGGTGGGTCCGACGCCGGGGGAGGCGCCGGACCCGGACCCGGACCCGTCAGGCGCGGACCGGGAGTCCGGCGGCGCGGGCCAGCAGGGCGGCGGTGGCGCGGCCGGCCTCGACGGCGTGCGGCGCCCGGGCGGCGACACAGTGCCCGAGGGCCGGGTCGAACTCGGTCAGGATGACGCCGGCGTGGTCGGTGTCGGGCTGCAGGAACTCGGCCGCCGGTGTCAGCAGGGCGGTGTCCAGGGCCCGGGTGGTGTCGGCGGGGACGAGGTCGTCCCCGGTGCCGTGGATCAGGAACAGCGGTACGGGGGAGGGGCGGTCGGCGAGGGCGCTGAGCGGCGCCTCGCCGGTGGTGACCGCCGGGCGGGCGTAGCTGGAGGCGATGCCGACGGCCGCCGTGGGGCGGCCTTCCTCGGGGAGGCCGCGCCGGGTGGCGACGGCTATCGCCTCCCGGCCGGACATCGACCAGCCGGCCAGGACCAGGCCGAGCGCGGGGTCGCCGCCGTGGTCGGCCGCGTGCCGGCGGGTGTGCTCCAGCGAGGCCAGCAGGTCGGCGCGGCCGCCGTCCTCCGCGTCGGAGTTCCAGTCCGGTGTGAGTACCAGCAGGCCGTGTCCGGCCGCCTCCCGCGCGAGCGGGGCGAGTTCGAACCGGGTGTCGGGGCCCTTCCCGTGCCAGAGGAGGAGGACGGGCCAGGGTCCGTCCTGCCCGGTCGGCGGCCGGTGGACGTCCAGGAACCGGCCGGGGGCGTACTCGACGGTCTCGGTCGGGGTGGTGACGGACATGCGCGGTTCTCCTGCGGTTCGGGCGGGTGTTCCGGACTGGTACTGTTCTTCCTGTCGCGAGGGAATGATCTCTCGTCAGGCGTCAGTGGTGCTACCAGAGCACGTCCCACTTTCAGTGGGGAGAGTCCGTGCGACCCGGGCCTGGCGCTCCAAGGTCGAACGGGCCCGGTACCTCTTCAGGTACCGGGCCCGTTCGCGTTTTCGCGTGAGCGTTCGCGCCCGCCCGTCGCCGCTCGTGGCCGCCCCTCGCACGGAGGCGCCCGCGCCCGTCACGCGCCCGCCCGGGTCACGCGACCGGGCGGTCGGAACCGAGTTCGCGGGAGATCCGCAGGCCGACCTGGGCGACCACCGGGCCGAGGGCGCGGACCCGGGCGGCGGTCATCCGGGAGGTGAGGCCGGAGACCGAGAGGGCGGCGGTGACCTCGCCGGTGTGGTCGAAGATCGGGGCGGCGACGCAGCGGACCTCGGGTTCGTTCTCGCGGTCGTCGATGGAGTAGCCGCGGGCGCGGATGCGGGCGAGGTCGGCGCGCAGGCGGGGTTCGTCGGAGATGGTCCAGGTGGTGACGGGGCGCAGTCCGGCCGCGACCACCTCGGTGACCGCCTCCTCGGGGAGCCAGGCCAGGATCGCCTTTCCGGTCGCGGTGCAGTAGGCGGGGGCCCGGCTGCCGACCCGGGAGGCCATCCGGACGTTGGTCTCGTCCTCGACCTTGTCGAGGTAGACGATGCCGGGCGCCTGCCAGACGGTCAGGTGGACGGTCTCGCCGGCCTCGCGCTGGAGACGGCGCAGGTGCTCGGCGGCGACGCTGCGCAGGTCGAGGGTGGAGAGGTACGCCTGGCCGAGCCGGAGCGAGCCGTGGCCGAGGCGGAACCAGCCGGTCTCCCGGTCGCGGTCGAGCAGGTGCTCGTCGAGCAGCGGACCGGTCAGGCGCAGCACGGTCGACTTGTTGAGGTCGAGCGCCTCGGCGAGCTGGGCGAGCGGGACGCCGCGGCCGTCGCCGTGGTCGCGGACGTAGCCGAGGACGGACAGCGCGCGGCGCAGGGACGAGGACTGGTTGCGCTCGCCCGCCGCCTTCCGCGGTTTCCCGGTGGTGGCGGCGGTCTGCTCCGTCATCGGTCCGTTCCCCTCTCGTTCCGCCGTCCGTCTGCGGCGGTTGTCGAACCGTACCCCCTAAGGGCATGCGGGCCGCTTTTTCGATACAGCGTTGTGCACTGCAAAACTTCCCGAATCGGCTCTTGTTGGTCGTCCGCGCCCCCGCCTAACGTCCCTGGCATCGAGCAGGCGACGCCGCCCATCCGAGCGGACGCACTGCCGTACCCACCCGCGTCACCACCCCCACATCCACCATCGGCCCCGGTCAGGGCCTGCTGCGACGTGCCCGTCCGCGACGGCGCGTCCCGGCGGCAGCTGTCGGGAGGGGAGGCTCCTCACCCATGCGTATCGTCAGACGGACCACCGCGGCCGCCGTCCTCGCCGCCACCTGCCTTGCCGCCGCCGCCTGTTCGCCCGGCACCGCTGTCCCGGCCGGCGACAAGGCCGGCGACGACCGGACCGGCACCCTTCAGGTCTGGCTCTACAACGAGGCCGGCAACGCCGCCAAGGAGGCGGTGGTCGCCAAGGCGGTCACCGAGTTCCAGGCGGCCCACCAGGGCGTCACCGTCAACGTCAGCTACATCGACACCGACGCCTCGGCCCGCGCCGCCAAGATGAAGGGCGCGTTCAACGACCCGAACAGCGCTCCCGACCTGGTCGAGTTCGGCAACACCGACCTGCCCGGCTACGTCGCGGCCGGCGGACTCGCCGAGATCGGCGCCGAACTCGACGGCTGGGCGGACAAGGGCGACCTCGACCCGGCGATCGCCAAGACCGCCGTCCTCGGCGGCAAGACCTACGGCGTGCCGTGGTGGGTCGGCGTGCGCGCGCTGTACTACCGCACCGACCTGTTCACCGAGGCCGGACTGGCCGCGCCCACCTCCTACGACGAGCTGGTCGCCGCCACCCGGAAGATCCACGCCGCGCACGCCGACACCTTCGGCATCGCGATCGGCGGCAAGTACACCTTCGGCGCGCTGCCCTTCGTCTGGGACGCGGGCGGCGACATCGCCGCCAAGGACGGCGAGACCTTCAAGGCGGCGATCGACTCGGCCGCCTCGCAGGCCGGGGTGAAGCGCTACACCGACCTGTTCGACGAGGCCGGCTGCCCGGCGCAGCAGTGCGCCGACCTCACCGGCGGCAAGACCGTCGACCTGTTCGCGGCCGGCAAGGCGGCCATGGCGATCCTGCCGAACTCCAGCCGCAGCAAGGTGGACGCGGGCGCGGCCAAGGACAAGTACGCGGTCGTGCCGCTGCCCGGCGCCAAGGCCGGCAGTGTCGCCCCGGCCTTCGCCGGCGGCAACAACCTCGGCGTCATGAAGGCGGCCAAGCACCGCACCCTGGCCGTGCAGTTCGCCCAGCTGCTGGCCGGCCCCGGCTACCAGGAGCAGATGTACGACGCGATGGGCAACCTGCCGACCCTGAAGTCGGTCAACGCCAAGGTCGCGGCCAAGGACGCGTTCCTGAAGCCGTTCACCGACACCATCGCGGCCGGTACCCGCTTCGTCCCGCTGGACCAGGCGTGGGCGCAGATCGACGCCCAGTCCGTCATCCCGACCATGCTCCAGCAGGTCGTCACCGGCAAGGCGGACGTGGCCAAGGCCACGGGTGACGCCGCCACGCAGATCACCTCGGCCTTCGCCGCCCGCTGAGCCCGCCCCCGGGGCATCCAGAGAGCAGGTCCCGTACGTGTCCGCACCCACCACGACCGCCCCGGCGGCGCCGCCCTCCCCGAGCGGGCGGCGCCGGGGCGCCGCGGCGGCCGCGCCCCCGCGCGGCCGCCGCCGTACCCCGCTGCTGCTCCTGCTGCCGGCGGCGCTCGTCATGATCCCGCTGGTCGCCTATCCGATCTACCAGCTCGGGCTGCTGTCCGTCCTGAACTTCGGACAGGCGCAGGCTTCCGGCGGCGTGCCGACGAGCTTCGTCGGCCTCGGCAACTACCGGAAGATCCTGAGCGACGGGCAGTTCTGGTCGGTGCTGTCGCAGACGCTCGGCTTCGCCGCGTTCTGCGTGGTCGCCACTCTGGCTGTCGGCGCCACCCTCGCGGTGCTGCTGACCAGGGTGGGCCGGGTGCCCCGGCTGGTGCTGACCACCGCCGCGATGGCGGCCTGGGCGGCGCCGGCGATGACCGGCTCGACGGTGTGGAGCTTCCTGTTCGACACCAACCTCGGTCTGGTCAACAAGACCCTGGTCGGCATCGGTCTGGACGGCTTCCACGAGTTCAACTGGTTCTACGACAAGTGGACGGCGTTCCTGATCGTCGGTGCCGTCGTCGTCTGGCACTCGTTCCCGTTCGTCATGGTGACGCTCTACGCGGGCATCAGGGCGATCCCGGCCGAGGTGCTGGAGGCGGCGGCGCTGGACGGCGCCGGCACCTGGACCACCTTCCGCCGGATCACCGCCCCGATGCTCCGGCCGATCCTGACCATCGTGGTGATCCAGTCGGTCATCTGGGACTTCAAGGTCTTCACCCAGATCTATGTGATGACCGAGGGCGGCGGCATCGCGGGCCAGAACCTGGTCCTCAACGTCTACGCCTACCAGAAGGCGTTCGCCTCCTCCCAGTACGGGCTGGGCGCGGCCATCGGCGTGATCATGCTGCTGGTCCTGGTGATCCCGACCGTCCTCTACATCCGCTCGCTCCGCAGGACGGGGAACGAACTGTGAACGCCCGTAGCCGCTGGCGCCTCGGCGCCAACACCACCGCCCTCGTGGTGGCCGTCGTCACCGCCTTCCCGATCTTCTGGATGGTGCTCTCGGCCTTCAAGCCGAAGGGCGAGGTGCAGTCGCTCGACCCCCGGCCGTGGACGGCCCATCCGACCCTGGAGAGCTTCCGCCAGGTGCTCAGCGTGGACGGCTTCGGGCGGTACTTCCTCAACAGCCTGGTGATCGCGCTGTCCGTGGTGGTGCTCTCGGCGCTGGTGGTCTTCCTGGCGGCGGTCGCGGTGACCAGGTTCAGGTTCCGTTTCCGGACCACCATCATGGTGATGTTCCTGATCGCCCAGATGATCCCGGTCGAGGCGCTCACCATCCCGCTGTTCTTCATGTTCCGGGACGCGGGCCGGTTCGCGCCCGGCATCGGACTCAACACCCTGGCCTCGCTGATCCTGGTGCAGCTGGCCTTCTCGCTGCCGTTCGGGATCTGGATGATGCGGGGCTTCGTCGCCGCGGTGCCGGTGTCGATCGAGGAGGCCGCGCAGATCGACGGTGCGAGCCGGACCAGGATCCTCTGGACCGTCCTGCTGCCGCTGGTCGCCCCGGGGCTGGCCGCGACCAGCGTGTTCTCCTTCATCGCGGCGTGGAACGACTTCGTCTTCGCCAAGACCTTCATCATCAGCGCGACCGAGAACCAGACCCTGCCCTCCGCGCTGCTGGTGTTCTTCAAGCCGGACGAGAACGACTGGGGCGGCATCATGGCGGCCTCGACGCTGATGACCGTGCCGGTGCTGATCTTCTTCATCGCGGTGCAGCGCAAGCTGGTCTCCGGACTGGCGGGCGCCGTCAAGGACTGAGGACTCCCGGGGTCGGTCCTGCGGCGGAAACCGCCGCGACGGAGAGGCTGCGGCGGGTGTAGCGTCCGGGCCCGTGGAGGTGGGGTCCATGGACCGGGAACGTGCCGACGGGCAACTCGCGCAGATCGCCGAGACGGTGGGCCTCGCCCGCCGTCTCGGCACCCGTGTCTGGCTGCGGGGCGGCTGGGCGATGGACTTCTTCCTCGGCGAGCGGACCCGCGACCACGAGGACATCGACTGGTTCGCCCCGGCCGCCGACGCCGCCGCGCTCGCGGCCGGCCTCGGCGCCCTCGGGTACGCGCCACTGGAGGGCGTCCCGTCGGAGCAGCAGCTGGATTTCGTCAAGGACGGGCTGGAGTCGAGCTTCGCCCTGGTGGACCTCGCGCCGGACGGCCGGGTGCTGGTGGCCGGCGGGCCCTGGGCCGGGAGGGCCTGGCCGGACGGACTGCTGGCCGGGCCGCCCGGGCGGCTCGACGGGCTGGTCTGCCCGGTGGTGGCCGTCGGGGCGCAGATCGAGATCAAGAGGATGATGCCGATCTGGGACCCGCGTCGCCCCCGGCGGGCCAAGGACGCCGAGGACATCGCCCGGCTGCGGGCGGCCCTGGTCGGGGCGTAGGGCCCACGCGGGTTCGGCGCCGGGGTCAGGAGCCGCTGCGGTCAGGAGACGCCGCGCGGCCGGAACTGGACGCTGATCCGGGGCCCCGCCGGTCCGGCGGTCTTGGGGACGGCGTGCTCCCAGGTCCGCTGGCAGGAGCCGCCCATCACCAGCAGGTCGCCGTGCCCCAGCCGGTGCCGGAGCACCGGCCCGCCGCCGCCCCGTGGCCGCAGCAGCAGGGCCCGGGGCTCGCCGACGGACAGGATCGCCACCATGGTGTCCTCGCGCTCCCCGCGGCCGATCCGGTCGCCGTGCCAGGCCACGCTGTCCCGGCCGTCCCGGTAGTAGCAGAGCCCCAGGGTGCGGAACGGCTCGCCCAGCTCGGGTCGGTAGTACCCGCTCAGCGCCGCCCGGGCCGCGTCCAGCACCGGGTGCGGCGGCGGGTCGTCCTCCCGGTAGGAGGCGAGCAGCCGGGGGACGTCGACGGTCCGCTCGTACATCTCGCGGCGTTCGGCCCGCCAGGGCACCTCCGCGGCCAGCTGTTCGAACAGCAGGTCGGCACCGCGCAGCCAGCCGGGCAGCACATCCACCCAGGCTCCCGCCGCCAGAACCTCGCGGCGCACCCCGGTCAGCGGCCCGAGGGCCGGTCCGGCCGGGCCCGGGTCGTCGAACAGGGACGGCTGGCGGTGGACGGCGGCGGTGGTGCTCATGGTTCCAGCCTACGCCTAGAATCGAACATGCATGCGAATGGAGCGGGGGGCGGGATTCGGGGGCGGGGGTCGCTGAACCGATTTCTGACCTGGGGCGATCGCCTGCTAGTGTTCAACCCGTCGAGAGGAAACGATCTTCGCAGAGCGGAGTTCGGATCGGATCGAACAGGCGTCAGCGGTGCTACCAGAGCACGTCCTACTTTCAGTAGGGAGAGTCCGTGCAACCCGGGCCTGGCGCTCCAGCGGAAGCGGTCGTCCCCCTCGGGGGGCGGCCGCTTCGTCGTTGTGCCGGAGCGGCCCCGGTGGTCGGGCCGGCCGGCCGCGGGTGCCCGCTTCGGTGCGGGTGCCCGGTCGCGGACGTCCGGCCCGGTGCGTGTGCCCGGTGCGTGTGCCCGGTGCGGGCGCCCGGGGTCCGGATGCCTCCGGTCCTATCGCATCCGGGGCCCGAAACCCATCGGCGCGGCCGACAATCGGCCAAGGTCCCGTGCCAGGTGGATCGTTCGTTCGTGCGGCGTACTGGCGTACGGGCAGCGGTGATGGCGCGCGTCGCGGACTGACGATGCGTCAAAGGATGGCTGAAAATACCGGGTTGTGGTGTGAATATGCCATTGGAATGTTCGTCGTACGAGATCCGGCAGTAGCCTTCCGTGTCGAACCCGCCACTCGTCGTGGCGGTCCGGTCGGCGCCCGACGGCCGCGTGCTGCGCCGCGTCCTGCGCCCTTTCCTCCCCGAACCCCTCCGAAGGAGCCCGAGTGCCGGGTATCGACGAGTGCCTGTCCCAGGCGATGGCGATCGCCGGGGCCCGCGCCGCCGGTCTGATCGACTGGAGCAGCGGCCTCGCCCTGGGCAGCGTCGGAGTCAGTCCCACCGGCGACCACGACACCACGGCGGCGGAGGCGACCGACCTGGTCCGGGCGGCCGTGGAGGGGGCCACCTTCACCGCGGCGGAGGACAGCGAAGCACCGTTGCAGGACATCATCCTGACCGCGGGCCGCAGTTACCACCTGCTTTGCTTCATCGATACCGTCTTCGACAGCCGGCTCGTCCTGCATCTCTGGCTGGACCGGGCCGAGGGCAACCTCGCCGGAGCCCGCTACCGGCTCCAGTCGCTCGCCGAGGAACTGGTGCTCGGATGACGAACCCCGTCACCAGTGACCCGGCCGCGACCGCCGGTACCCAGGTCGGCTTCCGGCCACCGGCCGGCCCGGTGGCGCCCGTGCTCCCGGTCGGGGCCGAGCCCGGCTGGACCCCGGGCGCGGCCGTCGAACGGCTCGCCGCCGAACGGGCCACCGGCGCCCTGCGCGGCCCCGCCGGAACCGTCCACCTCGTCGACGGCCTGATCACCCACGCCGAGTCCGACCGGGCACCCGACCTAGCCACCCTGCTCACCACCAGCGGCCGGCTCGACCCGGACAGCTGGCAGGAGGCCGTCCACCGCTTCGGTCCGTACGCCCGGGTCGGCGAAGCCCTGGTCGAACAGGGCCGGGTCACCCGCGGCGAACTCGAACTCTGCCATCTCGGCGCCCTCTACGACGCGGCCTGCTTCCTGCTCGACACTCCCGCCACCCTCGCCTCCTGGACCTTCGCCCCGGGCCTGCGGCACTGGCTCGGCCCGGTGGCCGCCGTCGCCGCCGACCGGCTCCGTCGCGAGGCCGAACGCCGACGGCACCTGCTCGACCGGATCTGGCCCTCGGCGCAGCTCGACACCGTGCCGCTGCGCCGGACCGTCGCCCCGGCCCCCGCCCCCGGGCGCCACGCCCGCCGGGTGCGCCCGCCGACCCGGCGCCAGTACGAGCTGCTCGACCACGCGGACGGCCGGAGAGGCGCGGCGGAGCTGGCCCGGCTGTTCGGCCGTTCCGCGTTCGCGACCACGGCGGACGTCCGCCGCCTCGCCGCCGCCGGACTGCTCGCGGGGGCCGCGAGCGGGAGCCCCGTCGGACCCCCCGGCGGGAATCCGGTCGGGCATCCGGTCGGGAGACCCGCCGGAAGCGGGTGCGCGGCGGGGGCCGGGCCGGGCACCGGACCCGGCGTGGTCGGCGGTGCGGTCGGCGGGACCGGTGCGGTCGACGCGGTGCCGGGGCCGAGGAGGCCCCGCGGCCTGCACCGGCGTGTGCCCGGGGCGGCGCTGGCGGCGCTCACCGGCCACGCGACGGCGCCGCCGTCCGCCCCGCCCGTCCCGACGGCTCCGACCGTGCCGGAACAGGCCGCGTCCAGGTCGCTCACCCGTGTCCTCCCGCTCACCGCCGCCGATCCGGACACAGCGCTGCTGATCCGGATCCGAACCCTTCTGGAGGCCAGACTTTGAACCACTCCCCGCCCGCGACGCCCCCCGCACGGCCATGAGGCGGGCGCTCAAGCAGCGTGTCGGAAGGAGACAACTGATCGCCTTGGAGACCGAGCTGCTGGCCGAACTCCGCGCCATAAAGCACCGGGTACCTCACCTCGCCGGCGGTCTGGTGGCCAGTGTGGACGGCCTGTTGGTCGCCCACGACACCCACGGGACCGAACCCTCGGGCCTGGCGGCGATGACCGCCGCCTCGCTCAGCCTGGCCCAACGGCTGGCCGACACCACCGGCCAGGGCGAGTTCCGGGAGTCGCTGGTCCGCGGTGAGCACGGCTACGTCGCCACCTACGCGGCGGGAGGGAGCTGCGTGCTCACCCTCCTCGCCCACCCGGACGCGAACGTCGGCCGCCTGCACCTGGAGGCCCGGCGGTCCGCCCAGCGGATCACCGCGCTGCTGAACGACACCCTCCTGCCCAAGGACGCCCGGGAGAACTGACAGCCGCTCCGGGGCTCCGGCGGGCCGATTCATCGACGTACCGACCTACCGACCTACCGATGTACCGACCTACCGATGTACCGATTTCCACGCACCCGCACACCGATTTCTCGGCGTACCGACGCACCGACGCACCGACGCACCGACGAACTGGAGACAGTGACATGACCGACGCCGCAGGCGCGCTCAAGCAGGCCATGACCGTGATCGAGGGCGCCATCGGCGCGGCCCTGGTCGACTACAACAGCGGCATGGCGCTCGCCACCCTCGACGGCCCCGGCGGCTTCGACCTCAACGTCGCGGCCGCCGGCAACACCGACGTGGTGCGGGCCAAGATGCGCACCATGGACATGCTCGGCCTGGGTGACGGGATCGAGGACATCCTCATCACCCTCAGCAGCCAGTACCACCTGATCCGCCCGCTCACCGGCCGCAGCGGCAAGGGCCTCTTCCTCTACCTGGCGCTGGACAAGGGCCGGGCGAACCTGGCGATGGCCCGTCACCAGCTCACCAAGGTCGAGGCGGAGCTGGAGGTCTGACCGGCGCCCCTCCGGCCGCCGGGCTCCCCGGCGGCCGACCGGGCCGAGCAGTGGTCCGGTCGGCCGGGGGCCGGTGCCGTCCGGGAGCGGCCCGCGGGGGCCGGCGGGACGCCGCCGGCCCCCGCGGGCCGGACCGACGCGGCTCAGCCGCAGGGCTGTTGCCCCGGGCAGCCCGGGCGGCCGCGGGCGACCGGGAAAATCGCTGTCCGATCACCGGGGCCCGGTGATAGACATCCGGCGTGGAAAAGAATCTTGAGTTCCCCGAGCTGCTGCGACTGATCGACGAACGGTCCATCGCCTTCCGCGCCGTGGTCGCCGCCGCGCCCGGTCTCGACGCACCGGTGCCGACCTGCCCCGGGTGGACGCTGTTCGATCTGGTGAAGCACCTGGGTGGGGGCGACCGATTCTGGGCCGCCATCGTCGGCGCGGGTCCCGCCGACGGTCCCCCGGCCGAGGCCGTCGCCGCGCGCGCCGCCCTGGAGCCGCCGCAGGAGCGCGAGGCCCTGGTGGCCTGGCTGGCCGCGTCGACGGAGGTCCTGCTGACCACACTGCGCGAGGCCGGTCCGGACGCCGCCTGCTGGGCGTGGTGGAGCGACCTGCAGACGCCGCGCACCGCGGGCGGGGTCGCCCGGCACCGGGTCCAGGAGACCACGGTGCACACCTACGACGCCCAGCTCGCGGGGGGCACCGCGCAACCGCTGCCGGTCGACGTCGCCCTCGACGGGGTGGAGGAGTTCCTCTTCAGCGTCTGCGCGACGTCGAGCCCCTGGCCGCACAAGCCCACGGCCTTCGACTTCCACGCCACCGAGGGCCGCTCCTGGCGGCTCACGGTCGACGGTGACGGCGCCCGCACCACCCGCATCGCCTCGCCCACCGCCGCGGCGGGCGAGGACCTGGACGCGGCCGGTGCCGCCGTGCACGGCACGGCCGGCGAGTTGGTCGTCTACCTGTACGACCGCATCCCGGCCGCGTCCCTGCGCGTCGACGGCGACGCGGGGCTGCTCGACCTGCTCCGCGCCTGGGAGCCGGAGGCGTAGGGCGCGACTGCCCGGAGCCGCGGCGCCGCGGCTCAGCCGGCCGGGTACCCGCCGACCAGTTCGGCCGGGCCGCCCGGTCGGCCCCGCGCCGCCAGCGCGGCCGCCGTCCGCGCCCAGGAGGCGGGCGACAACAGTGCCCGCGCCTCCGCCGGTGCGCAGAGCCGCCACTCGACCAGTTCGTCCGGGGCCAGCACGATCGAGGAGAGCAACTCCTCGCCCACCGTGCCCCCGTCGAACAGGTACACCAGCTGGGTGGTGTCCCGGTCGGCGGCCGGATCCGCCTCCCGCCCCGGCAGCCAGTCCAGGGCCAGCAGCCGTCCGGGCTCGCAGGACCAGCCCAGTTCCTCCCGGACCTCCCGGCGCGCCGCCGCCCGGGGCTGCTCCCGGTCCGCCTCGATCCCGCCGCCCGGCAGCGTCCAGTACGGCACCTCGCCGCCCGGAAGGTCCCACGGCCGTAGCCGGACCAGCAGGACCCGGCCCGCCCCGTCGGTGAACACCGTCCGCGCCTTGGCCCGGATCCGCGGGCGGCCGGCGATGTAGGCGTCCCGGTCCAGCGGCGGCGCGGCGGCGACCGGCGGGGCGCCCGCCGTCGACGGCCACCACGCGGACAGCTCCGACAGCCCCGCCGGGCCGGTGTACTCCGGGACCGGACCGGGCTTCAGCGCGTCCAGGACGTGCCCGACCGGGTGGCCGTCCTCCAGTTCCAGCGGCCCGGCGGCGCGGGGCGCCCGCAGACAGGCCGTCACCCGCCGGGAGAGCCGGGGCGGCAGCGCCCGGCCCGCCTGTTCCGGCGTCAACCAGGCCCAGCCACCCACCTCGGCCCGGTCCGGAGTGAACGCCGCCGCCTGTTCCGGCGTCAGCGGCTCGGCCCAGTACAGGTGGGCGGCGATCGGCGGACGGTGGTCGTCCAGCGTCCAGTCCAGGCAGGCCAGCGGCCCCAGCCGGGGCGTGAAACCCAGCTCCTCCTCGATCTCGCGCACCGCCGTCCGTCGCGGCGAGCCGTCCTGCGGGTCCCAGCCGCCGCCCGGCACCCCCACCGGATGCTTCCGGTCGTACGGCAACCGCACCACCAGCACCCGCCCCCGCCCGTCCGGGAACAGCACCCCCGCCGCCGCCAGCAACTCCTGCCCCGAAGCCCCCGCCACCATCCGTACCCCCTTCGCCCGTCCGGTCACGGGCCAGGACACCCCGACCGACCACTCCGGTTCCCGCCCACCCCGCTCCGGCGCGGTGGCGGTTCGACGCTTCGGTTCGGGCACGACGTGCCGGCGGTCGGTCCGGGGGCGTGGACGTCCAGGTCAGGTCGGGGGTGTCGGGTCGGGTCGGGGACGGGGTGGGGCGGGGAGGGAGGCGAGGGCGGTGGTGGTGGCCCGGGTCATTCGGTGGTCCTGGCGGTCGGTGGCGCCGCGCAGGCGGGCGTAGCCCTCGACGGCGGCGAGGGCCACCAGGCCCGGAAGGAGGTCGGTGCTGCGGTCGACGACCCAGCGGGTGCCGCGGGTGGCCATCCACCGGACGTCGGCCAGGGTGCCGGGCGGGGGCTCCGTCGGTACCGGGGCGGGGACGGGGCCGAGCGGGTGGTCGGTGGCGGTGAGCAGCGCGTGGAACCCGCGCGCGATCAGGTGATGGCCCTCGGCGCTCGGGTGCAGACGGTCGACGCTGAGCAGTTGCCGCTCGGCCGTCCACGGCAGTTCGGCGATGTGCAGGTGGACGGCCCGGTGGCGGACGGCGAGCGCGTGGACCACGGTGTTCACCGCGCGCATCCGCCGGGCGAGCGGGCGGGCCAGCGGGCGGGGCAGCCGCAGCAGGGAGCCCGGGTCCGGCAGACAGGCGGTCAGGACCACGGCGCCGGTGTCGGTGAGCCCGCCGAGGACGGTGTCCAGGGCCCGGGTGGTGCGTTCCACGTCGAAGCCGGACCGCAGGGTGTCGTTGCCGCCCGCCACCACGGCGGCGAACCGCGGGCGCAGCGCGAGGGCCGCCGGCAGTTGTTCCGCGGTGAGGTCGGTGGTGAGCGCGCCGCTGCGCGCGAGGTTGGTGAACTCGACACCGGTCTGCGGTGGGGCCAGCGACCGGGCGAGCAGGGCCGCCCAGCCGCGCCATCCGTCGGCGATCGGATCGCCGATGCCTTCGGTGAGCGAGTCGCCGAGGGCGACGAACCGCACCGCTTCGCCGGTTGTTCGTCCGCCCGGGCGGACCGCTCCTCCTGCGGCACCGGGTACGGTGCCGCCTCCTCCGTCGTCGTCCACCGCCGCGATCGTGTTCATCGCACCTCCCACCGTTCCCGGACCGTCCGGTCCGGCCGTTCCCTGCCGCTGTCGTGCTGTGTCGTTCCGTGCGGTGCCGCTGTCCTGCTCTCCCGAAGCCCCGCAGTCCCGCTGTGCACCGGAGTGGGAAGTCGGCGGGATCGACGTCCCACTCCGCCCGCCTGATGGCTCAGCCGGTCGCGACCGGGGCCGCGCCGTGGGCGGTGAGGAAGGCCGAGACCGCCGTCGGCCAGCCGTAGTGCTCGGCCCGGGCGCGGGCGGCGGCACGGCGGTCCGGCTCGGGGCGCGAGAGCAGCTCGCGCACCGCCGCCGCGAACCCCGCGCCGGTCGGTTCGGCGGCCACCCCGGCGGCGCCGATCAGCTCGGGCAGGGCCGAGCCCCGGTTGACCGCGACCGGGGTGCCGCAGGCGAGCGCCTCCAGCGCGGCCAGCCCGAAGGTCTCCACCGGCCCCGGCGCGAGCACCACGTCCGCGCAGCCGAGCAGTCGGGCGACGGCCGCCCGCCCGGCCAGGTGGCCGAGGAAGTGCACGGGCAGTCGGCGCCGCGCGGCGGAGGCCGCGAGCCGGGAGCGCAGTGGCCCGGTACCGGCCACCGCCAGGACGGCCCCGGGGCCGGTGGACGTGGACCGGAGCGCCTCCAGGGCGTCGAGCGCGAGCTCGGGGCGCTTCTCGGTGGAGAGCCGGGAGCAGAGCACCAGCAGCACCTGGGCCGGGTCCGCGTACCGGGTGCGTTCGGCGGCCCGGGTGTCGTCGTCCGGCGGGCGCAGGGCGGCCAGGTCCACGCCCAGCGGGGCGCGGGCGAGGTTGCGCACGCCCAGGCGGCGGAATTCGGCGGCGGCCCATTCCGTCGTGCAGATCACCGTGTCGTAGCACCGGGCGGTTCGCCCGTTGAGCCGGTTCGCGGCGGCCCCCGCGACCGGGCCGGGCAGGCCCCAGGTGCGCAGCAGCCCGACCGCGCTCTCGTGCGAGACCATCGCGGCCCGCACACCGTGCCGTCGGGCCCAGGCGCCCGTCCAGCGCAGGGTGGTGCGGTCGGAGACCTCCAGCCGGTCGGGGGCGAGCCGTTCGAGTTCGGCGGCCACCGCCCGGCGGTCGGTGAGGAGCCGGTAGCCGCCGCTGCCGGGAAGCACGGGACCGGGCAGGGTGACGACCAGCCCCTGCTCGTCCTCCTCGACGGCGCGACGCTTCCCGGGCACGACCAGCACGGGGGTGTGCCCGGCGGCCCGGTAGCCGGCGCCGAGGTGGCGCAGTGCGGTCCGCAGTCCGCCGGAGACGGGGGTGACGAAGTTGGCCACCCGGACGATCCGGAGCGAGCCGGTGGTCATGCGGGCAGGTCCTCCGTCAGTGGAGCGGTCGGCGGAGCGGCCGGGGCCGGTGGCGGGGTCGGCGCCGGGACAGGGCCGACGGTCGGGGTCGCGTCCGCCCCGCCGGCCGCCGCCCCGGCCCCCGCCACGATCCCGTCCGCCGCGTCCGCGACCGTGACCGCCACCCCGCGGTGCTCCGCCAGCACCTCGGCGTAGTGCCGCAGCAGCAGGTCCCCGACCGCCTCCCAGGTGCGCGCGGTCACCTCCGCCCGCCCGGCGCGCCCGTACGCCGCCCGCAGCTCCGCGTCCCCGGCCAGGGCGGTCACCGCCCGGGCCACCGCCGCGCCGTCGCGGGGCGGGACGAGCAGGCCGGTTCGGTGGTGCGCCACCAGGTCGAGCGGTCCGCCGGCGGCCGGGCCGATCACCGGGACCCCGCTGGCCATCGCCTCCTGGATGGTCTGGCAGAAGGTCTCCAGCGGCCCGGTGTGCACGAAGACGTCCAGGGTCGCGAAACATCGGGCCAGCTCCTCGCCGGTGCGCCGGCCGAGGAAGACCGCGCCGGGCATCGCGGACTTCAGCCCGGGCGCGGAGGGCCCGTCACCGATGACCACCACCCGGACGCCGGGCAGGGTCGCGGTCTCGGCGAGCAGGTCCACCCGCTTCTCCGGCGCGAGCCGTCCGACGTACCCGACCAGCACCTCGCCGCCGGGGGCGAGCGCCCGGTGCAGCGCCTCGTCGCGGTGGCGGGGGTGGAAGCGCGCCGAATCCACGCCGCGCGGCCACAGCTGGACCCTGGAGACCCCGTGCGCGGTCAGGTCCTGGGCGGCGGGTGTCGACGGCGCGAGGGTCCGGGCGGCGAGGCCGTGGACGGTGCGGATCCGGTGCCAGGCGGCGGCCTCGCCGAGCCCGCGCCCGGCCCGGTAGGCGTGCGCGTACCCGGCGAGGTCGGTCTGGTAGACGGCGACGATCGGCAGGCCGAGCCGGGCGGCGACCTGCGCGCCGCGCGCGCCGAGCACGAACGGGCTGGCCAGGTGGACGAGGTCGGGCCGGTGGCCGTGGATCGCGGCGGCCAGTTGGCGGCTCGGGAGCGCGATCCGGACCTGTGGGTAGCCGGGCAGCGGGACGGAGGGCACACGCACCACCGGCAGCTCGTCCGGCACGCCGCCGGCGCCGAAGGTGTGCGAGGGGCTCTGCGCGCCGCGCGCGGGCGCCGGGGTGACGACGAGCGGCTGGTGTCCCCGGCGGAGCAGGTGCTCGGCGGTCCGCAGCACGCTGTGGGCGACGCCGTTGACCTCGGGGGGAAAGGACTCGGTGACGATGACGACACGCATGCCAGTGTTCTGTCCGGGTCCGGCGTGCAGGCGGCCAAAGGGATCTGTCGTACAAACGAACGCGGGTCGGCGAATTGTGCCACCGACCCGCGTCCCACTCTCCGTGGGGCGTCAGCGAGACGTCACCGGGACGTCACCGAGCCGCTCAGGCCACCCCCGCGGTCGCCTCCTTCAGCTCCGCGTAGGGCGCGAGCTTGCGGATCGACTCGATGCTCTTGAGGCAGTCGTCCCGGTTCTCCTGCGGGTCGCCGGTCACCACCACCGTCCCGTTGCTCGCCTTGAGCCGGAACCGGTGCATGCCGCTGTCGTCGGTGTACAGCTCGAACTTGCCGGCCATGGAGTGTTCGCCTTTCCTTCGGTGGCCCCCTCGCAACGCAACGTAGGAGCAATCACCCGGCCCTGCCCGTCAGATGACGCGTTCGGGTGCCCGGGGCGGCCGCGCGGGGACGGCCCGGGCGGCGGCGGCGGCGGGGGCGGCCGCGGTCGGCGGCGGCGTGGACGTGGGCGGTGGCGTCGGGCCCGCCACGAGTGGCGGGCCCGGGAGGGGGCGCGGGAGTCTGGAGACGGGGACGGTCCCGGTCGCGGAGGAGCGGTGATGGCGGACACGGAGACGGAGGTCCTGGTCGTGGGCGCCGGACCGGTCGGGCTGACGGCCGCCGCCGAACTGCGCCGCCGCGGCGTCGGCTGCCGGATCGTCGACCGGCTGGACCGGCCCCAGCCCTATGCCAAGGCCGTCGGCATCCAGCCCCGCACCCTGGAGGTGTGGGAGGCGATGGGCCTGGTCGGCCGGGTCCTCGACGAGGCGGTGCCGCTGCTCGGCCAGCTCACCTTCGTCGACGGCGAGCCCGGCCCGCGGCTGGAGCTGGAGCTGCCCGCCGAGGTGCCCTACCGGTTCGCCGCGCTCCCGCAGGACACCACCGAGCGGCTGCTCACCGAGCACCTGGCCGGCTTCGGGACCCGGGTCGAGCGCGGCACCGAGCTGCTCGGCCTCGACCAGGAGGACGACCACGTCCGGGCCGAACTGGCGACCCCGGACGGCCCGGCCGTGCTGCGGGCGCGGTACGTGCTGGGCTGCGACGGCGCGCACAGCCGGGTGCGCCGGGCGATCGGCGTCGACTTCGCGGGCGACGCCTTCCCGGAGCGGTACATGCTCGGGGACGTCGAGGTCGACTGGGACCTGCCCGGGGGCTACGGCGTGCGGTGCCTGCGCCGTACCGGCGACGGCGCGCCCGACGACGTGCTCGTCTGCATCCCGCTGCCGGGGCACCACCGCTACCGGGTGTCGATGCTGGTCCCGTCCGGTCCGGACGGCTCGGCGGACGGCGGCGACGGCGCGGACGGCGGGGAGGTCGAGCACGGTCTGGCCGGCGGACAGGGGCCCGGACTGGCGGACATCCAGGCGGTGCTGGACCGGCTCTCGCCCCGGCCCGCGACGGCGGGGGCGCTGCGCTGGTCCTCGGTCTTCCGGATCAGCCACCGACTGGCCGACCGGTACCGGGTCGGGCGGGTGTTCCTGGCCGGTGACGCCGCCCACATCCACCCGCCCACCGGGGCCCAGGGCCTGAACACCGGCGTCCAGGACGCCTGGAACCTGGCCTGGAAGCTCGCGCTCGCCCTGCGCGGGGCCGCCGCCGAGGGGCTGCTCGACAGCTACCACGCCGAGCGCCACCCGGTCGGGGCGGAGGTGGTCGGCCGCACCGTGCGGCACGCCCGGGGCGAGGCGGACGGCGACGACCGGACCACGGTGCTGCTGCGCCAGGCACAGCTGCTGGTGAACTACCGGGGCGGACCGCTGAACGGCGCGGGTGGTGCGGGCGCCGAGGACGGCGAGGGCGGCGCCGGACCGCGCGCCGGGGACCGCGCACCCGACTGCGCCGGGCTGGAACGGCCGCTGACCGCCTTCCCCCAGCGGCTGTTCGACCTGCTGCGGGACCGTCCGCACCACACGCTGCTGCTGTACCCGGGCGCCCGGGCCGACGGCGCGGCGCGGGCGGAGCACCTGCACGCGCTGGCCGACGCGGCCCGCACGGCGGCGCACGGTCTGCTGGATGTCCACGTGGTGCTGGCCGACGACACCCCGCCGCCGGAGGGACTGCTGCTGCCGTACGCGCGGGACGCGGCCGGCTCGTTCCGCACCGCCTGGGCACCGGCCGGGGGCGAGGCGTTCGTCGTCCGCCCGGACGGCTACCTGGCCGCCCGGTTCCCCGCCCCGACCCCCGCCGCCCTGACCGCCCACCTGCGTCGCACGTTCGCCGGGCCTCCGGCGGCGGCCGCCCCGCCGGGCGTTGTCCGAGGTGAGGGCTAGGGTGAAGGACCCCGTCCCGAGGAGAGGTGCCGCCCGCCGATGTACGCCCTGCACGCGCTCTGGCGAGCCGACGGCCGGCTCGCCGTCTGGGCGGAGGACGCGGCGGTCCACCGGGGGGACGCGTACGAACCCGGGGACCGGGCCGACCGCGGCGGGACGGCGCACCCGTTCGCCTGTCCGGCGGGGGAGGTGGCGCGGCTGCTGGGCTCGGTCGGGCCGGGGCTGGGGTGGCTGGCCGAGCAGGCCGTCGAGCGCTGGACCGGATTGCTGTTGCCCGGCCTCGGCGGGCGGCCCGTGCCGTCGCCGGACCTGCCGGTCGGGGCCGCGTCGCGCGGGGTCGGGCTGAGCCCGTGGCGGGTGCCGGCGCTGCTCTTCGACCGTTCCCAGGCCGCGCAACTGCTCGGCGCCCTGCACGATCCGCACTGGCCGGGCGCGACGGTCCAGCTGCCGGACGGCACACCGGCCGAGCTGGTGTACGGCGCCTCGGTGCGCTGGCTGGCGGCCGTGCACGACCTGGCGTGGCGGCTGGTCGGGCGGGGGCGGCTGCTGCCGGTGCCGGTCGAGGAGGCGGGGGAGTGGTACGCCCGCTGGCGGCCCGCTCCGGACGCGCCGGCCCGCCGGGAGTCGGCCGCGCTGGTCGCCGGGTGCCCCCCGGTGTGCCGGGCCGAGCACCCGGCGCCGGCCTCCCCCGACGGCACGCCCGCGCCGCCGTCCGCCGGCGCCCTGTTCACCGGGGTCCTCGACGCGCTGCTCGACCAGGAGGCCCGGGTCGCCCTGGCCGACCTCGACCCGCCCGCCGAGCCGTTCCTGGCCGCTCTGCACACCCCCGACGGCCGGCTCGGCCAGGTGCCGCCCGCCGGGCTGCCCGAACGGCTCGCGGTCTGGCAGGCGGCCCGACCGGAGGACGGGCCGCTGCGGCTGGACTTCCGGCTCACCGAACCGCTGGGCCACGACGCCGACCCGGACGTCGCCGCCCCGGACACCGGTCCCACCGGGGACGACGCCGACTCCTGGCGCCTCGACCTGCTGGTGCGCGCCGTCGACCGCCCGTCGCTGGTGGTCCCCGCCGCCGCCCTGCGCCCCGGGGTCGGTGATCCGGCCCGGGAGGCCCTGGCCGACGCCGTCCCCGCCGAGGCCGGGGATCCGGTCGAGGCGTTCCACGAGGAGTTGGCCCGCGCCGTCCGGGTCGCCCCGGAGCTGCGCGCCCTGCTCACCGGCACCTTCCCCACCGAGGCCCGGCTCGGCCGGGCCGGTGCCCTGCGCTTCCTGCGCGAGGACGCGCCCGCGCTGACCGCCGCCGGCTTCGGCGTGCTGCTGCCCGCGTGGTGGCAGCGCCGCCCCCGGCTCGGTCTGGTCCTGTCGGCGGGCGCGCCCGCCGACGGCCCGGCGGCCGTGCGCCGCACCGCGCAGGTCGACCGGGACGCCGTGCTGGCCTTCGAGTGGCGGCTCGCCCTGGGCGACGTCACGCTGACCGAGCGCGAGTTGGCCGATCTCGCCGCCGCCCAGCAGGGACTGGTCCGGCTGCGGGGCCGTTGGGTCGAGGTCGACCAGGCCCAGCTCGCCGTCGCCGTGAGGTTCCTGGCCGAGCACGGCACCGGCACCATGGCGCCGGTCGAACTGCTGCGACTGGCCGTGGACGACGGCGTGGTGGTGGACGGGCTGCCGGTCACCGAGGTGCGGGCGGCCGGGCCGATCGGTGACCTGTTGGCCGGGCGGCCGGGCCCGGCGGACCGGGTCCCGGAGCTGCCCGAGGGCTTCACCGGCACCCTCCGCCCGTACCAGCGGCGCGGGTTGGCCTGGCTGGACGCGCTCGGCCGGCTCGGCCTCGGCGCGGTTCTGGCCGACGACATGGGGCTCGGCAAGACGGTGCAGACCCTGGCCCTGCTCGCCCTGGAACGGGAACGCGGGGCGCGCGGACCGGTGCTGCTGGTCTGCCCGATGTCGCTGGTCGGCAACTGGCGCCGGGAGGCCGCCGCCTTCGCGCCCGGCCTGCGGGTGCACGTCCACCACGGCCCCGACCGCACCGCGCCCGCCCCGGCCGTGCCCGGCCCCGGCGCCGGCCTCGGCCCCGGCCTCGACGGGTCCGCCGACCCCGCCGACCTCCCGGACCTGGTCATCACCACGTACGGGGTGGTCCAGCGGGACGCCGCCGAGCTGCGCCGGATCCACTGGCGGCGGATCGTCGCCGACGAGGCGCAGCACATCAAGAACCGCTCGGCCCGGCAGTCCAGGGCGCTGCGCTCGCTGCGCTCCGGTCCGCGGATCGCGCTCACCGGCACCCCGGTGGAGAACCGCCTGGCCGATCTGCATGCCGTGCTGGACTTCGCCAACCCGGGGCTGTTCGGCAGCCCGGAGTCGTTCCGGGAGCGGTTCGCCAACCCGGTCGAGCAGACCGGCAGCGTGGACGCGGCGTCCCGGCTGCGGCGGGTCACCGGTCCGTTCCTGCTCCGCCGCCGCAAGAGCGATCCGCAGATCGTCCAGGACCTGCCCGCCAAGCAGGAGTTCACCGTCACCTGCTCGCTGACCGCCGAGCAGGCCGGGCTCTACCGGGCGGTGGTGACCGATCTGCTGGAGCGGTTGGGCGGGCTGCGCGGGGTCGAGCGCAAGGGCGCGGTGCTGGCGGCGATCGGCCGGCTCAAGCAGGTGTGCAACCACCCGGCCCAGCTGCTGCACGACGGCACGGCGGTGGCGGGCCGCTCGGGCAAGGTGGAGCGGCTGGTCGAGCTGCTGACGGAGGCGCTGGCGGAGGGGGACCGGACGCTGGTGTTCACCCAGTACGCCGAGTTCGGTGCGATGCTCCGTCCCTACCTGCGGCGGAAGTTGGGCGAGGAGGTGCTCTATCTGCACGGCGGGGTGCCGCGCGGGCGCCGGGACGCCATGGTCGAGCGCTTCCAGTCGCCGGACGGGCCGCGGGTGTTCCTGTTGTCGCTCCGGGCGGGCGGCACCGGGCTCAATCTGACGGCCGCCAACCAGGTGGTGCACCTGGACCGTTGGTGGAACCCGGCGGTGGAGGACCAGGCCACCGACCGCGCGCACCGGATCGGCCAGCGCCGGGACGTGCAGGTGCGGCGGCTGGTCTGCGCGGGCACGGTCGAGGAACGGATCGACGAACTCCTCACCGCCAAGCGGACCTTGGCCGAGGCGGTGGTCGGCGCCGACGAGCAGTGGCTGGCCGAACTCCCGGCCGGGCGGCTGCGGGAGCTGCTCGATCTGTCGGCCGATTCGATCGGAGTGTGACCCGTGGCCGATGCGACCCCCGTGCCCCCCGCGAGCCCTTCGGACCGCTCTTCCGAGTACCGCCCGGAAGGCCGCGCGGAGCACCGTGCCGACCGCCGTCCCGAACGCCGTCCGGAACGCCCGGCCGACCGGCCGCTCGCCGAGCTGCTCGACGTCTACTGGCGCGGCCGGGTGCCGGACCCGGTCGACCCCGGGCGGGCCGGAGCGCCGACCGCGCTGGACGAGTTGGGCCCGTCCGGCCTCACGCTGCGCGGACGCCCGCTGGAGGCCGGACTGGCCGCCGCCTACCGGCGGTTCACCGGGGCCGGCTGACCCCGGTGGACCGCCGCGCGGAGCCGGGGGCTCAGCCCGCCGTGACCGGGTAGTGGTCGGACAGGTCGTTGTAGGTGTAGCTGGTGCCCCAGCTGCTGACCGTCCAGGGCGCGCTGTGGAAGCGGACCACCGAGTTGGTGTAGGCGGCCGGGCGCGCGTGGTCGGCGCGGTAGAGGACGTAGTCGAGGTCCTCCTTCGGCTCGCCGGGGTAGCGGTAGGACGCGATCGAGTTGTCCGCGGTGTCGAAGGAGTTGACCCAGCCGTCGCGGGTGGTGGCCGGGGCGACGCCCGCGTTGGCCAGCAGCGAGGGGTACTCGCTGCCGTGCGAGTCGATGTTGAGGTCACCGGCGAGCACGATCGGCTCGGCGGCCGGGATGTTCTTGGCGTCGACGAACGCCTTCATCGCCTTGAGCTGGGCGGCCCGGACGGCGGCCGGCTGGCCGTTCGAGCAGCCGGAGTCGGTGGACTGGAGGTGGGTGCCGATGACGTGGGTGCGCACGCCGTTGACGTTCAGCACGGCGTAGACGAAGCCCTTGTTGGACCACCAGTCCGCCCCGCAGGCGTCCTTGAAGATGTACTGCTCCTTGCGGAGGATCGGCCACTTGCTGAGCAGGGTGACCCCGCCGTCCTCGGGCGTGGTGGAGCTGTAGCTGCCGGAGGTGGCGTCCCAGCCGCCGGTCGAGCGGCCGACCACGGGGGTGTGGTACGGGTACTGCGCCGAAGCCTGGGCGACCAGGGCGTCGGAGGCGGCGTTGTCGAACGCCTCCTGGAGCACCACGACGTCCTGGCCCTGGAAGAAGCCGGTGGCCGGGATGGCCTTGGCCCGGTAGTCCTGGCCCCAGTTGGGGTAGAGACTCTTGCTCATCAGGAAGATGTTGTACGTCAGCACCTTGAGCGCCGGGACCGTCGGGAGCGCGGCGGCCTGGGCGGCGGTGCCCGCCGAAGCGGTGCCCGCCGCGGGGGCGGCGAGGGCGCTCGGCGCGGCGGCGAGCGGGGCGAGCAGAGCGGCGGCAGCGGTGCACACCGCGGCGAGGCGCGCGCCGGGGCGGCGCGTGGAGGGAGTTGGCATGTGCGCAGTGAAGCGAGGCCGGGCCACACTCGTCCAGACAGTGAACGATAACCATATGAACTCATTGGTAACTTAAAGCTGTCTGGCCAACTCCTCCTCGGACGGAGGAACTTGTCCGGACAACGCGCTGGGCCACCACATCCGCCGGTCCAGGTCGACGGTCAGCGCGGTCACCAGGACGGACCGCACCACCAGGGTGTCCAGCAGCACCCCGAGGGCCACCGCGAAGCCGATCTCGGCGAAACCCACCACCGGCAGCGTGCCCAGCACGGCGAAGGTGCTGGCCAGGATCAGGCCGGCCGAGGTGATCACCCCGCCGGTCGCCGCCAGCCCGGCCACCGCCCCCCGCCGGGTGCCGTGCTGCCCGGCCTCCTCCCGCACCCGGGTCATCAGGAAGATGTTGTAGTCGATCCCCAGTGCCACCAGGAAGACGAACACGAACAGCGGGAAGGAGTTGTCCTGCCCCTCGAAGTGGAAGACGTGCTCGAAGAAGAACGCGCTGATGCCCAGCGCCGCCGCGTAGGAGAGGACGACGGTGGCGATCAGCACCAGCGGCGCGGTGACCGCT
This sequence comes from Kitasatospora sp. NPDC094019, assembly GCF_044764505.1. NCBI lineage: Bacteria > Bacillati > Actinomycetota > Actinomycetes > Kitasatosporales > Streptomycetaceae > Kitasatospora > Kitasatospora sp. NPDC094019. The sequence goes on from NZ_JBIWIF010000016.1 coordinate 107,592, forward strand.
CGCAGCAGCAGCGCCAGGATCACCAGCACCACCCCCAGCACCAGCGGGATGACGGTCCGGTTGTCGGAGGTCGCGGCCCGGCCCGCGTCCAGCACCACCGCCGTCGAACCGCCGACCTGGGCGTCGGCGTTCGGCACGGCGTGCACCGCGGTCCGGAGCCGGTCCACGGTGTCCTTCGCGGCCTGGCTGTCCGGCGGGTCGGTGAGCGTCGCCCGGAACAGTGCCCGCCCCTCGTGGAACGTCGGCTCCGTGGTGCTCGCGATCCCGGGCGTGGCCGCGGTGACCGCGCGGACCGCACCGCTCTCCCCGGCCGCCGAGACCACGCTCAGCGGCGCGCCGGTCCCGGCCGGGAAGTGCTCCTCCAGGGCCTGCTGGCCGACCACCGAGTCCGGCGTCCCGGTGAAGCTGCCGGCCGTGCTGAGCCCGGTGGCGTTCAACGAGACCAGTCCGACGCAGCAGGCCGCCAGCGCCAGCGCGGTGCCGACCCACACCTTGCGCGGCCGTCGCGCGATCCACTCGCCGACGTGCGCCCAGCGCCCGGACCGGGTCGGTTCCGGCGTGCCGAAGGCGGGCCGCACCGGCCAGAACACCCACCGTCCGAGGATCACCAGCAGCGCGGGCAGCAGGGTCGTCATCGCCGCCAGCGCCACCAGGACGCCGATCGCGCAGACCGGGCCGAGACCGCTGGTCGAGTTCATCTCCGCGACCAGCAGGCAGAGCATCGAGGCGACCACGGTCGCGGACGAGGCGAGGATCGCCGGACCGGCCCGGTGCAGGGCGAAGGCCATCGCCTCGTGCCGGTCCTGGTGCCGGCGCAGCTCCTCCCGGTAGCGGGCGGTCAGCAGCAGGGCGTAGTCCGTCCCCGCGCCGAGCACCAGCACGATCAGGATGCCGGCGCTCTGCGCGTTGACGGTCAGTCCGGCGTGGTCGGCCAGCAGGTAGATCACCGCCTGGGTGACCACCAGCGCCCCGGCCGCCGAGAACAGTGGCAGCATCCACAGCACCGGGCTGCGGTAGGTGAGCAGCAGCAGGACGATCACCACCGCGACGGTGGCGGCGAGCAGGGTGGAGTCGATTCCGGCGAACGCCTCGGCCTGGTCGGCGCCGACCCCGGCCGGGCCGGTGACATGGGTGGTCATGCCGAGGCTGTGGTCGGCGGCGGTGGCGCGCAGGCTGTCCACCGCCGGGCGGAGGTCCTGCCAGCCGCCGGTGCCGATGTCCACCGACACGATGGTCTGCAGCGCCTTGCCGTCCGCGGACTCCACCGGCCCGGTCACCGGGCCGACCACGTGCGGGGCGGAGGCGAAGGCCCGGGCGTCCTCGGCGGCCTCGGCCTTGTCGGCGGCGGTGATGCCGCTGTCCCGGACGTAGACCACCACCGCCTGGGCGGTGTCCACCGGCTGGAAGGCGCGCTGCTCGTCGAGCACCTGGGTGGACTCGGCGTTGCCGGGCAGCCAACTGGACGCCTGGTTGTCCTCGACGTCGGTGAGCCTGCCCGCCAGCGGGCCCGCCGCCACCAGCAGGATCAGCCACAGGGCCAGTACCACCCACTTGCTGCGGCGTCCGCACGGCAGCTCGGCCAGTCTCCGGGTCGGGCTCATCGGGGGACCACCGTTCTCGGGGCTGCGGCTTGCGGGTGCGGGTGCGGGCCGAGTGGCGCGGGCTGCGGTTTGCGGGTGCGGGCCGTTGCGGGCTCCGGTTCGCGTCCGCGGCGGCGCGCGTCCGCGGCACGCGTCGGCGTCGTCCGCTCCAGCCTGGCACCGGGCCCCGGACCCGGCAGCCCGAGCGGCCCGGCGGGCCGCCGACCGTGTGTCGACCGTGTGTCGGAAGAGCGCCGCCGGGCCCGGTGCCGGGTGGGGCGGGCGGGACAGGTGCGCCCGGACGGTGCGCGGGTGGTCCCGGCGTGCCGTGGTTCGTCCGTCGTTCATACGGCGCTCGCCTCCCGGCGTTGCGGCGTTGGCGGGTTACCGGGACGGTGGTGGCGCCCTGTCAGCCCCTCCCCCCAGGACGGACCTCGTGACCGCATCGCGTGCACCGCGCCGGCGCCGCAGCCTCGCCCTCTTCCTCGCCACCGCCCTCGGCCCGGTACTGGCCGCCGGCGTGTTCGGGGCGTCCCCGGCCACGGCCGCACCCGCCGACGACATCCGGATCAACGAGGTGGTGACCACCGGATCCGTCAACGACTCGATCGAGCTCGTCAACAAGGGCACCGTCGCCGTCGACATCTCGGGCTGGGTCCTCAAGGACGACGACAACAGCTCCAGCTACAGGATCGCCGCCGGCACCACCCTCGCCGCCGGCGCGTTCAGGGCCTTCGACGTGCACAACGCCTTCGGCCTCGGCTCCGCCGACAAGGCCCGGCTCTACCTGCCGGGCGGCAGCACCCTGGTGGACAGCTTCAGCTGGAGCACCCACTCCGCGCCGTCCTGGTCGCGCTGCCCCGACGGCACCGGCGCCTTCGTCCAGGCCCAGCTCAGCCTGGGCGCGGCCAACAGCTGCGGTTCCGGCGGCGGCACCCCGGTCGCGTGGCCCGGCGGCAGCGCCGTCGCCACCGCCGACGCCTCGAACGTCTTCGGGTCCGACCTCAGCGGCCTCTACCAGGACGGCGGCGTGCTCTGGGGCGCGCAGAACTCCGGCAAGCTGTGGCGGCTGCTCCCCAACGGTTCCGGCGGCTGGACCCCCGACACGGCCTCCGGCTGGGGCTCCGGCAAGACGCTGCGCTTCCCGGGCGGCACCGGTAGCCCCGACAGCGAGGGCGTGACCGTCACCTCCGCCGGGGCGGCGGGCGGCGTCTACGTCTCCAGCGAGCGCAACGGCGACGCGTCCGGCACCAGCCGGCTGTCCGTCCTGCGCTACGACGTGAGCGGCACCGGCAGCACCCTGACCGCCGGCAAGGAGTGGAACCTCACCGCGAGCCTGCCCGCGGTCGGCTCCAACCTCGGCCTGGAGGGCATCACCTGGGTGCCGGACAGCGCCCTGACCGCGGCCGGCTTCAAGGACGAGTCCACCGGCGCGGCCTACAACCCGGCCGGGTACGCCGCCCACACCGGCGGGGTGTTCTTCGTCGGGGTCGAGGGCACCGGTGCCGTGCACGGCTTCGTGCTCCAGGACAGCGGCAGCTTCACCAAGGTCGCCTCGATCAGCACCGGCCTGGCCGGGGTGATGGAGGTCCAGTGGGAGCCGCAGACCTCGCGCCTGTGGGTGGTCTGCGACGACACCTGCAACGGCCAGCACCGCACGCTCAAGGTCAACGCGTCCGGCGTGTTCGCCACCACCGCCGTCTTCAACCGTCCGACCGGCATGGCCAACCTCAACAACGAGGGCTTCGCGATCGCCGGCGCCGCCGAGTGCGTCGGCGGCAGCAAGCCCGTCTACTGGTCCGACGACAGCAACACCGGCGGCCACGCCCTCCGCCGGGGCACCATCACCTGCTGATCCCGTTCACCCCGCTGGTCCCGCGTTTTCCGCACCTCCCGCGGCCCCGAGCCACCCGGCTCGGGGCCGCGGCCCGTCCGGCGGCCGCGGCGGGACCAGGAGGCGCGGCCCTTCACACCGGCGCGCCGGGCACCCGCTCCCCGCCGGTGGTGGGCTCCGGCGCGGTCGCGCGGGAGCGGAGGCGCTTGAGGGCGGTGATGTCGAGGGTGTGGCCGGCGCCCTCGCCGCCGTGCTTGCGGTCCGGGGTCTCGACGATCAGGGGGACACCGGCCGTGGCCGGGTGCTCGAAGAGCTCGCGGAACGGTTCGGCGCCGATCAGGCCGGAGCCGATGTTGGCGTGCCGGTCCTTGCGGGCGCCGACCGCGTCCTCGGAGTCGTTGGCGTGGATCAGCCGCAGCCGGCCCGGCCCGGTGGCCGCGACCAGGGCGTCCAGGGTCGCCCGGACGCCGCCCGGCGCCGCCAGGTCGTGGCCGGCCGCGAAGGCGTGGCAGGTGTCGAGGCAGACCCCGACCTTCGGGTGGGCGTCCAGCGCCTCCAGGTACTCGGCGAGGTCCTCCATCCGCGCGCAGAGCGAGCTGCCCTGGCCCGCGGTGGGCTCCAGCAGCAGCCACGGCGCGTCCTCGCCGAGGTCGTCGAGCTCGTCCAGCAGCCGCCGCACGTCCTCGCGGACCTGGGCCATCGCCTCGGTCCGCCGGGAGCCGCCGCCCGGGGCGGAGCCGACCGCCGACCCGGTGTGCAGCACCACGCCGATCGCGCCGATCGCGTGCCCGCGTCGCAGCGAGTGGCGCAGCGAGTCGGCGGAGCGCTCCCTGGTCACCGGGTTGTCCGAGCCGAAGTTGATCAGGTACGGCGCGTGCACGTAGGCGGGGACGGCCCGGTCCGCGCAGGCCGCGCGGAACTCCGCGTCCTGGGCCGGGTTCCCGGTCGGCGTCGCCCAGCCGCGCGGGTTCGCGACGAACACCTGCACCGTCTCGGCGCCGACCCGCCCGGCGTACGCGAGGCCGGTGCCGGCCAGGCCCCGGCCGGCCACCGGCACATGGGCGCCGATCGGGTTGCGGACCGCCGGGTCGCGGAAGTCGGCGGGGGCGGTCACGGGGGTGTCGGCCGCGGGTGTGTCGAGTGCGGTGGTGCTGGTGCTCATGGTCCCGAGCATGGCACGCGGGCGGAGGACCGCCGCCGGCCGGGCCGACCCCCCGGCCGGCCGACGCCCCGTCAGCCCGGCAGCCCAACCCTGGTGGCGGGGCCTCCCGTCCACCCCTAGCGTCGGTTCGGCCGACACCCACCGGCCGTCACCTCCCGGCCACTCCGCGTCATCGTGCCGACGTCCCCGCGAGCGCGCCCCCGCGTCGGCGCGTCAGAAAGCAGGTCACCGCCCATGCCCACGCGACGGGTCCACCACCTCGCCGCGGCCACCGCCGCCGCCACGACCGCCCTGACCACCGTGCTGACCGCCGTCGGTGCCGCGCCCGCCCGCGCCGCCGGTGACGTGCACCTGGTCCGGCCCGGTGAATCGATCCAGCGGGCCGTCGACGCGGCGCTCCCCGGCGACACCGTGCAACTGCTCCCCGGCGAGTACCGGGGCAGCGTCCGGATCACCACGCCCGGCCTGACCCTGCGCGGTGCGGGCCGGGACAGCGTGCTGCTGCCGGCCGAGGTGTCCGCCGCCGACGGGGCCGCCGCCTGCGCGGCCGCGGGCCACGGTCTCTGCGTGGCCGGCACCGACGACCGGCCGCTCGCCGGTGTCACCGTCGAGGCGCTCGCCGTCACCGGCTTCCGCAAGAACGGCGTCAACGCCTCCGGCACCGACGGGCTGACCGTGCGCGCCACCTACGTGCACGACAACGGCCAGCAGGGCATCAGCGCGGAGAAGTCGACCCGGGGCGTGATCACCGCCAACGAGTCCACCCGCAACGGTCAGTCCGGCGTCTTCCTGGCGAACACGGTGGACAGTGAGGGCGGCGCCCTCTCCGCGGACGGCACCCTGGTCAGCGCCAATCTGCTGACCGACAACCGGGTCGGCGTGACCGTCCGCCGACTGCGCGACCTGAGCGTCGAGCGGAACCGGATCCACGGCAACTGCGGTGGGGTGTTCGTCGTCGGCGACGAGGGCGTGCCCCGGGCCGGTGCGCTCACCGTGACCCGCAACCAGGTCGTCGCCAACAACCGCTACTGCCCGCCGAACCCGAGGCTCGACCACATCCAGGGCGCCGGGATCGTGCTCACCGGGGCCGAGGAGACCTCGGTGACGGAGAACGAGGTCCGTGACAACGTCGGTGCCTCGCCGTTCTCCGGCGGCATCGTGCTCGTCCACAGCGTGGTCGGGGTGGCCAACGCCCGCAACACCGTCGCCGACAACCTCGTGCTCGGCAACGGGCCGGCCGACCTGGCCGACCGCGACACCGGCACCGACAACTCGTTCGCCCGCAACCAGTGCGCGGTCTCCGAGCCGGCCGGCCACTGCTGACCGAGCCCGGCCCCGAGCCCTGCGGCCCCGCCTACCGTCCGGGCCCCGGCCCGGCCCGCACTCCGCATCCCGTTCCCCTCAGCCCAGCCCCCTCGCCCCCCGCAGAAAGCAGAGACCCGGCCCCATGACCACCGCACCCGCCACCACCCCGCAGGCAGCCATGCGCCTGCGGGAGCTCGTCTTCGGCGCCGCCTGCGCCGCCGCCGTCCGGGCGGCCGCCCGGCTCGGTGTCGCCGACAAGCTGGGCGACACCCCGACCGCCGTGACCGACCTCGCCGCCGAGCTCGGCACCGAGCCCCGCCAGCTGCGCCGGCTGCTGCGCGCCCTCACCTGCTACGGCATCTTCGAGGAGCTCGACGGCGACCGCTTCACCCACACCGACATGTCCCGGCTGCTGCGCGAGGACGCGCCGAACAGCCTCCGCCACATCTCCCTGTGGTGCACCGAGCCGTGGACGTGGGAGGCGTGGCCGAAGCTGGACGAGGCGGTGCGCTCCGGGCGCAACGTCTTCCCCGAGCTGTTCGGCAAGGAGTTCTTCGACTACCTGCACAGCGACGGGGGTGAGTCCGCGAAGGTCTTCGACAAGGCGATGACCACCTCCAGCCGGCAGTCCGCCGCCGACTTCGCGGCCTACCTCGACCTCACCGGGATCGACGCGGTGGTCGACATCGGCGGCGGCCAGGGCCATGTGCTCGCCAGCCTGCTGGAGAAGCACCCGGCGCTGCACGGCACCCTGCTGGACCTGCCCAAGGTGGTCGCGGGCGCCGACGCCCGGCTGCGCGAGGGCGGCGCCTTCGCCGACCGGGCCCGGCTGGTCCCCGGTGACTGCCGGGAGGCGATCCCGGTGGTCGCGGACCTCTACATCATCAAGAACATCCTGGAGTGGGACGACGCGAGCACCCGCCGGACGCTGGCGAACGTGGTCGCGGCGGCCCGGCCGGGTGCCCGGGTGGTGGTGGTCGAGAACCTCGTCGACGACAGCCCCTCGATGCGCTTCACCACCGCGATGGACCTGATGCTGATGCTGAACGTCGGCGGCGCCAAGCACTCCGAGGAGAGCATGGTCCGGCTGATGACCGAGGCCGGGCTGGAGGTCCGGGAGGTGTGCCCGGTCAACCCGTACCTGCACGCCTTCGAGGCCGTGGTGCGGGGCTGACCCGGCCCGCCCGCGCGAAGCGGCCGCCGGTCCCCTTCCGAGGGGGGACCGGCGGCCGCTTCGCGCGTCCGGTTCGCGTGGTGGGCCCGGCCGGGGGCCGACGCCCCGGAGGTCGGGACTCAGGCTTTGCGGGAGGACTCCAGGTGCGCGAAGACCACCACGTTGTCCAGGTAGTCGCGGCGCTTCTTGTCGTAGGTGCCGCCGCAGGTGATCAGCCGGAGCTGGGCGTCGGGCGTCTTCCCGTACACCTTCTGGTCGGGGAAGGCGTCCTTGGCGAAGGTCTCGACGGCGTCCACCGAGAACACCGCGACGGTGCCGTCCGCCCGCCGGACCTCCACCTTGTTGCCCGGCAGCATCAGGCTGAGCAGCAGGAACACCGCCGGGCCCTTGGTGGTGTCGACATGACCGGCGACCACCGCGGCGCCGCGCTCGCCGGGGGTGACGCCGTCGCGGTACCAGCCGACCAGGTTCTTGTCGTCCGGCGGCGGGGCGTTGAGCTGGCCGGCGGGGCTCAGGGTGAGCTCGGTGAACGGGGCGTCCACGTTGAGCTGCGGGATCCGCAGCCTGGTCGGCTTGGAGCGCTTCAGCGGCGCCGCCGCCTTGACCGGCGCGGCGGGGGCGGGCCCGGCGGCGGCCGGGGGCGCGGTCGGGGACGGGACGGCGGAGCCGGTGGCCGCCGGTGCTCCCGGGGCGGAGCCCGGCGCCGGTCCCGGTACGGCGGACGCGGCGGCGGCGGGGGGCGCGGCCCGACCCTGCTCCTCGCCGTCCGCCGGGACGCTGTCCACCGAGTTGTAGATCAGCAGCAGACCGACCGCGGCCGCGCCCATCCCCGCGCGCAGCAGTCGGGACGTACCGGGGATCAGACCGGCCATCGTCGCTCGTACTCCTCTCAGCGGCCCGCGCTCGGGGTGCCGCGGGCCCGACACGGCGAAGCGCCGCCCCGCACGCCCCCGCCGCGGCCGGCGCGCGGGGCGCGGGCCACGACGGGGAGGCGGCGGGAACGGCGCGGGGTCAGATGGCGGCGTCCGCGGTGCGGCGGCCGCGGCGCAGGGCGATCGCGCCCGCCCCGAGGCCGCCGAGCAGCAGCACCGCGCCGGAGGCGAGGCCGCCGCCGGAGAGCGCCAGCCCGCCGCCGCCGGTGTGCACGCCGCCGTGCGGGGTCTTCTCCTCGCCCTTGCCCTCGGTGCCCTTGCTGTCCGAGCCCTTGCTCTCGGTGCCCTTGCTCTCCTCGGTGCCGGAGGCGCCCTTCTGCTTCTCGTCCCAGGTCTTCTGGCCGTCGGAGGTGGCGGCCTTGTCCTGCTTCTCCTGCCAGGTGAGGTTCTTGCCCTGGTCGGCGGCCCCGTCGGCGTAGGCGAGCGGGGCGCCGACGGTGAGGGTGGCGGCGACGGCTGCTCCGGCGAGCAGGGTGCGTGCAGAACGCATGATGATGATCCTTCCGGCGCGGTACCGCGATCGCCGACACATCATCGGGCGGGGGACTCGCGGAGTGGCGCCTGATCCACCGTCAACCACCGTGACGCCCGCTGCCACCGGAGGGTGGCAGCCCCGGCCCGGCCGGTGACCCCTTCGGGTGGAGTCCCGGGCGTGTTCACCCGAGTGCCCTGGGCGATCCGGGTGAGGCGCGTGTAGGGGGAGCGGGAGTGGGGCCCGGGCGGGTGGGCAGACTCGGCCCATGGTCGAGATCTCGAAGGACGTCCATGAGCGGATCGAGGCGGGGCACATCTGGTACGTCGGCACGGTCAACGCCGACGGGTCGCCGCATGTGAGCCCGATGTGGGTGGGGACGGAGGGGGACCTGCTGCTGTTCAACACCTCCGTCGGGCGGGTCAAGGAACGCAACCTGCGGCGGGACCCGCGGGTCTGCCTGTCGCTCGCCGACCCCGGGAACCCGTACGACCGGGTGCAGATCCGGGGGCGGGCGGTGCGGTTCGTGGAGGGCGAGGAGGCCGTTCGGAACATGGACCGGCTGGCGCACACGTACCTCGGTGTCGAGCGGTACGGCTGGGGCATCCCGGGGGAGCGGCGGGTGGTGGTGCTGGTCGAGCCGACGAGGATCAGCCGGGTGGTGGGCATCGAGCCGCTGCCGCCGGGCGCTCCCGGGAGCTTCCCGGCCGACCCCGGCCCCGAGGCGGGCTGAGCCTCCGCCGGGTCCGCCGGGTCCGCCTGGTCCGTCCTCGTGTCCGTACCCGCCCCCGGGCCCTCCGGAGCGACCGTTCGCCGCGCCGGCGGCCCCGGGGAACCGGTCGGCCGGGGCCGCGTCTATCTTGAGGGGCCACGGACACGAGAGGGGCGCACATGGGCACGGCCGGTCGGAAGGTGGCCGCCGCGGCGGCCACGGGTGCGCTGCTGGCGGCGTTGGCCGCCTGCGGTTCCGGGAGCTCCGCGAGCTCCGAGAACGCGGCGAAGCGGACGGCGGGCGCGTCGGCGAGTCCGGGGGCGACGGTGGACCCGGCGGCCGGGGGCGCGGCCACACCCGGCGCCGGGTCCGGCACCGCCGCGGCGACGGACGGGACGACGGGCGCCGCCGCCGGGACGGGCGGCGCGGGCGCGGGCACCGGCGGCACCCCGGCCGCGACGCCGGGCGCGACCGCCCCGGCGGCGACGGCGGGTGCCGGAGCGGGTTCGGGCGCCGGAGCGGCGGCCGGGGGCGCCACGGCCGGTACCGCGGGGACGGGCGGCGGCACCGGTGGCGCCGGTGCCGGGCAGCCGGCCACCGGGCCGGACTCGGAGACCGCCCTGCTGGACTCCGCGCTGGTCGCCCTGCTGCTGCCCGACCAGAAGGCGATGACCGGCTGGGAGGAGGAGAAGCGCCGGGTCGACACCGCCGACCACGTCACCACCTGCACGGCCGCCGCGCCCTGCAAGGGCAAGCCGTTGAGCGGCAGCGCGAGGTACTCCGCCGGCGAGGTGGTGGTGCGCTTCGGCGTCGACACCCTGCCCGGCCGGGCGCAGGCCCAGGACCGGTTCAAGGAGGCGTACGGCGCCTACGCCGACGCGAGCAAGTACGGCCCGGCCGACATCGGCCTGCTGGGGACGGAGAGCCGCGCGTTCCAGGGGCAGCTCGCGGGCCGGGACGGCGTGGCGGTCGTGCTGCGCGCCGGAACGGTGGTCGCGACCGTCACCACCGAGGGCGGTCCGGTCGACGCGGCGGGCACCCGGCGACTGGCCGCGATGCTGGTCGCCCGGATCGAGCAGGCCCAGGCGGGCCGAACCCCGGACGCCGTCCTCGGCTCGGCCTGACGCCCTTCCCGGGCCCGACACCCCTCCCCGACCGGGCCCCGCCCCGGTCGGACCCGCGCCCCAGGTGCCCCCGCGGCCCCCGGACCGACCAGGTCCGGGGGCCGTTCGCGTGTCCCGATATCACGTCCGCACCACTGTCAGGTGACGGACAGTCAACGGTCCCCGTGTTCCGGCCAAGTTGAGGGCGGGCGTCCGCTGGCTGAAATCCATGGTCCGGATAGCGGACATCCGGGTGGACATCCCGAACGGGAAGACCGGTCGGCGCGATGCCGCTGGTCGTGCCCGCGGGTGCCCCTTCCGGGCCCGCGCGGGCGGATAAGGAGCAGGTGAGGGAAGGCTCGGGGAGCGGTGGTATCCGGCCGATTCGGGCGGGGGCCGGAATCCGGCCAGCCGGTTGCCCTGTAGCGAATCGGTAACCGAGGGTCGTACTGATGAACGAAACGCCTCACCTGCCCAGTACCGGCCCGTCCGCCCGCCGCGACTTCCGCCTCCTGCTCTCGGGGGCCGTCGCGGCGCAGGCGGGCAGTCAGGTCACCCTGGTCGCACTGCCCCTGGTGGCGGTGGTGGAACTCGATGCCACGCCCTTCCAGGTCGGCCTGCTGACCGCCGCCGAGACCGCCGCCTTCCTCCTCGTCGGCCTGCCCGCCGGCGCCTGGCTGGACCGGATGCGCAAGCTGCCGGTCCTGGTCCGCGCCGACGTCCTGCGCTGCCTCGCCGTCGGCTCGATCCCGGTGGCCGCCGCGCTGGACCTGCTCAGCCTGCTCCAGCTCTACCTGGTGGCCCTGGTCACCGGGGTCGCGACGGTCTTCTTCGACGTCGCCCACCAGTCCTTCCTCCCGGTGCTGCTGCCGCGCGACCGCCTGGTCGCGGGCAACGGGGCGATCGAGACCGTCCGGTCCTCGGCGCAGATCGCCGGACCGGGACTGGGCGGCGGACTGGTCCAACTGCTCGGCGCGCCGCTGGCGATCGTCGCCGACGCGTTCGGCTTCCTGGTCTCGGCGGCCCTGCTCGCCCGGATCCGGGCCGAGGAGCGGCTGCCCGCGCGCGAGCCCGGGCGTTCGCTGCGGGCCGAGGTCGCGGAGGGCCTGCGGTTCGTCCTGGGCCACCCGCTGCTGCGGGTGATCGCCGCCACCACGGCGGCGTCCAACCTGTTCAGCGCGGTGCTGATGGCCGTGCAGACCGTCTTCTGGGTGCGGGTGCTGGACCTCTCGCCGGCCGCGATCGGGGCGCTGCTCTCGGTCTCGGCGGTCGGCGGGCTCGTCGGCGCCCTGTGCGCGGGGCGGCTCGCCGCGCGGATCGGCCAGGCCCGGCTGATCTGGCTCGCCCCCCTGGTCACCGGCCCGTTCGCGCTGCTCTGGCCGCTCGCGGACGGTGGCGCGGGAGCGGTGCTGTTCGCGATCGGCGGGGTGGCGGTGCTGTTCGGCGCGGTGGTCTACAACGTCGCCCAGGTGAGCTTCCGGCAGAGCCTCTGCCCGCCCCGGCTGCTCGGCCGGATGAACGCCACCATGCGGTTCCTGGTCTGGGGCACCCTGCCGCTCGGCGCCCTGCTCGGCGGCGCCGTCGCCGAGCAGGCCGGTCCGCGCGCCGCGCTCTGGCTCTGCGCGGCGGGCTTCCTGCTCGTGCCGGTGCCGCTGGTGTTCTCGCCCCTGCGCGGAATGCGGGACCTGCCGTCGGCGCCGCCGGAGGACGGGGGCGCGGACGACGGCCCGGACGCCGGTCCGGGTGCGGACGACGACCCGGCCGCGACGGCCGACCCGACGGCCGACCGGACCCCGGCGGCGGGCGTGCGGCCCGCCGCGGACGGCGACCCGGTCGCCGGGGCCGGCGCCGGCCGCGATGCCGCCGACGCCGGAAGGGCCCGCTGACCGCCGCCCGACCAGGCCCGGAACCAGGCCGACCCACCGAACGCCCCGAACCGAAAGCGGAGACCCTCCCGTGCACTCCAGCATCACGGCCGCCTACCTCACCCGCTACCGGTCCCTCGCCTCCGCCGCCGGGACCGGCGCCGGCCCCGCGCCGCTGCTCCCGCTCACCGGGGCCCAGCGCCGCTTCCTGATCACCCGCCACCGCGACCGGCTGGCCCGGACGGACATCGTCCCCCTGTTCTTCGCCTTCCCCCGCGGCACCGTCGACCTGCCCCGGCTGCGACGTGCCGCGCTCCGGCTCGTCGCGCGGCACCCGGCGCTGCGCGGCGAGTTCACGGTGCTGCGCGGTACGCCGGTGCTGCGGCTCGGCGGGCCCTCCGTCGAGGTGGCCCGGGTGCCGGTGGACCCGGCCGGCCCGGCCGCCACCGACGATGCCGCGGGTACCGGCCTGCCGGACGGCGCGGCCCGGGCCGCGCTGCTGCGGGCGCTGCTGGACTGGCCTACCGACGGACCGGCGCTGCGGCTGCTGCTGGCGGCCGGACCGGAGGACGAGGAGGAACTGCTCGCCGTCGCCCTCGACCACGCCGCCTGCGACGAGCAGTCGCTCGGCCTGGTCACCGAGGGGCTCGGCGCCGCCTACACCGACCCCGACGGCGGCGAGCACGCCCCCGGGCCCGGTCCGGACGAGGCCGTCGAGGTCTACCGGGCCGCGGTGGAAGGCCAGTTGGCCACCGAGGCGCGAGCCGCCGGCGAGGCCGCGCAGCTCCACTGGGCCGCCCGGCTCGGCTCCCTGGCCGACGCCCCGGAGGGGACCGGGCCGGCCGGGGCCGCCCGGTCGACCGGCATGGCCGTCGACCGGCTGCCCGCCGTGACCGGCGCCGCCCGGGGCGGCGTCTTCCCCGCCCTGCTGGACGCCGTGGCCGCCGCCGCGCACCGGCTCGACGAGGGCGGCAGGGTGCTCGCGCTGGGTTACCCGTGGGGCGGCCGCCCCGCCGGGACCGCGCCCGTGCTCGGCTGCTTCCTCAACACCCTGGTCCACCCGGCGCCGCCCGGCCCGCCGCGCGCGCTCGACGCGCTCGGCGCCGACTGGTGGGACGACCTCGACCACGCGGACACCCCGTTCGACGAGGTGGTGCGCGCGGCCCGTTCCGCCGGGGCGAGCTGGTCCGGCGCGCTCGACGGGCTGCTCACCTTCGAGGATCTGCACCGCCGGCCGCCGCTGGTGCTCGGCGGGGCCGCCGGCCGCGAGGTCCACCTCGCGGGCCGTCCGCTCGCCGCGCCGATCGCGGTCTCCGCCTCGCACGGCGAGGACCTGCTGGTCCGGCTGGCCTGGGACCGCGAGCGCTACTCGGACGCGGCGGCGGAGGCGGCCTTCGCGGCGCTGCTCGCGACCCTGCGCCACCACCTCGGCGCCGGGGCCTGACCCGCCGGGCCCGTTCCACCGGCCCGGGCCGCTGCCGCCCCGGGGCCCCTGACCGCTCCACCCGCCGACTGCCGCGCCCGCAGGCCGGCCGGTCCGGCACGACCGTCCCGTCCCGACCCCGACTGATCACGACTGATCCCGACCCGTCCCGCCGGGCCCGCCACCACCCCCGGCGGGTCCCGGTCCGGGGCAGGGCCCCACATGGCCCGCCCCGATCCACCGAACCGAATCAACAACCCGACACAACCTGGGAGTTGCCCATGTTCGCACTCTCCTCTTCGCAGGAGATCGTCTGGCTGCACGAGCAGATGCAGCCCGGCAGTCGTGCCTACAACTTCACCGCCGCCCTCGATCTCTGGGGGCCGCTCGACACCGACGCGCTCCGGGCCGGCCTCACCGCCGTGCTCGCCCATCACCCCGGCCTGCGGCTCGAACTGGTCCACCGGGCCGAGGGGTTGCCGCTCCAGCGGGTCGGCGTCCGGAGCGCGCCGCGGCTGCGCGACAGCGACCTGAGCGCCGAGGCCGACCCCGAGGCCGCGTTCCGGGCCCTGCTGGCCGCCGAGGCCGAGGAGCCGCTGGACACCACCGACGCCCCGCTGCTGCGCTGGCACCTGGTCCGGATCGGCGACGACCACCACCGGCTGATCCACGTCGAGCACCACCTCATTCACGACGGCCACTCGTTCGCGATCCTGCTGCGCGACCTCTTCACCGTCTACCGCGCGCACGTCCTCGGTGAGGCCGACGCCGTCACCCTGCCCGCCGCGCCCTCCTACGAGGAGCACGTGCACGCCGCCGAGGCCGTCCGGGAAGCCGGGCGGGAGCGCGGACTCGCCTTCTGGAAGCAGGAGTTGGCGGACGCCCCGCTCGACCTCGCGCTGCCCGGCCTGGCCCGCCCCGGCGCCCGCCGCCGCCACCGCGGCGGCCAGCTGCGGCAGTCGATCGGCGCCGACCTCGCCGAGCGGCTGCGCGAGCGGGCCAAGGCCGACGGCCACACCCCGTTCTCCACCCTGCTCACCCTCTTCGCCGAACTGCTGCGCCGGCACAGCGGCCACCACGAACTGATGGTCGGCACCGCCGTCGGCAACCGGCCGCCCGGCTTCGAGGGCACCGTCGGGATGTTCGTCAACACCGTGCCGCTGCGCCTGCGGCTGGACCCGGCCGCGCCGGGCACGGAGTCGGTGGACGAGGTGACCGATGTGCTGTTCCGCGCGCTGCCCCACCAGGACGTGCCGGTGCAGGAGTTGACGCGGGCGCTCGGCCGCCACACCACCGGCGCCGACAACCCGCTGTTCAGCGTGATGTTCAGCGCGCACGACGCGCCGCTGCCCGACGTGCAGGCCCCCGGCCTGGAGATCTCGCTCTACGAGGGCTTCAACACCGGCACCACCCGGTTCGACCTCGACCTCGTCCTGCTGCCCGACGACCGCCGGGTGGTCGGCGAGAAGCACGGCACGGCCGGGATGACCCTGGTCTGGGACTACGACGCCGACCTGTTCGGCGAGAGGATCGCCACCCTGCTCTCCGAGCGGCTGCTCGACCTGCTGCGCGGCTACCTCGACGGCCCGGACGCCCTGCTGGCCGACCTCGCGCCGGTCACGACCGGCACCGACCAGGACGCCGCCGCCGACCCCGACCCCGGCACCGCTGCCGGGGCCCTGCCCGAGCCGGCCGACCTGGACCCGGCCGCCGCCCACGACCCCACCGCGCTCGCCCTGCTCGCCGGGTCCGAGCGGCTCACCTACGGCGACCTCGACCGCCGGGTCGGCGAGTTGGTCGCGCGTCTGCGCGCCGCGGGGGTGACCCCCGGGCAGCCGGTCGCCACCGTGCTGCCGCGCGGCGTCGACAGCGTCGTCGCCCTGCTCGCCTGCCTGCGCCATGGCGCGGTGTACGCGCCGCTCTCGGCCGAGGACCCGCAGGCCAGGCTGGCCCTGTTGCTGGAGCGGCTCACCCCGGCCCTGGTGCTGACCACCCGGCAGAGCGCCCTCGCCCTGCCCGCCGACACCGCCCCGGCCCTGCTGGACGGCCCGGCCTTCCCCGGGGCCCGGCCCGCCGCGGTGCTCGACGGCGCCGCCTATGTGATCCACACCTCGGGCTCGACCGGCGTGCCCAAGCCGGTCCTGGTCGGCCGCGCCGCGCTGGCCCGCTACCTGACCGCCGTGACCGCCCGCTACGGTCTCGGCCCGGCCGACCGGGTGCTGCTGTTCGCCCGGCCGTCCTTCGACGTGGCCCTGGAGGAGGTGCTGCCCTCGCTGGTGGCCGGCGCCGCCCTGGTGCTGCCGCAGCGCGAGGTCCCGACCGGGCCCGAGCTGGTCGCGGTGCTGGCCGCCCGCGGCGTCACCGTCGCCAACCTGCCCACCAGCTACGCGCTCGCCGTCCGCGAGGACCTGCGCGAGGCGCTGGCGGACGGCCGCTGGACGCCGCGCCTGCTCGTCCTCGGCGGCGAGCGGCTGCCGGCCCGGGCCCTGCGCGGGCTGACCGAGGGCACCGCCGTCACCGTCCTCAACGCCTACGGCGTCACCGAGGCCACCGTGACCTCCACCGTGCACGAGCTGACCGCCGCCGACCTGGCGCCGGCCGTCGCCGGCGGAGCCGCCGCCGAGGCCGCGGGTACCGAGGGCGCGGACGTCCAGGACCCGGCCGCCGGGGCCGACGGGACCGAGGACACCGCCGAGATCCCGCTCGGCACCGAACTCCCCGGTGTCCGGGTGCACGTCCTGGACACCGGCGGGCAGCCGCTGCCGCCCGGCGCCGTCGGCGAACTCGCCGTCGGCGGAGCGGCCCTGGCCGACGGCTACCTCGGCCTGCCCGAGGTCACCGGGGCCCGCTTCCCGGCCGTCCCGGCCCTCGGCGGCGAGCGCGTCTACCGCACCGGCGACCGGGGCTACCGCGACCTCGACGGGCGGCTGCGCTTCCTCGGCCGCCAGGACAACCAGGTCAAGCTGCGCGGCTTCCGGATCGAGCTGGAGGAGATCGAGGCCGCCGCCTCCGCCGAACTCGGCGGCCGCTCCTGCGCCGTCCTGCTGCACCGGGACGACAGCGCCGGACCGCGTCTGCTCGGCTTCCTCGACGGTGGCCCGCAGCCCGACCAGGCCGCCCTGCACGCGGCCCTGGCCCGCCGGCTGCCCGCCGGGCTCGTCCCGGCGAGCTGGACCGCGCTCGACACCATGCCGCTGCTGCCCGGCGGCAAGCCGGACCGGGCGGCGCTCGCCCGGCTGGCCGCCGAGGCGCCCGTGGCCGCCCCGCCGGAGGCGGCGCCGTCGGCCTTCACCGACCCCGCCGAGCTGCTGATCGCCGAGGCGTGGCGGGAGGTGCTCGGTCACGACCGGTTCGCCCCGGACTCGCACTTCTTCGAGGTCGGCGGCCACTCGCTGCTCGCCGCCCGGCTCGCCGCCTGGCTGGAGCCGCGCCTCGGCAACCGGCCCCCGCTGCGCACCCTCTTCCAGCACCCCGTCCTGGCCGACCAGGCCCGCGCCCTGACCGGAGCCCAGCAGTGACCCTCACCGCCCCCGGCCGCACCGCCGCCCGCCCCGGCTCGGGCTCCGGCCTCTCCGCGCCCTCCGCCGTCCTGGAGGCCGAGCACCGCGAACTCGTGGCCGCCTTCGAGAGTTTCGTCCGCCGTGAACTCGAACCGCTCGCCGCCGAGCTGGCCGAGTCCGGCGAACAGCCGCCGGCCGACCTGCGGACCTACGTCCGCAAGCGCTCCGCCGCCCTCGGCTTCTACGCCGGCGACTACCCGGAGGAACTCGGCGGCTCCGGCATGCCGTTCACCGCCGTCGTGCTGCTCCACCACGCCGCCGGGCGCAGCGGCTGCCCGCTCGCCCCCTACGCGCTGGCCGGCTCCGACGGTCCCAGCCCGCTGCTGCGGCACGGCACCCCCGAACAGATCGAGCGCCACCTGGTCCCGCTGGTCCGGGGCGAGCGAACCCGCTGCCTCGCGCTCACCGAACCCCAGGCCGGCTCGGACGCGTTCCGGCTCACCACCACCGCCGTCCGCGACGGCGACGGCTGGCTGCTGAACGGCCGCAAGACCTTCGTCAGCAACGCCGAGCACGCCGACCTCGCGCTCGTGGTCGCCGCCACCGACCTCGGCGACGGCGCCGGTCCGACCGCCGGCGCCACCGCCTTCGTGCTCCCGATGGACCACCCCGGGCTGCGCATCGGCCAGCGCTACGAGGGCATGTCGGGGGAGCCGCTGTTCGAGCTGGTGCTCGACCGGCTGCACGCCCCGGCCGCCTCGGTGATCGGTGGCGAGGACGGCATCGGCGCCGCCACCGGGCTCGCCATGGACAGCCTCTCCCGGGGCCGGCTGGTGGTCGCCGCGATGTGCGACGGCATCGCCGAGCACGCGCTGCGGCTCGGCGTCGAGTACGCCCGCGAGCGGCAGGCGTTCGGGCATCCGATCGGCGACTACCAGCACATCCAGGACCACCTGGTCCGCACCCGGGCCGAGGTCGAGGCCGCCAAGCTGCTCACCCTCGCCTGCGCCCGGCTGGTCGACGAGGGCACCGAGGCGCCCGAGAACGCCGCGCTCGCCAAGCTGACCTCCTCCGAGACCGCCGTCCGGGCCGTCGACCGCGCGCTGCAGGTGCACGGCGCCACGGGCTGGGTGCGGGGCCACCCGCTGGAGTACCTCTACCGCTACGTCCGGATGACCACCATCATCGAAGGGACCTCCGAGGTCCAGAAGGTGATCGTGGCCCGGGCCATGGGCCTGGGCTGACCCGTACCGACCATCCATCGACGTCCGGAGGAACCCGTCATGACCACCATCCAGGACCTGCCCCTGTCCGGCCTGCTGCCCGGCCTCTCCGTCGCCCACGGCCGCCCGCACCGCGACGGCGCCGTGCTCGACCTCTTCACCAGCTGGGCCCGCCGCACCCCGCAGGCGCCCGCGCTGATCGACGGCGGGCTCACCCTGAGCTACGCCGAACTCGACCGCCTCGCCGACGGCATCGCCGGGCAGTTGGCCGGCCGGGTCCGCCCCGGCGACCTGGTCGGCCTCTGCCTCGACCACTCCGCCGCCCTGGTCGCCGCCACCCTGGCCGTCGCCCGGCTCGGCGCCGTCCACCTGCCGCTCGGTCCGCGACCCGGCGAGCGCCGGCTCCGGGCCGTCGCCGAACAGCTGCGCCCCGCCTGCCTGATCGGGGACCCGGCGCTGCTGCCGCCCGCCCACCGGGACGGCCGGCACCACCCGGTCACCGCCCCCGGCGCGACCGGCATCGTGGCCGCCTTCGCCGAGCAGCGCGACGGCGCGGGCGGCGCGGAGGCCGTCCGCGCCCCCAAGGGCACCCAGTACACCGTGCTCACCTCCGGCTCCACCGGGCTGCCGAAGGCCGTCGCCGTGGGCCAGACCGCGCTCGGCGCCCTGCTCACCTGGTACCGCGAACTGACCGGCCTCGGCCCCGGCGACCGGCACAGCCTGCTCATCGGCGTCGCCTTCGACCCGCACCTGATGGAGCTGTGGGCCGGTCTCACCTCGGGCGCGGCGCTCTGCGTCGCCCCCGAGGCCGTCCGCTGGGACCCGGCCGCGCTCACCGACTGGTGGCGCACCGCCGGCATCACGGTCGGCGTGCTGCCCACCCCGCTCGCCGAGCCCGTTCTCGACCGGCCCTGGCCCGCCGACCTGCCGCTGCGCCACCTCACGGTCGGCGGCGACCGGCTGCGCCGCACCCCCGGCCCGGACGTCACGGCGACCGTCCACAACGCCTACGGCCCGGCCGAGGCGACCGTCACCACCACCGTGCACAGCATGGCGCCGGGCGCCGACCACGGCACCGGGGCGCCGCCGATCGGCCGGCCCGTCCCCGGCGCGATCGTCCTGGTCGCCGACGGGAACGGCCGCCCCGTGCCGCGCGGCGAGGCCGGTGAACTGCGGATCGGCGGCCAGGGCCTGGCCATCGGCTACCTCGACCCGGAGCTGACCGCCGAGCGCTTCGTCTCCGCGCCGGACGACCTGGACGGCACCGACCGGGTCTACCGCACCGGTGACCGGGTGCTGATGCGCGAGGACGGGGTGCTGGAGTTCCTCGGCCGACTGGACGACCAGGTCAAGGTCAGCGGCGTGCGGATCGAACCGGCCGAGGTCGAGGCCGCGCTGGAGCGCGACCCCCGGGTGCGGCGCGCGGCCGTGGTCGCCCGCCCGGCCCCGGTGGGCGGCGCCCAGTTGCTGGCCTTCGCCCAGCCCGTGACCGAGGGCGCCCCGGTGGACGGCGCCGAACTGCTGGCGGCGGTGCGGCCCTGGCTGCCCGAGCAGGCGGTGCCGAGTGCGCTGCGGCTGGTCGACGCCTTCCCACTGGACGCCAACGGCAAGATCGACCGGGCCGCGCTGCTCAAGGCGGAGGAGACCGCGGCCCAGCAGGGCGCCGAGGGCTCCGCCGGACCGGCGGCCGACGGGGCCGCCACGCCCACCGAGCGGACGGTGCTCCGGATCTGCGCCGGTCTGCTCGGCCGGTCCGACCTCGACCCCGCCGACAACTTCCTGGACGCGGGCGGGACTTCGGTCACCGCCGCGCGGCTGCTCGCCGCGCTGGAGGAGGAGTTCGGGGTCCGGCTGCGGGCCCCGATGCTGCTGCGCCAGCCTGACCTGCGCGCGCTGGCGCGACTGGTCGACGAGCGCCGTCCGGACGCCGCGGCGGGCTGACCGGCCGCCCCTCCCTCCCGCCCACCGTCGCACGGCGCCCCGGCCCACCGCCGGGGCGCCCGGAAGGCTGACCTCCCATGACTCCCTCCCGCTCCGCCGTCGATCCCGCGTCCGCTTCGGCCGTCGCTCCCGCCACCGTCCCGGCGCTGGTCGCCCGGCAGGCCGCCGAGCGCCCCGAGGCGCTCGCCGTCACCGACGGCACCACCACCCTGACCTACCGCGAACTCGTGACCAACGCCCGCCTGCTGGCCGCCGAGCTGACCGCCCGCGGGGTCGCCCCCGGCAGCGCCGTCGGCGTGCTCTGCGCCCGCGGCAGCCGGATCGCCGTCGCCCACCTCGCCGTCTGGTGGGCCGGCGGCCATGTGCTGCCGCTCGACCCGGCGTACCCGGCCGCGCGCCTCACCGCGATGCTCGACGACGCCGCCGTCCGGCTCACCCTCGGCGACAAGGCGCTGCTCGCCGAACTCGACCTGGCCGAGGACCGCTCGCTGGTGCTCACCGAGACCGGCCCCGCCGGGACCGGTGACGACGAGCGCGGGCCCGGTCCGATCGACCCCGACCCGGCCGCCACCGCCATCGTGTACTTCACCTCCGGCTCCACCGGGCGCCCCAAGGGCGTCCTGGTGCCGCACCACGCCGTCACCGGGCTGGTCACCGCCGCCGACGGGGTCGTGCTGCGGCCCGGCGACCGGATGCTGGTCCGCACCTCGGCCGGCTTCGACCTCTCGACCCTGGAACTCTGGGGTCCGCTGGCCAACGGCGCCGCGCTCGCCGTGCCGACCGCCGAACGCCCCAGCGCGGAGGAACTCGCCCGCGACGTCGAGCGGTTCGGCGTCACCCACGCCGTGCTGGCCACCGCCCTGTTCCACCAGCTCGCCGCGCGCGGCTCCCGGATCTTCGGCGTGCTGCGGCACGTGGTCGTCGGCGGCGAGGCGCTCGCCGCCGAGCACGCCGGTGCCGTGCTGCGCACCTACCCCTGGCTGGAACTGGTCAACGGCTACGGCCCGACCGAGGCCACCACCTTCGCCACCCTGCACCGCGTCCGGCCCGCCGACTGCGCGGGCCCGGTGCCGATCGGCCGCCCGTTCGGCGGCACCGGCGCCGCCGTCCTCGACCAGGACCGCCGCCCGGTCCCGGACGGCACCCGCGGCGAACTCTGGCTCACCGGGCGGCTGGCGCTCGGCTACCTCGGGCGGCCCGAGCTGACGGCCGAGCGGTTCGTCGAACTCCCCGGCCTGGGCCGGGCGTACGGTACCGGGGACCTGGTCTCCCGGCGGCCGGACGGCACCCTCGACTTCCACGGCCGCCTCGACGACCAGGTGAAGCTTCGGGGCTACCGGATCGAGCCGGGCGAGGTGGAGCACGTGCTGCGCGGACTGCCCGAGGTCGCCGAGGCGGCCGTGGTGCTGCGTCGCGCCGGGCACGAGGACGCCGCGCTCACCGCCTTCGTGGTCGGCGCCGAGGGCGCCCGCCCGGCGCCCGAGTCGCTGCGCCGGCAGCTCGCCGACCGCCTCCCGGCCCATCTGGTGCCGACCGCCTGGACGGTGCTGGACACCCTGCCGCTCACCGGCAGCGGCAAGGTCGACCGCCGCGCGCTGGCCGCCGGGGACGGGCCGGCCGAGGCCGCCGGGCCCGAGGTCGGACCCGTGGCCGGACCTGTGGCGGAGTCCGCGGCCCTCGGGCCGATCGAGCAGGTCGTCGCGGCTGCCTGGTCGCGCGCCCTGGAGGTCGAAGTGACCACCCCCGAAGCGGAGTTCTTCGCCCTCGGCGGCCATTCGCTGCTCGCCATGTGGGTGGTCGACGACCTCCGTGAGGACCTGGGCGTCGAGCTGCCGCTCGGTGACTTCCTGAACCGTCCCACGGTGGCCGGCCAGGCCGCCCTGATCGAACGAGCCCTGCTCGCGGCCGATTCCACCGGGTCGACCGAACCCACCCGGACGGCCGGGCCCGACCTCGTGACCGCCGGCGCCCACGCCCAGGAGTCCGCCCGATGACCGCCCCGATCGACCAGGCCGAACTGCTCCGCCGGGCCCGCGGCCGCAGCAGGACGCCCGCGCCCGGCGCTCCGGCCGCCGGACCGGTTCCGCGCGGCACCGCCCCCGGCCCGGCCCCGCTGTCCCACGCCCAGCAGCGGATGTGGCTGATGGACCGGCTCGGCCAGGGCGGCCCCCGCTACCACGTCCCGCTCGCCACCCGGCTGCGCGGCCCGCTGGACCGGGAGGCCCTCGCCGCCGCCCTGACCGGCCTCACCGCCCGTCACCACATCCTGCGCACCCGGTACGGACACCTGGACGAGCGGCCCCACCAGGAGGTCGCGCCGCCCGCCCCGGTGCCGCTGCCGGTCCGGGACGCCACCCCGGAGGGGGCCGCCGCCCTGCTGTCGGCCGAGGCGGCCCGCCCGTTCGACCTCGCCACCGGCCCCGTCCTGCGCGCGCTGCTGCTGCGGCACGCCCCGGACGACCACACCCTGCTCCTGGCGCTCCATCACATCGCCGTCGACGGCGGCTCGTTGCCCGTCCTCGCCGAAGAACTCGGCGCCCTGTACGCGGCCGCCGCCGGGGGCCGCCCGGCCGGACTGCCCGAACCGGAGCTCCAGTACGCCGACTACGCCCGCTGGGAGCGCGCCCGCGACGACCGGCTCGGCGCGGCGGCCACCGCCCGGGCCGACCGGCTCGCAGGCGCCGTTCCGCTGCCGCTGCTGCGCCCCGTCCCGCCCGGCACCCCCGAGCGCCGCGCCGTCCTGCACAGCGCGCCGCTCACCGCCGACACCCTGGACGGACTGCGCCGACTCGGCGCCCGGCACGGCGCGACCGCGTTCACCGTGGTCCTGACCGCCGCCTTCGCGGCCCTGCGCGCCGCCACCGGCGGCTCCGACCTGGTGCTCGGCTGCGCCGGCGGCCACCGCTCCCGGCCCGAACTGCGGCGGCTGATCGGCCTCCAGGTCAACACCCTGCCGGTCCGGGCCCGGCTGCCCGAGCCCGACGGCGACCCGGCCTTCAGCGAGCTGCTGGCCACCGTCCGCACCGCGCTGCTGGACGCCCAGGAGCACCACGAGGTGCCCTTCGACCTGGTCGTGGAGCGCCTCGGCGCCGCCGCCCGCGGCGCCGACGGGACGCCGCTGCTCGCCGTCAGCTGCGACCTGGTCCACCCGGCCGAGCCGCTGAAGCTGCCGGGCCTCGACGCCGAGGCGGTGGAGGTCGACCTCGGGCTCGCCAAGTTCGGCCTGACCCTGCTGGTCGAGGACGGCCCGAGCCCGCGCTGCCTGCTCCAGCACGACCCGGCGGCCCTGGACGGGGCCACCGCGGGCCGGCTGCACGCCGTCTTCGCCGCGCTGCTGACGGCCGTCGCCGCCGACGCCGACCGCCCGCTGTCCCATCTCCCGGGCGAGCGGCTCCCCGGCGAGTCGCTCAACGACGATCTGCCCCACGGCGATTCTCCCGAGGGCGAGTTGCCCGACGGCGAGCGCTTCCCCGGCGCGGCCGGGCCGGCGGAGGGCCCCGACCGCCACCCCGCCGTGGCCGCCCTGCTCGCCGACCCCCGGGTCACCGACGCCGCCCTGCACCTCGCCGAGCACGGCCCCGCCCTCGCCTACGCGAGCGTCACCGGCCCGGTCGCCCCCAGCGGCGCCGAGCTGCGCGCCGCCCTGCGCCGCGGGCTGGCGGAGCCCGGCGCGCTGCCGCTCGCCGTCACCCTGCTGGACCGCATCCCGCGCCGCCCCGACGGCACCCTCGACCCGGCCCGGCTCCCCGGCGCCCCCACCGCCCACCTGGACGCCGTGCGCGACGTCTTCGCCGAACTGCTCGGCCCCCGGCCGGGCGCCGAGGACGACTTCTTCGGCCTCGGCGGCCACTCCCTGGTGGCCGTGCAGTTGGCGGAGCGCCTCCGCGCCCGCCTGGGCCTGCCGCTGACCGGACTGGACGTGCTGGAGCGCCGGACCCCGCGCGCCCTGGCCACCCTGCTGGCCGAACGCGCCGCCGAACGCGGCAGCGGCGCCCGGCGCCCCGCCTCCGGCACCCGGGCCACCCCCGTCACCCGGTCCGGGACGGTGCTGCTCACCGGCGCCAGCGGCGGCGTCGGCGCCGCCCTGCTCCAGGAACTCGTGGCCCAGGGCCGCCCCGTGCGCGCCCTGGTCCGCCCCGAGTCGGCCCATCTGGTGGCCGGGTCCGGGGTGGAGGTCGCCGAGGGGGACCTCGCCGACCGGGAGAGCCTGCGCCGGGCGGTCGAGGGCGCGGAGACCGTGATCCACGCCGCCTGCACCTTCACCGAGCACGCCGTCGACCTCGCCGCCATGCGGACCCTGGTCGAGGGCTGGCGCGGCACCGGCGGGTTCGTCTTCGTCAGCAGCATCGACGCCTACGGCCGGCCGGAAGCCGGGGAGGTCCCCGAGGGCGGCCCCTCGGCCGGGCCGCTCACCCCCTACGGGCGGGCCAAGCTCGACTGCGAGCGGATCCTGCTGGACGCCGCCCCGTCGGCCCGAGGCCCGGTCGCCGTGGTCCGCTCACCGATCGTCTGGGGCCCGCACCGGCGGCTGCGCGACCAGCTCCGCTGGGGCGCCACCGGCGCGCTCTACCAGTCCGCGCTGGCCGGCCGTCCGATCCTGCTGCCGGAGCCCGCGGCCGGGTGGGCCGGGGCCAGTTGGGTGCACTCGGCCGCCCTGGCCCGGGCCGTGACGGCGAGCCTCGGCCGGGCGCCCGGCCGGATCGTCAACGCCGTCACGGGCCATGTCTCCTGGGCCGAGTTCAGCGCCGAACTGGTCCGGCTGCTCGGCTCGTCCAGCACCGTCGGGTACGGACCGGAGGCCGAGGCCGAGCTGCTGCGCCCCTGGCACTACCGGGCCGACGCGCTGGCCGGGCCGCTGACGCCGGAGCCCGGCGAGGACTGGCGCGCCGTGCTCGCCGCGATGACGGCGCGGACCGCCGGGGCGCACTGACGCCACAGCCCGCCGGAAGGCACCGGCGGCGCCACGAGCCGCCCGCACGAGCGGACACCCCGGGGCCCGAGGCCCGCGGGGTGTCCGCTCGACGTGTCACCGGCGCGCGCTCAGCCGCGGCGCTCCCAGCGGTAGAACTCGCGCGCCATCGCGTCCTTCGGCCCTCGCCAGGTGGCCGGGTCGTACGCCTGGACGTAGGTGGTCAGCGCGTCGCTGACGGCACGGAACTCGGGATGGCCGACCACCTGGGCGACGGCCGGTCCGGGCGGTCGGTCCGCCTCGATGAGGTGCAGGTACACGTCGCCGAACTGGAACAGGCTGCGCCCGGTGACGCCGATCAGGTGGGGGAGCTCACCCCGGTTGTCGGAGTCGGCGAAGACCTCGGCGATGCCGGTGGCCGCGTCGGGCTTCATCCGGGCGACGATCAGGGCGCGGTGGATCCGCGCGGTCGGGTGCTCGGTCGCGGGGGACGTCATGGCTCAGACCTCCGCGGCCTTCTTCTCGACCTTCTCGCGGATCAGCTGCATCTGGATCCGGGAGTTGCGGTTGATGTGGTTGACCATGCCGTCGTCGTCGACGGGCGCGGTGGGCTTCATCGCGAAGTCCTGCACCCAGCGCATCCGGGTGCCGGCCGGCACCTCCGAGTACTCCCAGTGGATGTCCATGAACTCGAACGGGCCGGGTTCGACCCGCCGGGCCCGCACCGCGAGCGAGGGGCGGTCGGTGGTGCGCTCGGAGACCCAGCTCCAGACCTTGCCGTCGTCGTCCGGGTGCATGGTCAGCCGGAAGGTCACCCGGTCGCCGTCGCGCTCCAGCACCTCGACCGAGGCGTACTCGCTGAACAGCTGCGGCCAGTTCTCCAGATCGTTGGTGATCTCCCAGACCAGGTCGAGCGGGGCCGCGATGACGATCTCGTTGTCCGTGTGTCCGGGCATCTCAGGCACCCGCCTTCGCGGTCACGGCGGAGTTCACCAGGGCCAGGAACTCGGCCGGGGTCCTGGCCGACTCCGCGCCGTTGGTGACCTTCACCCCGTGCCGGTTCTCCAGCTCGCCGACCACGCCGAGCAGGCCGAGGGAGTCCACGCCGAACTCGTCGAAATCGGCGCCGGGCCGCTCCAGTTCGACCGGGTCGATCTCGACGCCGGCCCTGGCCCGGATGAGCTCCGCGAGTTGTGGATAGTTGAGGGTGTTGCTCACGGGGGTGTCCCTTCGTAGCGAGCTGGTGGTTGAGCGGTGGAGCGTGGGGCGGGCCGTGGGCGGGCGGAACGGCGGCGGGGTCAGTCCGGTTCGCCGCGCCGCAGCACCAGCGCCGAGTTGGAGCCCATCAGCCCGCGGCTGAGCACCAGGGCGGTGCGCAGTTCGGCCGGGCGGGCGCGGCCGGTCACCAGGGCCAGGTCGTGGGCGACCTCGGTGACGTTCGGGGTGGGCGGCAGGACGCCGTCCTCCATGGCGAGCACGGCGGCGACCGTGTCCAGCGGCGGGGCGCCGCAGTAGGCCCGCCCGGTACCGGACTTGGGGGCGGTGACCGGGACCCGCTCGGCGTAGGGGCCGAGCGCGTCGGCCAGCGCGAGCGCCTCGGCGCGGTCCGCGGCCGGGACGCCGAGGGCGTCGGCGAAGACCACGTCCACCTCCTCCGGCGAGATCCGGGCCCGGTCGAGGGCGATCCGGATCGCCGCCGCCAGGCCCTCGCGGGACTCCGTCCAGCGGGAGGCGCCGGTGAAGGTGGCGCCGTGCCCGGCGATGTACGCCCGGACGGCGGCGCCGCGCCGACGGGCGGTGGCCTCGTCCTCCAGCAGCAGCATCGCGCCGCCCTCGGCGGGGGCGAAGCCGGCCGCGTCGGGGGAGAACGGCAGGTAGGCGCGGTCGGGCCGGTCGGCCAGGCTCAGTTCGGGGTAGCCGAGCTGGCAGACCATCGAGTACGGGGCGAGCGGGGCCTCGGCGGCACCGACCACCACCGCGTCGGTGCCGTGCGCGACGGACCGGGCGGCGTGCGCGATCGCGTCCAGTCCGCCGGCCTCGTCGCTGGCCACCACCCCGCACGGGCCCTTGTAGCCGCCGCGGATCGACACCTGACCGGTGCTGGCCGCGTAGAACCAGGCGATGGACTGGTAGGGGCCGACGAACTGCGGCCCCTTGCCCCACAGTTGCTGGAGCTCGCCCTGGCCGAACTCGCCGCCGCCGGAGCCGGCCGCGGTCACCACACCGACCGCGTAGGGGCGGTCGGGATCGGCGAGGAATCCGGCGTCCGCCACCGCCTGGTCGGCGGCGGCCATCGCGTAGTGCGTGAACCGGTCGGTCTGCACCAGGTGGCGGCTGTCGATGACGGCCTGCGGTTCGAAGTCCCGCACCTGGCCCGCGACGCGCAGCGGGAGGTTCTCGCAGCCCTCACGTGATATCCGGTCGAGGACGCTCACGCCCTGCCGGGTCGCCTTCCAGAAGGCATCGGCCCCGACGCCGTTCGGCGCCACCACGCCCAGGCCGGTGATCACCGCCCGGCGTTCCTGTTGACGTGACGTCATGGATCTCACCCCGTTCTCGTGAGCACGACGGCGGACTGGAATCCGCCGAAGCCGCTGCCGACCGAGAGGATGTGGCGCAGCGGCGTCTCCCGGGCGGTGCGCGGCACGTAGTCCAGGTCGCACTCCGGGTCGGGTGTCTCGTAGTTGGCGGTCGGCGGCACCACGCCGCGGTCCAGGGCGAGGGTGCAGGCGACCACCTCGATCGCGCCGATCGCGCCGAGCGAGTGCCCGACCATCGACTTGATCGAGCTCATCGGCGTCCGGTAGGCGTGCTCGCCGAGCGAGCGCTTCACGGCGGCCGTCTCGTGCCGGTCGTTCTGCTTGGTGCCCGAGCCGTGCGCGTTGACGTAGTCGACGTCGGTGCGGTCGACCCGGGCGTGGCCGAGCGCGTGGTC
Organism: Kitasatospora sp. NPDC094019; assembly: GCF_044764505.1. NCBI lineage: Bacteria > Bacillati > Actinomycetota > Actinomycetes > Kitasatosporales > Streptomycetaceae > Kitasatospora > Kitasatospora sp. NPDC094019. The sequence goes on from NZ_JBIWIF010000016.1 coordinate 135,662, forward strand.
GATCGCCCGGGACATCTCCAGCCCCTCCTGGGTGAGGCCGGTCATGTGGTAGGCGTTGCCGAAGGTGGCGAAGCCCCCGATCTCGCCGTAGATCCGGGCGCCGCGCCGCCGGGCGTGCTCCAGTTCCTCCAGGACCAGGACGGCGCCGCCCTCACCGAGCACGAAGCCGTCCCGGTGGGCGTCGAACGGCCGGGAGGCGTGTGCCGGATCGTCGTTGCGTTCGCTGGTGGCCTTGATGGCGTCGAAGCAGGCGACGGTGATCGGTGAGATCGGCGAGTCCGAGGCCCCGGTGATGCAGATGTCGGCCCGGCCGTCCTCGACGGTCTGGAAGGCGTAGCCGATGGCGTCCAGGCCGGAGGTGCAGCCGGTGGAGACGGTCTGCACCGGTCCGTGGGCGCCGGTCCGCTCGGCGACCGCCGAGGCGAGCGTGCTGGGCGCGAAGGCCCGGTGCAGCTGCGGTTCGGCCAGCCGGTGGTCGACGTCCCAGCGGGCGCCACCGGCGCTGACCAGGGCGTAGTCGTGCTCCAGCCGGGTGGTGCCGCCGACGGCGGTGCCGAGCGAGACGCCGATCCGCCACGGGTCCTCGGCGGCCAGGTCGAGTCCGGCGTCGGTGATCGCCTCGTCCGCCGCCACCATCGCGAACTGGACGTAGCGGTCGGCCCGTTGGACGTCCTCCGGGCCGAGCCCGTGCGCCGCCGGGTCGAAGTCGCACTCGGCGGCGATCCGGGAGCGGAACCCGGCGGGGTCGAAGAGCGTGATGCCGCGGGTCGCCGTCCGCCCGGCGGTCAGGAGGTCCCAGAACGCCGGGACCCCGACCCCACCGGGCGCGACCACGCCGATTCCGGTGACGGCGACCCGTCGGCGGCTCACGAAGCCACCTTGGCGTGTTCCGGCGGCCCGGCGTTGACCGCCGCCCCGGTCTCCTCGGTGTCCACGTGGCCCAGCTCGGGGCGCGGTGCCAGCGGGCCGAGGTGGAAGACCATCTTGGCCACGGTGTCGCCGACGTTGCGGAACCGGTGGCGCATGTTGATCGGGATCATCAGCCCCTGTTCGGGCCTGAGGATCCGGGTCTCCCCGTCCAGGTCCACTTCGAGGTCGCCGGTGACGACGAAGACGAACTCCTCGGAGTACGGGTGGTAGTGCTCGCCGATCCGCTCGCCGGGCTCGACGATGGCCAGCCCCATGAACCCGCTGGTGGCGCCGCAGGTGGCCGGGGTGAGCATGGCGCGCAGGTCGCCGCCGCGCCGGCGGTTCTCCGGGGCCTCGGAGACGTTGACGATCCGTGGGTACTGCGTGGACATGGTTTCTTCCTTCTTGCCGGGTGTTCTGCCGGGGGAGCTTCCGTGTTCTTCCGGGCCGGGTCCGGTCGGACGTCTTCTGGGCCGACGCTCCGTCAGGAGTCCTGCGAGGTACGGTCGGTGACCGGGTTCATGGCGCGCGCGGCGAGGAAGGCGCGCAGTCCGGCGTCGGTCCGCAGGTCGACCTCGGGGCCGAGGTCGAGCAGCCGGCCGAGGACGGCGGCCTCGCGCTCGCCGGCGATGCCGAGCGCCGCCGCCGGGTCCGCCTCCGGCGGCACCCGCAGGTCGACCAGCCGGACCACCACGTCGTCCCGGTGGAAGACGGTGCTGGTCGCGACCGGGCCGGTCGGGTCGACGGTGGCGAGTTCGTCGTAGTCGGCGAGCAGGTCGGTGACCGCCTGGCCGTTGCCGGGCTTCACCGGGTACAGCACGGCGTGCCGGTGCGGTCGGCCGGCGGCCGGGGTGCCGGCGACGGCCTGGTTCTCGGCGGGCAGCGCGGCCCGGGCGAAGAAGGCGCGGGCCGCCTGCGGGTCGCCGAGCTGGCGGGCCTCCTCCAGGTGCGGGTTGATCGCCTCCTCGACGGCACGCACCTCGGGCTGCATGGCGACGTGCCGCAGCGCGTCGCCGAGGCTGCCGATCACCTCGACCGCGCGGACGACGCGGTTGCCGTGCATGAACAGGGAGGTGCGGCGCAGGCGGGTGGTCCCGTCGACGTCGGCCCGGGGGGAGGCGTAGCCGGACAGGATCCGGGCCACCTCGGGCTCGGTGCCGGGCTTCACGGTGAAGGTGAGCGCGTGCCGGACCACGCCGTCCGGGCCGGGGTCGGCCTTGGGCGGGCCGACCTGGCCGGCCGGGGCGGTGCGCGGCAGGTCGGCCGGCACCTCGATCGGGGCCCCGGTGCCGGTGGCGCCGGCGGCGGAGGTCTCGCGGAGGATCGTGTAGCGCATCGAGCGGAAGGTGTCGCTGACGCAACCGTGCATCGGCTTGACCATCTCGCGGTGGGCCGGGCTGTCGACCCACTCCAGGAAGGTGTCCTGGTCCTCCCACTCGCTGGTGATGAGCCACTGCCGGGGGTCGTTGATGGACTGGCAGAGCTGGTCGCTGACGTGGCCGGGCACGGAGGCGACCTGGTGGCGCAGCTGCTCGTAGACGTCCATGAAGCGCTGCTGGGCGCCGTCCTGGATCTCCAGCATCAGCACCACCCGCAGCCGGGTGTCGGAGGCGGAGTGCTGCCGCGCGGGCGGTTCGGACAGAGTCGTCATGATCCACTTTCTGCTTCTGGGGCCGCACGCGTCGGGGGCCGCGTGCGGCGGCTCCGGAGCCGGAGGAGCTGGGCGGCCTCCGGCGGGGGGAGGGGCGCCGAGGTGGCGTCGGCCACCAGGTCTGAGGTCGATCGTGCGCGGTGCTCCCGGGTGGCGCGAGCCATGCGGGCCATCCGGGCGACGAAGCGCCAGAACGGACCCGGAGCGGGGGACGGTAGGACCGGGCCGCCGTGTCCGCGGGCCCCTCCGAGAGTCCCGCCGAGCCCCGCATTCGGCCCAGAACTCCCGTACAGGCTGGAGCAATTGATGAATCCGAAGGTGGACGACCGAGTGCCGGTCCTGATCGTCGGCGGCTCGCTGGTCGGGCTGTCGGCCGCGCTCTTCCTGGGCCGACTGGGTGTCAGGCACCTGCTGGTCGAGAAGCACGCCGACACCTCGCGTCACCCGCGTGGCCGAGGCAACAACGTCCGGACGATGGAGCTGTACCGGGTGGCCGGCATCGAGGCGGCGATCCGCGAGGCGGCGTCCGTGCTGGCCCCGAACCACGGCATCCTGCAGGCCCCGTCCCTGACCGGCGAGGAACAGGAGTGGCTGTTCCGCGACATCGACCCGGGCGGGCGGCTGGCCCGGTTCAGCCCCAGCTCCTGGTGCCTGTGCAGCCAGAACGACCTGGAGCCGGTGCTGCGCCGCGCCGCCCGCGACCTGGGCGCCGACATCCGCTTCGGCACCGAGCTGCTCTCGTTCGAGCAGGACGAGGAGGGCGTGACGGCGCTGCTGCGCAGTCGGGAGACGGGGGAGGAGCGGACCGTCCGGGCGCAGTACCTGGTCGCGGCGGACGGCCCGCGCAGCCCGGCCCGCACCGCGCTGGGCATCGGTCAGAGCGGCAAGGGCGAGCTGTTCCACAACGTCAGCATCACCTTCCGGGCGAAGCGGCTGGCCGAGGCGGTCGGCGACCGCCACTTCATCGCCTGCTACCTGACCAACCCGGAGGCGGACGGCGCCCTGCTGCCGGTCGACAACCGGGAGGAGTGGGTGTTCCACGCGCCGTGGCACCCGGAGCACGGCGAGCCGCTGGAGGCGTTCACGGACGAGCGCTGCGCCCGCCACATCCGGGCCGCCGTCGGGATGCCGGAGCTCGACGTCGAGGTGACCGGCCGGGCGCCGTGGCACGCCGCCGAGCGGGTGGCCGAGAGCTACTCCTCCGGCCGGGTCTTCCTGGCCGGGGACTCGGCCCACGAGATGTCCCCGACCGGGGCGTTCGGTTCCAACACCGGCATCCAGGACGCGCACAACCTGGCCTGGAAGCTCGCCGCGGTGCTCTGCGGCTGGGCCGGTCCCGGCCTGCTGGACACCTACGGGCAGGAGCGCCGCCCGGTGGCGCGGGTGACCGGCGAGCGGGCCTCGGCCCGTTCCGCCGAGCACAGCCACCCGGGCTACGCGGTGGTGCCGGGCGTCGGCCGGCAGGCCGGAGTGCTGGCGGTGGCGCTCGGCTACCGCTACCGGCAGGGCGCGGTGACCGGGACCGACCCGGGGGGCCCGGTGGTCCCGGAGGCGTTCGAGTCGGCGGGCGAGCCGGGCAGCCGGGCGCCGCACCAGTGGCTGCTGCGGGCCGGGGTCCGGCTCTCCACCCTCGACCTGTACGAGCAGACCATGGTGCTGCTGACGGGATCGGCGGGAGCTGCCTGGCAGGAGGGCGCCCGCCGGGCGGCGGACCGGCTGGCCGTCCCGCTGGAGGCGCTCCGGATCGGCGCGGACGCGGAGGACGACCTGGCCCCCGAGCCGGGCGAGGACTTCGCGGCCCTGCACGGCATCGGCCCGGACGGCGCCGTCCTGGTCCGCCCGGACGGCTTCGTGGCCTGGCGCTCGGAGGGTGCCGCGGGTGCCGACGCCGGAGACCCCGCCGAGATCGTCGAGGGGGCGCTGCGCGAGGTGCTCTCGCTGTAGCCCGGCCGGCCCGGCGGGACGGGCCCGCCGGTACGCACCGGCGGGCCCGTCCCGCACGGGGAGACCCGGGCCGGGGGCGGGCGGACCGGCCTCGCGGCGGAGCGACCGGTCGAACGGGGCCCCGGTCCGTGGTCGCGCCGGACCGGGACGTTCCGACGCGAGGACATCGGTCGGAGCGCGCCGGAACACCGCTGCGTGGCGTGCCGGGAGCCGCCGCGCGGCCGCCTAGCCTGGAGCGATGACCGACCGCCAGGCCGGGCCGCGTCCGCCGGTCCGCTACCGACCGCTGTCCCCGCTGCGCGAGCACCTGCGCGAGTCGTTCTGGTTCGCCCCGCTGCTCGCCTGCCTCGCCGCCGTGCTGCTGGCCGGGCTGGCCGCCGAACTCGACGAGGCGGTGGTGAGTCGGAGCGTGGCCGAGACCGGTTCGGTGGAGGAGCTGCTGCGCTTCAACAGTGCCGCCAAGTCCGTCGTCTCCACCGTGAGTTCGGCGATGCTGACGTTCATCGGCGTGGTCTTCTCGATCTCGCTGGTGTCGCTGCAGATGGCCGCCAGCCAGTTCTCCCCGCGGGTGCTGCGGCTCTACGTCCGCAGCCGGCTGACCAAGGCCACCTTCTCGGTCTGCCTGGCCACCTTCCTCTTCGCGCTGCTGGTCCAGTTCAGCTACGACGACTCCACCGACCCGGCGAAGCTGACCTCCGTCCCGGTCTTCTCCAGCGTGGTCGCCGTGCTCCTGGTCGTGCTCAGCCTCGGCCTCTTCGTGCTCTACGTGCAGGCCACCCTTCGGCTGCTGCGTGTCCCGCACGTGATCGACCGGGTCGCGGGCGAGTCGATCACCGTGCTGCTGCAGTACCGGCTGATGCCGGCCGAACCCGCGCCGCCGGCGGTGCCCGACGACGCGTACACCCTGCTCCACGAGGGCCGCCCCGGGGTGCTGCGGGACGTGAACATCCGGCGGCTGCTGCGGATCGCCCGCAAGCACGACGCGGTGCTGCACCTGGTGCCGAGGATCGGCGACTTCATCGCTCCCGGGACCCCGATCGTCCGGGTGGCCGGCGAGGGCCCGCCGCGCTCGCGGCGGATCGCCCAGGCGCTCAACGTCGGTGTCGACCGCACCATGCACCAGGACCTGAGCTTCGGCTTCCGCCAGCTCGTGGACATCGCGATCCGCGCGCTCTCGCCCGCCGTCAACGACCCGACCACCGCCGTGCAGGCCGTCGACCGGATCCACCAGCTGCTCGCGATGCTCCTCCACGAGAGCTTCGGCGACCTCTGCCACCGCGACCGGCAGGGTGCGGTCCGGCTGGTCGAACCGGTGCCGGGCTGGTCGAGCATCGTCGACCTCGCCTTCACCGAGATCCGCCTCTGCGGCGCGGGCCACCCCCAGGTGACCCGGCGGCTGGCCGCCGCGCTGGAGGACCTGCTGCGGATCGCGCCGGAGCCGCGCCGGCCCGAACTCGTGGACCAGCAGGAGTTGTTGGTCCGCGCGGTGACCCGGGAGCAGGGCGACCCCGAGGTCCTGGCCTTCGCCCTGCGCCCGGACCGGCAGGGCATCGGCTGATCTGTCCCTGGGGGACGCCGCGATCCGGGGATGCCCGGACCCGGGGCCCCGGGTGCACCGGCCCGGGCCCCCGGGGGTTCTCAGGGCACCGGCCGCAGGGCGGGCCGGCCCGGCACGAGGGCGCGGAGCACCAGGTCCACGTGGACGTGGGCCGCGCCCGCCCGGAGCAGCGCGGCCGAGACGGCGCGTAACTCCTCCGGTCCGGTACAGGCGAGCCGGAGTTCGAGATCGGCGTCCCCGGCCAGGGCCAACCCGCTCTGCACGGCGGGGAGTTCGGCGACCAGACGGTCGAAGTCGAGTGGGACGGGCCCGAAGCTCACCCGGGCCAGGGCCTGGAGCGGCCGGGCCGGCTCCGGCCGGGGCGCCCCGGGGAGCAGATGGAGTGCGCTCACCGGTGCTGGAGCCGTGCGCCGGGCCGGGTGGCGGGGCGCCCGGCGGTCCCGGTGGAGGGACCGCCGGGGCCGGTCTCCCGGTCGGTGCCGGTCCGGCCGACTGCGTCCGGGGTGGTGGTCGGGCCGGTCGGGGCGACGACCGGCGCGGCGACCAGTCGCGGGTCCAGGACGAGCTCGTCGACGCCGAGCGGCGAGGTGAGCGCCCGCAGCGCCGGTTCGCCGAGCTCGACGGCGGCCTGCTCCGGGCCGAGCAGCTCGGCGAGCGCGTCCGCGGAGCTGAAGCCGACGGCGCAGCGGCGCCCGTCGCGCAGCCGGAAGAGGCGGAGGGAGGTGGTCCGTCCGGTGACGGTGACCGGGACGTGCCAGACGACGAAGCGGGCCATGCGGGTGCTCCCGAGTGGTGGAGAGGGGCCTGCCGGAACTGCACCTCCGACGCTAGGACCGCCGTGGCCGGACGGAGAACCTTCCTGACGCAGCGTTGACCGAATGCAGCGCCGCGTTGACGAAGTCCTGACGGTCGGGCACACCGCTCACCGGACGGGCTTCCCTATCCTTCCCTATCGCTCCCTGTCTCATGGTAGTTTGCGTAACGAAGCGACGGAGTCAAGGAGGCGGCCGATGCCGGAGCACCCCCCGGAGTACTTCTCGGTCGAGCAGGTTGCCGAACTGCTCGGCCTGCACGTCCGGACGGTCCGCGGGTACGTCCGCGACGGCCGGCTGCGGGCCACCAGGATCGGCAAGCAGTACCGGATCGCCCGCCGCGACTTCGACTCCTTCGCCGGTGGACCCGACCCCGACCCCGGTACTGGTCCCGCCGCCGGTCCGGGCGGTGCCCCCGGGATCGAAGCCCCGCCGCCGCCCGCCCCGGGGCCGCTGCACGCCGAGGCGTCCGCCGTGGTGCAGATCGACGGCATCGGCCTCCGGGAGGCCGCCCGGCTGTCGAACACCCTGCTCGCGGCCGTCTCCGGCCCGCGGGGCGGGGGCGTGCCGCTGCGGATCGAGACGCTGCACAACGAGGAGCGCTCGACCCTCAAGGTGATCGTTCTCGGTGCCCCGGCCGACGCCGCCGAGCTGCTGCTCCTCATCCATGCCCTGACGACGGAGAACCGCCATGTCTGAGTCGCTCCCGGCGCCCGCCGCCGCTCCCGTGCCCGCCCCCGTCGTGGTGCGGCTGTCCGCCGACGGCCCGGTGGTCCGTACCCCGGGCGACGGCATGGACCTCCTCGGCGAGGCGTTCGCCGGGGACGCCGAATGGCTGCTCGTGCCCGCCGCCCGGTTCGGGGCCGAGTTCTTCACCCTGGGCACCCGACTCGCCGGGGAGGTGACCCAGAAGTTCGCCCAGTACCGGGTCGGCCTCGCCGTGGTCGGCGACCTCACCGCGTACACCGGGGCCAGCGGCGCGCTGCGCGACTTCGTACGGGAGAGCAACCGGGGCCGCCAGCTGTGGTTCCTCGCCGACGAGGCCGAGTTCGACGCCCGGATCGACGCGTTGACCGGCGCCCGGAACGGTGCCCCGGACACTGCCTCCCGGTCCACCCCGTGACCCGTTCGGCTTGCCCCGCGACGACATCGGGTCGACCGTGGAGCTGATCCGTGCCGGGGGGAGGTGGAGCGAAGGGCCGGTCACGAGATATCTTGACGTCAAGACGTTGGAGACGTGAAGCGGAGTACCGATGACTGACTCGACCATCATCTATACGCACACCGACGAGGCGCCTGCCCTGGCAACGTACTCGTTCCTGCCGGTCGTCCAGGCGTACGCCTCGACCGCGGGCGTGAAGGTGGAGACGCGCGACATCTCCCTCGCCGGGCGGATCATCGCGAGCTTCCCGGAGCGTCTGACCGAGGACCAGCGGATCGGCGACGCCCTCGCCGAGTTGGGCGCCCTCGCCAAGACCCCGGGTGCCAACATCATCAAGCTGCCGAACATCTCGGCCTCGATCCCGCAGCTCAAGGCCGCCGTGGCCGAGCTGCAGGCGCAGGGCTACGCGCTGCCGGACTACCCGGACGACCCGCGGACCGACGAGGACAAGGACGTCCGCGCCCGTTACGACAAGGTCAAGGGCAGCGCCGTCAACCCGGTCCTGCGCGAGGGCAACTCCGACCGCCGCGCCCCCGCGTCGGTCAAGAACTACGCCAAGACCCACCCGCACCGCATGGGCGCCTGGTCGGCCGACTCCAGGACCAATGTCGCCACCATGGGCGTGAACGACTTCCGTTCCACCGAGAAGTCGACCGTGATCGGCGAGGCCGGCGCGCTGCGCATCGAGCTGGTCGCCGAGGACGGCGCCACCACCGTGCTGCGCGAGTCGGTCCCGGTGCTGGCCGGCGAGGTCGTGGACGCCTCGGTCATGCGGGCCGCCGCGCTGAACGAGTTCCTGGCCGCGCAGGTCGCCCGCGCCAAGGCCGAGGGCGTGCTCTTCTCGGTCCACCTCAAGGCCACCATGATGAAGGTCTCGGACCCGATCGTCTTCGGCCACGTGGTCCGGGCGTTCTTCCCGCAGACCTTCGCCAGCTACGGCGAGGCGCTCGCCGCCGCCGGCCTGAACCCGAACAACGGTCTCGGCGGCATCCTGGCCGGCCTCGACAAGCTGGCGAACGGCGCCGAGATCAAGGCGTCCTTCGAGGCCGAGCTGGCCGCCGGTCCGGCCCTCGCCATGGTCGACTCGGACAAGGGCATCACCAACCTGCACGTGCCGAGCGACGTCATCGTCGACGCCTCGATGCCGGCCATGATCCGCACCTCCGGCCACATGTGGGGCCCGGACGGCCAGGAGGCCGACACCCTGGCCGTGCTGCCGGACAGCAGCTACGCCGGTGTCTACCAGGCCGTCATCGACGACTGCCGCGCGAACGGCGCCCTGGACCCGGCCACCATCGGCTCGGTCCCGAACGTCGGCCTGATGGCCCAGGCGGCCGAGGAGTACGGCAGCCACGACAAGACCTTCGAGATCGCCGCCGCCGGTACCGTCCGCCTGGTCGACGCCGCCACCGGCGAGGTCGTCCTGGAGCAGGCCGTCCAGCCGGGCGACATCTTCCGCGCCTGCCAGACCAAGGACCTGCCGATCCGCGACTGGGTGAAGCTGGCCGTCACCCGTGCCCGGGTCAGCGGCGACCCGGCCGTGTTCTGGCTGGACGCGACCCGCGCCCACGACGCCGTGCTGATCGAGAAGGTCAAGGCGTACCTGCCGGAGCACGACACCAACGGTCTGCAGATCGAGATCCTGGCCCCGGTCGAGGCCACCACCTTCTCGCTGGAGCGCATCCGCCGCGGCGAGAACACCATCTCGGTCACCGGCAACGTGCTGCGCGACTACCTGACCGACCTGTTCCCGATCCTGGAGCTGGGCACCAGCGCCAAGATGCTGTCGGTCGTCCCGCTGATGAACGGCGGCGGCCTGTTCGAGACCGGCGCCGGCGGCTCCGCCCCGAAGCACGTCCAGCAGCTGGTCAAGGAGAACTACCTGCGCTGGGACAGCCTGGGCGAGTTCTTCGCGCTGGCCGCCAGCTTCGAGCACCTGGCCCGCACCACCGGCAACGCCCGCGCCCAGGTGCTGGCCGACACGCTGGACCGCGCCACCGGTACCTTCCTCAACGAGGACAAGTCGCCGAGCCGCCGCCTCGGTGGCATCGACAACCGCGGCAGCCACTTCTACCTGGCCATGTACTGGGCCCAGGAGCTGGCCGGCCAGACCGAGGACGCCGACCTGGCCGAGTCCTTCGCTGGCCTGGCCAAGTCGCTGACCGAGCAGGAGCAGGTCATCGTCGAGGAGCTCGTCGCCGTGCAGGGCTCCGCGGTCGAGCTCGGCGGCTACTTCCAGCCGGACCCGGCCAAGGCCGCGGCCGTGATGCGTCCCTCGAAGACGCTCAACGAGGCGATCGCCAACCTCGGCTGATTCCGCCCGCACCGCGCGCGACCCGGGAGGCCCCGGGGTCCGGAACCACGGACCCCGGGGCCTCCCGGCGTTCCACCGCCCGGGGGAACCCGGGGTGCGGCGGGGCCTCGACGGGGGCTTCAGTGCCCCTCGCCGTCCGGGCGGGCCTGCCGGGGGAGCAGGAAGGCGATCAGGAAGGCCGCCGCGAGCAGCGCGGCGACCAGCCCGTACGTCCGGCCGGCGGCGGCTCCGAAGCCGTCCGTGCCGGCCCAGCCGAAGAACGCGGTGCCGAGCAGGGCGACGCCCATCGAGCCGCCGAGCTGCTGCTGGGCGTTGAGGACACCGGCGGCGGAGCCGGTCTCCGACTCCTCGACCCCGGCGAGCGCGATGTCGAAGAACGGGGCCATGATCAGGCCGAGGCCGAGGCCGGCCAGGGCGAGCGACGGCGCCAGCTGCCAGGAGGAGAGGCCGTCGGCGCCGCCCGCGGTGGCCCACAGGCCGAGCGCGCCCGCGGCGGCCAGGACCATGCCGAGGTGCAGCACCCGGCGGCCGTAGCGGGGGGCCAGCAGGGCGCCGGAGAGCACGGCGCCGACGACCACGCCGATCGAGAGCGGGATCATCGACAGTCCGGCGTGCAGCGGCGTCCAGCCGAGGCCGAGCTGGAGGTGGAGGGTGAAGACCAGCATCAGGCCGGAGAGGGCGGCGAAGAACACCAGCCCGGTGGCGAGCGCCGAGACGAAGGCCCGCTTGGCGAAGAGCGAGGGCTCGATCAGCGGGGTGCCGCCGCGCCGCAGGACACCGCGCTGCTGGACGGTGAAGAGCCAGACCGTCGGGACCGAGGCGGCCATCGAGAGGAAGGTCCACAGCGGCCAGCCGAGCTCGCGGCCCTGCACCAGCGGGTAGACCAGCAGCAGCACGGCCAGGCCGAGCATGAGCACGCCGACCGGGTCGATCCGGCCCGGGCGGGTGTCGGTGGGGTCGCCGGCGGCGGTAGCGGTGGAGGCGCGGTCGGCGGGCAGGATCCGCCCGGCGGCGAACACGGTGAGCAGGCCCACCGGCAGGTTGATCAGGAAGACCGCCCGCCAGCCGAGCCCGAACCAGTCGGCCCCGGTGAGGTAGCCGCCGAGGGTCGGGCCGAGCACCGAGGAGAGCCCGAGGACCGGGCCGAACAGGCCCAGGGCGGCGCCGAGCTGCCCGGGCGGGAACATCCCCCTGATCAGGCCGAGCCCCTGCGGGATGAGCAGCGCCGCGAACAGGCCCTGCACGGTGCGGGCGGCGACCAGGGTGTCCGCGCCGGGCGCGGCCGCGCAGAGCGCCGAGGCGAGGGTGAAGCCGGCCGCGCCGAGGACGAACAGGCGCTTGCGGCCGAAGAGGTCGCCGAGCCGGCCGCCGGTGATCAGCAGCACGGCGAAGGCGAGCGTGTAGGACGCGGTGATCCACTGGATCTGGGCGTCACTGCCGCCGAGGTCCTGCCGGACGGCGGGTGCGGCGACGCCGACGATCGTGGTGTCGAGGAGGTCCATCACCTCGGCGGCGAGGATGACGGCGAGTCCCGCCCAGCGCAGCCGGTAGCCGGCGGACGGCGTTCCGGTGGGCGCGGGTGGGGCGATCTGACTGGTCATGGGGAGGTCTCCGGAGCGAGAGCCAGCGACGAACGGCGTTCGTCATCACGAACACTGTTTTCTTGAACGAACAGTGTTCTCCCATGGAACGGTGTTCGTGTCAAGTACTGTGGGTCCTGTCACCGACCACGAAGGAGCCCCCATGACCAGTCCCGCCGCGCGCTCCGGCTGGCCCGAGCACTGGCAGGACAGGGAGCGGGCGCCCCGGCGGCAGCCGCTGAGCCGCGAGCGGATCGTCGAGGCGGCGCTGCGGATCGTCGACACCGAGGGCATGGACGCCCTGAGCATGCGGCGGGTCGGTCAGGAGCTCGGCACCGGCGCGGCCAGCCTCTACGCCCACGTCGGCTCCAAGGAGGAGCTGGTGGAACTGGTCCTCGACCTCGCCTATGCCGACATCGTGCTGGAGGACGCCGACCCGGCGCGCTGGGAGGAGCAGATCAAGGGCCTGCTGCGGCGCTCCCGCGAGGCGCTGCTCTCGCACCGCGACCTGGCCAAGGCCGCCGTGGTCGCCAACGTCCCGATCACCCCGCACGCGATGGACATCGCCGAGGCGATGCTCGCGATGCTGCGGGCCGGCGGCCTGGACGAGCAGACCGCCGCCTACGGGGTCGACCTGCTGGGCCTCTACACCACCGCGACCGCCTTCGAGGCGTCCACCCGGGGCGGGACCAACACCGAGGAGTTCACCGAGCGGATCCACGACTACTTCGCGACCATCCCGACCGAGCGCTATCCGATGATCACCTCGATGGCCGCCGCGCTCACCCGCAACGTCGGCGACGAGCGCTTCGAGTTCGGTCTGGACATCCTGGTCGCGGGCCTCGCCCGGCAGGCTCCGCGCGAGGTCTGAGCCCGCCCCCGGACACGATGCGACGGGATGCGACGGGGTCCGGACACGACGGAGCCCCCGTCCGCGGTCGGACGGGGGCTCGTCGTGGTCCTCGGTCGGATCAGCCGGCGTCGGCCGCCGGCCGCCGGTTGCGCTGGTCCAGCGAGGCCAGGTAGGCGTTGTAGGCCGCCAGCTCGGCGTCACCGCTGCGGTCCTCGGCGCGGTCCCGGCGGCGGGAGAGCCGTTCCTCCGAGCGCATCCACTGGTAGACCAGCGCGATCAGCACGATCGCGGTCGGGATCTCGCCGAACGCCCAGGTGATGCCGCCGGCCAGCTTCTGGTCCGCCAGCAGATCGGTGCCGGGCGGTGCCCCCTCGACGGTGAAGGTCTTGACCAACTGGTGGTTGGCCATCATCACCGCGACGCCGAAGAAGGCGTGGAACGGCATGCCCATGAACAGCTCGATGATCCGCATCACATGGCCCGACCGGTTCGGGCCCGGGTCCACGCCCATGATCGGCCAGAAGAAGGCGAGCCCGGTCGCCAGGAAGTGCACCATCATGAAGATGTGCCCGAGCCGGTACTCCATGAGGAAGTCGAACAGCGGGGTGAAGTAGACCCCGTACAGGCTCGCGATGAACAGCGGGATGGTGAACGCCGGGTGCGAGACCACCTTCACGTAGGTGCTGTGCAGCAGTGCCACCAGCAGCTCGCGCGGCCCGCGCGGGCGGCCCTTCCCGGCCGGACGCAGCGCGCGCAGGGCCAGGGTGATCGGGGCCCCGAGCAGGAGCAGGATCGGCGACAGCATGGAGAGCACCATGTGCTGCATCATGTGCGCGCTGAAGAGGACCATGCCGTAGTCGTTCAGCCCGGTGCAGGTGACCAGGATCACCGAGCCGATGCCCAGCACCCAGGCCACCGTGCGCCCGACCGACCAGCTGTCCCCGCGCCGCCGCAGCCTGACCACGCCGGTGACGTACAGGGCAAGTGCTGCCAGGCTGCCGATCAGGAACACCCAGTCGGGGGACCAGGTCAGGACGTTGGAGAGCGAGAACGGCCCGAGTTCGGCCATCCCGCCGTGGTGGTGCATTCCTGACATTCCGTCGCCCATCGGCGGGTCCTGCTTTCCATCCTCGCGGCCCCTGGATGGGTCCGGTTCGCCCGTTTTGCTTCGGCGTACAGCCTAGGCGGGTCTTACTCCGGCCCGGTCCCCGGGGTCGGCCGTCCGAGCCGTCCGAGCGCTTCGAGTGCCTCGGGCCGGCGGAGGCCACCGGCCGTCCGGCCGCGGCCGGCACGGACTCCTTGTCCACGCGGACAATTCCGGCCCCGCGGACGCTGTACCGCGCACCATGGCCGTCGCGCCCGTCGACGGGCACCGTGGAGATCGGAAACCCCGACCCCACCCCGCCCGGGAGCCGTCCGTCATGCGTAGCCCCGACCGCCCCGCCGCCGCCCCGCCCGGGCGGCGGATCCCGTGGGACCGGACGGTCCGCAGTGCGGTGGCGATCACCACCGCACTGCTCGGCGCGCACGCGCTGGCGGGGGCCGCCGGGGTGCCGGTGGCCCTGGCCGGCGCGGTGTGCAGCGTCAACGGAGACCACAGCGGTCCGGTGCGCGAGCGCGCGGTCCGGTTCGCCGCGATCCTGGCCGGCGGGTCCGCCGGCCTGCTCCTCGGCCGCACGGCGCCCACGCCGGGCTGGGGCCAGGTCCTGTGCATGACGCTGGCCGCCCTGGCCGCCGCGGTCGTCGGCTTCGCCCGGCCCGCCGACCAGTTGTTCGGCCTGAAGCTGATGGTGCTGACCGCCATCGGCACGGGCATGGGCACCGGTCTGACGGCCGGCCGTACTGTCGCCCTCTACGGTCTCGGCTGTGCGCCGATGGGCCTGCTGCTCGTCCTCGCCCTCACCCGTCGGCGCGGCCGTCCCGGCGGCGGTGCCGCTCCCGGCGTGCCACGCGTGGGCGGGTGCGGACCGGCCCGCCGGGACGCCGTCCTGCGGCTGCCGCTGTGCGTCGGGGCCGCCGCGGTCCTCGCCGAGTCGCTCCGACCCGAGCACGCCTTCTGGCTGCCGCTCACCGCGGCGCTGGCCTTCCGCCCGGCCGACGCCTCGGTGCTGCGCCGGGTCGGCGGCCGGGTGGCCGGGACGGTCCTGGGCGTTCTGGCCGCCGCCGCGGCGGCCCACACCCTGTCCGGCTGGACGGCGGTCCTGCTCGCCGTCCTGGTGGGCGCGGTGTTTCCCGGGGCCACCGACCGCTCCTACGTCCTGCACACGGCCTTGGCGAGTGTCGTCGTGCTGGTGCTCGCCGTGCCCGGCCCGCCCTCGGACGGCACGGTGATCACCGCCCGCCTCGTCGACACCCTCCTCGCCTGCGGGATCGCCGTCGCCGTCGGCCACCCCTGGCGCCGGAGGCCCGCCGCCCACTGAGCCCGTCCCCGTCCTCTCCCGGCACCCCTTGCCCGGGACTCCCGCCCCGACACCCTCCCGGAGGCCGCCATGCCCAGGTTCGTCACGAGCGACAACACCGCCCTGCACTACTACGACGAGGGCACCGGCCGCCCGGTCGTCCTGATCGCCGGCTACGGGGCCCCCGCCGACAGCTGGGCGATGCAGTGGGCCACCCTGCGCGCGGCCGGCCACCGGGTGATCTCCCTGGACCGGCGCTGGCACGGGCAGTCCGACCGGCCCGCGGGCGGGCAGCGCATCGCCCGGCACGGCAAGGACCTGCACGAGTTCCTCACCCGGCTCGACCTCGACGACGTCACCGCCGTCGGCGCGTCGATGGGCGCGAGCACCATCTGGTCCTGCGTCAGCCTGTTCGGCTGCGAGCGCCTCGCCGGGATCGTCACGCTCGACCAGACCCCGCGGATGGTCAGCGGCCCCGACTGGCCCTACGGCTTCCACGGGCTGACCGCCGAGAACCTGGGCGCGTTCTTCCTGCGGCCGGACGCCGTCGAGACCGGACGCGGCCGCGCCTGGCCCGACCCGGCGGCCGTCGACGCGGGTATCCGGCGGGCCGGGGGGCGCGGCATGAGCCGGCTCATCACCGGTGACACCTACCCGCTGCTGTTCGACCACGCCTGCCAGGACTGGCGCGACGTCGTGGCCGGCCTCACCGTGCCCGCCCTGATCGTCGCCGGGGCCGACAGCCAGTTCTGGTCGAGCGAGCACGCCGGTGCCACCGCGGTCCTCAGCCCGTTGGCCCGCGCCACGGTCGTCCCCGAGGCCGGTCACACCGTCCACCTCGACCGCCCGGAGGCGGTCGCCCGGCTGATCGCCGGGTTCGCCGCCACGACCGGCTGAGACCCGGTCGGCCCGCGTCCGCACTCCCCGCACCCCCGCCCGGCCCGAGGCTCCCGCCCCGGGCCGGGCGGCCGTACGTCTCCGCCCCCTCGACACCTGGAGCCCCCGTGTTCACCCTCCCCAGCCCCGGCGGCATCCGCCTCCACGTCCGGACCTGGGCCCCTGAGGGTCCGGCCCGCGCCGTCGTCCAGATCGCCCACGGCATGGGCGAGCACAGCGGGCGCTATGCGCGCCTCGCCGACGCCCTCACCGCGGTCGGCTGCGCCGTCTACGCGGGCGACCACCGCGGCCACGGCCTGACCATGCACGCGGGGCGCGGCCGCCTCGGCCCGGACGGCTGGAACGAGCTCGTGGCCGACCTCGCCCGGATCACCGCCGTCGCCGAGCGCCGCCACCCCGGAGCCCCCGTCGTGCTGCTCGGCCACAGCCTGGGATCCTTCGCCGCCCAGCAGTACACCCTCGACCACGCCGCGCGGCTGTCCGGCCTCGCCCTGTTCGGCACCACCGCGCTGGACCACCTCGCCCGGGGCCTCACCGGGACCGGACCGCAGTTGCTGGCCGCCCTCAACGAGCCGTTCCGTCCCGCCCGCACCCCCGCCGACTGGCTCAGCCGCGACGCGGACGCCGTCGACGCCCACCTCGCCGACCCGCTGTGCGGATTCACCCTGGACGCCGCCGGGCTGGCGGGTCTGGTCGCCGCGGCCCCCCGGCTCACCGACCCCTCCTGGGTCCGGCCGGACCTGCCGGTCGCGGTCTTCGCGGGGGAGGACGACCCGCTCACGGCCGGTCTGGTGCCCGCCGACCTGGTCGCCCGCCGCTACCAGCACGTGGGATTCACCGACGTGGTCCACCACAGCTACCCCGGCGCCCGTCACGAACTGCTGCACGAGACCAACCACGAGGAGGTCACCGCCGACCTGCTGGCCTGGCTCGCGAGGGTCACCGGCTGAGGCCCCGGAAGCCGAACTCGCGGGAGTGCCCGGCGGCGTGGGCGTGCCTGCGGTCGACGGCCGGCGCCAGGGTCCGGGCGTGTTCGGCGGCCGGTACTGTCGCTCGGTCGTACAGCTGGGACCGCGGGCCCCTGTCCCCGGCCGGGTGCCCGCAGGGAATCG
This sequence comes from Kitasatospora sp. NPDC094019, assembly GCF_044764505.1. Lineage (NCBI taxonomy): Bacteria > Bacillati > Actinomycetota > Actinomycetes > Kitasatosporales > Streptomycetaceae > Kitasatospora > Kitasatospora sp. NPDC094019. The sequence goes on from NZ_JBIWIF010000016.1 coordinate 152,853, forward strand.
CGCCGTCGGGTCAGCAGACCTCCCGGTAGGGCACCTCGGGAAGGTAGGTGTGCCAGTCGGCCGGGGGCAGTCCGCCTCCGGCTCGTTCGCAGATGTCGGTGGCCGACCGGTCCGGGGCGACCGCGATCTCGTGTGCCGGTACGTGCTCGGTCGCCACGCGCAGGGTGCGGTCGTCCGGGCCGAAGGCGAGGGAGAGGGCGGCGCCTCCTGGCGCGGGGAGTGCGGGGCCGAGTGGTTGGTGGGATGCGAGGTCCCACAGCCGTAGTGTGCCGTCGCCGCCCGCGGCGGCCAGGGTGCTGCCGTCGTGGGAGAAGGCCAGTACGGAGACGGGGTCCGACGCCCCTTCGGCGTCGGGCCTGAGGCTGCCGGGCAGCATGCCCAGGTTGTTCTCGGCAGCGCCGTCCCAGAATGTGACACGACCGGCTTGATCGCCGGTGGCCAGGTAGGCGCCGGTCGGGCTGAACGCGACTGCCCGGGTGGTGTTCTGAGTGAGCGTCCTGGATTTTGCCCGGCCTGCTGCAAGGTCCACGAGCTGGTTGTGCGAGGTGACAATGAGCTGCCCGTCCGGACGGACGGCGAGTTGTTCCCCGCCGACGCAGCAGATCTCCTGGGTCTTCGCCTGCTGGGACAGGTTCCAGACTTCCACCGCCTCGTCCTGCGGCATTCGTGACACCAGGATCGATCCTCCGTCCGGGGTGAAGGCGATCGCGTTGATGTCGGACCCCGGGCGCCCCTTCCTGGTAAGGATGTCCAGGGTCGCCGTTACGCTGCCGGAGGAGACGTCCCAGACGGACACTCTGGGGGGCGAATCCGTCTGTGAGGGGTCGAAGACACCGTAGGCGAACGCTCCCCCGTCCGGACGGAACGCTGTGAGGACGGTGCAGGGCACGGGGACCTGGTGCTGCGAGGTGCAGGACGTGCCGGGAAGGTCCACGACGTCCTCCGGTCTGCGGAGATCGCGCAGTTGGAAGCGGTACGTGTCGCCGCCCGCGGGCGACGGCAGCGTAGCGAGCGTGTTTCCGTCGGGGCTGAACACGGCAGCCGCGATCGGCCTGCTGGTCCAGGCCGGGGCGAGGGCGTTCGTGAGGTCGACGGTTCGGACCACCGCTCCGGTCGAGCCCTCCAGGTAACGGATCCGGTGTCCGTCCGGGTCAAGTCTGAACTGGCTGGCGTCGGTGTTGGCGAGCGGATGCCGCAGGATCGGGACCGACGGTGTGTCGAGGCGCCACACCAGTACCTCCTTGCCGTCCGAGGCCACCATGAGCGTTCCGTCCGCGCTGAACACCGTCTCCCTGATGCCGGGGTGCTCGATCCGGGGGAGTTCCGTTCCCGAGGCGAGGTCCCAGATCCGCACTGCCCCGCTGTCGACGACTGCCAGTCGGCGCCCGTCCGGTGTGAAACCGACCGCCTGGTTCAGGCACTGCTGCGCGGTGACGCGGGGGGCCCAGGGAGTGGGGACCTGGCGCTGCTCGGGTACGTTCCACACCTGGACCGGCTCGTCCGGAAGGCACAGTGCCACCTGTCGGTCGTCGGGGCTGAGCGACGCCTCGGGGTACGGGTAGTACTGCAGGCGGTCCTCCGCCCACATCCGCCGCTGCCTGACTTCCGGCACGCGGCGCAGTTCGTCGGGGCCGGCCGGCGTGCGCTCACCGGCCTTGGTGTGTCGTTCGAGAAGCAGCCGACCATCGAGGACATCCCGGACCTGGATCACGTCGTCCGTGCCGAGGACCGCGAAGAGGAGCAGCGTTCGACCGCTGGGACCGAGCCGGGCCGCCGTTCCACGCAACCCGGGACCGAACACGTGGCGTGTCACCGGGAGTGCGCCGAAGCGTTCCGCTGGCACGTCCCACACGTTCACGTAGTCGTGCTCGAACCCGGCGAGTGTCCGGGTGTCGGCGCTCATGTCCTCCGTGTTGTCGGCCAAGGCCCCGAGGCCGTGGAGTGTTGCCACGCGCCGGTGTGTGTCGACGTCCCACCTCACCACCTCGTCCCGGCCCACACCGACCAAGGTGCGGCCGTCGCCGCTGAGGAAATGGGTCTGCGGGACGGCCTTGTCGGACGGCGGATCGGTGAAGACGTCCCGATCCGACTGGACGGTGGCGCCGAGCAACGCGGACCGTGACTCGGGAAGGTCGGCCGTCCTCCACGCGGCGAGGCTCAGCCGCATCGCCGTCACCGGGTCGGAGGAGCGCATGCCGTCCGCCATCGCGGCGGCCCGGCGGGCGGCGGCCTCGGTGCGACGGCGCTCGCCGGTCCGGTTCTGCTGCCACGCGGTCACCCCGGCCAGCAGGACGAGTACGACCAGGGTGGACAGCGCGGCGAGCAGGGTCCGCTTCCGCCGGACGGAGCGCGCGGCCTTCCGGTTCTCCTGGTCGCGGGCGGTGAGGGCGGCGGTGAGGAAGCGGGACTCCAGCGGGGTGAGGTCGCTGCGCGGCCCGGAGGTCGCGAAGGCTGTCTCGGCAGTTGCCAGCCGGGTGCCCCGGTAGAGCGCTCCGGGGTCCTGATCCAGTTCCTCCCACGCTTCGGCCGCTTCGGTGAGATGCCGATGCCGGCGCAGCTTGTCGCGGGCGTCGTGGATCCACGTGTTGAGGCGCGGCCAGGAGCTGATCAGCGCTTCGTGGGCGAGGTGGACGGTGTCGCCGTCCAGGGTGATCAGCCGGGCGCGGGCCAGGAGTTCCAGCACCGCGGTGGTGCCGGTGTCGGCGCCCCCGGCGTCGAGTGACTCCAATTCGGTGCGGTCGACGGGACGGCTCGTGTCCTGCACGCCCTGGCCCGGGGTGACCAGCCGCAGCAGGATGCGCCGGGCGGCGGTGGCCTGCTCCGGTGTCAGGCGGTCGTAGGCCCGTTCTGCGGTAAGGGCGATGGCGCCGTGCACGCCGCCGGCGGCTTCGTAGGCGGCTTCTGTCAGTGCCCTGCCCCTGCGGCGGCGCCAGGTCTCCAGCAGAGCATGCGACAGCAGGGGCAGCCCGCCCGGCTCGCCGTCGATCTCCTCGACGATCCTTGAGGTCAGGGCGCGTTCGACGATCAGGCCCGCGCCGGCGGCCGGCTTGACGATCGCCTCGCGCAGTTCGGCGGGTCCCATCGGCCCGACCAGTAGCGTGGCTTCCCGCAGGGCCGCCGCGAGCCCGTGGTGCTCGGCGCAGTGGCCGAAGAAGTCGGCCCGCACTGCGAGGACCACCCGCAAACGGCTGTCCGGCGCGCTCGCCGCCAGGAGCAGATCGATGAAGGCGGCGCGTTCCGCCGGCTCGGCGCACAGCGTGAACGCCTCCTCGAACTGGTCCACCACCAGCACCGTGTAGCCCTTGCCGTTCCCGGGCGTCACCAGTGCGGCGTGGTCGCGGGCGGGCCGCGCGCCCGGCGTGAGGATCCGCACGGCGGCCGGGCCCGCCTGCGTCGCACCCCGGTCCCGGAGCGCCGGGACCAGTCCGGCGCGCAGCAGGGAGGACTTGCCGCTGCCCGAGGCGCCCACGACAGCGACCAGCCGATGGGAGTCCACCAGGGCCAGCAGGTCGGCGACGAGCCGGTCCCTGCCGAAGAACCGCTCCCGGTCACCCGGCTCGAACCGGGAGAGTCCCCGGTACGGCGCACCGGCGTCGCCCTCCTCGGCGGCTGCCTCCCGCACTGCGGCGAGCCAGCGCCGCTCCCACTCCGCAGGGTCGCCGCCGCACGCCTGCACGTAGGCCAGGACCACCGGCAGCGAGGGGAGTTGCTGCCCGCCGGCCGCCCGCGACAACGTCGCGACCGAATAGCGGGTACGGCCGGCCATGACCCGGTAGGTCACGTTCCCCGCCTCCCCGCGCAGCTCGCGCAACTCCGACGCGAACCGTTCGACCGGTCCGGCCGTCGGATCCAACGGACTCTCCTGGCGCCCCATCCCGAGCCCTCCCCCCACCCGCCCGCACCATCAGCTTGCGTCAACCTACGGACCCGCGAGCACCGCTGCCACGGCTTCCCGTCATCCTGTCTCGTTCCGGCGGTCCTTCCGGCCTGCGGGGCGGCACTTTGTTTCACGTGATGAGGGGGGCTGCGCAACAACAGGTCGGCCGTCAAGACTCGGCTGTGTCAGAGCCGGAGCGCGACAGCGGCCGGCCCTGGCACCGGCACGGTCGTGCCTCGGTGGCACCCCCGTCCGTGTGGGCCGCGGTGCGCATACGGCAGACAGTGCCGAGCCCGCTGGCAGCGTCGATCACCTCGTCTCCAGGGAAGGAAATCCGCATGAGGCACACGAATCGTCCGGTCGGGATCCTGTTCGGCCTCGCAGTGGCTGCGACCGCGCTGACCGGGCTGGCCGCTCCGACCGCGTCCGCCGCTGTCACCCGGGCCACGGCCGGCTGCTACGGGTCCTCCTGCAACGGAAAGGACCCGGTGGACATGGGCTGCAACACGGACGCCTACACGGTGGAGTCGGCGTACTCGGCGAAGGGCACGATCGAACTGCGCTACAGCCCTTCGTGCAGGTCGAACTGGGCCCGGATCTCCGGCACCTCGGTCGGGCAGAACTTCTGGGTGCAGAACACGAACGGAAACATCCACGGGTGGATCGCGACCGGCCCCACCGGTTTCGGCAACATGGTCAATGGTTCGGTCGAAGCGCGAGCCTGCATCGACAACTGGGACCAGCCCATCTGCACCGGCTGGCACTGAGGCTCCTCCACCCGTTCGGGGATCCGGGGAGCTGCCGTGGTAGCGCAGATCCCTTCCCCGGAAAAGCATGCAGCTGATGCATCGGCGGAACTCGAAAACCGCAGTGCGGGCAATGAACGTGGTTCCGCCCCTCCTGTCGGACGGTACGACGTGAGGTCGGCGTGACCGCTTGGACGGGGCGTGACCGACGGTCGCACGCCACCGCTGCTCCTGCTGTTCCCGCTGTCCGGCCAGGCGCACGCCGACATCAGCTCGGGCGAACTCTCGCCGATGAAATGAATCGCCACAAGGAGATCGACCCCGAGGGAGAGAAATGAAGGGCAACTTCAAGGCGGCGGCGGCATCGCTGCTCCTAGGCGGAGCGCTGTTGGTGGCATCGCCTGCAACGGCATCCGCGACCGAGGTCTCCGCGCGTCCCGGATCGGATCAGGAGGCGGCCGGATACAACGGCGCCTGCGGGAGTGGGTACCGGGTCATCGACAGCCTGCGCCTGGAGTCGGGCGCCAATATCTTCCTGACCTATTCGGACAACGGCTACAACTGCGTCGTCACGGTGGCCGAATATCCGGGCTCCGCCAAATCCATGGACGCCTGGATCCAGCGGAGCGGTGACCGTGCCTCCCGCGATTCCGACAGCGGTAACTACACCGCTTACGCCGGGCCGGTCTACGTCTACGCCGAGGGAAGCTGCGTGGACTGGGGCGGCTCGTACCTCTACGGAAAGTACTGGCAGTACGACTCCCACTGCGGTTGATCCCACCGCCGTAGAGCTCTCCGATCCTCCGCATTCCGGGAATTCCGACCCGGATCGTCGACCTCATCCATTCGGACCATCACGCAAGGAGTGTCAGTGAGAAGGATCCAGTCCCTCCGCCTCCGCACAGGAATGGCCCTGTCTGCGGCGGCCGTGGGTCTCATCGCCTTTCCGGGGGCGGCCGCGGCGACGCCTGTGAACGGGACCTACAACGGATCGTGCGGCGCCGGGTACAGAGAGATCGATTCCCTCGACATCAGCGGCTACGGGCGCACCTTTCTGACCTGGAACAGCTCCAGCGGCTACAACTGCGTGGTCACGCAGAGGTACGGAGCGAACGACGGCCCCGTCGAGCTCTACTACATGACGGCCTGGATCCAGCGGACCGCAGACGGCTTCGAGGAGGAGGACAAGAACCTCTACCACCACTACGCGGGTCCGGTGTACGCGAACGGGCGGGCCACCTGTATCAACTGGGGCGGCTACGTGGACGACGCACCCACCGGCGCGTACCAGTTCAGGTCGCACTGCGGGTAGGGAAAGGGGAGGGAGGAAACGATCGTGATTCTCGAAGTACTCCGTCGCGGCGCATTCGGTCCTCGCGGTGGCCCCGCTCTCGCGGTCATCGCGGGAGCCATGGCCATGGGGCTGCTCGCCCTCGCCACTCCCGCTGCCCGCGCCGCCGCGTCCGGGCCCTGCGGGAACGGATACAGCACCATCGACTCCGCACCGATCGGGAACCTCGGAACGGCCTACCTGACCTGGAACGCGGAGGCGGGCCGCAACTGCCTGGTCGTCGTGCGCAGCCACCCGGGCGCCGCCCTCTCGATGAATGCCTGGATCGGGCGGGACGACGGTGTCCAGGACATCGACTCCGGCTACTACACCTCGTACGCCGGCCCCGTCTCGGTGAACGGCCGCGGTACCTGTATCGACTGGGGCGGTGTGATCAACGACCAGGAGGTCAGCCGCTGGCACACCCACTGCGGCTGAAACCTATTGCGAAAGTGCTGGTCGTGGCCATCCGTTGGTGGCTGCGACCAGCGCTTTCGCCTTGCAGCGCACGGCCGACCTGTCGTGTCCCGTGGACACCGCACGGTGCCGTGGCGTTCCAGCCGGCTGATCCCGCAACCGTGTCGTGGCGCTTCTCGCAGTCGTCCTTGTCGCAGGCCGGCGTCCGACCGCCCCGGAACCGGGCTTCGTCCGGCTGCGGACCTGATCGGCCTTCGCCGGGACGGTGCGTTCGATCCTGCGACTGCGCGGGCAGGAGCAGTTCGTGCGAGAGGGGCCGTGCGCTGGCGCGGCGCATGGCTGCGAGCGCCGGAAGCGTTTCGGCCCGCGGGTTCAGTTCTTGGGGACGAGGGTGTTCTCGTTGCGGTGGCCGGCGGCGAAGTCGTCGACGTTGCGGACGGTGGCGTCGATGATCTGTCCGACGGCGGTGGACGTGAAGTACGCCTGGTGGCTGGTGACGATGACCTGGGGGAAGGTGACGAGACGGGCGAGGGTGTCGTCGGTGATGCCCTCGATCGAGCGGTCGGTGAAGAAGACACCGGTCTCCTCCTCGTAGACGTCGAGGCCGACGCCGGAGAGGCGGCCGGCGCGCAGGGTCTCGACCAGGGCGGCGCTGTCGACGAGGCCGCCGCGGCTGGAGTTGACCAGGATCGCGTCGTCCTTCATCCGGGCCAGCGCGGCTCCGTCGATGAGGTGGTGGGTGGACGGCAGCAGGGGGACGTGGAGGCTCACCAGATCGGCGCGGGAGAGGAGTTCGGGCAGTTCGGTGTAGGTCGTGCCGAGGTCCCGGCAGGCCGGGTTCTCGGCGATGTCCCAGCCGAGGAGTTCGGTGCCGAATCCGGCGGCGATCCGGGCGAAGCACTCGCCGATCTTGCCGGTGCCGATGACGCCGACGGTCATGCCGTGGATGTCGCGGCCGAGCAGGCCGTCGAGGCGGAAGTCGAACTCGCGGGAGCGCCCGGCGGCCCGGGTGAGCCTGCGGTTGACGGCCAGGGCCAGGGTCCAGGCGTGTTCGGCGACCGCGTAGGGGCTGTACTGGGAGACCCGGGCGACCGTCATGCCGAAGCCGGCCGCGGCGTCGAGGTCGATGTTGTTGAAGCCGGTGGAGCGCTGGGCGATCAGTTCGGTGCCGCCGGCGGCGAGGACGGCGAGGGTCCCGGCGTCGAGCTCGGCGTTGACGCTGCTGCTGACCACCGGGTACCCGGCCGCGAGCGGAGCGGTGTCGCGGTTGAGGAAGACGGACAGGCAGCGCAGCGCGTGCCGGCCCGCGAAGGCCGTCTCCAGCAGTGGCCGCTCGTCGGCCTGCACGCCGTACGCGAGGATCTCCATCGCCTGCTCCCTCCGGTGTCCGTCCCGGCCCGTGCCGGTCCACCGGCCACGCTAACCGGCCGCGGTGGGGCCGGCCGGGTGCGCCCCGCCGGGGGTGTTCGCTGCGTGTTCGGCAGGTGACGGAAAATGACCGAATTCATACGCAACCCTTCGCACCCCCGCCGATCGGCTGTTCCGTAGGTCAACAAGCATTGCGACCATCGAAATGAGCGATTCGATCAAGGAATCGCCTTCGTTTAACGGTTAACCAACCGTTCGTGAACAGTGCCCGAACCACAGTCCCGGGCACTTGAGGGGGTATCACCATGTCCGAGGACACCCATGCCACGGAGCTGACGCGCCGACGCATGCTCCAGGGGGCCGCGGCCGCCCTGACCGTCGCCACCGGCACCGTCGTGATCGGTCTCGCGGGCCCCGGCGGCGGGGCCGCCACCGCCGCCGACCCGGGCGCGTCCGACACCTTCGACGAGGTCTTCCAGGGCCGCCGGATCCAGGGCCGCCCGGTCGACGGGGGGAGTCACCACCACGGCGGCGGCACCGGCACCGGTGGGGGCACCGGCTACCGGGTGACGATCGACGGCGACGAGCTGCACATGATGCGCAACGCCGACGGCACCTGGATCAGCGTCGTGAACCACTACCAGACCTTCGCGACGCCGCGCTCGCTCGCCCGGGCCGCCGTCAACGACCTCCAGGGCGCGACGCTCGTCCCGGTCGTCACCGTCTGATTCCGGCCACTCGCCCACCGCGACCGACCACCACCACCAGAGGGGGGACTCACATGGGAGTCCGCAAGAACCAGGCGAACCTGACGGCCCAGGAGAAGCGCGCGTTCGTCAACGCCGTGCTGGCGCTCAAGGCCAACGGCGGCTACGACCCGTTCGTCACCACGCACAACCAGTTCATCCTCAGCGACGTCGACAACGGCGAGCGCACCGGGCACCGCTCGCCCTCCTTCCTGCCCTGGCACCGCCAGTACCTGCTGGAGTTCGAGGCGGCGCTGCAGGCCGTCGATCCGAGCGTCAACCTCCCGTACTGGGACTGGACCGCCGACCGCACGGCCACCGCCGGCATCTGGGGCGCCGACTTCATGGGCGGCAACGGCCGCAGCAGCGACGGCCAGGTGACCACCGGCCCGTTCGCCTTCTCCGGCGGCAACTGGCGGCTCAACGTCAACACCGACAGCCGCACCTATCTGCGCCGCCAGCTCGGCACCGGGGTGGCCCAGCTGCCCAGCCGGACCGACACCGAGTCGGTGCTCGCCATCACCACCTACGACGCCGCGCCGTGGAACAGTTCCTCGGCCGGCTTCCGCAACAACCTGGAGGGGTGGCGCGGGGTCAACCTGCACAACCGGGTGCACGTCTGGGTGGGCGGCCAGATGGCCACCGGCATGTCGCCCAACGACCCGGTGTTCTGGCTGCACCACTGCTTCGTCGACAAGCTCTGGTCCGAGTGGCAGAAGCGCAACCCGGGCCGGACCTACCTGCCGACGGCCGGCACGCCCGACGTGATCGACCTCAACGACCGGATGAAGCCGTGGAACACGGTCTCCCCGGCGGACCTGCTCGACCACAGCGGCAAGTACACCTACGACACCGGTTTCTGATCGGCCGGTCCGCGGGTCCGGTCGCGCTCCCGGCGGGGCAGCCGCCGCGAACGGCCCCGGCCCCCGAGACTCGCGCTCTCGGGGGCCGGGGCACCGGACGTCACGGGGTCGGGCGGTCAGATGACCGTCTCGGCCTCCTGGTAGCGGTCGGCCGGCACGGTCTTCAGCTCGGCCACCGCCTCGGCCAGCGGCACCAGGCTGATGTCGGTGCCCTGCAGAGCGGTGATGTGCCCGAAGGCGCCCTTGTGGACGGCTTCGACGGCGTGCCAGCCGAAGCGGGTGGCGAGCACCCGGTCGTAGGCGGTCGGGGTGCCGCCGCGCTGGGTGTGGCCGAGGATCACCGGGCGGGCCTCCTTGCCGAGGCGGTGCTCCAGCTCGCCGGAGAGCTGGGTGGCGATGCCGGTGAAGCGCTCGTGCCCGTAGATGTCCCTGGTGCCCTCCTCCCAGTGCATGGTGCCGGGCTCGGGCTTGGCGCCCTCGGCGCAGACCACGATGGCGAACTTCTTCTGGCGGTCGAAGCGCTCCCGGACGACGGCGGTGAGCTTCTCGATGTGGAACGGGCGCTCCGGCACGACGATCGCGTGCGCGCCGGCGGCCATGCCCGCGTTGAGGGCGATCCAGCCCGTGTGGCGGCCCATGACCTCGACCACCATCACGCGCTGGTGCGACTCGGCCGTGGTCTTCAGCCGGTCCAGCGCCTCGGTGGCCACCGAGACGGCGGTGTCGAAGCCGAAGGTGACGTCGGTGCACGCGATGTCGTTGTCGATGGTCTTCGGCACGCCGACGATCGGCAGACCCGCGTCGCTCATCAGCTTGGCGGCCTTGAGGGTGCCCTCGCCGCCGATCGGGATCACCGCGTCCAGGCCGAGGTCCGCGCAGTACTTCTTGGCGCGCTCGACGCCGTCGCGCAGATGGCTGGGCTGGACCCGGGAGGACCCGAGGATGGTGCCACCCTGGGCCAGGATGCCGCTCACCGAGTCGAGGGTCAGGGGCCGGTGGTGCCCTTCCAGGAAACCGCGCCAGCCGTCCTCGAACCCGATGATCTCGTCGCCGTGGTCGACCACCCCCCGGTGGACCACGGACCGGATCACCGCGTTCAGGCCGGGGCAGTCACCGCCGCTGGTCAGCACTCCAATACGCATTGCTTTGCAACTCCCGAGCAGAACCGAGGAACGGCCGGACTACAGGCTGGGACGACGGACCGCCACCACGACCGGACCTACCCGCGCCGGGTGGGCGCGGAGGTGACCGTCGGGTGAAGGACCGGCCGACTCGGACAGAACATCCGAAACCGGCCGTGGAGTCGAGCATACGGCGCCTGCGTCCGGCCGGGCAGGAGCCGACGCGGGAGCGGCGTCGTCGACGCCCCGCGTGGAAATACAGCCTGCTGCCGAGGAGGGTGTGCAGCCGGCAGCCCCGGAACGGGGCAGCCCCATTGTCGTACGTCCCGGCCCGTCCGGGGAGCCCATGACCGCATCGCGGGCACCGGGCGGACGGACCGGGGGGTACTAGGCGGGGCGCGTCGTGGCGGCGATGCGCTCGGCGCGCAGCGCGTCGTACCAGGTGGTGTCGGCGGGCGGCAGGGCGTTCACGTCCAGCGCCAGCTTGAGCAGCATGTCGGCGACGGCGGGGTTGCGCGCCATCACCGGGCCGTGCAGGTAGGTCCCGAAGACGGTGTCCCGCCACGCGCCCTCGGTGCCGTCGCCGGTGCCGTTGCCCCGGCCGGCGGTGACCCGGGCCAGCGGCTTGACGCCCTGGCCGAGGTGGGTCACGCCCTGGTGGTTCTCGAACCCGGTCAGCTGCGGCAGGCCGAGCTGCGGGTCCACGTCGGCCAGCACGTCGCCGACGCAGCGCTCGCCCTCGCCGCGGGTGGTCCACACGTCCAGCAGGCCGAGGCCCGGCTCGCGCTGGCCGAGGTCGTTGACGAACTCGTGGCCGAGGATCTGGTAGCCGGCGCAGACCGCGAAGATGATCGCGCCGTTCTCGGCCGCCCGCACCAGCCCGGTGTCGTTGCGCAGCCGCTCGGCGGCCAGCCGCTGGGGGCGGTCCTCACCGCCGCCGATCAGGTAGATGTCCCCGCTGGTGGGCACCGACTGGTCGGAGCGGACGTCGATCCGGGTGACGTTGAGGTGGCGCTGGCGGGCCCGGCGCTCCACGACCAGGGCATTGCCCCGGTCGCCGTAGGTGCTGAGCAGGTCGGGGTAGACCCAGACCACGCGCAGGCTGCTCTCACTCATCCTCGAAGACCTTCCATGACGTACGTGCGGTGGGCTGCTGGGGGCTGCGGGTGCCGCTCCGGCATCAGCCGGCCACGACCTTCCGCAGCTGCTGGAAGGCGGTGTAGTTGGCGATCGCCTCGATCCGGCCGGGCGGGGCCATCCGGACGGCCTGCTCCAGCGAGTCCACGACGTGGAACTGCAGCCCGGCGACCTCCAGGCGCACCGCGAGGTCCAGCTTCCGCTGGCCCAGCACGAAGACCGGGTGCCCGGCCAGCCGCTCGTAGTCGACGTCCCACAGCCAGGAGGTGTCGGTGCCGTCCGCGTCGAGCGCGTTGACCGAGAGCACCACCGGGGTGGGCGGGCCGTCGATCAGCGAGAAGGTCTCCAGCCAGCCGGCCGGGTTCTTGGCCAGCAGCAGCCTTATGTCACGGCCCTGGTACTGCACCACGTCGTAGCGGCCGGCGACGGCGGTGACGCCGCGCATCCGCTCCAGGGCGACCTGCGGGGAGACGCCGAACACGGCGGCCACGGCGGCCGAGCTGGTGGCGTTGGCCAGGTTGGCCCGGCCGGGCAGCTGGAGCTGGATCGGCCAGGCGCCGCGCTGCGGGTCGATCACGTGGGTGCCCTGGAGCGCCCAGTGCGGGTTGGGGCGCCGGAAACCGCACTCCTGGCAGAACCAGTCGTCGCCGGGGCGCTGCATCACACCGCCGCAGGCGGGGCAGGACCAGGCGTCCTCCTTCCACGCCTGTCCGGCGGCCACCCAGACCACCTTCTTGCAGGAGGAGGCGGCCCAGGTCACCAGCGGGTCGTCGGCGTTGGCGATCACCACGGCCTCGGTGTCCTGGAGGCCCTCGCGCCACTTCTCGGCCATCATCCGGGTCTCGGCGGCGCGGTCGAGCTGGTCGCGGGAGAGGTTGAGCAGGGCGATCGCCTTGGGGCGGGTGTCGCGGGCGACGCCGGCCAGGTACTTCTCGTCGACCTCGATCACGCCGAAGCGGGCCTCCGAGCCGCCGGCCAGGGCGGAGGTGATGCCGGCCGGCATGTTGGCGCCCAGGGCGTTGGAGACCACCGGGCCGGCGGCGCGAAGCGCCTCGGCGATCAGGCGGGTGGTGGTGGTCTTGCCGTTGGTGGCGCTGACCAGCACCACGTCCAGGTGGTCGGCGAGGGTGGCGAGCAGGTCGGGGTCGAGCCTGAGCGCGACCTTGCCGCCGATCACCGAGCCGCTGCCGCGACCGGCCTTGCGGGACACGGCGGCGGCCACCTTGCCGGCGGTCACCGCGATCTTCGCGCGCGCCGGCAGCGAGGCGTCGCGTGCGCCTGTGGGCTCCGATTCGGTGCCTGCCATGCTCAGTGGTTCCTCCTTGCTGCGGCACCGCCCGGGGGCCGGACTACGGGCCGTCGGGCGGCGGGGACGGGATCAGCCTACCGACTCCGCCGCCGGGCTCGACGCCCCGGACCCCGTGCCGCCTGCTGCGACGCCCCGGAAGCGGCGGTCCGGAAGTCCCTGACACGGGGTCAGGATCGGCGGTGTACGGACGGGCCGTTCCCCGTCGGGGACGCGTGAGCGGGGTGCGGCGGTTCCGCGCGCGCCCCGGGCCGGGCGGCGCGGGGGCCGCCCGGCCCGGGGCCGGTGGGGTTCTTGGTGAGGGTGTGGTGAAGAAATGACCGGATGATTACCGGACCTGTTCGTTCTGTTCACCGGTACCGCTCGATCGGGCCGACCGGCGGCCCCTGGGGCCGCCCCGTTCTCAGCGGCCCGGACGGGTCTGCCAGGGGACCGGGAGCTCCTCGGTGGCCTCCGCCAGATGGGCGGTGATCACCAGGGTGCCCTCCTCCACCTGGTAGTCCAGCGGCGCCGCCAGCCGGCGCATGGTCGCGATCAGTCCGGTGTTGGAGGACTGGGTGACCGCGTACACCGTCTCCACCCCGGCCTCCAGGGCCAGCGCCGACATCCGCCGCATCAGGTCCAGGCCCAGCCCGTGCCGCTGCCAGGCGTCCTCGACCAGCACCGCCACCTCGGCGCCCTCGTCGTCCCACATCAGGTGTCCGAGGGCGACGATCCGCCCGTCCGCCGCCTCCACCGCCAGCGCCTGCCCGTGCCGGGCGTCCAGCAGGTGGTCCAGGTAGCGGTCGGCGTCCCGGACCGGCCCGTGGTAGCGCTTGCGCAGGGTCTCGGGGGAGCAGCGGTGGTGCATCGCCAGGGCGGCCGCCTTGTCGTCCGCGTCCGCCCGCCGCACGGTCAGCTCGGCGCCGGCCGGCACGCTCGGCCGGGCCCGGACGTCCGGCACCCGGGGGCCGAGCAGGGTGTCCAGCTCGACCAGGGCCTGCGCCCGGGCGAACTCGGTCGGGGTGAACGGCAGCTGCGGGCGGGTGAGCTCGATCAGGTCGCCGGAGGGGACGGGCAGCCGCATCACATGGCCGTCCACCCCGGCGGTGCCGCGCGCGGCCGCCCCCGGGTACTGCCGGATGCTGCACTGCCCGAAGAGCCGGCGCAGGGCGACCGGCAGCTCCGCGGCGTCCAGCGCCGTCCGGGTGGCGAGGGCCAGGACATGGGTGGGCACGTCCACCAGGTCGTGGGCGTCGGCCGGGCCGGTCCAGATGTCGTCCCCGCCGGCCCCGGCCACCAGCGCGGTCAGGTCGGCCCGGGTGAGCGGGCGCGGCGCGCGGACGAAGAACTCGTCCACGGCGCCGGTCGGCAGCGGGTGGGACTGCATCGAGACGATGTTCACCTGCCGCTCGGCGAGGGCCGAGCAGACCCGGGCCAGGCTGCCGGGGGAGTCCTGCACGGTGGTGCGGATCCGCCACAGTGTGCTGCCCTCGAAGTCGTGCAGCGGCCCCCGCAGTGCCTCGGCGCCCGGCGCCCCCGGCGGCGCGGGCGCGTCCGGAGCCGGGGGGCCGTGCAGCTGGTGGCGGTGTGCCCACCAGGTGTGGAACAGCGCGGTGGCGAGCAGGGCGGCGGCGGACGCGGCGAGCAGCACCGGCCCGTCCGGCCCGTGCACCACGAGCTTGGCCACCAGGTCGGCGGCGGTCACCGAGAGGAAGACGGCGGAGAGCTCCACCGCGTCGCGCCGCCAGCGGTGGCCGCGGAGGCCGCGACGCTGGGCACGGGACGGGGTCGTGGTCGGATCGGTCGGGGGCGTCAGCTGCTCCGTGTGCTCCATGCCATCAATCTGCCGCTTCCGTGTTTCACGATCACGAATCCTCCGTGACCCCGCGGTTAATGGTGCTGTGACTCGATCACCGCGGCCGGTCACCCGGTGTGCTCGCGCCCGGCCGCCTTCACCTCGTCGAGGAGGACGACGAGGTCGGCCTCGGTGGTGGCGGGGTTGAGGAGGCAGGCGCGGAGCATCTCGCGGTCGCCGAGGCGGGCGCCGGTGAGGAAGGCGCGGCCGCGGCGCTGGACGGCGGCGGGGAGCTCGCGGTTGAGGGCGTCCAGGGCGGTGTCGTCGGTCGGGCCGGCCGGGCGCAGCCGGAACGCCACGATGGAGGTCTGGACCTCGGCGAGGAGTTCCAACTCCGGGTCGGCGGTGATGAGTTCACCGAGTCGGCGGGCCAGGGCGGTGGTCCGGGCGATGTCGGCGGCCAGGCCGTCGCGGCCCCGGTGGGCGATGGTCGCCCACACCTTGAGGGCGCGGAACGGGCGGGTCTGCTCGGTGCCGTACTCGGAGAACCAGCCGAGCTCGCCGGCCGCCTCGTCGCGCAGGTAGGAGGGGACGAGGCTGAACGCGGCGCGCAGCTCGGCGGGGTCGCGGACCAGCGCGCAGCCGCAGTCGACCGGGACGCCGAGCCACTTGTGCGGGTCGAGGGCGAGCGAGTCGGCGCGCGCCAGCCCGGCGTAGCGGTGGGCGATCTCCGGGTCCAGGACGCCGAAAGCCCCGTAGGCGCCGTCGACGTGCAGCCAGAGCCGCTCCTCGGCGCACAGGTCGGCGATCGGGTCGAAGGCGTCGACCGCGCCGGTGCCGACGGTGCCGGCCGAGGCCACGACCAGGAACGGCAGCAGTCCGGCGGCCCGGTCGCGGGCGATCGCGGCGCGCAGCGCGGCCGGGTCGAGTCGGCCGTCCGGGCCGGCGGCGACGGTGCGCAGGTGCTTGCTGCCGAGGCCGAGCAGCTCGGCGGCCTTGCGGACGCAGGAGTGGGTCTCGCCGGTGACGTAGCCGACCAGCGGCGGCATCCCGGCCAGGCCGTCCTCGCGGACGTCCCACCCGGCGGCGCGCGCGGCCCGGTCGCGGGCGGCGGCGAGGCAGACGATGGTCGCCATCGAGGTGCCGGAGGTGAGCAGCCCGCCGCCGGGCGGGTGCGGGAAGCCGACCAGTTCGGCGATCCAGCGGACCACGGCCCGCTCCAGGTGGACGTCCGCGTGGTCGCCGCCGGCCGAGCTGGGGTTCATCGCGGCGGCGGCCAGGGCGGCGAGCACGCCGGCCGGAGCGGGTGCGGAGTTCACCCAGCCGAAGAAGCGGGGGTGGCCGTTGCCCATCGGGTACGGCAGCACGTCCCGGCCGACGGTGGCCAGCAGCTCGTCCAGCGGACGGCCGGTGGCGGGCAGGGTGGCGTCCAGCAGGGTGCGCCGGGCGGCGTCGTCCATCGGCTGCCAGACCGGCCGGGCGGTCAGCCCGGCGAGGTGGTCGGCGGCCAGGTCGGCGGCGGTGTGCGCGGCGGCGCGGAAGTCGTCGGAGGTCATGCGGTGGCTCCAGGTGGTGCGGGGCCCGGTGGCGCGGCGTCCTCGGCGCACCCGAACGCCGCGATCCTACGGAAACGGGCCCGCGCCGTGCGGCGCGGGCCCGTCATCCGGGACGGCCCGGCGCCCGAGAGGTCCGGGTGATCGGTCGACCGCGAGCGGTGATGCGCCGGTGGTGGCCCAGGTGGCGCGAGCGATCGCCCGATCGTCCGGCGCCGGGCGAACGGCGACGGCGCTCCGAACGGCGACGGCGTTGCGAACGGGGTGGCATTTGCCCGGAGCGCCTGCGGGACAACCGAACTGACATGTCCTCAGAAGAACTTCGCACGCGCCGAATTCCCGGGACCGGGCGGGCAACCTCCGGCGGAGGGACGGGCGTCATCCGGGCATCGGGGCACCGCGCCCCGGGTCTGGAGGTACGACATGGCTGTCGGAACACGCATCCGACTGTCGTTGACAGGCGCGCTCGCCGCGCTCCTCGCGTGCGGGGTCCTGCCCGCCACCGCCTCGGCCGCTCCGGAACCATCGCCCGCCGCGGGGGCGGCGCGCTGGACGGCGGCCAAACTGCCCGGTGGCGACACCGTGCTGACCGGCTCAACCCGTCCCGAGGCCCGCACCACCTGGGCGGCCGGCTTCCGGGTCGTCCCGGGCGGCGACGGGAGCGTCGGGTTCGACCCCGTGCTCTATGCCCGCGACGACCGCCGCGACGGGAAGTGGACCGAAGTGCCGACCGCTCCCGGCGGGACCGAGCGGGTCAACGCCGTCGCGGCGACCTCGGCCCGCGACGGCTGGCTGGTCGGTGACTCCGGCCGGGGTGGTGGGCCGGTCATGACCCAGCACTGGAACGGCCGCTCCTGGCAGATCGAGCCGGCTCCGATGCCCGCCGACTCGGGCGGCGGCGGCCTGCTGGGAATCGCCGCGCTGACGCCGAACGATGCCTGGGCGGCGGGCTGGAGCCAGGGGGCCGACAGCCACGTGGGCATCGTCCAGCACTGGAACGGCCGCTCCTGGCGGCAGGTCGAACTGCCCGCGCCGTACCAGAGCTGGGGCCTCAGCGCGATCGCCGCGGCCGGCCCCGACGACGTCTGGGCGGTCGGCAACGGCTACGCCGAGGACGACCGGCCGGTCGCCCTGCACTTCGACGGGCGCGGCTGGAGCGTCGTGCCGGTGCCGGCCTTCGGCGGCCTGTACGGCGAGTTCAACGATGTCGTGGTGAAGGGGCCGCGCGACGTGTGGGCGGTCGGGCGCGTGGTGCTGGACGAGAAGGACCGCGGCCACGCGTTGCTCATGCACTGGGACGGTCGCGCCTGGACCCGGGTCGAGGCTCCCGAGGGCGCGGGCGCGGTGAGCGGCGCCGCCTCCTCGCCGGACGGCATCGTGACGGTGGGCCGGGTCTCGGGCGGCGGCGAGGACGCGTACGCGCTGCGGGTGACGGGCTCGCGGGCGACCTCGCTGGACTTCCCGGAGTCCGGCGCGGGCACGGCGTACTGGTCCTGGAAGGTGTCCACCAGCGGCCGTGAGGTGACCGTCACCGGCGCCTACAACTACGAGAAGCAGCGACTTCCGCAGCCGATGGTGATGACCACCCGGCTCTGACCGCAGTGCCCTGACCGCAGTGCCCTGACCGCACGGCCCCGGCCGTACGGTCGCACCCGGTCCGGCGGCCCCGCCACGGCGGTGGGGCCGCCGGACCCTGCCGTCCCGCCGCCGGTGCGGAATCCGTCCGCGAGCGGGCGGCCGTCGGAGTTCCCGCGCGGGCCGCCCGCGGACACCGTGCCGTACGCGCCGCACCTCCTCAGTCGAGGGAGGCCGAGAGCCCGCCGGCGGAGCGGCAGTAGCCCTGCATCTCCTTGTCGGTGAACTTGGCGCAGAGCCGGCCGGCCGCGCCCGCCTCCGTGTAGTTGACCGTGTAGTAGCTGACCAGGCCCTCCGCGCACGCCTTGCGCTGCCAGCCGTCCGCGGCGGTGGCGCACTGCTGGGCGGCCCAGTCCTCGCGGTCCAGGTTGTACTTCATGGTGCGCGAGCCGACGCCCCGGCTGCAGTCGACCGCCCCGCCGGAGGCTTTGCCGTTGAGGCACCACTTCAGCGCCTCGGCGTACACCTCGGGGTGGTTCGGGTAGTCGTGCGAGGAGAGGTAGAAGGTCGGCGCGTAGAAGAAGCAGGCGGACTGGAACAGCGCCGGCTGGTCCTTGCACGGGTACAGCGGGTCCTGGGCGAGCTTGTCGGCGGGGAGGTTGGCCTTGGCCTTCTCGTCCTCCTCGTCCGGGCCGAAGAGCTGCATGAACAGGCCCTCGGAGCAGCGGATCCGGTTCTGGTCGGTGGTGAACTTGTTGCACAGGTCGCGCGCCTTGGCGACGTCCTGCTTGGCGACGAACATGGTGCCGTGGCCGACGCCGTGGATGCACGGGCCGGTGTTCTTCGGCGCGCAGAGCTTGACCAGGTCGGTCTCCGGCTGGGCGGAGGCGTTGAGCATCTCCTCCACCGCGCCGTGCAGATAGCCGGCCGCGCAGGTCTCGTGCGGGAAGGAGATGACCTTCTGGAAATCGGCGTTGAACCGCTTGACCGCCGCGTGCCCGAGCTCGTGGGCGATCGGGTGGCAGAACCGGACGGTGTACGGCAGCTGCTTGGTGATCCGGTCGAGGTCGGCCAGGGCGACGCCGGGGTCGCTGGCGTCCATCTCGGCCATCAGCTTGTTGCGCAGCGTCGAGCGGGTCCACACCGCCGGGTCCCCGGTCGCGGTGGCCGAGGCGGCCGGCTGCCCGGTGCCGGTGGGCGCGGCGCCGGCCGGCCCGGTGGCGCCACCGGGCCCGGTGGCGGTCGCGACGGCGGCCGCCCGGTCGGCGGCCTGCTGGGGCGTCCAGTCGGTGACGGCCACCGACCCCAGGCCCAGCACCCCGAGCAGCAGGGCGGTGAGGATCGCGAAGGCTCGCGGTTGCATGACGGAGATCCCCCGGCGGATCGAGACGGACGGGACGTTCCCCATCCTGACGGCACGGGTCTCGGATTCCGTGTTTTCGGCCGCCATTCGGGAGGTGTCGGCGACGCTATCGCACGTCCCGCCCGGTCAACGAGGCGGGTTGGCGGCGGGTCACCCTCCCCCGGGTGGCGCAACGGCGCGCCACCCGGGGCGCCCGGGTCAGAGCTCCAGCGACACCTGGTACTCCGTCAGCCAGGCGTCCAGGTCCAGGGCCAGATCGGCCGCCAGCCGGACCGACTGCGGGTCGGTGTCCGGGGCGAGCGCGTCGGCGAGCGCGCGGCGGTCGAGCAGGGCGAGGGCCGGGGAGCCGGGGTCTGCCGCCAGCGCGGCGAGTTCCCGGCGCAGCAGCTCCGGGTAGCGCGGGTCCTGGACGACCGGGTACGGGCTCTTCATCCGGTCGGCGATCGCGGGCGGCAGCATGTCCCGGACGGCGGCGCGCAGCAGGCTCTTCTCCCGGCCGTCGAAGTACTTCATCGTCCACGGCGTGTTGAAGACGTACTGCACCAGTCGGTGGTCGCAGAACGGCACCCGCACCTCCAGCCCGTTGGCCATGCTCATCCGGTCCTTGCGGTCCAGCAGGATCCGGACGAAGCGGGTCAGGTTGAGGTAGGACATCTCCCGCATCCGCCGTTCGAACGGGTCGGTGTCCGGCAGGTGCGGCACCTCGGTGAGCGCCTCCCGGTACCGGGCGCGCCGGTAGCCGGGCAGGTCGAGCTTGGCGAGCAGTCCCCGGCCCAGCAACTGCTCGCGCGGGCCGCTGCCGGCGCCGCCGAAGCCGTTGAGCGCGGCCGCCCACGGGAAGTCGTCGACGTCGAGGGCCTTCGGGTCGTGGAACCAGCGGTAGCCGCCGAAAAGCTCGTCCGCGGACTCGCCGGACAGGGCGACCGTCGAGTGCCGGCGCACCCCGCGGAAGAGCAGCAGCAGCGAGGTGTCCATGTCGCCGACTCCGCCCGGCAGGTCCCGGGCACGCAGGGTGGCGAGCCGCTGCGCCGGTTCGGTGAGGGCGGCGCTGTCCAGCTCGATCACCCGGTGGTCGGCGCCCACGTGCCGGGCCAGCAGCTCCGCGTACGGCCGGTCCGGGGTGGTGCGCACCGCGTCCGGGTGGAAGTGCTCGCTCTGCCCGGTGAAGTCGACCGCGAAGGAGCGGACCGGCCCGTCGCCGGTCGCGGCCAGGCTGCGGGCGGCCAGGGCGGTGACCGCGCTGGAGTCGAGGCCGCCGGAGAGCAGTGAGCAGAGCGGCACGTCCGCCTCCAGTTGGCGGTGGACGATCTCCTCCAGCAGGGCCCGGACGGTGGTGATCGTGCTGGGGAGGTCCTGGGTGTGCGGGCGCGCCTCCAGCGCCCAGTAGCGGTGGACCGAGACGCCGCCGCGCCGCACCCGCACCAGGTGGCCGGGCCGGACCTCGGCGATGCCCCGGTACGGGGTGAGGCCGGGGGTGCGGGTCATCGTGATCAGCTCGCGCAGCCCGTCCAGGTCGACCACCGGGCGCACCGCGGGGTGGGCGAACAGCGCCTTGGGCTCCGAGCCGAAGACCACGCCGTCCGGGGTGGGGTGGTAGTGCAGTGGCTTGACGCCCATCCGGTCGCGGACCAGCAGCAGTTCCTCGGTTCGGGCGTCCCAGACGGCGAAGGCGAACATGCCGTTGAGCCGCTCGGCGACGTGCTCGCCCCACTCCAGGTAGCCGCGCAGGACCACCTCGGTGTCGCCGCGGGTGCGGAAGCGGTGTCCGGCCGCGACCAGCTGGGCGCGCAGTTCGTGGTGGTTGTAGATCTCGCCGTTGTAGCTGAGGGCGGCCAGCAGCCGGCCGTCGTGCTCGGCCGTCATCGGCTGGGCGCCGCCCTCGGGGTCGAGTACGGCGAGGCGCCGGTGGCCGAGGGCGGCGTGGCGTTCCAGCCGGGCCCCGCCGTCGTCCGGGCCGCGGCAGAGCTGGGTGGCCGTCATGGCGTCGAGCACGGCGCGTTCGAGGGTCAGGTCGCGGTCGTAGGCGACCCATCCGGTGATCCCGCACATCAGCAAGCCTCCGGTTCTTCCGACACTCTTCCGATGCTCCCGCCCCCCTCATCACCCCGTGTTCCCCCCGGTGTGTGAGCAGGCCATCACGCTACGTGGTGGCCCCGGTGCGGACAAGACCCTGGGGCTGGGCCGGATGCCGCAGAATCCTGCCCGATTTCGGGCAGGATCTTTGATCTCTTCCGGGAAGGGCGCCTAGAGTCACTGACTGTGTCCAGCTCGACCGGTTCCTCGCACCCTCACGAAGACCTCCTCGCCCACCTCACCCGGACCAGCCCGCTCGGGCCCCGGGAGGCGGCGCGGGTGGTGGCGGAGGTGCTGGCGTACTTCTCCGAGACCACGGAGGAGTACGTCCGCCGCCGTCACGGCGAGCTTCAGGCGCGCGGCCTGACCAACGAGAAGATCTTCGCCCGGCTCGCCGAGGAGCTGCCCGCCCGCCGGGTCGCGGCCCCGGAGCTCTCGGCCCGTCAGCTGCGCCGGATCGTCTACGGCTGACCGGCCGCGGCCCCGGAGCGGCCGGCCCCGGAGCGACGAGCGCGGAGCAGTGAGCGTCGGAGTGGCGAGCACCGGAGCAGTGAGCGCCGGAGTGGCGAGCACCGGAGCAGCGATCACCGGAAACAGCCGGAACCAAGGAACAAGGAACCAAGGAGCCCACCACCATGTGCGGAATCGTGGCCTACATCGGCCCCAAGGACGCGACCCCCTTCCTGCTGGAGGGCCTCGCCCGACTGGAGTACCGAGGCTACGACTCGGCCGGCGTCGCCGTCGCCGGCCGCACCGGCGGCATCAAGCTCCGCAAGGTCAAGGGCCGCGTCGCCGACCTCGCCGCCGCCGTCCCCGCCCGGTTCAAGGGCACCACCGGCATCGGTCACACCCGCTGGGCCACCCACGGCGTCCCCAGCGACGCCAACGCCCACCCGCACCTGGACAACGCCGAGCGGATCGCCGTCGTCCACAACGGCATCATCGAGAACGCCGACGAGCTGCGCGCCAAGCTCACCGCCGACGGCGCGGTCTTCCGCTCCGAGACCGACACCGAGGTGCTCGGCCACCTGATCGCCGCCCACGCCACCGAGGGCGTCGAGCTGGAGGAGGCCGTGCGCGCCGCCCTCGGCAAGGTCGTCGGCACCTACGGCATCGCCGTCCTCGACGCCGAGCAGCCGGACCGGATCGTGGTCGCCCGGAACGGCAGCCCGATCGTGCTCGGCATCGGCGAGAAGGAGATGTTCGTCGCCTCCGACGTCTCCGCCCTGGTCCGCTACACCCGCCAGGTGGTCCACCTGGAGGACGGCGAGCTGGCCACCGTCCGCGCCGACGGCTTCCGCACCTTCACCGAGGACGCCCGCACCACCCACCGCCAGCCGTCCACCGTGGACTGGGAGATCGACTCCTACGACACCGGCGGCTACGAGCACTTCCTGCTCAAGGAGATCCACGAGCAGCCCGGCTCGGTCGAGCGCACCCTCGGCGGCCGCCTCGACGAGCGCTTCGCCACCGCCCACCTCGGCGGCCTCAACCTGGACGCCCGCGAGCTGCGCGAGATCCGCCGGGTCAAGATCCTCGGCTGCGGCTCCGCCTACTACGCCGGCGAGATGGGCGCCCAGCTGATCGAGGAACTGGCCCGGATCCCCGCGCACAGCGAGCCCGCCTCGGAGTTCCGCTACCGCAACCCGGTGATCGAGGCCGACACCCTCTACATCGCGGTCAGCCAGTCCGGCGAGACCTACGACACGCTTGCCGCCGTCCAGGAGGTCAAGCGCAAGGGCGGCCGGGTGCTCGGTGTCGTCAACACCGTCGGCAGCGCCATCGCCCGCGAGTGCGACGGCGGCATCTACCTGCACGCGGGCCCGGAGATCTCGGTCGCCTCCACCAAGGCGTTCACCTCCACCGTCGTCGCCTTCGCGCTGATCGCCCTGCACTTCGGCCGGATCCACGACCTCTCGCCCGCCGACGGCCGCCGGATCGTCTCCGCCCTCAAGGCGCTGCCCGACCAGATCCGCGAGGTCCTCGCCCAGAGCGACGCCATCGCCGGACTCGCCGCCGAGTACGCCGGGTCCGAGGGCATGATGTTCATCGGCCGGGTGCGCGGCTACCCCGTCGCCCGCGAGGGCGCGCAGAAGCTCAAGGAGATCTCCTACGTCCACGCCGAGGCGTACCCGGCGAGCGAGCTCAAGCACGGCCCGCTGGCGCTGATCAGCCCCGAACTGCCCACCGTCGCCCTCGTCCCGGACGACGAACTGCTCGACAAGAACCTCACCACCCTCGGCGAGATCAAGGCCCGCTCGGGCCGCGTCCTCGCCGTCGCCCACCGCCGCCCCGAGACCAAGCTCGCGGACCACTGCATCCTGGTTCCCAAGAGCGAGCCCGAGCTCGACCCGCTGCTGCTCAACATCCCGCTCCAGCTGCTCGCCTACCACGCGGCGGTGGCGCTGGGGCGCGACGTCGACAAGCCGCGCAACCTCGCCAAGAGCGTGACGGTGGAGTAGCCGTACGGTCCGGTGCCCGCGCGGGTGCGGGCGCTCCCGGGACCGGCCGTGCTCCACGGCCGGTCCCTCACGCGTCCGACGGTCAGCCGGCCGTCCCGCGTACCGCTCCGGCGGCGCGGACGACGGCCCCGGCCAGCCGGTGGTTCTCCGGGCCGAGGGGGATGGCGCTGAACCGGCGCCGGGTGTAGCCGTAGGCGACGCCGCTGCGCGGATCGGCGAAGGACTGCGCGCCCACCGCGCCGCTGTGGCCGAACGCCTCCGCCCCGAGGAACGGGAAGCGGGTGCTCTGCGCCTCGAAGCCGAGGCCGAAGTGGTCCACCTCGCCGGTCACCACGTCGGTGCCGTGCGTGCGGACCGGACCGAACTCGGTGATCGTGGCCGGGGTCAGGAACGGCGCCCGCCCGTCCAGCCCCTGCGCCGCCGCCGCGTACAGCGCCGCCAGACCGCGGGCGTTGCCGAAGCTGCCGGTCGAGGCCGGGCCCTGCGTCTGCACCGAGCGGAGGTTGCCGAAACCCATCAGGTCGGTGGGCGGGGAGGCGTTCAGGTTGAAGGCGATCCCCGTCGGACTGTCGGGTGCCGGCGGTTCGTCCTGCTGCCCGGGGAGGGGGACCGCCGGAAGCACCGGCAGGTACCGCGACTCCAGCTCGGCGGGAAGGCCGAGGAAGAAGTCCAGCCCGTACGGGGCCCGGATCCGCTCCTCGAACAGCTCCCGCAGCGTACGGCCGGTCCGGCGGCGGACCACCTCACCGGTCAGCGCGCCGATCACGTAGGCGTGGTAGCCGTAGGCCGTCCCGGGCTCCCAGTAGGGCTTCTGGGCCGCCAGCCGCTCCGCGAGCCGCCGGTCGTCCGCCAGCTCCTCCGTCGTGAACCCACCGTCGACCCCGATCAGGCCCGCCCGGTGCTCCAGCAGCTGCCGAAGGGTGAGCGCACCCTTGCCCTCGGCCGCGAACTCCGGCCAGTAGTGGGCGACTTCCTTCTCCAGGTCGAGTACGCCCTCCTGCACCAGCAGTGCCGTCACCAGGTGCGCCGCCCCCTTCGCGGAGGAGTAGAGCGCGAACAGCGACTCGCCGGAGACCCCCTCACCGGCCCAGAGGTCGACCACCCGCCGCCCGTCCAGGTGCACGGCCAACTGCGCGCCGCCGCCCTCCGGTTCCTCCGCGACCACGGCGGCGAACTCCGCGCGCACCTCCTCGAAGCCCGGCGCGACGTTCCCGCCCACGGTGGCACTGCTCGACATGGTTCCCCCTCGGTTCCGCTTTCCCGCGGCCTCGACCATCGGTCTTGATCATCGGCCCGCCGGGGCGTCAACCCGGCCCGGCACCGGAGTATTCCGGTGCCGGGCGCGGGGCCGGGTGCGGGCCGGGCGCGGGGTCGGGCGGCGGCCGGGCGGTGGTGTCAGTAGTCGGCGCTCGGGGCGCGGGTGGTCGGACCGAGGTCCGGCTCGTCGCGGATCTCCAGGGCCTCCCCGTGGCGGTCCAGTTCGAGCACGACAAGGGTGTTGCGGCCCTGCTGCCAGAGCGGCCCCGGCGCGTACAGGGTGCGCTGCGGGCCCTCGTGGGTGTAGCGGCCGAGCAGGAAGCCGTTGAGCCAGAGCAGGCCCCGGCCCCAGTCCGGCAGTGCGAGAAAGGCGTCCGCCGGAGTGTCGACCTCGGTCTCGAACCGGTGGAGGACGGGATCGCCCTCGGCGGCGCCGACGTCCTCGCCGAAGGCCAGGGCGGAGAGATCGGCGAGCGGCAGCGGCCGGATCTCCCACGAGTGCAGCCGCTGGCGCTCGTGCGAGACACCGCGCCGGATTCCCTTGCGATCGTCGTGCTGCGGACCGTAGTTGACCCGCCCCAGCGCCTCGACCAGGATGTCCAGGGTCACCCCGGCCGGACCGGCGGCCAGGGGCAGGGTGGCGCCCGGGTCGTTGCGGTCCAGCACCCCCAGCGGGCGGCCGTCGGCGAAGACCTGCGCGCGGTCCCCGATCCCGTCGATCCGCAGCGGCATCTCCGGCCGCGGGCCCGGGACGTGCGTCCGGTAGTGGATCAGGCCGAGCGACTGGCCGACCCGCTCCATCGGCTCGGTGGTCGGCCGGCGGACCGGCGTCGACAGCACGTCCAGGGAGTCCAGCAGCCGCGCCCGGCCGGTCGCCCGCTCCAGCCGGCGGGGCTCCAGGCGCGGCGGCGGCGCCGGCAGTTCGCCCTCCGGGAGCGGCGCGTACTTGCCGATGACGGCCCGCAGCGCGTGGAACTTGGCGGTCAGCTCGCCCGCCTCGCCGATCGGCGCGTCGTAGTCGTAACTGGTCACGGTCGGCTCGTAGCCCGCGGTGTCCGGCCCCGTCCCCGAGTGGTTGGCCCCCGCCCAGAAACCGAAGTTGGTGCCGCCGTGCGCCATGTAGAGGTTCACCGAGGCCCCGGTCGCGAGCAACTCGTCGAGCGAGCCCGCCGTCTCCTCGACGTCCCGGACGTGGTGCGGCTCGCCGACCCGGTCGAACCAGCCGATCCAGAACTCCATCGCCGCCAGCGGCCCCTTCGGCTGCTGCCGACGCAGCACCTCGAAACGCTCCGGCGCCCGCGAGCCGAACGTCCCGGTGGCGAGCAGCCCCGGCACCGCCCCGCCCTGCTGCATGAAGTCCTCGGAACCGTCGGCGGTGAACAGCAGGCAGTCCACCCCGCGGGCGAGGAGGCCGTCGCGCAGATGGGCGAGGTAGGCGGCGTCGGTGCCGTAGCTCCCGTACTCGTTCTCCACCTGGACGGCCACCACCGGGCCGCCGCGGCTGCCCAGCAGCGGCAGCAGTTCGGGAACCACGGCGTCGAACCAGCCGTCCACCTCGGCGAGGAACGCCGGGTCGGAACTGCGCAGCCCCATTCCGTCCGCGGCGAGCAGCCGGGCCGGCAGACCGCCCGACTCCCACTCGGCGCAGATGTAGGGGCCCGGGCGGAGGATGACGTCCAGCCCGTGCCGCTCGGCGGTCCGGACGAACCGCGCGATGTCCCGCCAGCCGGTGAAGTCCACCTCGCCGGAGGGGAGCTCGTGGAAGTTCCACGGGATGTAGGTGTCCACGGTGTTGAGACCCAGCGCGCGCAGCCGGGCCAGCCGGTCGTCCCACAGCTCCGGGTGGACCCGGAAGTAGTGCAGCGCGCCGGAGACGATCCGGTGCGGCACGCCATTGCGGCGGAAGCCGTCGTCGTCGAAGTCGAGCTCGATCATGCGGACCAGCTTTCGGTTGACGCGGTCGTCGGTCGG
Source organism: Kitasatospora sp. NPDC094019 (assembly GCF_044764505.1). Classification (NCBI taxonomy): domain Bacteria; kingdom Bacillati; phylum Actinomycetota; class Actinomycetes; order Kitasatosporales; family Streptomycetaceae; genus Kitasatospora; species Kitasatospora sp. NPDC094019. The sequence goes on from NZ_JBIWIF010000016.1 coordinate 179,795, forward strand.
GTGCTGTTGCGTCGGAACCGGCCCCGGGGCGTCAGCCCCCCGGGCCGGCCCTCGTCCAGCCAGCGTATACGAGGTGTGTACGCGCCCCACCCGGCTTTCGGCGGGCACGCAGCACCGGATCTCCACGCCGAACTGCGGGAAGATCCACTGCACCTGACGCGGTGGCGCTCCGTCCGCCGGCGGACCGCCCGGGCGCGATGCCCGGGCGGTCCGCCAGCGTCGGGGCATCGCTTCCGGGTTCGGGACACGGGGTGTTCCACGCGCCGCTCCGCCCCTAGACTGCTCAGCTCGCGCGGCATTACCGACGGGTAGGTACGTATCCGGGGGCGCCGCCACCGATTGGTGACTGGCAGGGATGGGGAGTCCGGATGGCCGACGAGCGGGTGCACGCGTACGCGGACGACGCGCTGGGGGAGCACGACGCGGTGGCGCTGGCCGCACTGGTGCGGGCCGGTGAGGTGGCCCCCGCCGAGCTGGCGGCGGCCGCGGCGGCCCGGGCCGAACGGGTCGACGCGGCACTCGCCCCGGTCGCCTTCGCCGCGTACGGGCGCCCGCACGGGGCCGACGGCAGCGCCGAGGACGCCCCGCTGTCGGGAGTGCCCAGCTATCTGAAGGACAACACCGACCTGCGCGGGATGCCGACCGGTCAGGGCAGTTCGGCCTACCGGGCCCGGCCCGCCCGTCGCAGCGCGGGCTTCGCCGAGCAGTTCCTCGGCACCGGCCTGGGCGTGCTCGGCAAGACCCGGCTGCCGGAGTTCGGGCTCAACGCCTCCACCGAGTTCGCCTCCGCCCGCCCCGTCCGCAACCCGTGGCTGACCTCGCACTCCCCGGGTGCCTCCTCGGGCGGCGCGGCCGCCCTGGTCGCCTCGGGCGTGGTCCCGATCGCCCACGCCAACGACGGCGGCGGCTCGATCCGGATCCCGGCCGCCTGCTGCGGACTGGTCGGACTCAAGCCCACCCGGGGCCGGATGGTGCCCAACGCCCAGGGCCGCCGGTTGCCGGTGGACCTGGTGACGGACGGTGTGCTGACCCGCTCCGTCCGCGACACCGCCGCGTTCTTCGCCGCCGCCGAACGCCACTACCGCAACCCCGCGCTGCCCCCGCTCGGCCTGGTCGAGGGCCCGGGCGCGCGCCGGCTGCGGATCGGCCTGGTGGTGGACTCGCCGGTCGCGACCAGCGACGCGCCGACCCGGGCGGCGGTCGAGGCGACGGCGGCCCGGCTGGAGGCGCTGGGGCACGAGGTGACCCCGGCCGTGATGCTGTTCGGGGAGGAGTTCTCCCGCGACTTCGTCCTCTACTGGGGCTACATCGCCTTCCTGATCGCCACCACCGGTCGGCTGACCGTCGACCCCGGTTTCCGGGCGAACCGGCTGGACGGGCTGACCACCGGGCTGCGGAGGCTGTTCCACCGGGAGTTCCGGAGCGTGCCGGGCGTGGTGCGGCGGCTGCGGCGCGCCGAGGAGACGTACGCCGGGATGTTCCGGACCCACGACGTGATCCTCTCGCCGGTGCTGGCACACGTCGCGCCGCCGATCGGTTACCTGAGCCCGAACATCGCCTTCGAGGAACTGATCGACCGGCTCACCCGGTACGTGGCGATCACCCCGGTCAACAACGTCACCGGCGGGCCGGCGATCGCGCTGCCGACCGGCGCGGGCGCGGACGGCCTGCCGGTCGGCGTCCACCTGTCGGCGGCGCACGGGGAGGAACGGGTGCTGCTGGAGCTGGCGTTCGCGCTGGAGGCGGACCGGCCCTGGCGGCGGATCCAGGACTGAGGGCGTCGGCCGGCCGTACGGCGGGGGCCGGGGCGGGCGCTCAGCCGAGGACCGGGGAGGCGATGGCGCAGGCGGCCCGGACCTCGCTGCGCAGCGGTCCGAGCACGTCGGAGCCGGGGGACCCGGCCGCGGCGGTGTCGGCATCCCCGTCCGGCCCCGGCCCCGGCAGGGGGGTTCCGGTGCGCAGCGCCCCGGCCAGCGCGGCCAGGTCCGCCGCGATGGCGGCGACCTCGCCCGGCGGCGGCGCCGGTTCCCCGTGCTCGACCCGGACCCGGGTGGCGGTGGTGGCCTCGACCACCCGTTCCACCGCGATCACCAGCGGCCACCACGCCGCCGCCCGGGGCCCGGTCGGCGGCGGCTCGGTGAGCGCGCGCTGGAACTCGGAGCGGACCGCCGAGAGGTCCCGGTAGAGGCGGCGGCGTCGGAGCGGCCGGGCCGGTCGGTCCTGGCCGGGAGCGCCGGCGAAGGCCAGGGCCACGTACGCGGAGGCGTCCGTCACGGTGTCGGCCAGCCGGTCGCCGATCCGGGTGTGCCAGGACTCCGGCCAGCACAGGTACCCGGCGACCAGGGCGATCCCGCAGCCGATCAGCGAATCGTAGAGCCGGGGCAGGACGAGCCCGAACCCCTGGTGGTTGAGCAGGTCGGACAGCAGCAGGATGACCGGGGTGATGGCCGCCGTCTGGAACGCGTAGCCCTTGGCGGAGAAGGCCGGGATCAGCGCCGCCAGCAGCGCGACGGTCGGCACGTCCCACCAGCCGCGCGGCACCTCGGCCAGCACCGGTACGGCGATCAGCAGTCCGCCGGCCGTGCCGAGGGCGCGCAGCACGGCCCGGGAGAACACCGAGCCGAAGTCCGGCTTGAGGACGAAGGTGACGGTCAGCGCGACCCAGTAGGAGCGGGGCACCGGCAGCACCGACACCACCACCTGGGCCAGACCGATGCACAGGGCGAGCCGCAGGCCGTAGCGCCAGGACGCGCCGGAGAGCAGCGCCGCCCGGGCCGCGCGCCTGGTCCGCACCCAGGGGGCGGCGGGGCGGCCGAGTCGGTCGGGGTCGGCGGCGTGCGCGTGGTCGGGCTCGGCGCCGACGGCCGCCGCGTAGCGCAGGGCCTGGTCCAGGGCGCGTTCCGAGGGGCCGGTCGGCGGGGGCAGGTCGAGGCGGACGGCGGTGCCGGTCCGGGTGCCGTCCTCGACGCTGTCGGCGAGTGCCAGGACGGCCTCCGGCCAGGCCGACGGCAGCGGGCCGAGCCGGGCCGGGCGCAGTTTGGCGGCGGAGGTGGCCTCGACGATCGGGATCAGGGCGTTGAGGCGGGCGATCAGCCGGGTCAGCCCGGGGGAGCGGCCGTGCCGGCGGGTGCGGTGGGCGAGCAGCAGGTCGTACGAGGCGTTGAGCGACTGGGTGACGGCCTGTCGCCGTTCGTCGTGCTCGGGGGTGCCGGCGGCCCGGACGAAGGCGGCGACCGAGCGGTAGGAGGCGGCGACGGCCGCGCGTTCGGGGACACCGCCGCGCAGTGGCCAGCCGAACAGGGTGAGCAGCAGCACCACCGCCCCGCCGGCGGTGAGCAGCAGCGGTGCCGTCCACCACGGCCGGGGCATCGGCAGCCCGGCCCCGACGACGGCGTTGAGGAGGAGCAGGAGTCCGGAGACGGAGGCGACCGAGCCGATCGAGGAGATCATCCCGGAGACCAGTGCCACCAGGGTGAGGACGACGACGGCGGTCCAGTCGCGGCCGTACACCAGCGTGCCGAGGGTGACGCCGACGGCGCCGAACAGCTGGGGGACGGCGATGTTGAAGAACCGCATCCGGTAGGCGTCGGCGGTGTCGCCGATCACCCCGGACAGGGCGCCCATCGAGACCAGGGCGCCGTACGCGGGCCGCCCGGCGGCGAGGCCGACGGCCAGCGGCGCGGCGAGCGCGACCGAGGCGCGGGCCACCGCCGCCCACGGCACCGGTGCGGGGTGGGGCCGCAGCCCGGTCGTCAGCCAGGTCGGCGGCGAGAGCCGGACGCCGTGCGCGCGCTGTGCCATGGGCCCAACCTACGGCTCGCGCCGGTACGGCCCCGGGCGCGGCGCGCACGGACGGGTCGGCGCGGGTCCCGGACCGACCGCGCCGATGAGGACCGGTGAGGACCGGTCAGGCGGTGGCCGCGGCGGTGCCGGGCGCGGGCGCCGGCGCGGCGGCCGGATCGGCCGGGCGGCGGGTGGTGGGTGGTGGGGAGGTCGCGGGCCCGGCCGACGGGGGAGAGCAGGAGGACGAGCCCCGCGAGCGGCACTCCGGCCGTGGTGATCCACATGGCTGGGCGCAGCCCCACCGCGGTGCCGAGCACACCGGCGAGCAGGGCGCCCACCGGGATGGTGCCGAAGTTGAGGACGGCGGCGCTCGCGGTGATCCGGCCCAGCAGCTCGGGCGGGCAGTAGTGCTGCTGGAAGCCGGCCTTGATGACGTTGCCGGCCACCACACCGGCCGAGACCCCGAAGCCGCCCACGGCGTAGCAGAGCACGCCCGTGCCGCTCCCGGTGAGCGGGATCAGCAGGGCGAGCACGGGCAGGCCCAGCTCGAAGAGGAGCATCGCGCGGGCCGTGCCGACCCGGGAGGCGACCCGGCGGGCGGCGAAGGCGCCGAGGACACCGCCGCTGCCGGCCACCGCGACCAGCCCGCCGACGGTGCCGGGGGCGAGTCCGACCTCGCGGACCAGGAACGCGACCAGGATCGACTGGTACCCCATCAGCGCCAGGTTGGAGGTGGCGCCGTAGAGGGTGAGGGTGCGCAGCCAGCGGTCCCCGGCGACCAGTCGCAGGCCCTCGCCGATCTCGCGCCGCAGCGCGCGGTCGGTGCCGCGTCCGGTGTGCTCCGGGCCGCGTCCGGCGCGGCCCGGGTCGTGTCCGTCGTGGTTCCGGACGCGCCCGTCGCGGGCGGCTGCCGGGGTCTCGCGGTGCCGGATGCCGCTCAGACAGAGCAGCGAGACCAGGAACGTGGCCGCGTTGGCGAGCATGCCGTTGGCGGCGCCGGCGAGCTGGGCGACCAGGCCGCCGGAGCCGAGGCCGGCGATCTGGGCTGCGGAGGCACTGCCGTGCAGCTTGGCGTTGCCCTCGGGCTGGTCGGCGGGGGCGAGCAGGTCGGGCAGGTAGGCGGTGTAGGCGGTCTGGAAGAACACGGCCGAGGTGCCGGTGAGCAGGGCGACCGCCAGCAGCAGGCCGGTGCTGAGCCGTCCGGCCCAGGCGGCGGCGGGGACGGCGGTGAACAGGACGAGCGAGACGGCGGCGGACACCAGCATCACGGTCCGGCGCGGCAGGCGGTCCACCCAGACGCCGGCCGCCAGGCCCACGACCAGCCAGGGCGCCCAGGAGGCGGCGCTGAGCAGGCCGATCTGGAAGGTCGAGGCGTGCAGTTCGGAGACCGCGATGAGCGGCATCGCGACGCCGGTCACGGAGGCGCCGAACTTGCCGGCGGTCTCGCCGCACCAGAGCAGGCGGAAGTCCCGGTGACGGCGGAGCAGGCTGCGGCGGGGGGCGTCGGGCTTCATTCGGCGCTCCGGGCGTCGCCGTCGGCGCGGGCCTCGTCGGTGCGGGCGTTGCCGCTCCGGGCCGCGTCGGCGCGGGCCTCGTCGCTCCGGGCCGCGTCGGCGCGGGGGCGGCGCGGGAAGGACTGGAGCTGGACGACGATCGGCAGTGCGGCCGGGTCCGGCTCGGTGCCCGGGGCCTGGGTGTGGCGCTCGACGACGGCGAAGATCTCGTCGTTGAGCGCCTGGAGCTGGGCCGGGTTCAGCCGCAGCCGCCGCCAGTCCGAGATGGTGCCGACGTTGCGCCACTCGTCCGGCCAGTCCTCGGCGATGTAGTCGTTGACCCGGTTGAAGTACTGCTGGACCAGCTGGTGCAGATAGAGCGAGACCGCGCCGCGGCTGTCCGGGTCGTGCCGGAAGTCGGCGGTGTCGAGACGGTTGGACACCTCCACCCGGCGCCACCAGCGCTCGCGCTTGGTGCCGCGTCCGGTCTCCTCCTCGATGAACCCGTGCTCCGCGAGGTGGCGCAGGTGCCAGCTGACGGTGCCGGTGTTCTCGCCGAGCCGTTCGGCGAGCCGGGTGGCGGTCGCGGGCCCGTCGAGGTTGAGGAGCTCGAAGATCTGCATCCGCAACGGGTGCGCGAGCCCGCGCAGGCTGCGGGCGTCGAGGCGGCGCTGCGGCGGCCCGGCGGGAGCGGGCGTCGCCGCGGAGGCGGAGGTGGCGGAGCTGTCGGAGCTGTCGGGGCGCTCGGTGGTCATGTCCGCAGCCTAGATTGCAGAGGATCCTCTGCATAGAGGTATCTGCAGAGAAGTCTCTGCATCTTTCCCGTTCTTCCGAATCGCCTCCCGGGCGGTCCGATGATCTTCTAGAGTCGCGTCCGGTAGGACCGTACGACCGCACGGTGCGTCCACCCTCACGCACCGGTTCCAGGAAGAGGCAGCACGATGACCGAGCCGCAGCCGAAGCCGTTCGAGCACGTCGACGAGGACTGGCAGAGCGCCCTCGTGGTCGTCGCCCACCCCGACGACATGGAGTACGGCGGCGCCGCCGCCGTCGCCCGCTGGACCGACCAGGGCAAGAAGGTCGTCTATGTGATGGCCACCAGCGGCGAGGCCGGGATCGACAGCATGGAACCGGAGCTGTGCGGCCCGGTGCGCGAGGCCGAGCAGATCGCCTCCGCCGCCGTGGTCGGCGTCGACACCGTCGAGTTCCTCGGTCACCCGGACGGCACCGTCGAGAACGGCCTGCCGCTGCGCCGGGACATCGCCCGCGCCGTCCGCCGCCACCGCCCGGACATCGTCATCACCATCAACTTCCACGACACCTGGGGCGGGGTCTTCCTCAACCAGGCCGACCACATCGCGGTCGGCCGGGCCCTGCTCGACGGGGTGCGGGACGCGGGCAACCGCTGGATCTTCCGCGAGCTGACCGCGGAGGGTCACGAGCCCTGGAACGGCGTGCGGGCGATCTGGGTCTCCGGCTCGCCGGAGTCCGGGCACGCCGTCGACATCACCGATCACTTCGACCGGGGTGTCGCCTCGCTGGAGGAGCACAAGGCGTACCTGGCCGGCCTCGGCGGGGCGATGGCGGACGCGCGCGGCTTCCTGGAGGGCTTCGGCCGGGAGGCGGGCACCCGGCTCGGCACCCGCTTCGCCGTCCCGTTCGAGGTCTTCCCACTGGGCTGAGGCCGGGCCCCTCAGGACGCGTTCGGCGACCGACCGTCCGCGTTCGGCCGCACGCTTCCGGGCGTGCGGCCGTTCCCGCCCGGTCGGTCGCTCGCGGGCGTGCGGCGCAGGGCGAGGATGGTGAGATCGTCCCGCAGCGGGCCGTGGCTGTGGCGGCGGACGTCCTCCTCGACGGCCCCGGCGAGGGCGTCGGGGGAGCGGTCGGGAAGCTCCCGCAGCCGTCGGTCGATCGGGTAGAAGACACCCTCGGCGTCCGCGGCCTCGGTCACACCGTCGGTCACCAGCAACAGGGTGTCGCCCTCCGCCAGCTCGAACCGCTGTACGGCGCGCACCTCCCCGGCGAGCTCGGCGAGGCCGAGCGGGACCCCGGCGTCCAGCGGAACGGTCCCGGGCTCCCCGTCGCCCAGCAGATAGGGGGCGAGGTGGCCGCAGTTGACGGCCTGGACGGCGCTGCCGCCGTCCAGGCCGAACACGGTCGCCGTGACGAAGCGCTCGTCCTCGCCGCTCTGCGCCGCGTAGGCGTTGTGCCGGGTGACGGCGTTCTCCAGCGCGAGCGCCACCGCGGTGAGCGCCGGGTCGCGGAACGCCGCCTCGCGGAAGGCGCCGAGCACGGCGAAGCCCGCGCCGATCGCGGGCAGGCCCTTGCCCTGGACGTCGCCGACGAGGACCCGGGTGCCGTACGGGGTGTCGGCGATGTCGTAGAGGTCGCCGCCGACCAGGGCGTCCTCCTCGACCGGCCGGTAGCGGCCGTGCAGCAGCGCGTGCCGGGTCGGCGCGGGGAGCGGGCGCAGGAGTTGGCGCTGCAGGGCGACGGCGGTCTGCCGCATCCGGAAGAGTTCGCGGTCCCGGCGGAGGCGGCGCGCGCAGAGCAGCACGCCGACCGTCTGCGCGAGGACGACGCCGACCAGGGTCAGCGCGCGCCCGGCCACCGACGGGGTCGGGAAGACCAGGGAGCTGACCACGATCACCCCGGTCACCCAGATCGCGGCGGCGACGGTCTGGGCGAGCGTGCCCAGACCGGCCAGCAGGGCGGGTACGAAGACCAGCAGCAGGACGAGCCGCGCGCTGCTGCCGCTCACCGCCTGCGCGGCCAGCAGCAGTACGGTGGCCGCGAGCACGCCGACGGCGACGCTCCGGTTGCCGGGGGGCCGGACCTGGCCGGCCGGCGCCGAGTCCGTCGGGGTGCGGGCTCCGGTCATCCTCGCCTCCCAGCTGGTCGTTCCCAGGCTCACCGGCCGGGACGGTCCCCGCAACCGGGACCGGGCACCGGACCTCAGGAGTCCTCCGACCGCTCCCGCGCCTGCCCGCGCGCCTGCTGGCCCTCGCCCTCGCGTCGGCCCTCGCCCCCGCCCTCGTGCTCGTGCTCCCGCGCCCGGCGGCGACGACGGCGCAGCAGCTGCCGGCCGGCGAGGGCGGCGACCAGGACGCCGAGCGCGACCAGCAGCCAGAGCTGGTAGCGCACCGCCGTCCGCCACACCGTGCCGACGTTGGCACCCGCGACATGACCGACGGTCGCCCAGACCCCGACCCAGAGCGCCGCGCCGAGCACGTTGAACACCTGGAAGCGGCGCCAGGGCATGCCGGTCGTCCCGGCGATGATGCCGCTGGTCTGCCGCAGGCCGTCGACGAACCGGGCCACCGTCACCACCTTGCCGCCGTGCCGGGCGAAGAACACCTCCGCACGGGCGGCCCGTTCCGGGGTGAGCAGCACGTACCGGCCCCAGCGGTGGACGAAGGCCCGGCCGCCGGTGGCGCCGATCAGATGGCCGAGGGTGTTGCCGAGCACCGCTGCCCCGAAGGCGATCGCCACCACGGCGGCGAGGTTCAGGTGCCCGGTGCCCGCGTAGACGGCGGCCAGCACCAGCACGGTCTGACCCGGCGCGGGGACGGCGCAGTTGTCGAGCAGCACGAACAGCGCGACCAGCGCGTAGCCGTACTGCTGGAGCAGCGGCGCGAGCGCGGCGAGCGGCCCCGGCAGCTCGGGCGCGGCCTCGGCGAGGAACCGCGCCGTCCAGGGTGGGAGGGGCACGGCTCACCGCCCCGGGCCGGGCGGGCACGGGGCGGTGGGCGGTGGCGTCAGCGGGTCGCCTCGCGGGGTTCGATGTTGCAGTCCGGGCCCGGGTAGACCAGACCCTCGTGGCCGTCCTCGAAGCGGACCACGTACGGCGGCGAGCCGTCCTGGCCGCGCACCTCGACGATCTCGCCCTTCCGGTCGACCATGCCCACCGCCCGGCTGTGGATGTGGAGCTGGTCGCCTACCGCTGCGTGCATGGTCGTGCTCCTCGGGTGGGTGCGGACATCGGCGGCCGGCGGGCCGCCCGGGTCCCCGTCCGCTGTCTCCACTCTGCTGCGGGCGCGCGCGGGCCGCAACGGCGCGTCGGGACGCCGAGGGGGAGGGGTCAGCGCGGGCCGAGCTGGTCGGCCAGGTAGCACCGGATCAACCGCTTGCACTCGGTGATCATTGCCGGGTCGCCGTCCCGGTCGCCGCGGAAGGCGAGCTTGAGCACCGCGTCGGCCGCCTCCAGCGCCACCCGCAGGCCGATGGTCAGCGCGGCCGGGTCGCTCGTGCCGAACAGCTCGCCGCCGAGGGCCTGGAGCCGCAGCGCGACGGCCGTGTTGTTGTCCACCTCGGCGTCCAGCAGGTGCCGGTCGTCGTGGACGGCGCCGGCCGCGGCCGGTCCGGAGAGCCCGAAGTCCACCTGGCCGAAGCCGGGGACGGTCCGCTTCATCGCGACGAACTCGTCCACCGCGAGATCGGTGAACCCGGCGGGCCCGGTGGGGGCCTCGGTGCGCAGCCGGTCGTCGAGCCGCTGCAGATAGTGGTCGAGGTTGCGGCCGGCCAGCGCGGCGAGCAGATCCTCCTTGCCCGCGAAGAACTGGTACAGGGTGCCGATCGGCACCTGGGCGCGCTGGGCCACCTCCTTGGTGGTGAGCGCGGCGGGTCCGGCCTCGTCGAGCAGCGCGGCGCTCGCGTCCAGGATCCTCTCGTAGCGTTCCTGGCTGCGCTGCTGCACCGGCCTCCGTCGCCCGGGGCCCGTCCACCCCGCCGTCCGGTGACTCCTCGTGTCCGCGCTCATGTGGCCACTGTGCCCCATCCGCGGTTCGGCGGGCCAATCCCCGGGGCCGGGCGGGCGCGTTCTCCGGTGACGGGGAGGGGGCGGGGCGGCGACGGCGGCGGGGGCGGTGCCGGGCCCGGCTAGGCTCTCTGCGCTGATCATCAGGGGCAGGAGAGGAAGACATGGGGCAGAAGATCATCCGGTTCTCGGACCTGACCGGCAGGCACGCGGAGGACGAGGACGAGCTGGTGCGGATCGTCGTCCGCGCCCACCCGGACCTCGTCGGCGGGCCGGTCGCGATCGAGGCGCTCGCCGGGGAACTGGCCGAGGTGCGGGGGCTGGCGCTCGACCTGGTGACGATCGAGCTCCACCACCCGGACGCGGAGGAGCCGGAGACGGTGGTCATGACCGCCGAGGCTTTCGACCGGCTGGCCACGGTGACGCCGATGGCCGAGGTGCTGCGCGGTGCCGAGCGGGTGGCCGCCCGGCCGGTGCCGGCGCAGGCCGTGGGCGCCGGTGCGGGCCGGGAGCGGGTCAACTACGCGAGCCCGGAACACGCCGGCCGTCCGCACAAGGGCCGCACCACCGACGCCGAGAAGCAGCTCGTCCGGCAGCACCTGGACGAGATCAACGAGCGGCTGGCCGCCGAGGGCGTCCGCACCGTCGACCTTTCCAATCCGGAGCACGTCGCCCGGTACGGGCTGGAGGAGTTGGCAGCCGAGCGCGGCGTCACCCTCGGCTGACCCGGGCTGACCCGGGCTGACCCGGGCTGACCCGGGCGGATCCGGCCCCCGGGAGCGCGGCGTCCGCGTTCCCGGGGGCATGCCGGAATCGGGGAGGGGTGGACCGGCAAGGGGTCAACAGGCATTGACGTCTCGTCAGGCACTCCTCCGATGGGTCTCAGTGGAACGCCGGAGCCGCCCCGGTGGCCCAGTCGGCGAAGCCGCGCGGCGCGCGGCCGAGGACGTGCTCGACGTCCGGGCTCGGCGTCCGTTCGGCGGGCAGGGGCTGACCGAGGATGGCGAGGGTGCCCTCCACCACCGGCTCCGGCATGAAGGCCAGCAGCTGGGCCCGGGCCTCCTCACGGGTCTGTTCGACGAACCGCACCGGGGAGCCCAGTGCCGTGCCGATCGCCTCGGCCCGTTCGCGCGGGGTGACCGGGGCCGGGCCGGTGAGCTCGTAGGTCCGGCCGGCGTGGCCGTCCTCGCGCAGGGTGGCGGCGGCCACCGCGGCGACGTCCGCCGGGTCGACGGTGGGCAGTCCGACATCGCCGAACGGCGCGGCGGCCGTGCGGTCGGCGCGGATCGAGTCGGTCCAGGCGAAGGCGTTCGAGTTCAGGCCGCCCGAGCGCAGTACCGTCCAGTCGAGGCCGGAGTCGCGCACGGCCTCCTCGAACCCGGCGGCGTGGCGGTAGACCTCGGGCCGCGTGCCGACGCCCTGGGAGGAGAGCAGGACGACCCGGCGCACCCCGGCCGACCGGGCCAGCCGGAGGATCTCCCGCGGTTCCTCGCCGGCGACCAGCAGGAAGAGGGCGGTGGCGCCGTCGAGGGCGGGGCGCAGGCTCTCCGGGTCGGCGAGGTCCGCCGGTACGTGCCGGACGCCGGTCGGGAGCGGCCCCGGCCGACGGGAGACGGCGGTCACCCGCTCGCCGGCGTCGATCAGGGTCCGGACCAGCTCGCGGCCGACGTTCCCGGTCGCACCAGTGACAACAATCATCGTGAACCCCCATGTGGGGAGCGGAAGTTGTCCGCCCCATTCGAGTTAGTCAGTTGGCTGACTGAGAACGACAGTAGCCGACGCCGGGTCGGGCGTCTACTCTTAGTCAGGTGACTGACTCAAAGACCCCGAAGACCCCGAAGACGGCCAGGACGGCAAAGGCGACCGGGACGGCGAAGGCCGCCGGACGGGCCCCCGGCAAGCGCGAGCGGCTGGCCGCCGCCGCGGCGCGGGTGCTGCACGAGAAGGGCGTGGAGCAGACCACGCTGGCCGACATCGCCCGGGTGGCGGACGTCCCGGTCGGGAACGTCTACTACTACTTCAAGACCAAGAACGAGCTGGTCGAAGCCGCCATCCAGGCCCACGGGAGCGGCTTGGAGGAGCTGATCGCACGGCTCGACGCGCTCCCCGCCCCGAAGGAACGGCTGAAGGCGCTGCTGGCCGGCTGGGTCGGGCAGCGCGAACTCACCGCCCGGTACGGCTGTCCCACCGGCAGTCTCGCCTCGGAGCTCGACAAGCGCGCCGACGGCCTCGACGTCGCCGTCGCCGAGGTCATGCGCAGACTCCTCGACTGGGTCGAGGCGCAGTTCGCGGAGATGGGCCGGGCGGACTCCCGTGAGCTGGCGGTGGCACTGGTCGCCGCGTACCAGGGGATCTCACTGCTCACCAACACCCTGCGCGAGCCCGGGCTGATGCTGACCGAGGGGGACCGGCTGGAGCGCTGGATCGACGCGCTGGACTGATCGTCGGTGTCCGGAACCTGCCAAGTCAGGGGGTGGGGACGGGAGCGGACCGCCGGACTCCGCCCTCGACGTGCTCGAATTCTCGTCCCACCAGGAGAAACGCCGTCCGCGCCGGAACGTGTAACGCGGTGGCGTCGTGATCGCCTTCGCGTTGGTGACCTTGACCGCCTTGATTCATTGCGGCAGGATGCCCGATGGTCGGAACGCGCTTATCAGTCGCACGACCCCGTTCCTGCCTCGCTGAAAAACCCGCAGAACTGCTGCTTTTGATCGCACTTGACGACAAGGGAGCTTTGTGTGAGTTCAGCACAAGACGGTGCCGCATTGGACAAGAAGCAGTCGCTCGCGGGTATGTTGGCGCGCGCACGGGCCAAGATCACCGAAGGCCCCCGTCCGCGCCAGGACCGGAACAATGTACCGCTCTCGCATTCACAGAACACTTTGTGGTTCGTGGACCGGCTGCAGGCCGGTACGACGACCTACAACGTCGCATTCCTGTTCCGCCTGGAGGGCGATCTCGATGTCGCGGCGCTGACCGATTCCTTCGCGAGTATCGTCATGCGGCACGAGGCGCTGCGGACCCATGTGCTGGTGGAGAACGACGAGTACTTCCAGGGCATCGTCGAGGACCCCGAAATCGTGGTCGGGCGGACGGCCGTGGAATCCGTGGCCGAGGCCGAGCGGCTGATGGCCGAGCTGGCCGCGACGGAGCTCGACCTGACCGCGTTCCCGCTCTGGCGGGCCTCCCTGGTCGCGGTCGGCGAGGGCCTCCACTACTTCGGCTTCGTGGTCCACCACATCGTCTTCGACGGCGTGTCCACCTCGATCTTCTTCGAGGAGCTGGAGCAGGAGTACAACGCCCGCCGGGCCGGCGTCGAGCCCAAGGTCGAGCCTCCGACCGTGCAGTTCGCCGACTTCAGCGCCTGGCAGCGCAAGCGCATGGCCGCCGGGGCCTGGCAGGAGAGCGTGGACCACTGGGCCGGGACGCTCCGCGGCGTCGACGTCATGGACGTCCCCGGCGACCGTCCGCTCCCGCCCGAGGCGACCTACGCCGGCGCCGCCGAGGTGACCACCTGGGAGGGTCTGGCGGCCCGGGTGAACGAGCTCGCCTCCGCGCTGTCGACGACGCCGGTCACCGTTTACGCCACGGCGATGGCCGTGCTCTACAACAAATACTCGGGGTCCGAGGACATCATCTTCGGAGTGCCGACGGCCAACCGCACCGAAGTCGAATGCGAAAGGACGATCGGCTTCTTCATCAACATGCTTCCGCTGCGCTGCCGGGTCGATCCCGGGGCGACGTTCCGGGAATGTCTGGCGGACGTCCAGCGGCGATTCCGGGACGGTCAGGCGCACGGGCACCTGCCGCTTGAGGAGATCATCGCCGGGGCGGGTGTGCGGCGTGAATCCGCGCGTTCCACCCTGTTCCAGTACACGCTGACAATGAATGAATGGGCGGAGCCGCTGCGGCTCGACGGAATCACCGCGGTGGAGACCGAGCCGGAGACCACGCGCGCGAAGTTCTTCCAGTCCTGGACGGTCACCAGGAACGGCGCGGATCTGGATGTCCACACCGCGTACAACACCGATGTCTTCGACGCCGCGACCATTTCCACGATGCAGCGGGCATTCGTCGGAATCCTGCGCAGGGCCATCGCTTTTCCAAACCTTTGCATAGCGGAGGCGTGGGCCCACGACGAGGATTCCCGGGCGGTGCAGTCCGTGCTCGGAAAGGGCCGCGGGACTTCACTCCCGACCGGCAACGTGTTCACCCATTTCCGTGCCGTCGCGCAGGAGCACCCCCAGCGGCCGGCGGTGGTCACGCCCGGCGCGACCCTGACCTACGGCGAACTGCGGGACCGCGCGGAGGCGCTCCGGGCCCACTTCGCGGCCCAGGGCATCGGCCCCGGCGACCGGGTGGGCGTGGCGCTCGAACCGTCCCCCGACTTCCCGGCGACCGTCCTGGCGCTGATGGCGCTGGACGCCGTGTACGTCCCCGTCGACGCCATGAATCCGCCGGGTCGGATCGCGTCGATCCTCGACGGAGCCGCGCCGAAGCTCGTGGTCAGCGACACGACGACGGCCGGCGTGGCCCCGGGCCTGGAGTTCCCGCTGCCGCTGGACCTGCCGGTCCCGGTCCCGGCCCCGGTGGCGGCCTCCGGAGGCGGCGCCGTCGCGTACCTGATGCACACCTCGGGGAGCACGGGGACGCCGAAGGGCGTGCTCGTCACCCATGACAACATCCTGGCGTTCATCCGCAACGTCCGGACGCTGTTCGAGCTCACCCCGGAGGACCGGTTCCTCGGCTACGCGTCCTGCGGCTTCGACGTGTCGGTCTTCGAGATGTTCGGCGCGCTGCTGACGGGGGCCTCGCTGCACCTGGTGCCGGCCGCGACGCGGCTCGACCTGGCGGGTGTCCAGCGGTTCCTGGAGGAGCACCGGATCACGGTGACCGACCTGCCGCCGTCGGTGATGAAGCTGCTCGACCCGGCGCCGCTGCACGCGTTGCGGATCGTCTTCGTCGGCGGCGAGGCGTTCTCGCACGAGCTGGTCCGGGCCTGGGGCCGGGGTCGGCGGATCTTCAACGGCTACGGCGTCACCGAGTGCACCGTCACCAGCATCGTCGAGGAGCTGACGGAGCCGCTGGCACCCTCCGCCCTGCCGATGGGCGGGCCGATGGACAACCACCTCGCGTACGTGCTGGACGCCCGGAACGTCCCGGTGCCGCAGGGTGTCATCGGCCAACTGGCCATCGGCGGCGCGGGTCTGGCCGCCGGGTACTGGAACCGGGAGGAGGACAACCGGCAGCGGTTCATCCCCGACCCGGTCGGTGACGACCCCTCGGTCCGGCTCTACCTCACCGGCGACCTGGCGCGCTTCAACGGTGACGGCCGGCTGGTGTACGTCGGCCGGGCCGACAAGCAGGTCAAGATCAACGGGGTGCGGATCGAGATCGGCGAGATCGAGAGCGCCGTCCGCTCCGCCCGCGGTGTGCGCAATGTGTTCGTCCAGGTCCAGCAGGACCAGGAGCAGAAGCGGGTGGTCGCCTACTGCGCGACCGGCGGGACCGGCGAGGTCTCCGAGACGGCCCTGCGCGACCACTGCCGCAAGCTTCTGGTGTCCACCATGGTGCCGAGCCGGTTCGTGCTGCTGGACGAGCTCCCGATCAACGCCAGCGGCAAGATCGACGAGCGCGCCCTGCCGGGGGTCGACGAGGACGGCGCCGTCGAGCCGGAGCCGTCCGACCGGCTCACCGAGGTCGAACGCCGGATGCTGACCCAGGCGTTCGGCCCGATCCTCGGCCGCACCGACTTCGCGAAGAACATCAGCTTCTTCGACCTGGGCGGTACCAGCCTCCAGGCCGCCCAGCTGGTGTCCAAGATCAAGAAGATCTTCACCACCGACATCTCGCTGGCCGCCTTCTTCGCGGACTCCAGCGTGCAGGCCCTGGCGCTGGAGGTCGAACGCGCCCAGCTGGCCCGGCTGTCCCCGGAGGAGCTCCAGGCGGCCATCGAGGGGATGAGCGAAGAGGACGTCGCCCGCCTCCTGGCCGAGTGAGGGCCGGGGGGATGGGCCGCGCAACGGATCAGGAAGCGGATCGGGAGACGGGCCGGGACGGGACCGGGGACGGCGGCCGGGGCGCGGACCGCGACGGTGACCGCGACAAGGACCGTGACAAGGACCGCGATGCTGGGGG
This sequence comes from Kitasatospora sp. NPDC094019, assembly GCF_044764505.1. Classification (NCBI taxonomy): domain Bacteria; kingdom Bacillati; phylum Actinomycetota; class Actinomycetes; order Kitasatosporales; family Streptomycetaceae; genus Kitasatospora; species Kitasatospora sp. NPDC094019. The sequence goes on from NZ_JBIWIF010000016.1 coordinate 195,965, forward strand.
ACACGTGACGCTCGACGGCGGGGAACGCCTGAACGCCCTTCTCCGGACCAGATCGGTACCCGCGGGCACGTCGAGTCTCGTCGAACTGGGCCGCTCGGCGACCCCCGGCCGGGTGGTGCTGTTCGCCCACCCGGTGGGCGGCAGCCTGCTGGCCTACCAGCCGCTGGTGCGGCGGCTGGCCGACCACCGGTGCCTCGGGCTGGACGTGACCGCCCCCGCGGTCGTCGACGCCGGTCCGGCCGGGTCGATCCAGGAGCTCGCCCGTCGGCACGTCGAGAGCTTCGGCGGGCACGGCCCCCGGATCGACGTGGTCTGCGGCTGGTCGTTCGGTGGCGCCCTCGCCTGGGAGGTCGCCTGCCTCCTCGCCGCCCGGGGGGAGCGCCCCGAGGTGGTGCTCCTCGACTCGACCTGGGCCGGCCGGGTGGTCCCGGTCTGGACGCCCGCCGAGGCCCTGCGGGGCTTCGTCCAGGACGCCCTGCAACTGGGCGGGCAGGAAGCGGGGTTCACGGCCGGAACGGCGGCGGAGGCCGCCGAGCGGCTGGACCTGGATCCGGAGGTGTTCGCGGAGCGGCTGGCCGTCTTCACCCACAACCGGCGGCTGGTCTGCGAGTGGCACCCCACCGCGGGTGACCTCGGTCTGGCGTCGGTGCGGGCGGCCGAGTCGCTCACCTCCGACTGGCGCAGCGCGACCACTGGCGGCGTGGACCTCCACGACCTGCCCGGCGACCACTACGGCCTGCTGGGCGACAGCGGCAACCTCGACGCGATCGAGCGGATCGTCCGGGAGCACCGGAGCGGCGCCGCCGCACCGGTCCCGGGCGGGCCGGGGCGGCCGGCAGAGGCGGCGGACGCGGAGACGGTGACGGAGACGGACGCGGAGACGGAGGCGGGCATGGAGGCGGACACGGAGATCGACACGGCGGCGGACACGGCCGGGACGGTGGTCCGGGCGCACGAGCCCGACCGGGCGACCGGAGCCGCCGGGGAGGCCGAGGCCGACGAGGCCGCCCTGCACGCGGCCCTGGCCGAGCTCGTGGCCACCCCGCACTGGCGCGACCTGGTGATCCGCTCCCGGCGGATGGACCCGGCCGCGATCGCCGAGGCGTACCGGGAGCTGGGCCGGCGCGGACTGCTCGCCCCGGACTGGCCGCGGGAGTTCGGCGGCGGAGGTCTGCCCACCCGGCTCGCCATCGAGCTGTTCGAGGGCTTCTGCTCGACCGGCCTGCCGGACCTCGTCCACGCGCTGACCGTGCAGATCGTCGGCAACTTCGTGCTCAAGTCCGGTTCGGAGCGGCTGAAGCGCGAACTGCTCCCGCGCCTCGCCGGTGGCGAGGAGTTCTCCACCGTCCTCTACAGCGAGCCGCGGGCCGGCAGCGACCTCGCCGCGCTCCGCACCAGGGCGGAGCGGCGGGGCGACCGCTACCTCCTCAACGGCGTCAAGGTGTTCAGCATCTACAGCGACGTTTCGGGGTCGGCGCTGGTGGCCGCCCGCACCGGCCGGGACGGGCACAAGTACGACGGCATCACGCTCTTCGTCATCGACCTGGCCGCCGACGGAGTGACCGTCGAACTGGTGGAGACGGTGCAGCGCGAGCGGATGTGCCGGGTGCGGCTGCGGGACGTCGAGGTCGAGGACTGGCGCCGGGTGGGCGAGGAGGGTCGTGGCTGGGCCCTGCTGGACGGCGCGCTGGCCATCGAGCGCACTGGCATCGACCACGTCGTCAGGGCGGCCCGCTGGCTGCGGGCGCTGCGGACGACGGCCGGCCGCCCCCCGGGGCCGGACCGGCTCGAAGGGCAGGTCGAGTGCGCCACCACGCTGGCCCGCGCGGCCACCGAGGTCTTCCTGCGGGCCGACGTCAGGGCGATCGACACCGCCGTCGCCAAGCTGTACACCAGCGAGACCTGTCAGCAGGTCGGCCACGAGGTGCTGCGGCGCTGGAGCACGGTCGGCCGCGGCCCCGGCGGTGACGGCCCGGTCCGCGACGAGCTGGTGCACGAGGAACTGTTCTCCGGCCTGACCGAGTCGCCGGGCCTCACCCTGTCCGCCGGCACCTCGGAGATGATGCTCTCCACCATCGCGGCGGACCTCAAGGAGGAGTACGAGCGGCGCTGCCTGACGATCCTGCACCGCTTCGGCGGGGACCTGGTCGACACCGTCCTGGAGGTCCTCGGGCCGGTGGGCGCCGCGGTCCGGGTGGAGCCGCTGTTCGCCCACTCGCCGGTCCGGCGCACCGCGCTCGCGGACGCCCTGGCCGAGCTCGGCCTCGACGCGCTGGAGCGGCCGGAGGAGGAGGGCGGCCTCGGGCTCGGCCTCACGGTCGGCTGCGCGATCGCGCTGGGCCTGGGCTACCTCGGGTACGAGAACGCCTACCGGTCCTGCCGCCTCCCGCTCGAACCGGCCGGAGCGGATGAACCGGCCGGAGCGGGCACGGGCGCGGCGGCCGGAGCAGCGGACGAGGACTCCCACGGCGGCTGCGCCGCCCCCGACTGTCGGTTGCGCCACGCGGCCCACGCGCTCGGCCTCGGTCTCGGGCTGTTCCGGACCGCCTGGGAACACGCCTCCGCGCGCGAGCAGTTCGACCGGAGGCTGGTCGACCTCGACGCGCTGATGTTCCCGCTGATCCGCGGCTACGCCGAGCTGAACGCCGTCGGCACCCGGCTGCACGAGCTCGCGGAGCGCGCCGCCGACGTGGACGAGGGCGAGCTCGGCCGCTTCGAGCTGGTGGCCCAGGACGCGCTGGTACGCGTCGTCCGGGCGGCGATGCAGGTCCTGGGAGCCCAGGGGATCACGGAGTGGTCGGTCGCCTCGCGCTACTACATGAAATGCGCGGAGAGTATCGGATTCCTCGACCGGGAGGCCGCGGTGGCCGCCGGATAGCCCGGACCGTGCGCGTGTGTTGTTCGAGTGCCGGAATTCCCAGGTGAAGGCGGTTTATCGATGCGAATTTCTCCCACGGACCCCGAATCCTCCGACCTGATGTCCTCCGGTCCGATGTCCTCCGACCTCTACGAGGAATCGCAGTACGCGATCCGGAACATGCATGACCGCTGGCGGGAACTGCGCAAGCAGGACGGACTGTCGTCGCAGCCGACCCCGGACGGCCAGGAATTCTTCGCGGCCCTGCGGCACGCGGACGTGTTCGAGGTGCTGAACGACCCGGGGACGTTCTCCTCCGCGTACAGCACCATGCTCACGGTGCGCGGTGACGGGGACGTCGCGGCCGGGGCGGCGATCCACCTGACGGACCCGCCGCTGCACCCCGCGATCAAGCGGGTCTTCACCCCGCTGATGACGGTGCAGGCGGCGCAGCGCCTGGAGCGCGGCATCACGGACCGGATGGCGGAGCTGTTCGACACCCTCCGGGGTCGGGAGTCCTTCGACTTCTGCGAGGCCATGGTCACCCTGCCGATGACGATCACCGGCCTGCTGATGGGCATCCCGCAGGAGCAGTGGGCGGTGACCGGCCGGGCGACGGTGCGCGCGATGGGCGGGGTGAACCCGGCCGAGTCCGAGCGTCAGCGCCGGTTCGACCTGTTCGAGGCGCACACGACCATCATGTCGGTGCTGGGGAACGTCCTGGAGGACGCCCCGCCCGCCGACTCGGTGAGCGGCCGCTGCCCGGCCACGGCCGAGGTGGTGCGGGACCCGGACCGGGACGTGCCGCTGCTGAACGCCTACGCGTTCCTGATGGGCGCCAATCCGACCGTGCCCCAGACCGTCAACCAGATGCTGATCATGCTGGCCGAGGACGCGGACCTGTGGTCCTGGTTCACCCGCCAGGAGGAGACCGACCAGCGGTTCGTCGACGAGGCGCTGCGCTGGGCGAGCCCGGTCAACCATGTGCTGCGGCGCGCCACCCGGGACACCGCGGTCGCCGGGACGGAGCTGCCGGCCGGGTCGCTGGTCTCCGCCTGGATCGCCTCGGCCAACCGCGACGAGGAGGTGTTCGCCGATCCGTTCCGGTTCGTCCCGGACCGCTCGCCCAACCGCCACCTGGCCTTCGGCCTCGGGGTGCACCGGTGCATCGGCCAGCATGTCGCCGCAATCGGTATGAAGATATTCTTCGACCTTTGGCGCAGGAATGTGCGGTCCGTGGCACTCGACGGCGAACCCGGGCACCTGATCTCGAACTTCCTGAACGGCGTAGTATGTCTGCCGCTCGCCGTGACCTGGAAGTAACCGGCGACCGGGACGGCGACCGCATCCGCGGAAGGCAGAAGCGATGAGCGATTTCGTCACCACCATTGTCGGGCCGGGCGACTGGCCGACGGTCGGCGAATTCTTCGAGCCGAAAGGGCTCGTGGAGAACTGCTGGTGCACCTATTTCCGCATGACCGCGAAGGAACGCTCCTCCTGCGGCACCGCGGCGCGCAAGGACCGGCTCCGCGAACTGGTCGAGGGCGGCGAGCGGGTGGGCGTCCTCGGCACCGTCGACGGCGTCCCCGCCGGCTGGATCGGGGTCGGCCCCCGGCTCGGCTTCCCCCGGCTGGCCAGGTCCCGCGCGGCCAAGCTGCTGAAGGGCGACGACCCGGAGCGGATCTGGTCCGTCGTCTGCCTCTACCTCACCCGCGACCACCGGCACCAGGGACTCACCAAGGTGCTCATCGACCGGGCCGCGCGATGGGCTCGGGACGAGAAGGCCGAGTTCATCGAGGCGTACCCCGAGGACGACCGGGACCCCGGGGCCGCCGTCGAACGCGGCAGCTTCCGCGGCCGGGTGACCACCTTCGAGTCCTGCGGCTTCACCGTCGTCGAACCCCGTTTGCAGAGCAGGGCATTGGTACGGAAGGACCTCCGTTGACTGATCACAAGGTGCTCGCACTCGAACCCTTCATGAACAACCAGGCCGCGACCACCCCGGCGAACCTCGCCGACGGCCGGCTGAACGTCTGGCGCAACTCGCTGCCGGCGCGGGAGACGCCGCTGGAACTCGTCGTCGACGGCGTTCCGCTGCGCAGCGCCCGGCTCGACGGCCTCGGCCCGGACAACGTCCGCTGCGCCGGCCAGCGGATCGAGGTCCCGGAGCGCCGGTGGGACTGGCTCTACCTCATCGGCTGCGGGGAGCGCCGGGTCAGGGACGTCCTCACCTGGCACTTCTCCGACGGCACGGTGGACCGGGACCAACTCGCGCTCTCCGACCTGTGGGAGGGCCGGTCCGACTTCGGCGAGGAACTGGCGCTGCGCACCGACGTCATCCACTACCCGCACCACGTGCAGGAGCGGATCGGGATCACCCTCTGGTGCCAGCGCGTCCCGGTGACCTCGCGCAAGCCGCTCACCGCGATGTCGCTGCCGAGGAACCCGGCCGTCCATCTCTTCGCCCTGACGCTCGTCGGCCGGCCCCTGGGCGCCGGTGCCGACGGCGACCCGCTGATACAGGGAGCCAGCCGTGCACTCAGTTAGGACGAGCGGGACCGGGACGACCGGCGCCGCGCCGCGCGCCGCCCGGTGGGACGGCGCCGCCGGAAGCTACCCGCAGTGGTACGAGGACCCGCTGAGCTGCCTGCAGACCACCCTGGGCGGCGTGCTGCTGGAGCACGGCCTGCGGCCCGTCGAAGTCCTCGGCCTCTCCTGCGAGTTCGTCTTCGCGCCGGAGGACGTCCCGCGCGAGGAGTTCTACCGACCGGCCCAGGGCGACCGGGGCGTGGCGGGTGACCTGTGCCCCTACCACGAGGTCGAGTCCGCCTGGACGACCGGCGCGGACGCGGACGATCTGATCGCGCTGATCGAGGAGCACTCCGGCGTCGTCGTGGCGGTGGACAACTACCACCTCCCGTTCCGCCCGGCCTTCCACGACGTGCACGCGGCCCACCTGGTGGTGGTGCCCGGGTGGCGGCGGACCGCCGACGGGGGTGTGGAGTTCTACGTCTCCGACGCCCAGCCACCGCGCTTCCAGGGCTGGTTGGCCGCCGAACATCTGCTGGCGAGCTGGCTCTCCGGCAATCCCTCCGACGACCAGGACGTCTTCTTCTCCAGCCGGGAGATCGGCGGCCGGGTCCTCACCACCTCGGTGCGCGAGCGGCCCGGCGAACTCGCCGCCGACCGGGTCGCCCTGGCGCTGCGCGGCAACCTCGACCGCTGGACCGGCGGCACGGCCGCTCCCGGGGACCGCCTCTGGACCGGCCGGGCCGGGCTGGCGCGCTTCGTCGAACGGCTGACGGAGCACCGCGGTGACCCGGCGGAACTCCGCGGCGCCTACACCCTGGGCTGGGCGATGCAGTCGCAGGCGTTCCTGCACGGCCGTCTGGCCCAGGAGTTCGCGCACCGCGCGAAGCGGCCCCGGCTGCTGGAGGCCGCCGCCTCGGCGGACCGGGTGGTCGCGGCCTGGTCCAACGTCCGGCTGCTCGGCGCCCACGCGGCGGACACGGCCGGGATCACGGAACTCGTGCCGCGCCGCGGCGCGGAGCTGGTGCACGCGTACGAGCAGCTGGCTGCCGACTGGCAGCTCGCCCTGGCCGAGGAATGGACGGACGTCTGATGGATGGCGGGTCTGTGGGCGGGCTGGCGCTCGCCGGGGGCGAACCCGTACTGGGGGCGCTGGCACCGGTGGACTGGCCGAGGACGACGGACGCGGACCGGGCGGCGGTGCTGTCCGTCCTGGAGTCGAACGTCCTCGTCTCCGACCGGGCGGAGGAGACCGCCGTCGAACGGCTGGAACGGTCCTGGGCCGACTACCTGGGCGTGCGGCGCTGCGTCGGGGTGAGCAACGGCACCACCGCCATCGAACTGGCGCTGCTGGCCCACGGCGTGGGCCCCGGCGACGAGGTCGTGGTGCCGGCCCTGACCTTCGTCGGCACGGCGATGGCCGTGGTGCACGTCGGGGCCACCCCGGTGTACGCGGACGTCGACCCGGTCACCTTCACCATGTCGGCGGACAGCCTGGCCGCCGGGATCACCGAACGGACCAGGGCCGTCCTGCCGGTCCATCTGCACGGCCTCAGCGCCGACCTGGACGCGATCGGCGAAGTCGCCCGCCGGCACGGCCTGGTGGTGATCGAGGACGCCGCGCAGGCCCACGGCGCCCGCCGGCACGGGATCCTGTCCGGCGCGTCCGGCAACACCGCCACCTTCAGCCTCCAGATGACCAAGAACCTCCCCACCTGCGGCGAGGGTGGCCTGGTGGTGACCGACGACGAGCGCGTCGCCGACCGGATCGTGCAGCTGCGCCAGTTCGGCGAGACGATCCGCCCGGACCGGCCCCGCCGCTACGTCAGCCACCGGCTGGGCTTCAACGCCAAACTCAGCAACGTCCAGGCCGCCTACACCTCCAGCCAGTTGGAGCGGCTCGACGAGTACCACGCGGCCCGGCGGACCAACGTCGGGGCCTTCCTGGCCCGGCTGCGCCCGCTGGAGGGCCTGGTATGCCCGTCCGAGCCGGACGGCTACGAGCACGCCTGGCACATCCTGCGCTTCGTCGTCGACTTCGAGCGGGTGCTGCCCGGACTGGAGTCGGGGGCGGCCCGCAACCTGCTGATGCGGGCCCTGCGCGCCGAGGGCGTGCCGGTGACCAGGTACCAGATGATGCCGCTCGCCGACCAGCCGGCCCTGCGTCCGCTGAGCCGGCAGAGCCCCGACCACTGGCCGGTCACCCAGGACGTGATCGACCGCAGCTTCACCCTCCAGCAGCGCCAACTTCCCCCGGACGCCGGACCGTTGCTCCAGAGCTTCGCCGATGCCGTGGAGAAGGTCTGGTCGCACCTGAAGGTCCTGCCGGAACTCGCGGAAGGTGCGGGACGCTGACCGGGCCCGAGCACCGGCCGACACCCGTGCAGCTGGCGGCCGCTGCGCGCGCCGTCCGCGAGCACATCGTGGACATGTGCGCGGGCCCCGAGGGCGGCCACCTCGGGGGCTCGATGTCCGCCGTCGAGATCCTGGTCGCGCTCTTCTTCCGGACCATGGACATCGACCCCGCCGACCCCGAGTGGAAGCAGCGCGACATCTTCGTGCTGAGCAAGGGCCACGCGGCGATGGCCCTCTACGCCACCCTCGCCGAACGGGGGTTCATCCCCCGGGAGGAGGTCGCCACCTTCTGCCGGCCGGGCAGCAGGCTCGCCACCCACGGCAACGTCGCCGTCCCCGGGGTCGAGTTCGCCACCGGCTCGCTCGGCCACGGGCTGGCCCTTGCCAACGGCACCGCGTGGGCGCAGCGCCAGGCCGCCGGCGGCTCCGCCGGGGCCCCCGCCCGCACCCCGGAACGTACCCCCGCCCGCACCTACGTCCTGCTCGGCGACGGCGAGTTGCAGGAAGGCACCGTGTGGGAGGCGGCGCAGGTGGCCCGCGCCATGGACGCCGACAACCTGGTGGCCGTCGTGGACGTCAACGGCTTCCAGCAGACCGGGGCGGTGCGCGAGGTCAGCGACGGCGCGCCGGTGGCCGGCCGCTGGGCCGGCTTCGGCTGGCACACGGTCGAGGTGGACGGGCACGACCTGGCGGCGCTCGGCGAGGCCCTCGACGGGGCGGCCCGCGCCGGGGGACCGGCGGCGGTGGTCTGCCGCACCGTCAAGGCGCGGGGCGTGGGGGTGCTGGAGGGCCGCTCGGCCTCGCACTTCGTCCGGCTCGACACCGAGCGGAAGCTGGCCCGGGTCCGGGGCAGCCTGCGGCCGGCGGCGGCGACCGCCGCCACCGGCGGGGGGAGGACCGGCCGTGGCTGAGACCGAGGCGGAGCGGGTGAGCACCAGGGCGGCCTTCGCCGAGGCCCTGCCGGAACTCGCCGCGCGCCACAACGTGCTGGTGGTCGACACCGACACCGGGAGCGTCCAGGCGTCCCCGGGGATGGACTATCTCAACGTCGGCATCGCGGAGAACGCGGCCGTCGGGCTCGCCGCCGGCGCCGAGCACCTCGGTCGGCGGGCCCTGGTCTGCACCTTCGCCGCCTTCTCGGTGAGCCGGGCGTTCGAGTTCATCAAGCTCGACATCGCCTACCCGAAGCGCCGGGTGTGCCTGGTCGGCACCCACGGTGGTGCCAGCGGCGGCTGGCTGGGCCCGACCCACCACGCCACCGAGGACCTGGCGCTGATGAACGCCCTGCCGAACATGCGGGTGGTCGTCCCGGCCGACGCGCGCCAGACGGTGTCCCTGCTGGGGCAGTGCCTGGAGTACGACGGGCCGACCTATCTGAGGCTGGGACGCAAGGACTCGCCGGTGTTCGCGGGACTGCCCGAGCCGGAGCTCGGCCTCCCGCAGGAGGTCCGGCCCGGGCGGGACCTCGCCCTGGTCGCCACCGGCCCGGAGATCCTGGCCACGGCCCTGGAGGTCGCGCGGGGGCTCGCCGCCGCCGGGTACGAGGCCCAGGTGATCAACGCCCACACCGTGGACCCGGAGGCCGCCGCCGCGATCGGCCCGGCCGTCGCCGCCGACTGCCGGTGGCTGGTCACGCTGGAGGAGGCGTGGACCTCCGGCGGCATGGGCGCGCAGGTCGCGTCGGCGCTGGGGGCGCGCGGGATCCGCTGGTTGCCGATCGGCGTCACCGGATTCCTCCCGCCCGGCAGTCACGGCGCCCTGCTGGAGGACAGCGGACTCACCGCCGGGGCCGTGCTCCACCGGGTCCTGGAGTTCGTCGGGCACCCGCGGTGACCGGGAGACCGACCGCGCGAGGACCGGACGACCGGGCAATGACCGAGTACTGACCGAGTACTGACCGAGAGAGGACCGACGAGATGGAAACACTGTGCGTCAGCTGTGACGGCCCGCTGAAGATACCGGGGGACAGCTACCAGGGGGAGATCGTGAGCTGTCCCGGGTGCGCCACCGAGCTGGAGATCCAGTCCGTGGACCCGCTGGAGCTGGCCCTCGCGCCCGAGCCCGAAGAGGACTGGGGTGAGTGACCGGCGGAGAGCGTCGACACGGCTCGGGATCCTGCTGTCGACCGTCCGCTACGAGGAACGGCGGCTCCTGTCCGAGCTGGACCGCCGCGGGGTCGAGGTCACCCGACTGGACCCCCGCACGATGTCGTTCGGACCCGGGGACACCGAGCGGCTGAGCGGGACGACCGTCCTCAACCGGGAGATCTCCAGCCAGCGCGCCGCCCTCGCGGGCGAGTCGCTGGAAGCCTTCGGCGCCCGCACCGTGAACGACGCCGAGGCGATCCGGGTGTGCGGCAACAAGTGGTCCACCTACCTGCGGTTGCGGCAGGCCGGCGTCCCCACCCCGACCACCCTGCTGGCCCCCACCCCGGAGGCCGGCCGGGCGGCGGTCGCCGCCCTGGGCTACCCCGCCGTGATCAAGCCGCTCAGCGCGTCCTGGGGCAACCGGGTCAGCCTGATCACCGATCAGTACGCGGCCGAGGCCGTCCTGGAGCACTGCGCCGCGCTGCCCTCGGCGGTCGCGCGCACCGTGATCGTCCAGGAGGCGGTCCGGCCGGGCTCCCCGGACGTCCGGGGGATCGTGGTCGACGGCGTGTGCGTCGGCGCGATCACCCGGTCGAGCAGCGACTGGCGCAACAACGTGGCCAGGGGAGCGACGGTCGAGCAGCACGCGCCCGACGAGGAGGTCCACCGGCTCTGCGTCCGGGCGGCCGCCGCGGTGGGCGCGACGATCGCCGGTGTGGACCTGGTCGAGCGCGCGGACGGGAGCCACACGGTGCTGGAGGTGAACTCCCGGGTGGAGTTCCAGGGGTTCGAACGCGCCACGGGCGTCGACGTCGCCGCCCGCATCGTCGAGGTCTGGACAGCCGAGCCGAGTGAGGTGAAGGAACCGGTATGAAACGCATCGCAGTGGTGGGTGGGCGGGGCTTCGTGGGCGGTGAACTGCTGCGCCTGCTCGTGCACCATCCCGAGGTCGAGGTGGCCGCGGTGACCTCCGACACCCAGGCCGGCCGCGCCGTGGAGACCGCGCACCCGCCGCTGCGCGGCAGCGGACTGCGCTACCGCCGCCGGAGCGAACTGGAGGCGGTCGACCTGGTCTTCCTGGCCGGGGTGCACGGTTCCACGGCGGAGATCCTCGACGACGTGGCCGCGCTCGCGCCCAGGATCGTCGACCTGACCGCGGACTTCCGGATCGAGGACCCCGCGCTGATGGAGCGCTACTACGGCTGGAGCCGCGACGGGGAGCACGCCGCGCCCTTCGTCCGGGGCCTGCCCGAACTGCACCGCAAGCAGATCGTCGACGCGACCCGGGTCGCCGTCCCGGGATGCATGGCCACCAGCGCCATCCTCAGCCTGGCGCCGCTCGCGGCCCGGGGGCTGCTCCAGGACGTCCAGGTCGACGCCAGGACCGGCAGCAGCGGCTCCGGCGCCTCCGGCGGCGACGCCAACTCCCATGCCCTGCGCAGCGGAGTGATGCGGGTCTTCGCGCCGTTCGACCACCGGCACGAGGCCGAGGTGGCCGAGGCGCTCGGGATCGGCGTGTCGATGACGGTCACCGCGACACCGCAGGTGCGGGGGGTGCAGACGCTCGCCAAGGTGCCGGTCGGGGACGTCGGCGAGCGCGAACTGCTCGCCATGTACCGCGAGGACTACGGCGGCGAGCCGTTCGTCCGGCTGGTCAACAGCGCTCGCGGGACGTTCCGCTACCCGGACCCGAAGGTGCTGCTCGGCTCCAACTTCTGCGATGTCGGCATCGTCGCCGACCACCGCGGACGGGCCCTGGTGTTGGGAAGCCTCGACAACCTGGTGAAGGGCGCGGCGGGCGGCGCGGTGCAGTGCATGAACCTCATGCTCGGCCTGCCGGAGACCTGCGGGCTGACCTTCCCCGGATTGCACCCGGTGTGACCGGGATGAGAATCGTGGTGAAGTGGGGCGGAAGCCTCCAGCAGAACAGCGGCGCGATCGCCGACGACATCGCCGCCCTGTGGCCCGGGCACCGCATCGTCGTGGTGCACGGCGGCTCCCGGGACATCGACGACACCGTCGCCGCGCTCGGCCTGCCCCGGCGCACCCTGCGGTCCCCGGACGGCATGGTGACCCGGTACACGGACGCGGCGACCCTCACCGCCCTGATGATGGCGATGCGGGGGCGGACCCAGGCCCGGATCGTCTCGGAACTGGCCGCGCGCGGCGTCACCGCCGCCGGACTGTCGGGCATGGACGGCGGGCTCGTCCGCACCCGGCGCAAGGCGGCGATCCGCGCCGTGTTCGGCGACACCGTCCGGGTGGTGCGCGACAACCTCGCCGGCAAGGTGGTCGGCGTGGACACCACGGTGCTGGAGGCGCTGCTCGCCCGCGACATCCTGCCCGTCGTGTGCCCGCCGGGGATGACGGCCGAGGGCGAGCCCACCAACGTCGACGCGGACCGGATGGCCTGCGCGATCGCGGCGGCCTGGCGGGCCGACCGGCTGCTGCTCTGCACGGACACGCCGGGCGTGCTCGCCGACCGCGACGACCCCGCCTCCGTCGTCCCCGCCCTGGACCGGGACGGCGCCGCCGACCTGGTGGCCGCTCTTGGCGGCGGCATGCGGATGAAGGTCGCCGCCGCGGTGGAGGCGCTGGACCACGGCGCCGGCGCGGTCCAGATCTGCGACGGCCGGGTGGAAGCGCCGATCGCGGCCGCCCTGCGCGGCGGCGGTACCCTCATCGGAAAGGGCCGTGGCACGATATGACGATCCATCATCCCGAGACCGGAACAAGGGCGTTGACCGAGAGCGACGCCGTCGCACTGCTCGCCGAGGTGGTGGCGGTCCCGTCCGTCTCCGGTGGCGAACGGAAGCTGGCCGAGCGGCTGCGGGACATCGCGGCCGGACACGGCGCGCGGAGCCACCTCGACGAGGTGGGCAACGTCCACGTCCTGGTCGGGCACGGAACCCGCACGGTCATGCTGCTCAGCCACCTCGACACCGTGCCCGGCAAGGTGCCCTTCGAACACACCGGCACCCTGGTCCGCGGCCGGGGCGCCGTCGACGCCAAGGGTCCGCTGACGGCGATGCTCGTCGCGGCGCTGAACAGCCGGGACCTCGGCCTCCGGATCCACTGGGTCGGCGTGGTCGAGGAGGAGACGCTCCGCTCCCGGGGCGCCGAGCACGTCCGGGTCACGGTCCCCGTCCCGGACGCCGTGATCGTCGGCGAGCCGAGCGGGGCCTCCTCGGTGACCATCGGCTACAAGGGCATGGTCCAGCTCGCGGTGCGCTGCGAGGTCGAGCGCACCCACACCGCGACCCCGGGGCCGAAGTCCAGCGAGACCCTGGTCCGGGCCCTCGCCCGGCTCTTCGAGACCTACGGCACCCGGGGCAACGACACCTTCGACGGGATCGGCATGGTCGTCAGGGACGGCCGGTTCGAACCCTTCGCCAGCTCCTGCTCGCTGCTCTTCCGCACCCCGCCGGGCACCTCCGCCGAGGGGCTGCTGCGCGACGTCCGGGCGGTCCTCGGCGAGCGGATCGAGGTCTCGGCCGAGTACCAGGTGCCCGCCGTCACCGTGTCGCGCGGCTCCGCCTGCGTACGGGCGCTGTCCCGCGGCATCGCCGCCGCCGGACTGCGCCCCGCGCACAAGCTCAAGACCGGCACCAGCGACATGAACACCCTGAGCCGGACCTGGCGGGTCCCGATGGCCACCTACGGCCCGGGGGACTGCCACGAGGACCACACCGACAGCGAGCACATCCTGATCCAGGAGTACCTCGACGGCATCCGCGTTCTGCGCGCCGCCCTGGCCGAACTGGACAAGACCCTTCCGGAGGCGGCGTCATGACGGAACAGCCGAGTCTGCTGGCGCTGTGGAGCGTGCCGCGCTCGCGGTCGACCGCGTTCGAGCGGGCGATGTACGAGCGCGGCGACTTCCTGGTGGTCCACGAGCCGTTCTCCCGGGTGTGCGACTTCGGCGAGGCGGACGTCGCCGGCCGGAGCTGCGCCACCCAGGAGGAGGTGATGGCCGCGCTCGTCGACACGGCGGCCGAGCGGCCGGTGTTCTTCAAGGACACCACCGATTTCCCGCTCGACCGGCTCGGCGGCGACCCGGCCTTCCTGCGGCGCTGCCGCCACGCGGCGATGGTCCGCAACCCCCGGGACACGGTGCGCTCGCACCTGGTGATGCAGGCCGACGCCACGTCCTCGGCGATGGGTTTCGGGCACCTGTGGGACATCGTCGAGACGGTGACCGGCGCGGGGCTGCCGGTGCACCTCGTCGACGGGGACCGGCTGGCGGGCGGCGCCGAGGCGGAGATGCGGCGGTACTGCGAGGCGATGGGGATCGACTTCCGGGCCGAGGCACTGGCCTTCAAGCAGGAGCCGCCCGCCAGTTGGAAGGCCACCGAACGCTGGCACGCGGCGGCCGGCGAGTCCGACGCGCTGGGCGCCGTCCCGGCCGGGCGCAAGCCGTTCCCGGCGGAGCTGGAGCGGACCGCCGAGGCGTTCGAGCGGGACCAACTCCCCTACTACGCCCGGATCACGGCCGCCCTGAGCCGGAGCGGCGCGGAGTCCCGCTGACCCGACCGAACGCGCCACGAGCGCCACGGGCACGAAATGCGCGAGAGCACCAGAAGCACTACCGGCACTACCGGCACCGCGAGTACCAGAAGCACCGCACGCACGCACCGCACGCACCGCATGCACGAACGACAGAGGAGCGGACATGAGTTTGGGCCCGGGCTTCACCAGGCTGTGGTGGTCACAGGGGTTGTCGAATCTGGCCGACGGCCTGGTGCTGGCCGCCGTACCCCTCCTCGCCGTGGAGATGACCCGTGACCCGCTGCTGGTCGCCGGGATCACGGTGGCGCAGTTCCTGCCCTGGCTGATCTTCACCCTGCCCTCCGGCGCCCTCGCCGACCGTGTCGACCGACGCCTGATCATGGTGTGGGGCAACGCGATCCGGGCGGTCGGCTTCCTCCTGCTCGTCCTCACCCTGGTGGCGGACCTGCACAGCATCGTGGTCCTCTACCTCGCCGTGTTCCTGGCCGGGACGGCCGAGACCCTGGTCGACAACGCGGCGCTGACGGTGCCGCCGCGACTGGTCGAGCGCGCCGACCTGGAACGGGCCAACGGGCGGCTGTTCGCCACCCAGTCGGCGATCAACAACTTCGTCGGACCGACGGCCGGGGCCGCCCTGTTCGCGCTGTCGGCGATCATGGTGTTCTCCTCCACCGCCGGGCTCTTCGCCCTCGGCGCCCTGGCCGCGATCACCCTGCCCCGGATGCTCCCCAGCGCGAGCGACACCAGCGGGGGCAAGCACTCGGCGGGAGACGTCGTCCGCAGCATCAAGGCCGGCTGGTCCTACTTCTGGGAGCACCGGCTGCTGCGCCGGGTGGCGTTCATCTCCGGCTCGATCAACCTGTTCTCCTCCGCCACCGCCGGTCTGCTCGTGCTCCTGGCGACCGGGCCGCTGGGCGTCTCCAAGTCCTGGTACGGCGTCTTCATCGCGGTACCGGCCGTCGGCGCCGTGATCGGCTCGCTGATCGCGGCGCGGGTCGTCCCGGCCATCGGCGGGGGACCGGTCACCTGGCTCGCCGCGCTGGTGCCCGCCGCCAGCTACCTCGTCCTCGGCCTCAGCGGGAGCATCGTGCTCTCCGAGATCGTCATGTTCCTCGCCGCCGTCTCCACGGCCCTGAACCAGATCGTGGTGAGCACGCTGCGGCAGGCCGCCGTCCCCGACGAACTCCTCGGCCGGGTCACCGCCGCCTACCGGCTGATCGTGCTCGGCGCGGTGCCGGTCGGCGCGCTGACCGGTGGCGGGCTCGGCCGCTGGCTCGGCCCCGAGCACGCCTTCGTGGTCTGCGGCCTCGGACTGGCGCTCGCCGCCGTGGTGTTCGCCTCCCGGGTGACCACCCGCGCCCTGCGCGAGGCCGAGCGGGACGTGAAGCCGGCCGGCGCCGTCGAACAGGTCTCCTGAGCCGCGCCGGGGTCCGGCGTCCCGGCCGGGCCCCGGCCCGCCGGACGCCCCCCGGGCCGCCCCGACCCCAGCCCCAGTCGAAGCCGCAGTCGAAGCCGAGAAGAGGAGATCCCGTGACCGAGAACCGCGACGTCGTGTGCAAGGCCGAGTACGAGCCGCCCACCGACGAGCTGGAGCAGCAGGTGGCCGACGTCATGGCCGAGGTGCTCGGCGTCGATCTGGTGGGCCGCCGCGACAGCTTCTACGACTTCGGCGGCACCTCACTGGCGGCCATCCGCATCTGCGCCCGGATCGAGCGCCGGCTCGGACTCAAGGTCGACCCCGCCTGGTTGCTGGAGTACGACGAACTGGCCGACTTCGCCGAGCAGATCCGGCTCGGTGCGGAATGACCGCCGCCACCGACGTCCCGTCGCCGCGGAGCGTGCACGCCGCGGTGGCCGCCCACGCCGACCGGGCGCCCGGGGCCCCCGCCCTGGTCCAGGGCGGCGAGCGGACCGACTACCGGACCCTCACCTCGGCGGCCCGGGTCCTGGCCGCCCGGCTGACCGCCTGGGGCGTGCGGCCCGGGGACATCGTCCCGCTGCTGCTGCCGCGCGGCGCCCAGCTGATCGCGCTCCAGCTCGGTGTGCTGATGAGCGGCGCCGCCTACGCCACCCTCGACCCGCGCTGGCCCGCGAGCCGGATCGCCGCGATCCTCGGCCAGCTCGACGACCCGGTCGTGGTCGGCCGGCCCGGCGGCGAGCCGCTCGGCGTCACCCGGACCCTCGCCCCCGGACCGCTGGCCGCGCTCGCCGCCGGGGCGCCGACCGAACCGTTCACCCCGGTGACCGCCGCCCCGGACGACCTGGCCACGGTGTTCTTCACCTCCGGCAGCACGGGCGTGCCCAAGGGGGTGCTGATCCCGCACCGGGCCGTGACCCGGATGTTCGGCCCGGGCGGGCTGGACGGCTTCGGGCCCGGCCACACCACCGCGCAGGTCGCGCCCGGCGCCTGGGACATGTACGCCTTCGAGCTGTGGGGCCAGCTGACCACCGGCGGCACCTGCGTCGTCGTCGAGGAGAGCCATCTGATGCCCGGCCGGCTGCGGGCCCTCGTCGCCGACGAGGGCGTGGACACGCTCTGGCTGACCACCTCCCTGTTCAACCTGGTCGTCGACGAGGACCCGGACGCCTTCGACGGCCTGGGCACCCTCTACGTCGGCGGCGAGAAGCAGTCCCCCCGGCACGTCGCGCGCTTCCTGGAGCGCTTCCCCGACCTGCCGCTCTGGAACGGCTTCGGCCCGGCCGAGAACTGCATGCTGACCACCGTGCACCGGATGCGCCCGGCCGACACCGCCGTCCCCACCGGCATCCCGGTCGGCCGGCCGGTCCCCGGCACCACCGTGCTGCTGCTGCGCGAGGACGGCACGCCCGCGCCGCGCGGCGAACGCGGTGAGATCGTCGCCCTCGGCCCCGGCGTGGCGCTCGGGTACCTGGGCAACGAGACCCTGACCCGCGAGCGGTTCCCGCTGCTGGAGTCCGACGGCGAGCGGCGCCGCGCCCTGCGCACCGGCGACCTCGGCTCGTTCGACGCGGACGGCATCCTGCACTACCACGGCCGCCGGGACCGGCAGGTCAAGCTCAGCGGCAACCGGATCGAGCTCGGCGACATCGAGGCCGCCGCCGCCGCGCTGCCGGAGATCCGCGCCTGCGCCGCCGTCGCGCGCACCGACGCCGGCGGGACGGTCGAGCACATCGCGCTGGTCTACACCCTGGCGGAGGGTGCCGAACTCTCCCCCCGGGACGTCCGCCGGAGGCTCGGCGGCATGCTCCCGGCCTACGCCGTGCCCGGCCGCTTCGAGCGGTTGGACGACCTGCCCCGGCGCGACAACGGCAAGGTCGACCTGTCGGCTCTGGAGAGGCGCCCCCACTGATGCGCGCATTCCCGCAGACCTGGGAACAGGAGGCGCTGTGGATCGCCGACCGGTTCCTGGGCGACCCCTCGCCGTTCCTGGAGACCTGGGCCCAGCGCATCCTGGGGCCGCTCGACGTCCCCGCCCTGGAACGCGCCCTGGCCGCCGTGGTCGCGCGGCACGCCGTGCTCCGCAGCGGGTTCGACCTCGGCGACGACGGCCCGGAGCAGCGCGTCGACCCGGTCGGCACCGTCCCGCTGGAACGCCTCCCCTGGCCCGGCGGGGAGCTGCACCCGACGCTCCGGCGGGCCGGGCAGCGACCGCTCGACCTGACCCGCTCGCCGGCCCGGTTCACCCTCTACGACCGTGCGCCCGACGAACACGTGCTGCTGCTGCAGATCCACCACGTCGCCGTCGACGACGCCTCCCTGGTGCTGCTCGACCAGGAGCTGTCCGCCCTGTACACCGAGGAGACCGGCGGCCCGCCGGCCGGGCTGGAACCGCCCGCGCTCCTCCTCGGCGAACACGCCGTCCGCGCCCGGGCGGCGGGCGTCGCCCCGGCCGACCTCGCGTTCTGGGCCGACTTCCTGGCCGGGGCCACGCCCCTCGCCCAACTGCCGCCCCGCCCGAGGCCGCTCGCCGCCCGGCGCGGCTCCGGCTGCGACACCGTGCGGACCACCGTGCCCGCCCCGCTGGGCGACGCCGTCCGCGCGGCGGCCCGCGCGCTGCGCACCACGCCGCACGTCCTGATGAGCACCTGCACGGCCGTCACCGCCGCGGCGCTGAACGGCGAGGACGTGGTGATCGGCACCCCGGTGTCCCGCCGCGGCGAGCCCGACCTCGACGGTGTCTTCGGCTGTCTGACCGACCTCCTCCCGGTCCGTCACCGCGTCCCCGCCGACGCCACCTTCGCCGCGGTCTGCGCCGCCGCCAAACGCGGCTCGCTGGAGGTGCTCAGACACCGCAACGTGCCCTACGCCCGGCTCGGCGGCGGCGTCGGCCGCACCCGGGGCGTGCTGTCCGGTGCGCACCTGAGCCGGATCTGCCTCGTCCTCGACCAGTCGCCGAGCCGGCTGGAGCTGCCCGGGCTGCGCTGCGAGCGGGTGCACGTCGGCGGTGCGGCGGCGAAGTTCGACTGGCTCCAGTACGTGGTCGCGGACGGCGACGGCTGGGACGTCCGGGCCGACTACGCCCTCGACTTCTTCACCGCCGACGAGGCGGCACTCGTGCTGCGGCAGTGGCTGACCGCGCTGGCGGTCGCGGCCGACGACCCCGAGGTGCCGGTGCGGGACCTCTTCGACCGGCTGGCCGAGACCGCCTGAGCCGGGCCGCCCCACCTTGTGGACCTGCGGACCCCCGGCCCCGGGGGCTTCTGGACCGTGGACTTCTGGACCTCTAGAGAGAGCGACACGCCGGTGGAAACGGAGTTGCCGACCAGCCCGACGACACGCGCCTGCGAGTGCGGTGCGACGGTGTGGCTGACGGGCCTGCCCAGTTCGGGAAAGACCACGATCGCCCACGCCGCGGCCGAGCGGCTGCGCGGCGACGGCCGCCGGGTGGAGGTGCTCGACGGCGACGAGTTCCGCCTCACCCTCTCCTCCGGCCTCGGCTTCGGCCGCGCGGACCGGTACACCAATGTGCAGCGCCTGGGCCTGGTCGCGGAAGTGCTGGCCCGCAACGGCGTGCTGGTGCTGGTCCCGGCCATCGCACCCTACGCGGACAGCCGGCAGGCCGTGCGGGAGCGGCACGACGCCTCCCGCACGCTCTACCTGGAGATCCACGTCGCCACGCCGTCGAGCACCTGCGCCGAACGCGACGTCAAGGGTCTCTACGCCCGGCAGGCCGCCGGGGAACTCACCGGACTGACCGGCGTCGACGACCCCTACGAGGCCCCGTCCGACCCCGATCTGCGCATCCCCGCGCACGAGCAGTCGGTCGCCGAATCGGCGTCGGCCCTGCTGAACCTGCTGGCGGAAAGGCGGCTGACATGAACCCCCGCCCGATCGGCACGATGACGGAGGACCTCTCCGCCCTCGGCCACCTGGACGCCCTGGAGTCCGAGGCGGTGCACATCGTCCGCGAGGTCGCGGGGGAGTTCGAGCGCCCGGTGATCCTGTTCTCCGGCGGCAAGGACTCCATCGTCATGCTGCACCTGGCGCTGAAGGCGTTCGCGCCCGCCGCCGTGCCGTTCGCACTGCTGCACGTCGACACCGGCCACAACTTCCCCGAGGTCATCGAGTACCGCGACCGGGTGGTGGCCGAACGCGGACTGCGGCTGCACGTCGCCTCCGTGCAGGACTACATCGACCGGGGCGTGCTGCGCGAACGCCCCGACGGCACCCGCAACCCGCTCCAGACCGTGCCGCTCACCGACCGGATCCGCACCGAGCGCTTCGACGCCGTCTTCGGAGGCGGTCGGCGCGACGAGGAGAAGGCCCGCGCCAAGGAACGGGTGTTCTCGCTGCGCGACGAGTTCTCGCAGTGGGACCCGCGCCGCCAGCGCCCCGAACTCTGGCAGCTGTACAACGGCCGCCACGCGCCCGGCGAGCACGTCCGGGTCTTCCCGCTGTCCAACTGGACCGAACTGGACGTCTGGCAGTACATCGCGCGGGAGAAGATCGACCTCCCGGCGATCTACTACGCCCACGAGCGGCCGGTCTTCCGGCGGGCCGGCATGTGGCTGACGGCGGGGGACTGGGGCGGACCGGCGGCGGACGAGCCGGTCGAGACCCGGCTGATCCGCTACCGCACGGTCGGCGACATGTCGTGCACCGGCGCCGTCGACTCCGACGCGACCACCATCGAGAAGGTCATCGCCGAGATCGCCGCCTCCCGTCTCACCGAGCGCGGCGCCACCCGCGCCGACGACAAGCTCTCCGAAGCGGCGATGGAAGACCGCAAGCGCGAAGGGTACTTCTAGAGATGACCAGTCACCCCGCCACCGCCGACTACCCCGCCGTCCTCGGGCCGTCCGCCACCTCGCTGCTGCGCTTCGCCACCGCCGGATCCGTCGACGACGGCAAGTCCACGCTCGTCGGCCGGCTGCTGCACGACTCCAAGTCCGTGCTCGCCGACCAGATGGAGGCCGTCGAGCACGCCTCCCGCTCGCGCGGCGCAGAGGTGCCGGACCTGGCGCTGCTCACCGACGGCCTGCGCGCCGAGCGCGAGCAGGGCATCACCATCGACGTCGCCCACCGCTACTTCGCCACCCCCCGGCGGCGGTTCATCCTCGCCGACACCCCCGGCCACGTGCAGTACACCCGCAACATGGTCACCGGCGCCTCCACCGCCGAACTCGCCGTCGTCCTGGTCGACGCCCGCAACGGCGTGGTCGAGCAGACCCGCCGCCACGCCGCCGTCGCCGCCCTGCTGCGCGTCCCGCACGTCGTGCTCGCGGTCAACAAGATGGACCTGGTCGACTACGCGGAGCCCGCCTTCGCCGCCATCGCCGCCGAGTTCACCTCCTACGCCACCTCACTGGGCATCGGGGACGTGCTCGCCGTCCCGATCTCCGCGCTGGCCGGGGACAACGTCGTCGAACCCTCCGCGCACATGGACTGGTACGGCGGCCCCACCGTGCTGGAGCACCTGGAGACGGTGGAGGTCGGGGACGCCGCCGCCGAGGGCTCCGTCCGGTTCCCGGTCCAACTGGTCCTCCGGCACCGGGGGGAGCGCCACTACGCGGGCCAACTGCTCGGCGGCCGGCTCCGGGTGGGCGAGGCGGTGACCGTGCAGCCCTCCGGCCGGGTCACCACCGTCGCCGCGCTCGACGTGCTCGGGCAGCCGGCCGACGAGGTCGCCGCGGGCGCCTCCCTCAGCGTCCGGCTCGCCGACGAGATCGATGTCGGCCGGGGCGACATGCTCACCGCCGGGCCCCGGCCGCCGCGGATCACCAAGGAGGTCGAGGCCACCGTCTGCCATCTCGCGGACAGCCCGCTCACCGTCGGCCGGCGGGTGCTGCTCAAGCACACCACCCGCACCGTGAAGGCGATCGTCGAGGACATCCCGTCCCGTCTCACGCTCGACGACCTCTCCCAGCACCCGGAGCCGGGAAGCCTCGTCGCCAACGACATCGGGCGGGTCAGGGTGCGTACGGCCGAACCGCTCGCGCTCGACTCCTACGCCGACTCCCGGCGTACCGGCGCGTTCCTCCTGATCGACCCGGCGGACGGCACCACACTGGCCGCCGGGATGGCGGGCGACTCCTTCCTGGCCGTCGGCGCACCGGCCGCCGCGGTGGCGGCGGAGGCGGACGGCTGGGACTGCTAGGTGCTGTTGAGGATTGGGATCATGTGGTTGAGGTCAGGAGCTTCAACCACATGATCGATCCGCGAAGGTGTAGGCCAGCCGTGTAGCTTTCCGGGCTCTTGTCGTACCTGGTGGCCAGGCCGCGCCAGGTCTTGAGCTTCTGGAAGCAGCGCTCGACGGTGTTGCGCTGCTTGTAGC
>NZ_JBIWIF010000017.1:0-183571 GCF_044764505.1 Kitasatospora sp. NPDC094019
GTTGACTTTTGGCACGCTGTTGAGTTCTCAAGGAACGGACGCTTCCTTCAGGCGGCTTTCACACCGGCCCTCCGGGCGCTTCGTTCTTTCGTGTTTCAAGCTTATCAGACGTTTTCCGCTCCGTTTTCCGGAGTTTCATTCAGCCGACTTCGCTTTCCGCTTGTCCCCGCTCTCTCGCGGCGACTCCGGAACTGTACGGGGACGGGACCGTCCGAAGCAAATCGCCCCCGCCCGGGGTCCGGGCGGGGGCGATCGGCGTACTCGGGGCGCTGTGCTCAGCGGACCTCGGTGATCTCCGGGCCGCGGGCGAACGGGTCGAGCGAGGTGCCGCCGTAGCGGTTGTCGCCCTCACCGGTGGCCGCGACGGCGCCGCCGCCGTCGGCGACCATCTGCGCGTCCTCGGGGAGCTTCAGCACGATCGGGTCGCGCGGCGCCATCGGGGTCTCGCCGCGGACGACGACCGTCTGCCGGAAGACCTGCTCCAGGATCCCGCCCATCTCGGGCTGGACGGCGGCCTGGCCGGAGATCACGCCGCGGAGGAACCAGCGCGGACCGTCGCAGCCGACGAAGCGCACCAGCTGCACGCCCTGCGTGCCGTCCGGCAGCTGCACCGGGACCTGGGCGCGGAGGTGCCAGCCCAGCGGGCCCTCCTCCTCCTCGACGAGGCCGCCCTGCGAGGTGATGCCGGTGGCGATCTCCTCGCGGACCTCGCCCCAGATGCCCTCCGACTTGGGGGCCGCGAACGCCTGCAGCTGGATGGCGCTGCTGCCGAGGACCAGGGTGGCGGCCACGATCGCGTCGCCGGCCACCTCGACCCGGAGCTCCATGCCCTCGACACCGGGGACCAGCAGACCCCCGAGGTCGACGCGCCCTTCCTCCGGGTTCTCCAGCTCGGAGTGGTCCCACGGACCGTCCGGACGCGGAGCCGGCGGCAGGCCGACCCGGTCCGCCGGGTCCAGGTCGGTCACGTTCTCGCTCTCGGCGGAACCTTCGACGTCATCGGCCGTCTCGTCGGCGCTGATGGCGTCGTCGGCGAGCTGCTCGACAGCGTCCTCGCTCTTCTGGCGACGACGGAACACGGTCACTGTCCTTCCCGGTCCAAGACCGATGCGAATACCTGCTCGGCTTCCTGCGAGGCCGCGGGCAGCCTAGACCGCGGCGTGGCCACCGGTCGACCCGAACCCGCCCTCGGCGCGTGCCGACCCCGGCAACTCGGCCACTTCGTGGAAGCGGGCCTTCTCGACCTGCTGGACGACCAGCTGGGCGATCCGGTCCCCTCGGCGGAAGCTGACCGCCTCGCGCGGGTCCAGATTGACGACGATCACCTTGATCTCTCCACGGTACCCGGCATCGACCGTCCCTGGGGCGTTCACCAGAGCAACGCCGCAACGAGCTGCCAGCCCGGACCGGGGGTGGACGAACGCGGCGTAGCCGTCGGGCAACGCGATGGCGATACCGGTGGGCAGAACCGCCCGCTCGCCGGGGGCCAGCTCCGCGTCCACGGTGGTCCGCAGGTCGGCACCGGCGTCGCCGGGCTGCGCGTACGCGGGCAGCGGCAGCTCGGGGTCGAGCCGACGGATCAGGACGTCGAGGGGCTCGCGGGGGGTGGTGCTCAAGGGTTCACCTCAAAGGTTCGGGCACGCTGCATCAGGTCGGGGTCGTCGAGGACCTTCTCGATGTCCTCGGGACGACCGTGCTTGGTGAAGTGTTCCAGCTTCACCTGGATGAAGAGTGCCCGTGCGCGCACCGCGACCGGACCGTCGGGGCCGTCGATCCGCGCCTCGGCCGCGCTGTAGATCTTCCGGCCGTGGGCGCCGGTGATCCAGGCCCGCAGGTGCAGCACGGAGCCGACCGGTACCGGGGAGAGGAAGTCGGTCTCCAGCCGGCCGGTGACGGCGGGGACGTGCAGCAGCCAGTTGAGCGTGCCGAGGGTCTCGTCCATGGCAGTGGTCAGCAGGCCGCCGTGGGCCAGTCCGGGGCCGCCCTGGTGTTCCGGGCGGACGGTGAACTCGGCGGTGACGTCGAGGCCGGTCCCGGCGACCGCGTCGATCCGCAGTCCACCGGGGTGCTGCGGGCCGCAGCCGAAGCAGTGCTCGTAGTGGGAGCCGAGGCGGGTGCCGGGGGCCGGGGCCTCGGGGGCGCGCGGCGGGAGGACGGCCTCCGGCGGGGGCGTCGTCGGCGACGCCGGGTGGGCCGGGGCCGCGGACTCGCTGGGGGCGGCGGGGGTCAGGGGCGCGGTGGGGGCAGTCGAACCGGTCACGGCGCCCCACCCTACCGACCGGTAGCCCGGTCCGGGGCGGGGGTTGGGTCCGGGGCCCGGTGTATCGACGCCCACAATGGGGGGCATGTACGACGAACGCCTCACCGCGCCGCGCTCCTGGTGGCTGTTCCCGGTCCTGATCGGCCTCACGCTCGCCCTGATCCTGCTGCGGATCAGCGCGGTGGGCGCCCTGGTCGGGCTGGTGGTCGGCATCGCCGCCGGCGCCGCAGCGATCAGCAGCTACGGCTCCGCCCGGATCCGGGTGGTCCAGGGGTCCCTGGTGGCCGGCCCGGCCCGGATCCCGGTGGACGCCCTGGGCGCCGCCCACGCGCTGAGCCCGGCCGAGGCCGCGGCCTGGCGCGGTCCCAAGGCCGACCCGCGGGCCTTCATGCTGCTGCGCAGCTACGTTCCGACCGCGCTCCGGGTCGAGGTCAGCGATCCGGCCGACCCGACGCCCTACCTCTACCTCTCCACCCGCTCGCCGATGAAGCTCGCCGAGGCCCTGGAGGACGCCCGCCGGAACACCCGCGCCTGAGCCGGCCCCGCAGGGGCTCCCGGGCCGGGACGGAAGGGCCCGGAACGGGAAGGGCCCGGACAGACGGAGAGGGACGGTACCGCCTCGCGGTACCGTCCCTCGGCGTCTGCGGCAGACGCGTGTCCATCAGACCGTATGACTGGTGCGTCCGTCGGGACGGACGCCGGAGCTGCCGTCCGGCCCCGCTGCCCGGGGCCGGAAGGGGCGTCGCACCGGTCTCGCGGAGACCGCGAGGTCCGAGTCATGACCGCCCTGGTCCTCAGGCGCCGCAGTCCCGGCAGATCGGGTTGCCGTTCTTCTCGCTGTACAGCTGGCTGCGGTGGTGGACCAGGAAGCAGCTCATGCAGGTGAACTCGTCGGCCTGCCGCGGCAGGACCCGGACGGAGAGTTCCTCGTTCGAGAGGTCCGCGCCGGGAAGCTCCATTCCCTCGGCGGCCTCGAACTCGTCGACGTCGACCGCGTTGCCGCCCTTGTCGTTCCTGCGGGCCTTGAGCTCCTCGATGCTGTCCTCGTTGAGCTCATCATCGGTCTTGCGTGGGGTGTCGTAGTCGGTAGCCATATGTCGCTCTCCCCCTCCGGGTTGTGCGGTGTGTGCGGTATCTCCAGGGCACGTAACGCATGGGGGGTCGGTCTTGTGCCCGACCCGAGGCGGAGATTTTGCCTTACTTCAAGCCCTGTTACTCAATCGACACTCATCCGGGCGCCCGCCGAGATGATCCACTTGGACCTGCGAAGCCTCACGCAGGGCCATCGGCGGAGCGTGCCGATGAGCGCCCGGCGGACACGCTCCGTGAGCGAAGGTCCGCCGCGCACCCGCCAATTCCCTTGCCCACCAGGCCGGGGAGCCGATCCTTCGATCCGCCTCCGATCGCCGTTCCGCTCACGGACGGCAATCGGAGGGGTCGGAACGATGATCACTCTCCGGGGTTGCCCCACCCCTTGGAGCGACACGGTGTGACCTTGCTCACGTTCACCCCCGGCCCGGGCAAAAGATGGGAAATCCGCCCAAGCCAGCGCCTGTCACGGCGCCGACCGCCGCGCCCGCCGCCCCGCGCGTCCCACCCCCGGGGCGCTCCTACTGCCGGGCCGCGACGCGCGCCAGCCGCGCCGCCTGCCGCTCGTCGAACTTGGTCGCCTGGGCGTCCAGCCCGTCGAGGAAGACGCCGAGCTCCTCCTGGGCCCGCAGGCCCTCGGGGCCCAGGCCCGCGACCTCCATCACCTTGAGGTGGCGCAGCACGGGCTGCAGCACGTCGTCGAGGTGGATGCGGAGGTTGTAGACCCCGCCGAGGGCGATCTGGGCGGCGGCCCGCTCGAAGCCGGGGATGCCGTGGCCGGGCATCCGGAAGTCGGTCACCACGTCCGCGATGGCGCGCATGGCCTGGTCGGGCGCGATCTCCAGGGCGGCCTTCAGCAGGTTCCGGTAGAAGACCATGTGCAGGTTCTCGTCGTTGGCGATCTTCGCGAGCAGCTGGTCCGCCAGCGGGCAGCCGGCGTAGTGGCCGGTGTTGCGGTGCGAGATGCGGGTGGCGAGCTCCTGGAAGGCCACGTAGGCGACCGACTGGAGCATGCTGTGCGCGTTGTCGGACACGAAGCCCTCCGACATGTGCGACATCCGCGCCCGCTCCAGCTCGTCCGGGTCGACGGCCCGGGTGGTGAGGAGGTAGTCACGGATGGCTATTCCGTGCCGCCCCTCCTCCGCCGTCCAGCGGTGGACCCACGTCCCCCAGGCGCCCTCGCGGCCGAACATGGTCGCGATCTCGTGGTGGTAGCTCGGGAGGTTGTCCTCGGTGAGGAGGTTGACCACCAGCGAGACCCGGCCGAGCGGGGTCACCTTGGAGTCGCCGGGCTCCCACGCCTCGCCGCCCAGCGCGCCGGGGAAGTCGCGCCCCCGGCTCCAGGGGACGAACTCGTGCGGCATCCACTCCTTGGCGACCTTGAGGTGACGGTCGAGCTCCTTCTCGACGACCTCTTCGAGGGCCAGGATCAGTCGCGCGTCGGTCCAGGCGCTCGAACCGAGCGAGGTACTGCGCTGCACGGGGGCGATGGTCACGGGTCTGGCTCCTGTGGGAGGTCACGCGCCGGAGGAGCGCGCTGGACGGGCAACACCGGAGTACGGGACGACCGCACTTACGGTCGCGTAGGTTACGACACCGTAAGTTGCCCGGACCGGAAAAGACAAGCCGCCCCCGCCAGGGCTTATGTCCTCTTGACATGCCTGACGGGGGCGGCCGGGAACGGTCGCGCACGGAGCTGGTCCGCACGGGGCGGCGGGCGGGCCCCGAGAAGGGCCGTGAGGGGGTCGTGGCGGCTCCGGGAATCGTCCGGTGGCCCCGGGTCGGGAGGGGCGCCCGGGAGCGCCCGCCAGGTCCTCTCCTTCGGATCCCGTCCCGGCGTCGCGCGCCCGGCGGGATCCGAAAGAGAGGGGCTAGATGCCGGGGATGCGCACGCGCATGGTGAGGCCGCCGCCGGCGCGGGGGGTGGCCTCGATGGTGCCGTGGTGCGCCCGGACCACCGAGCGGACGATGGAGAGGCCGAGACCGACTCCCTTGTCGCTGCGGGTGCGGTCGGCGCCCTTGACCCGGCGGAACGGCTCGAAGATGTGCTCCAGCTCGTAGCCGGGCACCACCGGACCGGTGTTGGAGACCACCAGCTCGCCGCCACCGGGGACCGGGGCGGTGGTGATCTCGACCCAGCCGTCCGGGGAGTTGTAGCGGACGGCGTTCTGCAGCAGGTTGAGCGCGATCCGCTCCAGCAGGATGCCGTTGCCGGCCACCATCGCCGGGTGCAGCGAGGCCCGCAGGTCGACCTCCCGCTTGGTGGCCTCGGCCCTGGTCTGCTCCAGCGCCCGGGTGGCCGCCTCGGACAGCTCGACCGGACGGCGGTCGGTCAGCTCGTTGTCGCTGCGGGCGAGCAGCAGCAGGCCCTCGACCAGTTGCTCGCTGCGCTCGTTGGTGGCCAGCAGGGTCTTGCCGAGCTGCAGGAGGTCCGGCGAGGCCGCCGGGTCGGAGAGCTGGACCTCCAGCAGGGTCCGGTTGATCGCCAGCGGGGTCCGCAGCTCGTGCGAGGCGTTGGCGACGAAGCGCCGCTGGGAGTCGAAGGACCGGTGCAGCCGCTCCAGCATGTCGTCGAAGGTGTCGGCGAGCTCCTTGAGCTCGTCGTCCGGGCTGTCCAGCTCGATCCGCCGGTGCAGGTCGGAGGAGGCGACCTCGCGGGCGGTGCGGGTGATCCGGCCGAGCGGGCGCAGCACCCGGCCGGCCATCGCGTAGCCGGCCGCGAAGGCGATCACGGCCAGGCAGACCAGCATGGTGAGCGACTTGCGCAGCAGCATGTTGAGCGCGCTGTTCGCCTTGTCCGTGTGGCTGTTGGCCAGGTACTGGTTGAAGCCCTCGGTGCTCATCCAGGTGCCGTTGACCCGGACGCCGTTCGCTCCGAAGTCCAGGGTCGGCGGCCGGACATCCTGCATGGCCTGCCGCACGAACACGTACATCAGCAGCAGCAGCACCACCCCGGCCATCAGGAACATCCCGCCGTAGAGCAGGGTGAGCCGGATCCTGATGGTCGGGCGGAACGGCAGCCAGGCGAGCATGCCGTCACCGGGCACGTAGCTCTCGGGCTGGTGCAGCCGGGGGGCGCGCGGGGGGTGCGGGGGCCGGGGCGGAACGGGCCGGCCGGGCACGTCGCGCCCGCCGGAGGGCGCGCCGGAGGGCCCGCCGGCCGAGGGCGGGGTGGTCATGATGGTCCTCTCGGGGCGTCCGCCGGGGCGGGCGCGTGGTGGGGGCGGGTCCGGTCAGATCCGGTAGCCGGAACCGGGCACGGTGACGATCACCGGCGGGTCGCCGAGCTTGCGGCGCAGCGTCATCACGGTGACGCGCACGACGTTGGTGAACGGGTCGGTGTGCTCGTCCCACGCCTTTTCGAGCAGCTGCTCGGCGGAGACGACGGCACCGCCGGCCCGCATCAGCACCTCCAGGACGGCGAATTCCTTGGGGGCGAGCTGGACCGGGCGGCCGTCCCGGATGACCTCGCGGCGGCCGGGGTCGACGGAGATGCCGGCCCGTTCCAGGACGGGGGGCAGCGGGACGGTGGCGCGGCGGCCCAGGGCGCGGACCCGGGCGACGAGTTCGCTGAAGGCGAACGGCTTCGGAAGGTAGTCGTCCGCTCCGATTTCGAGGCCCTCGACCCGGTCGCTGATGTCGCCGGAGGCGGTCAGCATGATCACCCGGGTGGCGAGGCCCTGCTCGACGACACTGCGGCAGACGTCGTCGCCGTGGACCAGCGGCAGGTCGCGGTCGAGCACGACCACGTCGTAGTCGTTGACCGCGATGCGCTGGAGCGCGGCCTCCCCGTCGTACACCACGTCGACGGCCATCGCCTCGCGGCGCAGACCCGTGGCGACTGCCTCGGCGAGCAGCTGCTCGTCCTCGACGACGAGAACCCGCACAGTCGTTGTCCCTTCTCCTGGCCGGCCCCGGAAGCGGACGCGCGGCTCCGACGGTGCCTCCATCCTGCCTGGTCCTGCGGTAAAGCAGCGATAAGCTGCCCCGGAGGCAGGTCCGCCCACGGGCGGCGCCGGGTCCGGGGCGGGGTCCGCCGGCGGGTTCCGCGGCCGGCACCGCGACGGGGTTCGCGACGGGGTTCGTGGCGGGAGCAGTCCGGTTGGACTGTGACGCGGGCAACTTTCTCGCGGCGGGAGGTTTCCCCGGTCCCGGGGCGGGGAGGAGTGCTGCACACCCGCGATCCGGTTTCTGAGCCGATCGCACCCACCCGCCGTGCGTTCATCCGCGCCGGCCCTGGGCTCGGGGCGTCACGGGAGCGGCCGAGGGCCGTCTCCGCGCCCGACCGGACATCTTCACCGAACCGGATCGGACGCTTCCGCTGGCAACCGCACACCTGGGGCAGGGGGCGCACGACCGTGCACGTCCGACACAGTAAGGGGGCCCGTATGGACGCCTTCACCGCCGGAATCCTGCAGCGCATCGCCAACGCCGAGCAGGACCTGCACCGCGCGATCGAGGCCGGGGACGAGTTCCTCGCCGAGGTGGAACAGTCCGAGCTGGACGATCTGCGCCGTCTCGCCGCCGAGCACGGCGTGGACACGGTGTTGGAGCGCCACCGCACCGCCGCCTGATCCACCGACCGTCCGACCCGTCGCCGGACCTCCGGCACCAGCGGCCCTACGGGGGCCGTGCGAAAACCCAGGCCCTGGCATCCCCCGTATGTCAGGGCTCTTCGCTGCCCGGGCGCCCCCGGGAAACGCCCCCGGAGGGGCGCCGCCGGGCGGCGCCCGGACGGCGTCACCCGGTGGGGTCGGCCCGGTCCGCCCAGGCGCGCAGGGCTGCCAGCCGCTCCTGCAGCGGCTCGTACACCCCGGGCGCGGCGGCCACCGTCAGCTCGCCGTCCGGGCCGCGCCCGGGGCGGCCGCCGACCACGGCCCCGGCCTCGGCCGCGATCAGACAGCCCGCCGCCCGGTCCCAGGGGGCCAGCCCGCGCTCGTAGTAGCCGTCCAGCCGGCCCGCCGCGACGTCGCACAGGTCCACGGCCGCGGCGCCGGCCCGGCGGATGTCGCGCACCTCGGCCATCAGGGCGAGCACCACCTCGGCCTGCCTCACCCGCACCTCCCGGACGTAGGCGAAGCCGGTGCCGATCAGCGCCTGGCCCCACGGCGGGGCCGGGCGGGTGGAGAGCGGCTGCCCGTCCCGGTACGCCCCGCGGCCGGTCACGGCGTGGAACAGCTCACCGCGGGCCGGGGCGTACACGACCCCGACCACCGCGCGCCCGTCCAGTTCGGCGGCCACGCTGACCGCCCAGGACGGCAGCCCGTAGAGGTAGTTCACGGTGCCGTCGAGCGGGTCGACGACCCAGCGCACCCCGCTGGTGCCGGGCCGCTCGGCTCCCTCCTCGCCGAGGTAGCCGTCCTCGGGCCGGCGGGCCGTGATCAGTTCCAGGACGAGCTTCTCCGAGGCCAGGTCCATCTCGGTCACCACGTCGACCGGGCTGCTCTTGGTGCCGGCCACACCGAGGTCGGCGGGGCGGCCGTCGAGCAGCAGCGCACCGGCCCGGCGGGCGGCGTCCAGGGCGACGTCGAGCAGCTCGTCGAGCAGGGCCTCGTCGAGCGGGGCGGGGTCGGGCACGGCGGGGCTGGGCACGGGGTTCTCCTCCGGGGGCGGGGCGGGGCGGTCGGTGCTCGGCGGTCAGTGCTCGGCGGCGGCCGGGCGGGGTGCGCGCGGGTTGGGGCAGCAGGCCACCGCGCAGACGTCGTGGCTGGGGCCGAGGGCGCCCAGGGCGCAGCGGGACACCGGCTCGCCGCGCTCGGCGGCGGCCCGCTCCAGGACCAGCTCGCGCACGGCGGCGGTGAACCGGGGGTCGGCCCCGACGGTGGCGGCCCGGGCGACCGGCAGGCCCAGCTCGGCGGCCCTGGCCGCAGCCTCGGTGTCGAGGTCGTACTTGACCTCCATGTGGTCGGAGACGAAGCCGATCGGGACCATCACCACGGCCGGGGCGCCGTCGGCGTGCTGCGCCTCCAGGTGGTCGCAGATGTCGGGTTCCAGCCACGGGGTGTGCGGGGCTCCGCTGCGGCTCTGGAAGACCAGTTCCCAGGGGCGGTCCGCGACACCGGTGCGGCCGGCGACGGCGGCGGCGACCAGCCGGGCCACCTCCTGGTGCTGGGCGACGTAGGCGCCGCCGGGGCGGCCCCGGGCCGGGTCGTCCGGGGCGCCGGAGGTCTCGGCCATGGTGTCCGGGATCGAGTGGGTGGTGAAGGCCAGCCGGGCGCCGGGCCGGACCTCCGCCGGCAGCCGGTCCAGGGCGGCCAGGGTGGCCTCGGCCATCGGCTCGACGAAGCCGGGGTGGTTGTAGAAGTGCCGCAGCTTGTCGACCCGAAGCTCCGGCAGGCCCTCCCCGGCCAGCGTGGCCAGCGCGTCGGCGAGGTTCTCCCGGTACTGGCGGCAGCCGGAGTAGCCGGCGTAGGCGCTGGTGGCGAGGACGGCGATCCGGCGGTGCCCGTCGGCGGCCAGCTCGCGCAGGGTGTCGACCAGGTAGGGCGCCCAGTTCCGGTTGCCCCAGTACACCGGCAGGTCGAGACCGTGCTCGGCGAAGTCCTTGCGCAGCGCGGCCAGCAGGTCCCGGTTCTGCTCGTTGATCGGGCTGACGCCGCCGAACAGGAAGTAGTGCTTGCCCACTTCCCGGAGCCGTTCGGTGGGGATGCCGCGGCCCCGGGTGACGTTCTCCAGGAACGGCACGACCTCCTCGGGGGCCTCGGGCCCGCCGAAGGAGAGCAGCAGCAGGGCGTCGTACGGGGCGGCGCCGGTGCGGGAGGTGTTGCGCGCGTCGGACATGGCACCGATCCTGCCACTGTGGGCCCGGGGGCCGATGCCGGGACGGCGCCCGGTGTCCGGAAAATACCGATTGCCAAGGTTCGTAAGCTGTCGTTACCAGCCTCGTCCCTTACCCCCCGATTTGCGGAGCTCCCGTGCTGTCCAGCTACCGCCAGATATTCGCCGCCCCCGGCACTCTGGCCTTCTCGTCCAGCGGCTTCATCGCCAGGCTGCCGATCTCGATGACCGGCATCGGCATCGTCACCATGCTCTCCCAGCTGAGAGGCTCCTACGGCATCGCGGGCCTGGTCTCGGCGACGCTGGCGGTCTCGGCGGCGGTCCTGGGGCCGATGGTCTCCTGGCTGGTGGACCGGCACGGACAGCGCCGGGTCGCGGTGCCGGCGACCGTCATCACGATCGCCGCCGCCACCGGACTGCTGCTCTGCGCCCATTTCGGGGCGCCGACCTGGACGCTGTTCGTCTTCGCGGCCGGCATGGGCGGGATGCCGAGCACCGGCGCCATGGTCCGCGCCCGCTGGGCGCACCTCTACCGGGACGAGGCCCCGAAGCTGCACACCGCCTACTCCTTCGAGGCGGTGGTCGACGAGGTCTGCTTCATCGTCGGCCCGATCCTGTCGATCGGACTGGCCACCGCGGTCTTCCCGGAGGCGGGCCTCCTGCTCGCCGGAATCTTCCTCGCCGTCGGCATCACCCTGTTCACCGCCCAGCGGCGGACCGAGCCGCCGCTGCACCCCGCCCACACCCGCACCGGCGGCAGCGCGATCCTGAACAGCGGCCTGATCGTCCTGGTGCTGACCTTCGTCGCCACCGGGGCGATCTTCGGCTCGGTCGAGGTGGTGACCGTCGCCTACGCCGAGGACCAGGGCCACAAGGCGATCTCCAGCGTGGTCCTGGCGCTCTGGGCGCTCGGCTCCTGCGCGGCCGGCTTCGTGTTCGGCACCCTGAAGCTCACCGGGTCGATGGCGAGCCGGTTCTTCGGCGGGGTGGTCTTCATGGCGGTCAGCATGGTCCCGCTGCTGCTGGTCGCCGAGTCGGTGAGCGGGATCGGCGGCCTGGTCGCGGTCGGCGGCGCGCTGCTGATCGCGGGCATCGCCATCTCCCCCACCCTGATCACCGCGATGGCCCTGGTCGAGCGGCTGGTCCCGGCCGCCAAGCTGACCGAGGGCATGACCTGGACCACCACCGGGCTGGCGATCGGCGTCGCGGTCGGCTCCTCGGTCGGCGGCTGGACGGTCGACGCCGCGGGGGCGGCGGCCGGCTACTGGGTGCCGCTGACCGCCGGGGTGTTCGGCGTGCTGACGGCGGCGGCCGGACTCAAGCGGCTGCGGGCCGGTCTGGCGGCCGAGCCGGCCGGCCCCGCGGCCGCCGAAACCGTGGACCTCGGACGCTGACCTGCCTTACCCTCCTCCCTACCCGCGGCCTACCCGTGGGTAGGGAACGAGGTGGGCCGGCTCCCGTCCGGCCACCGAGCAGGAGGCGCCGCAATGCCCCAGGCCAGGACCGCGACCCGCGCCCGCTGGACCAACTGGGCGGGCAACCAGAGCACCGTCCCCGCCCGGGTGGTCACCCCCGGCAGTGCGAAGGAGCTGGCCGAGGAGGTCCTGCGCGCCGCCGACCGGGGCGAGACCGTCAAGGCGGTCGGTTCCGGCCACTCCTTCACCGCGATCGCCTCCCCCGGGCACGGCGTCCTGGTCCGCCCGCACGGTCTGACCGCCGTGCGCGGGATCGACCACGCGAACGGCACCGTCACCGTCGAGGCCGGACTGCCGTTGCACCGGCTCAACCGGCTGCTCGCCGCCGCCGGCCTCTCGCTCACCAACATGGGCGACATCGACGCGCAGACCGTGGCCGGCGCCACCAGCACCGGCACCCACGGCACCGGCCGGGACTCCGGCTCGCTGGCCGCCCAGATCCGCGGACTGGAGATCGTGCTCGCCGACGGAAGCGTCCGGCGCTGCTCCCCCACCGAGCATCCGGAGCTGTTCGAGGCCGCCCGGCTCGGCCTCGGCGCGCTCGGCGTGATCACCGCGCTCACCCTCGCCGTCGAGCCGGCCTTCCTGCTCACCGCGCACGAGCAGCCGATGCGCTTCGACGAGGTGCTGCACCGGCTGGACGACCTCACCGCCGTCAACGAGCACTTCGAGTTCTACTGGTTCCCGCACACCGACCGCTGCTCCACCAAGCGCAACAACCGCAGCCAGGGACCGGCCGCGCCGCTGCCCCGGTTCAAGGAGTGGCTGGAGGACGACTTCCTCTCCAACACCGTCTGGGCGGGCGCCTGCCGGGTCGGGCGGCGCTTCCCCGCCTCGGTGCCGACGATCGCCGCGCTGGCCAGCCGTGCCTGGTCGGACCGCAGCTACACCGACACCGCCCACCGGGTCTTCACCAGCCCGCGCAAGGTGCGCTTCGTCGAGATGGAGTACGCGGTGCCGCGCGCCTCGGTGGGCGAGGTGCTGCGCGAGCTGCGGGCGATGGTCGAACGGTCCCGCTGGCGGATCAGCTTCCCGGTCGAGGTGCGGTTCGCCCCGGCCGACGAGGTCTGGCTCTCCACCGCCCACGGCCGGGACACCGCGTACATCGCCGTCCACCTCTACCGGGGCACCGCGGAGCAGGGGTACTTCACGGCGGTGGAGCGGCTGATGACCGAGCACGGCGGCCGGCCGCACTGGGGCAAGCTGCACACCCGGGACGCCGAGTACCTGGCCGGGGTGTACCCGCGCTTCGCGGACTTCACCGCGCTGCGCGACACGCTCGACCCGGACCGCCGTTTCGGCAACGACCACCTGCGCCGGGTGCTCGGTTCCTAGGACGGCTGGGGTGCCTGCGGCGGCTGCGGGGCCCGGGGCGCGGTCGCCGGGTCCGGCGCCGGCGGGGGGACGACGGCGGTGGTCGGGTCCGGGGGCCTCGGGGTCGCGCCGCCGGACGGCTTCGCGGAGGCGCTCCCGCCGCCGGACGGCGCCGAGGGCGGGGCCGACCCGGACGGCTCGGCGGAGGGCCGGGCCGAGGGGGACCCGGAGGCCGGTCCGGACGGCGTCGCCCCGGAGCCGCCCGACGGACCGCCGGACGGGGAGGCCGACGGGGCGGAGGAACTCCCCTCGCCCTCCGTCCCCGGACGGGCACCGGGGCTCGGCCGCCCGGATCCGCCGCCGTCCCGGCCGGCGGAAGGGGAGGGCACGGCGGCCGGCCCGGAGGGCGGCGCGTCGCCCGACGGCTTCCGGTCGACCCGGCCGCCCAGCGAGGTACCGGTGCCCGACTCGCCCTGGACCGTCGCCGACACCGGCCGGCCGGTCGCGAGCTCGAAGGCCAGGATCGGCACCATCGCGACCGTGAACACCAGGGCCGAGACGGCCGCGTACGTCTTCCAGCCCCACCGGCGCCGCGCCCGGACCACCCGCGGCTCGCTCCACTCCGCCGAGCCGGGCGGCGTGGCCGGATCGGCCGGGTCGGTCCGGTCCGGCGCCTGCCGCAGCCCGTTCACCAGCTGCCCCGGACCGGAGGCGCGGTCCACCGCGCCACGCAGCTGCTCCCCGGTCCGGCGGAAGAGGTGCTGGAACAGCGCCCCGCCGGTGGTCGCGCCGATGCTCACCACCGCCGCGCCGAGAATGGTTCCGTAGACCCCGAGTTCGGACGCGAGTACCGCCCCCACCACGGTGGCCAGCGCGCTGGCGGCGACCTGAGTCCCACTCAGATCAATTCGCCTGCGACCTTCCTCGGCGCCGCCCCGGTCGGGCTTCTGCTCCGGCATCGACATCCCTCGCGTCAGTACGACTGTCTTTCGAACAAGTCACTCCATCCTGCACAAAGAAGGACACAAGGGTCGAAAATACGGTTCTTCGCGAGAGATATATGTGAAGATGATCACCGTCGACCGGTCGATCCTCGGCCATTGGGGTCGTGCGCTCTTGAGATTCCCGTGAATCGCGGGAGACTTGAGCGGCGAGCCGCCCCTTCGGATGCCACGAATGGAGTACTGTTCGTAAAGCCCGAGCCCAGGTCGACTTGTCGACTGCCCATCAACCGGCAGCTTGACAAGGAGCGGTGGCGCAGGCGCGCACGGCGACACCGGTCCCGGATCGTCGCGTCACTCCACGTGCGAGGACGGTCGGGGCACCCAGGCGCGACGTCGACGGATGACGTGGCAAAAAGGCAACCGTGCCACAGCGGCGTGGCCGGGCGTAAGCCCGACACGCCGGGGAACTCAGCAAGGTTGTGGCCAGCCGCCAGTGGGCAGGCCACACTCAGTACGGGAGCAGCGACGCAGGTGACGTCGGCAGGCACCACCCGGGAGGTAACCGTGCCCGAACTGCGGGTTGTGGCCGTCAGCAACGACGGCACACGGCTGGTGCTCAAGGCTGCCGACAGCACGGAGTACACCCTCCCCATCGACGAGCGGCTGCGAGCCGCCATCCGTGGTGACCGGCCGCGCCTCGGCCAGATCGAGATCGAGGTCGAGAGCCACCTCCGTCCCCGGGACATCCAGGCGCGGATACGAGCCGGTGCCTCCGCCGAGGAGGTCGCGCAGGCCGCCGGTATCTCCGTCGACCGGGTCCGCCGCTTCGAGGGTCCGGTGCTGGCCGAGCGCGCCTTCATGGCCGAGCGGGCCCGCAAGACCGCGATCCGCCGGCACGGCGAGGCCACCGGCCCGCAGCTGGGCGAGGCCGTGTCCGAGCGGCTGGCCCTGCGCGGCGCCGAGAAGGAGACCGAGCGCTGGGACTCCTGGCGGCGCGACGACGGCACCTGGGAGGTCATCCTCTCCTACCGGGCCGACGGCGAGGGCCGCAGCGCGTCCTGGACGTACGACCCGCCCCGGCGACTGGTCCAGCCGAACGACGACGAGGCCCGCGCCCTGATCGGCGAATCGGTCGAGCGCGAGGACGACTCGGTCTTCCCGTTCATCCCGCGGATCGCCCGACTCCCCCACGACCGGCCGCTGCGCCCGATGATCGACCGGCCCTCGGCCGACCGGATCATGTCGGCCCGGGAGGTACGGGAGTCCCGCGAGGCGACGGCCGAGGCCCGGGACTCGCTGACCAGCCTGCTGGACGTGGTGCCCGCCTTCCGCGGCGACCTCGCGGTCGGCGCGCCGCCGCCGGTCGAGCCGGCGCCCGCCGAGGTGGCCGAGGAGGAGGCGGAACCCGCGGCCGCCGCGGCTCCGGCCGTCGGCGCGGGCTCGGCGTACGCGGACATCCTGATGCCCCGGGCGGTGGCACCGCACCGGGAGCGGCTGGTCGGCACCACCGACCGCCAGGCCGAGGCCGACGGCGTGCGGCCCGGACGCCGGGCCACCGTGCCGAGCTGGGACGAGATCGTCTTCGGCAGCCGGCGCAAGAAGCAGGAGTAGCGGCCGGGCCGGGACCGGCAGGACACCTCGAAGGCGCGGACGACCCCGGTCGTCCGCGCCTTCGGTGCGTACGGGCTCCGCCCGCGGACCGACTCAGCCGGGCTGGTCGGTGACGGCGGCCGGGCGGGCCGGGTCACCGGACCACTCGCTCCACGACCCCGGGTAGAGGGTGGCCGGCAGGCCCGCCACCGCGAGGGCCAGGATCTGGTGCGCGGCCGTCACCCCGGAGCCGCAGTAGACGGCGGTGCCCCGCTCCCCCGCTCCCAGCGCCCGGAACCGGGCGGCGAGTTCGGCGGCCGGCCGGAAGCGGCCGTCCGGGCCGACGTTCTCGGTGGTGGGCGCGGAGACCGCGCCGGGGATGTGGCCGGCGCGCGGGTCGATCGGCTCGGTCTCGCCCCGGTAGCGCTCCCCGGCCCGGGCGTCCAGCAGCAGCGCGTCACGGGCCCAGGCGGCGGCGCCGTCCGCGTCGACCACCGGCAGCTGCCCCGGCACGGGCTTGAAGTCGCCGTCCCCGGCCGGCGGGACCTCGGTGGTGACCGGCAGTCCGGCCTCGCGCCAGGCCGCGAAGCCGCCGTCCAGCACCCGGACGTCCGGGTGGCCGGCCCAGCGCAGCAGCCACCAGGCGCGGGCGGCGGCCAGCGAGGTGGCGCCGTCGTAGACCACCACCGGGCGGTCGGCGCAGACACCGAGGCGGCGCAGCGCGGCGCCGAACTCCTCCGGGTCGGGCAGCGGGTGGCGGCCGCCGCGCCCGGGCGGGCCGGCCGGGGCGGCGAGGTCGGTGTCGAGGGAGACGAAGCGGGCGCCCGGCAGGTGGCCGGCGGTGTAGTCCTCGATGCCGGGCGGGCCGCCGAGCTGCCAGCGCACATCGAGCAGGATCGGTGGGCGCCCGGAGTCGAGCGACTCCCGCAAACCGGTCACCGACACCAGCGGGGAGTCATCGTGAAGGGTGGTCATGGCGGTCATTCTGGCGCAGGGCCGGACCCGTGCGGCGGGGCGGCGCTCTTTGTGCGCTCTTTGCCGGACTTTCCGCGCGGCCCGAGGGTTCGACGAGCGCCACGGTGGAAGCATCACCCTCACTGCGCCGTTTCGTGCGCCGACCGCCCGTTGAGGAGACATGTCATGCCCGCGCTGACACTCCGGCTGGCCCAGGGCACCCCGTGCTGGGTCAGCCTGATGACCGACGACCTGCCCGGCACCCGGGCCTTCTACGGCGAGCTGCTCGGCTGGACCTTCGCCCCCGGCCCGGCGCAACTGGGCGACTACGTCCGGGCCCGGCTCGGCGAGGAGCCGGTGGCCGGGCTCGGGGTGGCCGCGGTGACCGGCTTCCCGGTGCAGTGGACCAGCTACTTCGCGGTCGACAGCGCGGACCGCGCGGCCCAGTTGGTGCGGGAGTGCGGCGGCACGGTCGCGGTCGGACCGCTCCAGGCCGAGCGGGCCGGGCGGCTCGCCATCGCGGCCGACGTCTCCGGCGCGGTGTTCGGGCTCTGGCAGGGCGAGGAGCACCTCGGCCGGGAGAGCGGGCCGGGGCCGGGCGGACCGGCCTGGACGGAACTGCTCACCCCGGACGCGGACGGCGCGGCCGCGTTCTACCGCGCGGTGCTCGGCGTGGCGGTGGCCGGGGCCGAGGGCGGGTCGGCGCTGCTGGTCGGCGGCCGGCCGGTGGCCGGGGTCCGGCACGGCGCCGAGCTGCGCGGCCATCCGCCGCGCTGGCGCACCCACTTCGCCGTGGTCGACGTCGACCTGACGGCCCGTCGGGCGGTCGAGCTGGGCGGCCGGGTGCTGGTGGCCCCGCAGGCGACGCCGCGCGGCCGGGCGGCCCGGCTGGCGGACCCGCGCGGCGGGCACTTCTCGGTGCTGCAGGCGGGCTGACGGCCGCTCGGGCCCGCTGCTGCGGAGCCCGTTCCCGGACCCGCCGTTCCCGGACCCGCCGCTCTCAGACCTGCTGCTCCTCGAAGGGGAGGACGTCCGGGGAGAGCACGGCGGCGCGAGCGGTGGCGGCGGTGAGGCGACGGCGGTGGTGGCGCCGGCAGAGCACCTCGTAACCGACCTCGTCGTCACGGACCGAGATGTCGCCGATGACGACCTGCGCGCCCTCGACCACCATGACCCCGCCGACGGTGCGGGCGTTGTGGGTGGCCCGGCCGCCGCACCAGCAGAGCGCCTCGACCTGGAGCACCTCGACCCGGTCGGCGAGTTCGATCAACCGCTGGGAGCCGGGGAAGAGCCGGGTGCGGAAGTCCGTGGTGATGCCGAACGTGAAGACGTCGATGTCGAGTTCGTCGACCACCCGGGCCAGCTGGTCGATCTGCTCGGGGGCGAAGAACTGGGCCTCGTCGCAGATCAGGTAGTCCACCCGGCCGCCGGCCGAGAGCCGGTGCACCACATGGGCGTGGAAGTCGAAGCCGTCGGCCACCTCGACCGCGTCGGCACGCAGGCCGAGCCGGCTGGAGATGGTGGCCGCGCCGGCCCGGTCGTTGCGGGTGAGGATCATGCCCTGCCGGCCGCGGGCGGCGTGGTTGTGGTCCATCTGGAGCGCGAGGGTCGACTTCCCGCAGTCCATCGTGCCGGAGAAGAACACCAGTTCAGCCATGGGTGGTGCGAGGGCCTTTCACGTCGGGGGAGTTCAGCGGCGGAATTCGAGCAGGGGCACGAACTGCTCGACCGGGGTCATCGAACCGTGCAGGCCGATCATCGCGGACTCGCCGGGCTCGTTGCGGGAGGCGACGACGGCGATGTCGTCGCGGGCGGCGGCGACCACGTCGCCGATCCGGTGGTAGACCCGGTCGTCCACGGTGGGACCGAACCAGCCGGCCTCGATCGCCTGGTCCCGGGTGGCCACCCACATCCGGTCGCCGAGCACCTCGCTCCAGACCGTGTGCACGTCGGCGGCGGCGCCGGGGACGGCGTAGACGTGACGGGCCCGGCCCTCGCCGCCGAGCAGGGCGACGCCGGCGCCGAGCTCCCAGTCCTCGTCGAAGTCGATCCGGTCCTCGGGGGCGATGTCGATCATGCCGTGGTCGGCGGTGACGTACATCGCCGAGCGCGGGGGCAGCTGTTCGGCGAGCCGGCGGGCCAGCCGGTCGACCGCGTCCAGGGTCATCCGCCACTCGTCCGAGTCCACCCCGAAGCGGTGGCCCGCGCCGTCGAGTTCGCTGACGTACGTGTAGACGAGCGCGCGGTCGTGCTCGGCGAGCCAGGCGGCGGCCCGGTCCATCCGCTCCTCGCCGGTGGTGCGGCCGAGGAAGGTGCCGCCGGAGAGCGCGACCCGGGTGAGCGGGGTCTGGGCGAACAACGGGGAGGACACCTGGGCGGTGGCCACCCCGGCGGCGTGCACCTGCTCGAAGACGGTGGGGTACGGCTGCCAGGCGGCCGGGTCGGTCGGCGGCTGCCAGCGCAGCTGGTTCATCAGGTGCCCGGCGCCGGGGACCGCCACCGTGTAGCCGGCCAGTCCGTGCAGGCCGGGCGGGGTGCCGGTGCCGACCGAGGCCAGCGAGGTGGCGGTGGTGGACGGGAAGCCCGCCGTCAGCGGTCGGCCGGTGCCGCCGAGCGAGCCGGCCGTCAGCGAGGAGAGGAACGGCGCGTACTCGGGGTGGCGCAGCAGCAGCTCCCAGCCGAGGCCGTCGACCAGGAAGACCACCGCGCGGTCGGCCGGCGCGAGCGGCAGCGCGGCGGTGAAGCCGGGCACGCCGAGGCCGGCCGCCACCGAGGGCAGCAGGTCGCAGAGCGAGCCGCTGCCGTAGGGCGGCGCGGGCGCGGTGGCGGGGTCGAGGAGCTCGAAGGCGTCGTGGCCGTCGGGGGCGTAGGGCATGGTGGCGGGGGTGGCTTCCTGGCTGGCCGGGGCGGTCCGGACCCGTGGCGGGCGGTGTCCGGACGACGGCGGGTCGGCGGCGGGTCGGCGGCGATCAGCGCGCGACCGCGCGGGGCGGCGCCGGTGGGCGCGGTGGGGGTGCGGTGAGGGGTCGGCGCGGTTCGGGCCGGGGCGGAGTCAGACCCGGGGGCCGCTGGTGACGGTCGCCTCGGAGAGGGCACGGGCGAAGACCAGGGCCTGGGCCACCGTCTCCGGGCCGTCGCCGGCCTCGCTGACCCGCAGGGACAGGTCGTCGGCGGTGGCGGAGCCGGTGTAGCCGTGGTCCGCCTCGCAGTTCGGGTCGGAGCAGCCGGCCGGTTCGAGGTCGAGCCGCTGGACGGCGCCCCAGCCGATGGTCAGCACGACCTCGCGGGGCAGCGTGCCCGGGGTGTAGGTCTCCGGGTTGGCGACCATCCGGCTGACCACCACGGAGTTGATCCGGTCCAGCCGGACGCTCTCGGTGGAGGTGGTGGCGAGCGGGACGGCGGGGCTGCTGCCGTCCCCGGTCTGCTCGTCGGTGTGGCTGACCACGAAGCGGGTCGGGGTCAGGACCAGGACGGTGACGTGCCGACGCACCTCGTTGGCGTCGAAGGTGGTCTCCTGGTGCACCAGGTAGGAGCTGATCAGCTCGGGACCCACCGCGGACTCGACCGCCTCGGACACCAGGGCCGGGTAGTAGCCGCTGCGCTCGATCGCGGAACGCAGGTCCTGTGTGGTGGTGGTACCGGTCTTCGCCATAACTCCATCCTGGCATGGTCCGCCGACGAAGCGGACGGCACGGCGCCGAGCTTCGGACAACGGCGCCCGCGGGGTCCGGACGCAACCAAGGAAGGTTACAGCGTGCTCATGGCGCGCGGGCCCAGATCGCTGCGGACCGGCAGGGGCGCGATGCGGACGCGCGCCCCCAGGATCGCCAGTCCGTGCGGGGCGACGACCACCGGTTCGAGGTCCACCGAGGCGACCTCCGGCAGGTCGTCCACCAGCCGGGACACCCGTAGCAGCAGTTCCTCCAGGGCGTCGGTGTCGACCGCCTCGGCGCCCCGCCAGCCGAACAGCAGCGGCGCCGCCCTGACCTCGCGGACGAGTGAGGCGACGTCCTGGTCGGTGGCCGGAACCAGTCGGTGGGCGACGTCGCCCAGCAGTTCGGCGGGAGCGCCGGCCAGGCCGAAGGAGAGGATCGCGCCGACCGCCGGGTCGACGGTGGCACCGATCACGGTGTCCACCCCGCGGGGGGCGAGTCGCTGGACCACCAGCGCGGCCTGGGCGGCCCCGCCGAGCAGCTCGTCGAGCTCGCGGTGCGCGTGGCGCAGTCCGGCCTCGCCGGTCAGGTCGAGCCGGACGCTGCCGAGGTCGGGCCGGTGGCGCAGATGCGGGGCGGTGGCCTTGAGCGCGACGGGGTAGCCGAGGGAAGCCGCGGCCCGCGCCGCGCTCTCCTCGTCCGGGGCGGGCAGCGTCGGCGAGACGTCGATGCCGTAGCGGGCGAGCAGGGCGGCCGCCTCGGCGTCGGGCAGGGTGACCCGCGCACCGCCGGGCTGGGTGCGGGCGGCGACCGCGGCGCGGGTGGAGAGCGCGGCGTCGACCAGGACGCGGGCGCCGGCCTCGTCGATCCGGTCGAGCTCGGGGACCCTGGCGGTCTCCTCGGCCGCGGTCATCCGGCGACGCCAGTCGGCGTAGTGGACGGCGTGCGCGAGGGCCCGGACCGCCCGCTCGGGCGCGGGGTAGGCGGGGATGCCGCCGGGGCGCAGCCGGCCCGGCAGGTCGGTGAGCGCCAGGTGGGCGAGGAGCAGCGGCTTGCCGGCCGCCCGGGCGCGTTCGCCGGCGGCGAGCAGGGCGGCGGCGATCTCCGGATCGTCGGAGCCGAGCTCGGCGCCGTCCGGGCCGGTCGGGCGGCCGGGCGGGCGGGGGCCCCAGGACTGGCTGCCGAGGGGCGGGATGGCGACGGCGATCACCGCGTCCACCCCGGGGTCGGTCAGCGCGGTGTCCAGCGCGATCCGGAAGTTCTCGCCGGTGGCGGCGGTGGTGAGGTCGACGGGGGTGCGCGGGCGCAGGCCGGCCGAGAGGCAGGCGTCGTGGGTGAGCAGGCCCAGGGAGTCGGAGTTGCCGACCACCGCGACCCGGTCGCCGGGCGGCAGCGGCTGGTGGGCGAGCAGGTCTCCGGTGTCGTACAGCTCGGTGATGGTCTCCACCCGGGTGACGCCGGCCTGCTCGAAGAGGGCGTCGACGGTGGCGTCCCGCAGGCCGCTGGCGGTGGCCGGGACGGCGTGGCCGGGCGGCAGGCTGCCGGTGTGGCGGGCGCCCTTGACCACGACCACCGGCTTGGCCTGGGCGAGCCGGCGGGCGATCCGGGTGAACTTGCGGGGGTTGCCGAAGGACTCCAGGTAGAGCAGGACGACCTCGGTGGCCGGGTCCTCGGCCCAGTACTGGAGGAAGTCGTTGCCGGAGACGTCGGAGCGGTTGCCGACCGAGGCGAAGGAGGAGACGCCGAGGCCGCGCCGGTGGCCGGCTTCCAACAGGGCGACGCCGATCGCGCCGGACTGGCAGAAGACGCCGAAGGCGCCGCGGGCGGGCAGCACCGGGGCGAGCGAGGCGTTCAGCGGGTGCTCCGGGTCGGTGGAGATCAGGCCGAAGGCGTTCGGGCCGATCACCCGCATGCCGGCCGCCCGGGCCTGGCCGACCAGGGCGCGCTGGCGGTCGCGGCCCTCGGGGCCGGTCTCGGCGTAGCCGGCGGTGACCACCACCAGGCCCTGGACGCCGTGCGCGCCGCACTCGGCGACCACCTCGGGCACGGCGGAGGCGGGGACGGCGATCACCGCGAGGTCGACCGGGCCGGGGATGTCCAGGACCGAGCGGTGCACCGGGAGGCCGTCCAGCTCGGTGCCGGGCGGGGCGTTGCGGTTCACCGCGTACACCGGGCGGTCGGCGGCGGCGAAGCCGGTGAGCAGGTCGCGCAGCAGGGCCCGGCCGACGGTCTGCGGGGTGCGGGAGGCGCCGATCACGGCGACCGAGCGCGGGGTGAGCAGCCGCTGGACCGAGCGGGCCTCGGCGCGGTGCTCGCGGGCCCGCATGACGGCGAGCGAGGCCGCGGTGGGTTCGAGATCGAACTCCAGGTGCACGACGCCGTCGGCGAAGCTGCGGCGCTGGACGTAG
The DNA here is from genome assembly GCF_044764505.1 of Kitasatospora sp. NPDC094019. NCBI lineage: Bacteria > Bacillati > Actinomycetota > Actinomycetes > Kitasatosporales > Streptomycetaceae > Kitasatospora > Kitasatospora sp. NPDC094019. Next base: position 22,465 of record NZ_JBIWIF010000017.1, read on the forward strand.
CCGGCGTCGGTGAAGACCTTCACCATCTTGCGGTTCTCCGGCAGCACCTCGGCCTGGAAGCGGCGGATGCCGCGCTCCTGGGCGACCGCGGCGATGTGCTCCAGCAGGGCGGAGGCGACGCCCCGGCCCTGGTGGGCGTCCTGGACCAGAAAGGCGACCTCGGCGTCGGTGCCGGTCTCCGAGGGGCGGCCGTCGGTGTCGATCCGGTCGTAGCGGACGGTGGCGATGAAGCGGTCGCGGACGACGACGGCGAGGCCGACCCGGTGGACGAAGTCGTGGTGGGTGAAGCGCCGGACGTCCTTGTCGGACAGCCGGGGGTAGGGCGCGAAGAAGCGGAAGTACTTGGACTGGTCCGACACCTGTTCGTAGAACTCGACCAGACGGGCGGCGTCCGCCGGGGTGATCGGGCGGATCCGGGCGGTGCCGCCGTCGCGCAGCAGGACGTCGGCCTCCCAGTGCTGGGGGTAGTCCGGGCCGTCCGGGCCGTGCTCCGGGCGGCCCGCCGTCCGGGCGGGCCTCGGGTCCTGCTCGGGGTTCGGTGCCGCGGAGTCGTCCACGATCGTCAGGTTATCCGGCGGCGGGCCGAATGGCGCCGGGCGTGTGTTCACGGCAGGGTGGGCAGGGCCTCTGAACGGGGATTATGCGCCGTTTATGGCTCTGAAAGAAACAATCACAAGTCCCGAACGCGGCGGCTCGCAGGGGTCGGCTGCGTGCAACACTGGTCTAGACAACATGGCCGTTTCCCCCATCACGGCTGTGACCAGCTTCACCGGAAAGGCACGTCTCATGGCCGAGCGCCGCGTCACCATCGGTTGGGCCGAGGGCCTGCACGCCCGTCCCGCCTCCGTCTTCGTCAAGGCCGTCGCGGCCACCGGCGTGCCGATCACCATCACCAAGCCGGGCGGCAACCCCGTCAACGCCGGCTCCATGCTCGGCCTGCTCGCGCTCGGCGCGCAGGGCGGCGACGAGGTCGTGCTGGCCTCCGACGCCGAGGGCGCCGACGAGGCCCTGGACCGCCTGGCCGCGCTGGTCCAGCAGGGCCTGGACGAGCTGCCCGCCGCGGCCTGAGCACCGCACCGCACACACGTCCGGAGCCCGGGCCCCGTTGGTCGGGGGGCCCGGGCTCCGGTGTGCGCGGCCGCGGCCCGAAGGCCGCGCGGCCCGAGCGCGGCGGTCGTCAGCCCGCCGCGATCGCCCGCAGGATGTCCAGCCGGGCCGCCCGGCGGGCCGGCCTGAGCCCGGCCACCGCACCCGCCACCAGACCGGCCAGCAGCACCACGGACAGCTGGAGCGGCGGGACCGCGAAACTGCCCGTCCCCTCCGTGTCGGCCGCCCGGACCAGCGCCCAGCCCAGGAACGCCCCCAGGCCCAGGCCGCCGATCGTGCCGAACAGCGCCACCAGCACCGACTCCCAGCGCACCATCGCGCGCAGTTGGCTGCGGGTCTGGCCGACCGCGCGCAGCAGGCCCAGTTCCCTGGTCCGCTCGTGCACCGCCAGCGTCAGCGTGTTGGCGATCCCCAGCAGCGCGATCAGCACCGCGAGCGCCAGCAGGGCGTAGACCACCGAGAGCATGATGTCGACCACCGAGGCCGCGCTCTTCGCGTACTCCGACCGGGTCTGCACCTTCGGGTCGCCGAACGGCACCGCCGCCGCCGTCACCGCCGCCTTGCCGGCCGACAGCGAGACCCCGTCCTTCAACGCCACCGCCACCAGCGAGTCGGCGTCCTGGCCCTTGTGCGGGGCCCACGCCTCCCGGGTGACCAGGTAGTCGCCGGCCAGCTCACTGCCCTGGTACAGCGCCTTCACCGTGAACGGCGCCTCGGCCCCGTCACTGAACCGCACCGGCACGGTGGTGCCCACCTGCCAGCCCTGCTTCTCCGCCTCCGTCCTGGACACCGCCAGGCCGTCGGTGCCCAGCTGGAGCGAACCGTCCACCCGGCCGAGGTCCACGATCCCCGCCAGCCGGGTCGGGTCGGTGACGTCCAGGGTCCGGCCGTGGCCGTCCACCCGCGCCACACCCCGGCCCAGGCCGACGCTCTGCCGCACCTCCGGCAGACCGGCCACCGCGTCCGCCAGCTTCGGGCTGAGCGCGCCGGCCCGGAAACCGCCGGTGGAGATCGCGAGATCCCCGGCGAAGGTCCGGCTCACCGTGTCGTCCATGGTCGCCTTGATCGACGCGCCGAAGACGGTGAACAGCGATACCACCGTCACCCCGACCATCAGCGCGCTGGCCGTCGCGGCCGTCCGCTTCGGATTGCGGGTCGCGTTGCGCTGCGCCAGCACGCCCGGCATGCCGCGCAGCCTCGGCAGCGGAGCGCCCAGCAGCCGCACCACGAAGGTCGCGAACACCGGGCCGAGCACCACCACACCGAGCAGCGTCGCCACCGCCCCGCCCGCGGTCAGCCCCACCGAGGGACCGTCCGTCGCGCCGACCACCGTGGCGGCCGCACCGGCCGCGACCAGCACGGCGCCGACGGTCCAGCGGATCCGGCCGGCCCGGCCGTCGGCCGCGCCGTCCACCGCCACCGCCCGCATCGCGGCCAGCGGAGCCGTCCGGCCCGCCCGCACGGCCGGCGCGACCGCCGAACCGACCGCCGTGAGCGTGCCCACCAGCAGCGGCAGCGCCACCGAGACCGCGCCGATCACCAGGCTGCCGGTCGGCAGGCTGAAGCCGATCACCTTGAACAGCGACTTCAGCCCGGCCGCGATCCCGATCCCGCCGAGCACTCCGGCCACCGAGGCCGCCAGCCCGACCACCACGGCCTCCGCCAGGGTCGCCCCCAGCACCTGGCCGCGGGCCGCGCCCAGCGCCCGGAGCAGCGCGTTCTCCCTGGTGCGCTGTGCCACCACGATGGCGAAGGTGTTGTGGATGGTGAAGGTCGCCACCAGCAGCGCGATGCCCGCGAAGACCAGCAGCAGGGTGGTGAACATGGTCAGGAAGCGGCTGGACACCTGCGCGGTGGCCTCCTCGGAGACCTTCGTCCCGGTCACCGCCTCCAGCCCGGCCGGCAGCTTCGCCGTCAGCGCCGTCACCAGCTCCTGCTGGGAGACGCCGCCCGAGGCCCGGAACTGGATCGAGGTGGCCTGGCCCTGCCCCTTCGGGGTCAGGTAGCGCTGGGCATCCGCCAGGGTCAGCCCGGTGTAGGTGTTCTGGCCCATGCCGTCGGCCGAGGCGCCGAAGGTCGCGATACCGACGATCGTCACCGGCACCGGGTCGGGGGCGCGCAGAATGGTCGAGTCGCCGATCTTCAGCTCACCGGCCTTGGCCGCGCCCCGGTTGATCACCGCCTCCCCCGGCTGCTGCGGCGCCCGGCCCTCGGCCAGCCGGTACGGGTTGAGCCCGCTGTCCGGCTGCCAGTAACCGGCCAGCGTGGGCGGACCCTGGCCGCCCACCGCCTTGCCGTTCTTGCCGATCAGCTGCCCGGAGCCCTGGATGGCCGGCTCGGCCGCCGCGACCCCGGGCACCTGGCGCAGCTGGTCCGCCAGCGCGAGGTCCACCGGGGCGCGGACGCCGCCGAAGGTGTTCTCGGTGTCCATCACGTCGGCGCTGCGCACCACCGCGTCGGTGCCGCGGTTGGCATCGGCGAACAGGGTGTCGAAGCTGCCGCGCAGGGTGTCGCCGAGCACCAGGGTGCCGGTCAGGAAGCTCACCCCGAGCAGGATCGCGGTGAACGTCCCGGCCAGCCGGCGCTTGTGCGCGGCCAGCGAGCGGAGACTGATCCGCAGGGTGGCGCCGGTGCTGCTCATGCTCCCGCCCCACCCCGGACGGCCGCGGGAGCGTGGTCGAAGTCCTTCATCCGGTCCAGCACCCCGGCCGGGGTGGGCCGCTCCATCCGGTCCACCAGCCGGCCGTCGGCGAGGAACAGCACCTCGTCCGCGTAGCCGGCGGCGGTCGGGTCGTGGGTGACCATGACCACCGTCTGGCCCATCTCGTCCACCGCGCGGCGCATGAGCTCCAGCACCTCGGCGCCGGTCCGGGAGTCCAGGTTGCCGGTCGGCTCGTCCGCGAAGACGACCTCCGGCCGGCCGGCCAGCGCCCGGGCCAGCGCGACCCGCTGCTGCTGGCCGCCGGAGAGCTCGGTCGGCCGGTGCTCCAGCCGGTCCCGCAGGCCGACCGCGTCGATCAGGGTCTCCACCCACTCCCGGTCCACCTCGCCGCCGGCCAGGTCGACCGGCAGCGTGATGTTCTCCCGGGCGGTCAGCACCGGCACCAGGTTGAAGGACTGGAAGACGAAGCCGATCCGCTCCCGGCGCAGCAGGGTCAGCCTGCGGTCGTTGAGGTTCTCCAGCTCGGTGTCACCGATCATCGCGGTGCCGGCGGTCAGCCGGTCCAGCCCCGCCGCGCAGTGCAGCAGGGTGGACTTGCCGGAGCCGGACGGGCCCATGATCGCGGTGAGCCGGCCGGCCGGGAAGCCGACGGTCACGTGGTCCAGGGCGCGCACCTCGGTGCGGCCGATGCCGTAGACCTTGACCGCGTCGGTCACCCGGGCGGCCATCCGGTCGGTCCCGACCAGTTCGAGGACCGGGAACGTGGTCACTTGCCACCGCCCTGACCCGGCTTGGTGTCGTCCGGGCCGCCCTGGAGGTGCTCCAGCAGGGTGTCCCGGCGGGTGCGGTACTCCTCCTCGGTGATCTCACCGTCGGCGTACCGGCGGGCCAGGCTCGCCAGCGGGGCCTCGGTGCCGCCGCCGGCCCAGGGGGGTCCGCCGCGCCAACCCGGGCCGCCGCCCCAGGGGCCGCCCCACTGGCCGCCGGCCCACGGCGGGCCCCACGGCCCGCGCCGGCCGAAGCCGCGGCGGCGGAAGACGGTGAACACGGTGACCAGGACGATCAGCCAGAACAGCGGGAAGAGCAGGAACCAGGGACCGGGGCCGCCCCCGTTCCACGGGCCCCAGCCCTCCCGGCAGTAAGCGTCGGCGAGCAGTGCGGTGCTCTGCATATCGGTCAACTCCTCGGTGTGCCCCGCACATTCGGACGGGGGCCGCGCCGCCCCGGACGTTCCCCGAGGCCACCACGAGCTTCTCGCCGGAAGGGGGTCCACCGCGTCCTCCGGGGAGCGGCACCGCGGGTACGACACCGGGAGTACGCCCCGGGGCGTGGACTGCTCCCGGGGCGCCGACCCGGCCCCGCCGAGGGGACGGCCGCTACAGCCAGCCGGGGCGGACCAGGCCGGACTCGTAGGCGAGGACGACCAACTGGGCGCGGTCGCGGACACCGAGCTTCACCATGGCGCGGCTGACATGGGTCTTCGCGGTGAGCGGGCTGACCACCAGACGGCGGGCGATGTCGTCGTTGCTCAGGCCCATGCCGACCAGGGTGAGCACCTCGCGCTCCCGGTCGGTCAGCGCGTCCAGCAACTGCCCGCCGGCCGAGGGCTCGCGGGAGCGGCTGGCGAACTCGTCGATCACCCGGCGGGTCACGCCCGGGGAGAGCAGCGAGTCGCCGACCGCGGCGACCCGGACGGCGCGCAGCAGGTCGGCCGGTTCGGTGTCCTTGGCGAGGAAGCCGGCCGCGCCCATCCGCAGGGCCTCGAAGATGTACTCGTCCAGCTCGAAGGTGGTCAGCACCACCACCCGGACGGCGGAGAGCTCGGGGCGGGAGCAGATCAGGCGGGTGGCCTCCAGGCCGTCGGTGCCGGGCATCCGGATGTCCATCAGGACGACGTCCGGCCGCAGCTCCTCCACCAGGCGGACGGCCGCCCCGCCGTCGTCCGCCTCACCGACCACCTCGATGTCGGGCTGGGCGTCGAGCAGGGCCCGGAAGCCCGCCCGGACCAGGACCTGGTCGTCCGCCAGCAGTACTCGGATCATCCCGTCCGCTTCCCCTCGCTCGCCGCGCCCTGCCCCGTCGGGTCGGGCAGCCAGGCCCGGACCCGGAAGCCGCCGCCGTGCGGACCGGCGGTCAGCTCGCCGGCGAAGGCCGCGGCCCGCTCGCGCATGCCGACCAGGCCGTTGCCGGAGCCGCCGCCGTCACCGCCGGCGGCCGGGCCCGGATCGTCCACCCGGAGCAGCAGCCCCGCCGGGGAGGACCAGTCCATCAGAACCGTGGCGCTCCGCGCGGCCGAATGGCGGATGACGTTGGTGAGCGCCTCCTGGACGATCCGGAACGCGGCCAGCTCGACCTGGGCGGGGAGCGGCCGGGAGGTGCCCACCGTGTCGACCGTGACCGTGAGCCCGGCGTGGCCGGCCTGGGTCACGAGTTCGGGCAGCCGGGCCAGGCCGGGGGCGGGGGTACGGGGGGCCTGGCCGTCCGGGCCGCGCAGGGTGCCGAGCACCTGGCGGACCTCGCCGAGCGCCTCCTTGCTGGTCGCCTTGATGACGGTCAGCGCGGCCCGCACCTGGTCCGGGTGCTCGTCGATGAGCTCCAGTGCCACTCCGGCCTGGAGGTGGATCACCGAGATGGAGTGGGCCAGGATGTCGTGGAGTTCGCGGGCCATCCGCAGCCGCTCCTCGGCGGCGCGGTTCTCCTCCGCCTGCCGCCGGGCCAGCCGGCGGGCGGCGAGCTGTTCGCCGCGCGAGCGCATGATCTCGGCGCCGGCCAGGATCAGCAGCAGCCAGGCCGCCGCCCCGGCCTCCTGCCACCAGCTGGGCCCGGGCCCGGGGGCGCGCTGCCAGCCGTGCGGCAGCAGGTGGGAGCTGCCCAGGTGGAGCAGGTAACCGGCGGCCAGGGAGATCCAGGCCCACCAGCGGCGGCCCCGGGCGAGCGCGCCGTAGACGGCGACGGCGAGGCTGAAGAACACCGGGCCGTACGGGTAGCCGGCCAGCAGGTAGCCGATGGTGACGGCGGTGACGCCGGCCACCACCGGGCCGGGGAAGCGGTCGCGCAGCAGCAGCAGGGCGGGCCCGAGCAGCAGCAGCGCGTAGCCGACCGCGTCGAGCGCGGCCCGGTCGGTCTGCTGGCGGGCGGCGGCGGTGGAGCCGACCACCTGGACCAGGGCCACCAGGAGGGCGGAGAGCCTGGTCCAGGAGGGTCTGGTCCACGGTGGTCCGGGATAGGGGTCGTGGCCGGTGCTCACGTGGTCGGTGCTCATGAACGGGTAACGGTCACCGCCCCGGCGCCGCGCCCGCGGCCCGGTTGACGCGCGCGGCGCGGGCCTCGGCGGCCAGTCGCTTCCCCCGCTTGGTCATGCCCCAGGGCTTGACCACGGAGAGCACGGTGGCGGTCAGGTAGATGGTCAGCGCCACCGAGGGGGCGATCACCAGTACGTGCGGGGCGCGGCCGTCCGGCGGGACGGTGCCGGCCGCGACCTGGCCGGCCGCGTCGTGGATGAAGGCGCGCAGGGCAAAGATCGAGGCCAGGGTGGCGGCCAGGGTGAGCCAGAACTTGGTGGCGACCCAACGGTGGCGCAGCAGGCCCCAGGTGGTGCCGAGGGACAGCAGCACGCCGGAGAGCAGCGAGAGCAGGCTGATCGGGATCAGCAGCCAGTCGGCGAAGATCTCCTGCGCGAGGTAGGCGGCGCGCACGGTGTCCGGGTTGTCGGAGAAGCGGCCGGCGATGCCGAGGGCGAGCACACCGGCGGTCAGGCCCAGCCAGCCGACCGAGCAGGCGACGTGCACGGTCAGCCAGACCCGGCGGGCGTGCTTGGGCAGCCGCAGGCGCCCGGCGAGGCCGGCCGGGGGCTCCGGCCGGTCGGCGCGGTCGGCACGGTCGGCCGCGGGCCCGGCGGGGGCCGTCGGGGCCTCGGGGGTGTCGGCGGCGGGCGGGCCAGGAGGTGTGGGCATCGGCTTGTGCTCCGGAGGGCGAGGGGCGACGCGGGCCACGGGCCGGCGGCCACCGGGTGGATGGTGTACGGCCGCCGGCCCACGGCTCGGGTGATCCACGGGATCACCCCCTACTCTGCCCGGCCGGAGTGGGCGGGGCATCGCACGGCGGGAGTAGCCGGCCGTACCGCCCCTTGAGTACGGGCGGCGCGGCGCGCGGGCGGCCGACGGCCGGGATCGTTCGGTGGGCGGGCCGCACACGGACGACGGACGGCCGGCGGACGGGCGAACGGGCGGACGGCGGGCAGGCGGTCGACGGGCGGTCAGTAGGCGATCTCCACGACCTCGCGCCGACCGGACGACTCCTGGACCGCGGCCAGCAGGTAGTGCGCGAGGTCGGCCCGGGATATCGACCAGGCCCCGGGCAGCCGGCCACCGGCCGCCGTGCGGTAGCGGCCCCGGGCCCGGCCGCCGGTGAGCCGGGCGGCCCGGACCAGCGTCCAGTCCAGCTCGGTGTCCTCCAGCAGCAACCGCTCCATTCGCGCCATGTCGGCGTACGGCCGGCGGAGCATCGGGTGCAGCACCCAGGAGGTGAGGGCCCGTTGGAACGGGGCGGCGCGCCAGGGCACCGGGCTCATGCTGGTGGTGGAGACGCACAGCACCCGGGGGACCCCGGTGGCGCGCATCGCCTTGAGGATGTGGTCGGTGCCGGCCGAGTAGACGGTGGTGGCGGCCCGGCTGTAGCCGATGCCGAGCGCGGAGACCACGGCGTCCGCGCCCTCGACGGCACGGGCCACCGCGTCCGGGTCGAGGACGTCGCCCTGGCGGATGGTGCCGGGGCGGGCGTCGGCCAGGGCCAGCGGGTCGCGGGCGAAGGCGACGGTGGAGTGCCCGGCCTCGGCGGCCAGCTCCAGGAAGTGGCGGCCGGTACCACCGGTCGCGCCGAAGACGACGATGTTCACGGTGCGTTTCCCCCTCGATCGGCCTCGGTCGGCCTGGCTCGGCCTCACTCGGCCCGGTCCGGTCCGGACTGGCTCGCTCCCTCGCGGTCCGGCGCGGGCCGGCCCGCTCCGGCCGGGTCAGCCCCGGTGGCGGGTGGCCGGCGCGCGGCCGGCCCGCGCCGCGGACGTGCCGCGGACGGGCCGGCCCCCGCCGGGGGTCATCAGTTGGCCACCTCGACGCGTCGGCCGTAGGTGGCCGTGTCATCCAGATGGGTGACGATGTAGTCGGCGACGTTCGCCCGCGCGATGCGCGACGCCTTCGGGATGTGGCCGCCCACCACCGCCTGGTAGTTGGGGGTGGCCGGACCGTCGGTCAGCATCGGCACCCGGACGATCGTCCAGTCCAGCGGGCTGGCCTCGACCTCGTCCTCCATCCGGGCCAGGTCCAGGTGGATGTTCCGGTAGACCCGGTCCACCACGAACTCGGCGACGAAGCGCTGCATCATCGGCAGGTGCTTGGTCTCCAGGCCGGCCGAGGACATGGTGACCAGCCGGCGCACCCCGCCCGCCCGGGCGGCGGCGATGACGTTGCGCGCGCCCTCGGAGAACACCGTGGTCGTGGTGCGGGTGGTCACCCCCAGCGCGATCACGACGGCCTCCTTGCCGGCCAGCGGGCCGGTCAGCGACTCCACGTCGAACACGTCCGCGCGGACCTTGCTCAGCCGCTCGTGCTCGATCGGCAGCTTCGCCGGGTCGCGCAGCAGCGCGGTGACGCTGTGCTTGTTCTCCAGGGCCTTCTCGACGAGCAGCCGTCCGGTCCGACCGGCCGCTCCCACCACGACGATCTCCATAATTTCCTCCTTGCCGGGGCCGGCGGCAACTGGTTGCCGCCGGCCGTGAGTTGACCTTCGCTACGCCGACGGGTCCTACGGTAGGGAAAAGGCGAGCAGAACGCCGCCCGCATTGCTCGGATACTGCGGGTAGTACGCGGCCTGGACGTAGAGCATGCCGTCCGCGACCACCGCGCCACCGCCGCCGGACAGTGCCGTGCCGTGCCCCGGCACGCCGTTGACCGTGGTGAAGTCGCGGACCACGTCGTACTGCCAGAGCACCGCGCCGGTGGTGGCCGAGAAGACGCGCATCTTGCCGTCGGCGCCGCCCTCGTAGACCAGGCCGCGGGTGGCGGTCACCGCGGGGGTGAAGGCCCGCTGGCACAGCTCCGGGTTGGCGGCCGCGCCGCCCCACTGGCAGCCGTCGGCCGGGCTCTGGGTCTGCCAGAGGATCGCGCCGGTCGCCGGGTCGAGCGCGTACAGGGTGCCCGGGTTGGCGAACCAGGTGGCGACGTACAGCCGGGTGCCGTCGTAGCTGGTACCCCACTGGATGCCCGAGCTGCCGCCCTTGGTGTTGGGGTCGGCGACCACCGCGCGGTCCCAGACCTTGGCACCGGTCAGCGCGTCGTAGACGTGGTAGATGCCGTTCTTCTGGCCGATGCCGATCACCCGGCGGTTGCCGATGCTGAAGACGTTGGCGCTGGCGCCGAAGTCCCAGTCGTGGTCGGTGCCGTTGGCCTTGCTCGGGCAGTAGGCGTCGGCTCCGGCGATGCCGCAGGCGACGGTGAAGGTGTCCGGGAAGACCTCCTGGGACCGCCAGCGGACGTTGCCGTTGCGGGCGTCCAGGGCGAGCACCGAGTCGGTGTCGCCGGCCGCGCCGGTGTAGTTCTGGCCGGTGCCGACGTAGATGGTGCCGGTCTCCCGGTCGACCACCGGCGAGCTCCACACGGCGACGCCGGAGGGCTCGTACCGGGCCGCGCCGTTGGGCCAGGTGCCGACCTGCTGCGGCTGGGGCGTGGTCCAGTGCCGCCAGCTCAGCTGTCCGGTGTACGCGTTGACGGCGACCACCGAGCCGCGGAAGGTGCAGCACGGGTAGGTCAGGTCGAAGGTGGCACCGGACTCCTTGCTGGAGACGCCCACGTAGACCTGGCCGTTGTAGACCAGCGGCGAGCTGGTGATCTGGGCCTGCGGGTGGGCGTCCAGCTTCAGCGACCAGCGCAGGGCGCCGGTGCGGCGGTCGAGCGCGTACAGGTAGCCGCGGTTGTCACCGAAGTAGACGGTGTTGCCCTCGACGGCAGGGCTGCTGCGGACCGGGTCCGGGTTCGTGGCCGAGTGGGCGCCGGCCACCGGGGCGACGTCGAAGGTCCAGCGCGCGGCGCCGGTCCTGGCGTCCATGGCGTGGAAGGTGCCCTCGGCACCGCCGACGTACAGGGTGCCGTCCACCACGGCGGGCTGGCTGCCCAGGTAGACGCCCTGGACCTTCTCGTGGCCGAAGGCCCACTTGAGGCCGAGGTTGCCGACGGTGGCCGGGGTGATCCGGCTCTCCTGGCCGTTGAACCGGCTGCCGGCCTGGTCGAACTGCCAGCTGCTCCAGTTCGCCGGGGGGCGGTGGCGGGACTCGGTGTCCTCGGCGCCCGCGCCGTTGGTGGCGGCGAGCAGGACGAGGGCGGTCAACAGGGCCACCAGGGCGGTGCCGAAACCGGCCGCCCGGGACCGTCTTGGCTGGGACTGGGGCTGGGACACGTGGATCAACTCCTCGGTGAGGGCGTGTGGTTCACGTACGGTCCGGAGTGCCGGGAAGCCCGGCGGCGATCTCCGCGTGGGAGAGCACGGCGGCGCAGTCCAGCTCGCCGAGGCCCGCCTCGGCGGCGGCGACGAGGGTCTCGTGGGTGGCGTCGCACACCGGGGTCGCGACACCGAGGCGGCCGGCCTCGGCGGTGGCCAGCCGGAGGTCCTTGCGCATCAGGTCGAGCCGGAACTGCGGCTCGCCGTAGGCCCGGCGGCGCATCACGCCGGCCTTGTACTTCATCACGGGCGAGCTGAAGCCGCTCTCGCTGATCATCGAGAGGGCCAGCTCGCGGTCGATGCCGGCCCGCTGGGCCAGCGTCACCGACTCGGCGAGCACCTGCATCTCGACGCCCATCAGCACGTTGAGCATCACCTTGGCGGTGGCGCCGAGGCCGCTCGGGCCGAGGTGGCGGATCTCCTTGGCCAGCGGCTCCAGCACGGCGCTCAGCCGCTCGAAGGTCTCGGCGGAGCCGCCGACCATGAAGCGCAGTTCGCCGTCCTTGGCGTGCTGGCCGTTGCCGATGATGCAGGCGTCCACGGCGCTGCGGCCGCGGCCGGCGACGCGCTCGGCCACCGACCGGGCGAAGTCCGGGGAGACGGTACTGGTGTCCATCACGATGCCGTGGGCGGGCAGCGTCTCCAGCACTCCGCCGGCGCCGAACAACTGCTCCTCGACGGCGGCCTCGGAGGCCAGGCTGAGCAGCACCACGTCCACCCGGGAAGCCAGTTCGGCCGCGGTGGCGGCGACCTCGGCGCCGCGGGCGGCGAACGGGGCGGTGCGCTCGGGGGTGCGGTTGTGGACCACGATCCGGTGGCCCTGGTCGAGCAGGCGGGAGGCCATGCCGCCGCCCATGACGCCGAGACCGATGACGCCGATCCTGGTCGCCGGGGGAATGCCGGGGGCGGCGGGCGGGAGGTCCCGGGAGAGTGCACGCCGCCGGCTGGGTATGTCGGCCATGGAGTCGACCCGCTTCCTGGTGGGCTGGTCGCGCCGGTACTCCCGGCGCTCGGAGTGCGGCGGGGAAGGCCGTGCCAGACACCCCGCCCCACCGCGGCCGGGGTGCCGACTGCCCGTCCAGCCTAGCGGGTGAACACTCACTCCGCGACGGCTTTCGGCGTCCGTTTCGAGCCGTATCCGGCCCTGACGCTTGTTCAGTTCCGGTTCCGGACAAGCCTCCTCCCCCACCGCCGGGGGTAACAGTGGGGGAGGAGGGGCTATCGGGGCGGACACCGGTCCGTCGACCGGGGCGGTTCGGCGGCCGTCAGCCGGCCGCGGTCTCCGGCCGGCCGCCCGCGGGGCCGGCGTGACCGGGCTGACCACCCTGGCCACCCTGACCGGCCGGGGCGCCCTGGCCCTGGCCCTGCCACTGGCCGCCACCGGCGGGCGCGCCCTGCCCCTGGCCCTGGCCGCCGCCCTGACCCTGCCACTGGCCGCCCTGGCCGCCCTGGCCCTGCTGCTGGCCACCGGGGCCGCCCTGGCCGCCCTGGCCCTTGCCGCCGGGCGCACCCATCGGCGCCCGCATCGGACGCTCCTTGAGGAAGACCACGACCAGGGCGCCGAGCAGCGCGATGACCATGCCGATCAGGTAGACCGTGTGCAGCGACTCGGCCAGCGCCGAGGCCACACCGTCGCGCACCTCGGGCGCTTGCGCCCGGACCTTGGCCGGCGAGGTCAGCAGACCGTCCGTACCGAGCCGGGCCAGCGCCTCGGCCGGCACCTTCTTCGGCAGCTGGTCGCGCAGTTGGGCGTTGAGGATGGCACCGAAGACGGTCACACCCATGGCGCCACCGAGCGAGCGGAAGAAGTTCGCCGCGGCGGTCGCCACACCCAGCTGACGCATCTCGACGGAGTTCTGCACCGCCGCGATGAGCACCTGGGTGACCAGACCGAAGCCGATGCCGAAGACCGCCAGGAAGCCGCCCGCGGCCACCTGGGAGGAGTCGGCCTTGAGGGTCGACATCAGGTACAGGCCGACCGCCATGATCAGCAGGCCCGCGATCGGGAACAGCTTGTACTTGCCGGTCGCCGCGACGACCTTGCCCGAGACGGTCAGACTGACCACGGTCGCGATCATCAGCGGGACCAGCAGCAGCCCGGACTCGGTGGCGGTGTCCCCGTTGGCGACCTGGAGGAAGAGCGGGGTGTAGACGGTCGCCACGAAGAGCGAGATCGAGGCGAGGAAGAGACCGACGGTGGCCACCAGGATGACCGGGTCCTTGAAGAGCTCCAGCGGGACGACCGGCTCACTGGCCCGCTTCTCCTGCAGGACGAAGCCGACCAGCAGCACCGCGGCGAGCACCAGCAGGCCGATGATCTGGACCGAGCCCCACGAGTACTGGTCGCCGGCCCAGACCGAGACCAGCAGGATCGCGACGATGGCGGAGCTGAGCAGCGCCGAGCCGAGGTAGTCGAGCTTCTTCTTCTGCTTGTTGACCGGCAGCTTCAGCACCGAGCTGACGACCACCAGCGCGACCGCGCCGATCGGCAGGTTGATGTAGAAGATCCACGGCCAGGACAGGTGGTCGACGAAGGCGCCGCCGATCAGCGGGCCGACCACACCGGCGATCACGAAGCAGGACTGCGCGTAGCCCTGCCACTTGCCGCGCTCGCGGGGCGGGACGAGCTCGGCGATCAGGGCCATCGCCAGCGCCATCAGACCGCCGGCGCCCAGACCCTGGAGGGTGCGGAAGCCGATCAGCTGACCGATGTTGGCGGACAGGCCGGACAGCGCCGAGCCGAGCAGGAAGATCGTGATGGCCGACTGGAACATCAGCTTGCGGCCGTAGAGGTCGCCCAGCTTGCCCCAGAGCGGCGTGGCCGCGGTGGCGGCCAGCATGTAGGCGGTGATGACCCACGCCAGGTGGGTCACGCCGCCGAGGTCACCGGCGATGGTCGGCAGGGCCGTCGCCACGATCGTCTGGTCCAGGGCTGCCAGGAACATGGCAAGCACCAGGGCAGCAAAGATCGTCAAGAAGGTTTTACGTGGGACTTCCGGGGCGGGTGCAGCGTACGGGGCGCTCATTGGGTACTCCTTGAGAGGCGTCCGCCGACTCGGAGACCTTGCTCCGAGCTTGAATTCGTATAGACTATACAATCAAAATAAGCCGTCAAGAGCCAACGTCAAGGGCGGCCGCGGCCGCCCGGAAGGGCAGCTAACGATGAGCCAACTCCAGGGGAAGATCGCGCTCGTGACCGGTTCTACCTCGGGCATGGGGGCCGCCACCGCACTGGCGCTCGCCGCCGCCGGGGCGCACGTGGTGGTCTCCGGCCGCCGGGCCGAGCTGGGCAACGCCGTGGTGGAGCGGATCCGGGAGAAGGGCGGGCAGGCGGACTTCGTCGCCGCCGATGTCACCGTCGAGGATGACGTCGCCCGTCTGGTGAGTACCACGGTCGAGCGACACGGTCGCCTCGACATCGCCTTCAACAACGCCGGCGGCGGCGGGGCCTTCGGCCCGCTGGACCGGGTCCCGGCGGACGCCTTCGCCGCGGTGATCGCGGTCAACCTCATCGGCACCTACCACTCGCTGAAGCACGAGATCGCCGCCATGCGGGCGAGCGGCGGCGGCAGCATCATCAACAACGCCTCCACCGCCGGTGTCCAGGGCACCGCCTTCGGCCTGGGCGCGTACACCGCGGCCAAGCACGGCGTCGTCGGCCTGACCCGGGCCACCGCGCTGGAGGCCGGCCCGGCGGGCATCCGGGTCAACGCGCTGATCACCGGCCCGGTCGACACCGAGGACTTCCGCCAGCGGGTCGGCGGGCAGCCGGGCGCGCTGGAGCGGGCCGGCGCGGCCACCGCCCTGGGGCGGATCGCGACCGAGGAGGAGGTCGCCCACGCGGTGGTCTTCCTCGGCAGCGACGCGGCCAGCTTCGTCACCGGCTCGCTGTTCGGGCTGGAGGGCGGCATGACGGCCGGCGTCACGGCCGGGACGATGGGACGGCCCGGCGGCGGCCAGGGCGGTCCGGGTGCGCAGGGCGGCCAGGGCGGTCCCGGCGCCGGGCGGCCCGGCGGCAACTGACCGGAACCGGACGCACCGGGGCCCGTTCCCCTCTCGTCCCATTGCCAGCAATCCACCCTCCGGCTATTTTTTCGATATGTTCGTAAAAACCACGAGGAACACCGAAGAGTTCATCTCGGAAACCGGTGGGTGGATTGCCGGCAACCCCGTCGAGAATTCCATCCTGCTGACCATGCTGGCCGGCGCGAAATTCCGACCGCCGACCGCCCCGCCGATAGCCTGGAGCCGGGTCGAGGACCCGGCCTCGGACACGGCGGCGGTGGTCGGCGTCGCGGCGTTCACGGCGCCGCACCTGGTCGTGCTGAGCGGGATGCCGGCGGCCGCCGCGGCCGCGCTCGGCGCCGAACTGGGCGCCGGGCCCGACCTCCTGCCCGGCGTGATCGGGCCGGACGAGGCGGCCGCCGCCTTCGCCGCGGCCTGGTCCGAGGCCACCGGCCGACCGGCCCGGGCCGACCGCCGCGAGCGGATGCTCTGCCTGGACGACGCGGTCACCACCGACGGCCGTCCGGCCCCGGAGGGACGGTCCAGGGCCGCCCGCGAGGAGGAAGCGGAGCTGTTCACCGACTGGTGCCTGGAGGCCGCGCACGGCGCCGGGCTCAGCCGGGAAATGGCCTCCCGCTCCGTCCGGGGCCAGATCGCCGGCGGCCTGCTGCGGGCCTGGGAGCTCGACGGCGAGCCGGTCGCGATCCTCGGCCGGACCGCCGCCGTCGCCGGCGTGGTCCGCTACGGCCCGATCTACTCGAAGCCCGACGCACGGCGCGGCGGCTACGCCCGGGCACTGCTCACCGAGTCCTCGACCGAGGTGCGCGCCGAGGGACTGGTCGGCATGGCGGTGACCGCCGAGGGCAACGACACGGTGCAGGCGCTGTTCGGCTCGCTCGGCTACCGCTCCCGCGGCGGCCTGTCGGAATTCCGGTTCGACTGAGTGGCACATTCCCTCCGGGAAATACCCGGAGGGAATGCCGGGGGCCCGGATCCGAGATCGGATCCGGGCCCACTCGCAATATCGTCCGAAATTTCCGGGAACTGCCCGGAGGAATTCCCCCCCCGGGCGGTTCCGAGCGTTCGGTGGCTCCGGGCGTCCGGCGTCCGGGCGTCCGGTCAGTCCAGCGGGTCGGGGTCCGGCACGGCCTCCAGCAGCGCGAAGGCCGTCCCGGTGGACACCACCCGGTTGAGCCGGAAGCCGCCGCGCCGGAAGACCTCGGCGAACTGCTCCTCGGTGCGGACCTCGCCGCTCATGGTGACCAGCATGACCAGGTCGAAGTTCTTCACGAACCTCGGCACGCCCTCGCGGTGCACCAGCTCCGCCGCGACGAAGCGGGCGCCCGGCGAGGCTTCCCGGCACTTGCGCAGCAGCCGGACCAGCGCCTCGTCCGGCCACGAGTGCCAGACCTGCTTGGTGACGTAGGCGCCGATCCCGGCCGGGACCCCGGCGAAGAAGTCCACCGGCTCGAAGTCCAGCCGGCCCTGCTCGGCCAGCTTGGCGACGTCGGGCTGGGTCCTGGCCTGCTCGATGACGCTCGGCAGATCGGCCAGCACGCCCCGCGCGAGGGCGTCGTACTTGTGCAGGATCGCGGCCAGGTAGGTGCCCTGCCCGCCGCCCAGGTCGCAGACCGCGCCGGCCTCGGCGAACTCGGGGTACGCGGACACCAGGGCGTCGGAGAGCGCGTCGGTGAAGTCGGTCATCGCCTGGTTGAAGGTCGCGGCGGCCGACGGGTTCTTCTGCAGCCAGGGCCACAGGGCGGTGCCGTGCACCTTCTCGAACCCGGGCTTCCCGGTGGCCAGGCTGTGGTCCAGCGCGCCCCAGGAGGCCCAGAGCCACTCGGCGCCGACCATCCGGGCCATCGCGTCCATCGAGCCGGGCACGCCGGGGCGCAGCAGCTCGGAGAGCCCGGTGTTGGCGAAGACGCCGGGCTCGACCTCCTCGAACACACCGTCCTCGGTGAGCAGCGAGAGCACCTTGGCCAGCGGGCCGGCGGTCACTCCGGCGCGCTCGGCGAGCTCGGCCACCGGCAGCGGGCCGTCGGCCAGCAGCTCGGCGAGCTTGAACTCGGCGGCCAGTGCCAGGCAGCGCGGTGTGGACGGGAACATCAATTCGGAGAGGAACACCGCGCCGGCCGAAGCAGGGGCGGTCTGGGGAACGGCGGTCATGGGGTGAGCCTCCCTGCGGGGACCGGGCCGGGGGCGGACGGCGCCCCCGGCCCGAGGTCAGCGGTCATGGGTGGACGGGCCGGACGGCCCCGCACCGGGCGGCCCGGACGGGCCGGGCCGTCCGGCGGTCGCGCGTGGCCGGGACTCAGCCCAGCAGGGCGAAGGCGAAGCCGCCGCCGGGGTTGGCCATGAACTTGTTGGTCGGCGGGATCTCACCGCCGGCCGCGACGCCGATGGCCGGGCCGCTCAGCGCGATCCGGGACGGGGTGGGGACGATCTGGACCTGGCCGGCGGCCAGCTGGCCCCAGTTGTTCCAGCCCCAGCCCTGCACCGAGCCGTCGGCCAGCAGCGCCAGCGCGTGCCCACCGTTGCCGGGGGCCGCGTCGGTGCCGCCGCCGCTGACGGACACGGCCTTGACGCCGGTCAGACCGGGCACCGGGGCCGGCACCGCGCGGTCGGCGGTGGTGCCGTCGCCGAGCTGGCCGCCGTCGTTGAGGCCCCAGGCCCAGACGGTGCCGTCGGCCAGCAGCGCCACCGTGTGGTGGTAGGCGCCGACCAGCTGGGTGACCGAGCGCAGGCCCGCGACCTTCTGCGGGGCGGCGCGGTCCTCGGTGGTGCCGTCGCCGAGCTGGCCGCGGTCGTTGAAGCCCCAGACCGAGGCGGTGCCGTCGGCGTGCACGACCATGCTGTGGCCGCCGCCGGCGCTCAGCCTGACGGCCGGCTCCAGGTTCTCGATCACGGCCGGACGCGGCCGGCAGTCGAAGGAGGCGGTCATGTAGGAGCGGACGATCCGGCCCTCGCGGGTCGAACCGGGGCCGTCGCCCAGCTGGCCGCGGTCGTCGCGGCCCCAGGACCAGACGGTGCCGTCGGCCTTGAGCGCGAGGTTGTGCGCGCCGCCGACCGCCAGCTCGACGACGTCCTCCAGGCCGTCGACCCGGACCGGGACCGGCTGCACGCCGAAGTTGGCCTCGCCGAGGGCGCAGAAGAAGCCGGCGCCCCAGGCCCAGACGGTGCCGTCCTCCAGCAGGGCGGCGGTGTGGCCGCCACCGGCGCCGACCGAGCGGACCCGGCCGGGCAGGCCGACGGTCCGGACCGGGGTGGCCTGGTTCTCGGTGGAGCCGTCGCCGAGCTGGCCGAAGGCGTTGCGGCCGAAGCCCCAGAGCTCGCCGTCGCCGGTCAGGGCCAGCGCGTGGCCGCTGCCGGCCGCCACCTTGACCACGTTCTCCAGGCCCTTGATGTCCTGCGCGGTGCTCCGGTTGACGGTCCCGCCGTCGCCGAGCTGGCCGTTGGTGTTGTCACCCCAACTGCTGATGATGCCTGCCATGGTGATGCGACCTCTCAATAGTCGGGGGGCGGTCAGGCCCAGAACTGGTCGACGGCGTACTGGTCCTCGGGGTAGGTCCAGAACTCGGCGATCAGGCCGTCCTGGATCCGCGCGACGTTGACGAAGGGCATCTCCAGGCTCTTGCCCTCGCGCTCGTAGCGGGTGAAGACGGTCGCGAAGGCGAACGAGTCGCTCGCGCCGATCTCGTGGATCTCCATCGTGATCCGGCCCTGGCAGATCTCGAACATCCGGCCGGCGAAGGCCAGTGCGGACTCGATGCCCTCGTGCGCGCCGGACAGCTCGCTGGTGCCCGGGTAGTAGTGCACGCAGTCCTTGGTCCAGTAGCTGGCCGCCTTCTGCACGTCGCCCACGGTGAACGCGGCGTAGACCGCTTCCATGAGCTTGGCGTTGGGGTGGTCGACGACCTTCATGACTCTCCTCCTGTAGCTGTGCGACGGTGCGATGCGGGGCCGTGCAATAGAGCTGGGACGTGCGGTGGAGCGGGGTCGTGCGGTGGAGCGGCGTCGCTCGGCGCGGTTCGACCGGCGCCGCTCGACGCGTGAATGACGGTTCGTCAGTTCGCCGCGCGGCGGACGATGTCGACGAGGGTCGCCCGGTCCGGGGCGGGGAACGGCGGGGGCCCGCCCGCGACCGCCTGCTTGACCCGCAGCCGGATCTCCTCGTCCTCGTACAGGCCGGCCGGGTTGTCGAGCGACATCATGGTGCGGACCAGGCGGCGCCAGACCACCTCGTCGGTGCCGGCCGCCTCGGCGACCGTGCCGAAGGTGAGCACGTCCGGCGGCAGCGGCGGCAGCTGCTGGCCGGCCACGGTGGCCCGCCAGAGCCGGGCGCGGCCCGCGTCGTTGCGGACGGCGTCCTCGAACCACGGCCGGAAGGTCCGCCCGGCCAGGCCGGCCGCCAGCGCGGCCTGCTCGGCGTCCGGCTCCGGGTGCTCGCGCACCAGGTCGGCCAGGCCGAGCACATGGGCGATGGCCAGCGAGACGCCGCGGCCGAACGCCGGGTTGGTGGTGCAGACGGCGTCGGCGACCGGAAGGAAGCCGGGCACCGGCTGGACGTCCTGCCCGTACAGCTTCAGCGAGTTGTCCAGCCCCGCCATCGCGTGCACCGGCGAGATCGGGTCGGACGCCTCCGGCGACACCCAGGGGGCGAGCAGCGGGGTGGCCCGGACCACGGCGGTGAAGACGTCCTCGGCGCGCATCTGCTTCAGCTCGGTGTCGTCCGGCAGGATGCCGAACGAGATGGCGAAGGTGTTGTTGTCGCCGAGGAACATCACGCCGGTGTAGTGGTCCCACAGCCCGCCGGCGCCGAAGCCCCGGTTGAGCGGGCCGACCGGGCGCGGGCCGTGCGCGCGGTAGTAGCGGGTGTAGTAGGTGATGTCGGCGCTCTGGGCGACGAGTTCCGGCTCGGCCAGGCCGTGCTCGCGCAGCCACTCGTGGCCCTGCGAGCGGCGGCCGCTGGCGTCGATCACCAGATCGGCGGCGATGGTGCGGCCGTCCTTGGTGACCACTCCGGTCACCCGGGCCGGGCCCCGGTCGGCGACGGTCAGACCGCGCACCGTCTCGCCCCGGCGCAGCGAGATGCCCGGCTTGCGCAGCGCCTCCTGGCGCAGCACCAGCTCGAACGTGGTCCGCCGGCTGCCGAGCATCCGCAGCTCGGCGTCGGCCGGGTGCGGGGTCTTGTCGGCCAGGGTCGGCGGCATGGCCTTGCCCAGCTCGATCTCCCGCACGCCGGCCGCGACCAGCGCCTGGTAGACGGAGGGCAGCCGCTCGCGCAGCAGGTTGGTGCCGAGCGAGCCGAAGGCGTGCGAGTGGTGGAGCTGCGGCACGGTCGGCCGCTGCCAGTCGCCGTGCGCCTCGTCGACGGTGTCGGGAGCCTCGTTGGCGTCCCGCTCCAGCACGGTGACGTCGTGCCCCAGGTCGGCGAACGCCAGCGCGGCCACCAGGCCGGCGACGCTGCCGCCGATGATCAGAGTCCGTGTCATGACCTCACCCCGCGGTGGTAGGAGTGGAAAGGCCCGCCTTCGGGGTGTCCCGGGAGGTCTCGGCCTTGATGTGGAAGCGGATGGACTTCGCGTCGCTGAAGCACTCGCGCATCGGGCGCACGAGGTCCCGGTGCTCCTCGGTCCGCTCCCAGGCGACGAAGTCGTCCAGCGAGCGCCACTCGCTGGTGATCAGCCACTGCTCCGGGTCGGTGGAGGACTGGCAGACCTGGTCGCGCACGTGTCCGGGGACACCCTCGGCGACCAGGTGGCGGATCTGCTCGTACGCCTTGAGGAAGTCCTCCCGGCGCTCCTCCTTGACGGTGATCAGGAAGAGCACGCGGCCCTGGGCCGCGCCCTCGTCGACCGGCATGGCGGTCTCCTTCCGGGTCGTGGATGGTCGTGGGTGGTCGTGCTGCTCGTGCTGCTCGTGCTGCTCGTGGTGGCCGTGCCGCTCCCGGGGGTCAGGAGTGCGCGCGCAGCACGACCGCGCTGTTGAAGCCGTCGAAGCCGCGGGCGCCGATCAGCGCGGTGCGCACCTCGGTGGCCCGCTCCTCGCGGACGAAGGCCAGGTCGCAGCCGTCCGCCGGACGGGCCGGGCCCGCCGAGGGCGGGATCAGGCCGTTGTCCATGGCGAGCACCGCGGTGGCCGCGTCCAGCGCGCTGCCGCCCTGGTAGAGGCGGCCGGTGAGCGGCTTCTGGGTGGTGACGGCGGCCGGGCCGGCGTCGCCGAAGACCGCGCGCAGCGCCTCGGCCTCGGTGCGGTCGTAGGCGGGCAGGCCCACCGCGTCCGGGAAGGTCACGTCGACGTCCCCGGGGGTGAGACCGGCCCGTTCGACCGCGGTGCCGAGCGCCCTGGCGTACTGGCGGACCGAGCCGGAGCCGGTCCTGGTCGAGGCGACGGCGTCCTGGGTCGCGGACCAGCCGGCGATCTCGGCCCGGATCCGGGCACCGCGGGCGAGCGCGTGGTCGAGGTCCTCGACCACGAACACCACCCCGCCCTCGCCCGGCACGAAGCCGGCCGCCCGCTCGTCGAAGGGCAGGTAGGACTCGGCCGGGTCGGTGCCGGTGTAGAGCCGGCCGCTGCGCTGCTGGCAGGCGAGCGCGTACGGGCCGAGCGGTGCCTCGGTGCCGCCGGCGAGCACCACGTCGGCGCCCCGGCGGACCAGCCGGGCGGCGTGGGCCAGCGAGTCGAGGCCGCCGGCGCCCTCCGAGACGAGGACGCTGGACGGACCCTTGGCCTGGTGCTTGATGGCCAGCTGCCCGACGGTCGCGGCGTAGAACCAGGCGATCGACTGGTAGGCGCCGACGGTCCGCGAGGTGTCCGGCTGCCAGAGCCGCTGGAGCTCGCGCTGGCCGAACTGGTTGCCGCCGGAGGAGCTGGCGAGCGCCACCGACAGCTTGTACGGCTCGACCGTGGACGGGTCCAGCTCGGCTTCGCCGAAGGCCAGTTCGGCCGCCGCGTAGGCGAGGTGGGTCCACCGGTCGGTCTGCACCTGGAGCCGGCGGTCGACGTACCGGTTGACGTCGAAGTCCGGGACCTCGCCGGCCAGCGTGGTCTCGTACTGGGCCGCGTCGAAGAGCGTGATCGGAGCGATCCGGCTCTCGCCGCCGCAGACCGACTTCCAGTGCGCCTCGCTGCCGATGCCGCTCGGCGCGACCACGCCGATGCCGGTGATGACGGCCCGTCGCGTGCTCATCGGCCCCTCCCCAGCTTGGCGAAGAGCATCGCCGACTGGAAGCCGCCGAAGCCGCTGCCGACCGAGAGCGCCGCGCCGACCCGCACCTCGCGGGCGGTGTTGGGCGTGTAGTCGAGGTCGCACTCCGGGTCGCGGTTCTGCCAGTTCGCGGTGGGCGGGACGACCCCCCGGTCGACCGCCAGCGCGCAGGCCGCCATCTCGATCGCGCCGATCGCGCCCAGCGAGTGGCCGACCATCGACTTGATCGAGCTGATCGGGACCCCGTAGGCGGCGTGGCCGAGCGAGCGCTTGAAGGCGCCGGTCTCGTGCCGGTCGTTCTGGCGGGTGCCGGAGCCGTGGGCGCTGATGTAGCCGATGTCCTCGGGGTTGAGCCGGGACTGGCGCAGCGTCTCGGTGATGGCCTCGGACATCTCCAGGCCGTCCGGGCGCAGACCGGTCATGTGGAAGGCGTTGCCGCGGTTGGCGTAGCCGACCACCTCGCAGTAGATCCGGGCGCCGCGCCGGCGGGCGTGCTCCAGCTCCTCCAGCACGAGCACCGCGCAGCCCTCGCCCAGCACGAAGCCGTGCCGGTCCCGGTCGAACGGCCGGGAGGCGTGCGCCGGGTCGTCGTTGTCCGGGGTGGTGGCCTTGATGGCGTCGAAGGAGGCGACGGTGACCGGGGAGATCGGGGAGTCCGAGGCACCGGTGATCATCACCTCGGCCTCGCCGTCCACCAGCAG
Organism: Kitasatospora sp. NPDC094019; assembly: GCF_044764505.1. NCBI lineage: Bacteria > Bacillati > Actinomycetota > Actinomycetes > Kitasatosporales > Streptomycetaceae > Kitasatospora > Kitasatospora sp. NPDC094019. The sequence goes on from NZ_JBIWIF010000017.1 coordinate 45,638, forward strand.
CTGGTAGGCGTGGCCGATGGCGTCGATGCCGGAGGTGCAGCCGGTGGAGACGACCACCGCCGGGCCGTGCGCCCCGTGCCGGACGGCCACGTCGGCGGCCAGGCTGCTCGGGATCAGGCCCTGGTAGAGGAACGGGCTGGTGACGTCGGGGTCGACCAGCCAGTTGCGGCCGGAGTCACTGGCGACGACGAACTCGTCCTCCAGGACGATGGTGCCGCCGACCGCCGAGCCGAGCACCACACCGGTGGCCTCCCGGGTGCGCTCGTCGAGCTCCAGTCCGGCGTCCAGCACCGCCTCCTGGGAGGCGGCCAGCGCGAACTGCACGTAGCGGTCGGCGCGGCGCAGCTCCAGCGGGGTGAGGCCGGCCGCGACGGGGTCGAAGTCGGCCTCGGCGGCGATCTGCGAGCGGAACGCCGAGGGGTCGAAGGCGGAGATCCGACGGGTCGCGGTGCGGCCCGAGGTGATCAGTTCCCAGAAGGTCTCCCGGGTGGTGCCCCCGGGGGCCACCACGCCGATGCCGGTGACCACGACGCGGCGGTCACCCGTGTTCGGGGAAGCGGTCATCGCTCCCCCAGCACTATGTGGCCCTCGGCCTTGGTGCCCGGGCCGTCCTCGGTGTCGACGTGGCCGAGCTCGGGGGACGGCGCCAGCGGGCCGAGGTGGAAGACCGCGAACGCCTCCTCGGAGCCGGTGTTGCGCAGCCGGTGCCGGATGTCCTTGGGGATCAGCACGCCCTGGCCGGCGAACAGCTCGAACGGCTTGTCGTCCAGGTCGAGGGTCAGCTCGCCGCGGACGAGCAGCAGGAACTCCTCGCTGTACGGGTGGTAGTGCTCGGTGATCCGCTCCCCCGGCTGGAGCCGGGCGGTCCCCATGAAGCCGGAGGTGGCGCCGCAGGTGGCGGGCGAGAGCACCGCGCGGGTCTCGCCGCCGCGCTTGCGGTTGGCGGGGACGTCGGCGGCGGAAATGATGCGGATGTTCCTGGCGGCCACGGCGCTCACTCCTTCTCGGCGGGGACGGCGGTGGAACCGGCGGCGAGGGCCTCGACCTTCTGCCGGATGATCTCCAGCTGCACGGGCGAGTTGATGTTCAGCCGCTCGGTCATGCCCTGGTCGTCGACCGGGGCGACGGGCTTCATGGAGAAGTCCTGGATCCAGGTCATCCGGACGCCGCCCTCGGGCAGCTCCTCGTACCGCCAGTGGATCTGCATGTAAGCGAACGGGCCGGTCTCCACCCGGTGGGCGTGGACGGTGCGGTCGGCGACGTTGACGGTGCGGTCGCTGACCCAGCTCCAGATCCGGCCCTCCTCGTCCGGGTGCATGGTGAGCCGGAACCGGACGGTCTCGCCGCGGCGCTCGACGATCTCGGCGGACGCGTACTCGGTGAACAGCTGCGGCCAGCCGGCGACGTCGTTGGTGACGTCCCAGACGAGCTTGAGCGGGGCCTGGATGACGATGCTGTTCTCGGTGTGTCCGGCCATCGCTCAGCCCACCGCCCCGGCGGTCTGCAGTTCGGCGACGATCTGGTCGACGCTGAGGGCGACGGCGCCGTCCGGGACCTTCAGGCCGTAACGGTCGGCGATCACCGCCTCCAGCTCCAGCACGGCCAGCGAGTCGAGGCCGAGCTCCTCCAGGGGGACGTGCCGGGAGCCCTCGAACACGTCCGGCGCCGCGCCGGCGCTGGTGATGAGGACGTTCTCGATCTCCTCCGCGGTGACGACCGTGGTCGTCCCGCCGGCCTGGTGGTCGGTCATGGTGCTGCCTCTCGTTTCTCCGGTGTGGGGACTGCTCCTGGGCCTCGCGGCGCGGCCGTACGGGGTGAACGGGCCCCCGTTCGGCCGGCGCCGCCGGCGGAGGGCGGGCTCACCGACCGCCGGTGCCGGACTCCCAGGTGTAGAAGCACTGGGCGACCGCGTCCTGCGGCGAACGCCAGGTGGGCAGGTAGGGCGAGATGAACGGGGTGAGCCGTTCGCTGACCCGGGCGAACTCCGGGTGGCGGCGGGCGGCGTCGACCGCCGCCTGACCCGGGTCGTCGGTCTCCAGCAGGTGGACGTAGGCATCGCCGAGCTTGTACAGCGAGCGGTGGGTGACGCCGGCGAGACGGGGAAGGTCGGTCTCGTCGGACTCACCGAACACGCGGGCGACGTCGCCCTCCGCGCCGGGCAGCATCCGGGCGATGATCAGTGTGCGGTGCATGCGGGCTCCCCTCGGGTACGGGCTCTCTCGGGCTGGGGCTGGGGCTGGCGCTGTTCCGGGGCCGCGGTTCAGTGCTGCGGGCGGCCGACCGGCTGGATGGCGCCGATGTCGAGCAGGATCCGGGGCACGTTGTCGCCGATCCAGGACTCGACGACGCGGCCGTCGACGATCCGGTGGCAGGACATCTCGTGCACGGTGACCGGCTTGCCGGTCGGCGGGATGTCGAACAGGTTCCCCTGGTGGGTGCCGCGGGTGGTGAACCGGGCGTAGACCCGGTCGCCGTCGCCGGCCACGTCCTCCACGGTCACGTGGACGTCCGGGAAGGCGTTGCGCCAGAGCAGCACGGCCTCCCGGAAGGAGTCCGGGCCGGGGGGCATCGGGGGCAGGCCGGGGGCGTGCACCACGTAGTCCTCGGCGAAGCGGTCACCGATGGCGGAGAGGTCGCCGTCGTTGAACGCCCGCTCGGTCAGGTTGCGGATGAGGGCCTTGTTGGCCTCCACCACGCTCTCGCTGGACGAGGTCATGACAGTCCTTTGCTCGGCGGACGACCCCGGCCGGTGCACGGCCGAGGGTGGTCCGGGTGGGCGTGGGGCGGCGGCCGGCCCGGGAAACGGGGAGGCTCCGGGAGCCGGCCGGTGCGCGTTGCGGCGCGAGGTGCGGGGAGCCGACCGGTCAGATGAGCGAGGCGAGGACGAAGCAGGCCGCCGCGCCGATCGCGCCCATGGTCCGGGTCTCGTGCGCCAGGTGCCAGCGGCGACGCTTGCCGCGCCAGGCGGCGTCGGTGTCGCGGTAGGGGCTCCAGCGCTCGATCTGGCGCCAGATCGGCCGGTTGACCCCCTCGGAGGCGACCGCGACGGTCGCCATGCCGACGGTGCCGGCCGCGTACAGCACCTTGGCCACCTTGCTCTCCGACCGGACCGCCTTGGTCGCGCCGACAGCGGCGGTGGCCAGGCCGTTCCAGAAGGCGATCGGGTGGAACACGTGCATGTCGATCAGCTGGCAGGTGTTGACATACCGGTCGTAGGGCAGGGAGTTGAGCATCGGCAGGATCGAGGTCTTCATGATCCAGAGCGTGCCGAGCTGAACGCTGGACGAGGTCACCAACCAGACGTCCGAATTGTCCTTCATGTCCTTCATATCGATTCCTCGAATCGATCCGGGATCGCGGAACGTCCGCCGCGTCGATGCGGCGAACCGGGGCGGGGTCGCCCGATGCGAGAGACGCGGGACCCCGGAGGCCGGGGCATCTCGGCCCCCGGGGCTGCCCCGCGGCCTCATCCTTGCCGCCGGGTGGTCCCAGTGTCAGGAGGCATCCGTCTCCACCGGGCTGGGACGTCGCCCCGGCCGTCACGGACCGCGTCCCGGCCGTTCCGGGCCGTTCGCCCAGCCGGTTCGTTGCACCAACCGCCCGACTTCCGGGCCATGTTGACGCGCCCACCGGACGCACCCTACGGTGCGAGCGGGCACTCACTCACCGAGAGCCCGGGGCCCGCGACCAGCCCGCCGCGCCGACCGGCCGGCGGACATCCCAGGAGGTGCCGAGCCGATGACGATCGATGTGCACGGCCACATCACGTCGCCCGAACTCTTCCGCCGCTTCCCCATGCCGCCGAGCCTCGTCGACGTCGACGGCATGGTGGAACTCAAGGCGGCGGCCGGGATCACCATGTCCCTGGTCGGCAGTCCCGTCGGCGCGGGCACCATGGTGCGCACGCCCGGACTGGACAACTACCGCCAGCCGCTGGACACCCTCGAACGCTTCCACGACTGGCTGGGCGAGCAGGTCCGGGCCCGGCCCGCGGCACTGCGCGGCTACGTCTACACCAACCCGCTCGGCTCCGACGTCGAACTCGCCGCCGCCGCCAAGCGGTTGGAACAGGACGAGTTCGTCGGGCTGATGGTCAACTCCAGCGTCGAGGGCCGGTTCCTGGACACTCCGCAGGCCGACGCCTTCTTCGCGATGGCCGCGCAGTACCGCACCCCCGTGATGCTGCACCCGCCGGCCGAACCGGCCGGGGCCGGGGAGCTCGACGACCTGCGGCTGGTCGAGCAGATCGCCCGGCCGTGCGACGTCACGCTGGGGACGGCGGCGGTGCTGTTCGCCGGGTGGCTGGAGAAGTACCCGGAACTGCGGATCGTCGCCCCGGTCTGCGGCGGCGGGCTGCCGCTGCTGCTGGAGCGGCTGGAACTGGCCCGGCGGATGCCGGTCACCTTCGGCCGGCCCGGCGCGGCCCCGGGCGGGCCTCCCGGTGGGGCTCCCGCCGGGGCTCCGGGCGGGCCTCCGCCGGGGGTCGGTGGTCCCGGTGCCGGTGGTCCCGGCGGACCGGGGACCGGTGGGCCGGGACGGCCCGGCGGACCGGGCGGACCCGGTGCACCGGGCGCCGCTCAGGCCGGACCCGCCGTTCCCCCGCTGGCCGAGGCCCTGCGCCGGGTCTTCGTCGACACCGCGACCCCGAGCCTGCGGGCCGTGGCCGCCGCCGTCGACGCCTTCGGAGCCGGCAACGTCATGTTCGGCACCGACTCCCCGCCGATGAGCGCGCCGCTGGACGCCTCGCTGACCCGGCTGAACGGGCTCGGCCTGGACCCGGCCGACGTCGCGCGGATCCGGCACGGCAACGCCGCCGGGCTGTTCGGCCTGCCCGGCGCACCCGACGCGACCTGAACCCGGTCCCGCCCGCACCGGGCGGAACCGGACCCGACGCCGGTCGAGCGGACCCGGACAGCACCGGGCCCGGGCTCATCACCACCCCCGGCGTCCCCCGATCCGACGCTCCGTCGGATTCCCCGCACCACCGACACGCGACAGGGAGGTGCTGTCATGACGGCAGCCGCACCGACCCCACCGTCCGGGCCGCCCGGCGGACGCCCCGGCGGCGGACCGCCGCCCGGCGCCGGCGGACCGCCCCCCGGCTTCGGCGGGCCACCACCGGGCTTCGGGGGACCGCCCCCGGGTGCCGGCGGACCGCCCCCCGGCTTCGGCGGGCCTCCTCCGGGAGTCGGCGGACCGCCTCCCGGTTTCGCCGCCCCGCCCCGCCCGGCGCCCGAACGCGTCCCCGCCGACCGGGAGTTCCTCGGCAGTCGGGTCCTGCTGGTCGGCGGCTACGGCAGCATCGGCGCCGCCGTCGCGGAGGACCTCGCCGCCCAGGGAGCCCGGGTCGCGGTGGCCGGCCGTTCACTGAAGAAGGCCCAGGAGACCGCCGAGCGGCTCGCCCCGCTGGCCGCCCGCGGCGGCACGGTGGTGCCCCACGCGGTGGACGTCGCCGACCGCGCCGACGTGGACCGGCTGGTCGCGGACGTGACCGCCGACTGGGGCGGCGTCGACGTCCTGGTGAACTGCGCCAGCGCGCTGGTCACCGTCGGCGCCGAGACCATCTCCGAGGAGGACTGGCGCACCATCGTCGACACCAACCTGCTGGGCGCCTTCTGGCTCTCCCAGTCGGTCGGACGGGCGATGATCGCGGCCGGCGGCGGCCGGATCGTCCACCTCTCCTCCGTGCGCGGCAAGTTCGGCGCCCGGCGCGGCTTCAGCGCCTACGGCGCCAGCAAGGCCGGGCTGGACCTGCTGGTCAAGCAGCTGGCCGCGGAATGGGGCCGGCACGGGATCGCGGTCAACGCGGTCGCCCCCGGCTTCGTCCGCACCGACTTCGTCCAGGAGAACGCGAGCAACCCGGAGTTCATGCGGATGGTGCTCGGCCGGATCCCACTGGGCCGCACCGCCGAACTGCACGAGGTGGCCGACGCGGTCACCTTCCTCGCCTCGCCCCGGGCCGGCTTCATCAGCGGCCAGGTGCTGTACGTGGACGGCGGCGTCACCACCAGCCAGTGAGGACCCGCCCGCCCCGCCCCACACCCACCGACGGGCCGCGCCCGGCCCGGAGAACCCAGGAGACGACCATGAGCACGTGGCACGCGCTGTACTACCCGCTGCTGCCGGGCAGCGAGGACATCGTCAAGGACCTGTTCCGCAGGAGCGGCCGTCCGGACTTCGACGTCAAGAGCCCCGACGGCACCGTGGTCGGCAAGCTCCTCGGCACCCAGGCGTTCGTCGGCAAGGAACTGGCCGTCCGGGTGATCGAGATCGAGGGCCCGCTGCCGCTGGTGGCCGCGCACATGAGCCAGCAGCCCGCCGTCCGCGAGTTCGAGCGGGAGCTGGAGAAGCACCTCGCCGTCCCGCGCGACATGACCAGCCGTGAGGGCGCGCAGGCGTTCTTCCGGCTCGCCTCGATGGAGAACGTGCTCTCCCGCCGCCACGACCAGCCGCTCGAAGGCGAGTGAGCGCGATGAAGATCGGAATCGGACTCCCCACCTCGCTGCCCGGCGCGGCCGGCGCCGACGTGGTCGCCTGGGCCCGCCTCGCCGAGCAGGCCGGGTACTCCACCCTCGGCACCATCGACCGTCTGGTGCACAGCAGTTGGGAACCGCTCACCACGCTGGCCGCCGCCGCCGCGGTGACCGAGCGGATCGGCCTGGCGACCAGCATTCTGATCTCGCCGCTGCGCGCCAACACCGCGCTGCTGGCGAAGCAGGCGGCCACCGTGGACCGGCTCTCCGGCGGCCGGCTCACCCTCGGCATGGCGGTCGGCTCGCGGCCGGACGACTTCGAGGTCGGCCAGGTCGAGAAGGCCGGGCGCGGCGCCCGGACCGGCACCCAGGTCGCCGAGCTGCGCCGGCACTGGGCCGACGCGCAGTCCGGCCGGGAGCCCTCGGTCGGGCCGGCCCCGATCCGGCCGAACGGGCCGGAGCTGATCCTCGGCGGACACTCTCCGGCCGCGCTGGCCCGGGCGGCCCGACTGGGCGACGGATGGATCGGCGGCGGTACCGGCCCGATCATGTTCGCCCAGGGTGCCCAGGCGCTGCGCGAGCAGTGGGCGGCCGAGGGCCGGGAGGGGGCGCCCCGACTGGTGGCGCTCGCCTACTTCGCGCTCGGCGCGGAGGGCACCAAGCACACCGAGGGCTACCTGCGGTCGTACTACCGCGACGCCGGGCCGTTCGTCGAGCACATCCTGCGCGGCGCGGCCGACAACCCGGGCAAGCTGCGCGGGCTGGTCGGCAAGTACGCCGAGGTGGGCTGCGACGAGCTGCTGCTGATGCCCTGCGCCGGGGACCTCGGCCAGGTCGAGGCGGCGGCCCAGGTGCTGGGCCTCCAGGGCTGACCACGGCGGGAGCGCGGGGAGGGGGGGGGGGGGGGGGGGGGGGGGGGGCGCCGCCCCGCCGGCGGGGGGGGGGGGCCGCGGGGGGGGGGCGGGGGGGGGGGGGGGGGGGGGGGCCCCGCCCCCCCCCCCCCCCCCCCCCCCCTCCCCGTTGCCGGGTGTCGTGGTGGCACCCGCGTACGGGTCCGTACGGACCTCGCCCGTACGGACCTCGCCCGGGCGCGGCCGGCGGGCCGGCCGCGGGCATGCGAAAGCCCGTCGCCCGGTGCTGCTCACCGGGCGACGGGCCGCTCCGCGGGCGGGCGGGCCCGGTGGTTCAGCGGGCCTTGGCGCGACCCCGCGCCGGCGCGGCCGCCGGAGCCTGGGCCGGGGCCAGCGTCCGCCAGAGCTGCCGGACGAAGGCTTCCGCCTCCCGCAGCGGCTCCGATCCGGTGCCCGGGGCCGCGAACACGCCCCCGTAGGCGGCCAGGTAGCAGGCGCCGAGCAGGAGTTGGGAGGCCGCCACCGGATCCGCGTCCCGGCTGACCAGATCGGTCCGCTGGGCCCGGCGCAGGTAGTCGGCCAGCAGCTCGACGGCCCGGTGCGGGCCGGCGTTGTTGGCCTGCATCCACTCCCGGTGACGGTCGAGCAGCTTGGGTTCGGCGAAGACGGACAGCAGCATCGGCATCGACGCGCGGTAGAACGCGAGCGCCTCCTCCGCCACCTGCTGGAGGGACGCCCGCACCTCGCCCTCGCTGCCGATCTCCTCCGGCAGCGCCCGCAGCACCGGCAGCAGGCCGGGCAGCCGCTCGGCGAGGACCGCCAGGAAGACGTCCTCCTTGCTGCGGAAGTGCCGGTAGATGGTGCCCTCGGAGCAGCCCGCGACCTCGGCGATCTCCTTGGTGGTGCAGCGGGCCATGCCGAGGTCACGGATCACCCGCTCGGCGGCGTCGACGATCTGCTCGCGCATACTCATGAAGGCTCCGAAGGGATGGGGCGGCCGGCTTCCGAGCGGGCCGCGGCTGCGGAGGGGCACCCGAAGGATAGCGCGCAGGTGAGTACCCGCTCACCGGTTTCGCCGGGCACCCCGAACGGCGCGCCGGCCCCGCCGCCCGCGAGGGGCGCCGGGGCCGGCGGGGCAGGCTTCAGCGGTGGCGCCGCTCAGCGGGGCGGCCCGGCGGGCCCGCCGACACCGGGCGGCGGCCCGACCAGCTGCACTCCGAGCGGCGCGAGCTCGCCCAGCAGCCGGGCGAAGTCCGGCGGGCCCTGGAGCGGCGGCGGCAGTTCGAGGCTGGTGGCCGGCTCGCCGGTCCTGAAGAACCACTCCTCGAAACCGGCCGGGGTACCGAGCACCAGGAAGCGGGTGCCCTCGGTCTCCACCCGGTACTGGTGCGCGATGCCGCGCGGCGCGAAGACCGTGGCGCCCGGACCGACCTTGTGCTCGTCGTCGCCGATCCGCAGCACCATCTCACCCTCCTGGACGATGAAGAACTCGTCCTCGCGGGTGTGCAGGTGGACCGGCGAGGCGTAGCCCGCCGGGGAGAGCTGCTCGGCGAGCCAGAACTGCCCGTTGGTCTCGGCGCCGGTCGCCTTGAACTGGAGCAGCGCGCCCACGTGCCAGATGGCGCGACCCTCGTCGGGCTGCTTCACGAACGGTTGGGACGTCACTCGGTTCCTCCTCGGTCGGCGGGCCCCGGTCGGGGCCCGGCGGAACAGCGGTGCGGAAACTGGTCGATCGTCAGCGCGGCAGGACGGCCGCGTCCTTCACCAGGCCGGTGGCGCGCACGGCGGCGACCACCTGGTCCGGGCCGGGGGCGAAGGCGTCCTCCAGCTCGGGGCTGAACGGCACCGGCGCGTGCGGCCCGGTGACCATCCTGACCGGGCCGCGCAGGGCGGCGAAACGGTCCTGCGCGACCTGCGCGGCGATGTCGGTGGCCAGGCTGCAGCGCGGGTGGGCCTCGTCCACCACGACCAGTCGCCCGGTCCGCTCGACGCTGCCGTAGATGGTCGAGGTGTCCAGCGGCGACAGCGTCCGGGGGTCGATCACCTCGACCTGCACGCCCTCGGCGGCCAGCTGCTCGGCGGCGGCGAGCGCGACCGACACCATCCGGCCGATCGCGACCACCGTGCAGTCGGTGCCGGGCCGTACCACCTTGGCCGAGCCGAACGGGATCGCGTACGGCTCCTCGGGCACACCGCCGGGCGCGAAGTAGAGCATCTTGTGCTCCAGGAACAGCACCGGGTCGTCGTCCACCAGTGCCTGCGCCATCAGCCCCTTGGCGTCGTACGCGTTGGACGGCGCGACCACCTTGAGACCGGGCAGGTGGACGAAGAGCGGGTGCAGCGCCTGCGAGTGCTGGGCGCCGCGGCGCAGGCCGGTGCCCCACATCGCGCGCAGCACCAGCGGAACCGAGATCCGGCCACCGGCCATGTAGCGCAGCTTGGCGGCCTGGTTGGCGATCTGGTCGAAGGCGACGGTGGCGAAGTCGACGAACAGCAGGTCGACCACCGGCCGCAGCCCGGTCGCGGCGGCGCCGACCGCGGCGCCGACGAAGGCCGCCTCGGTGATCGGCATGTCGAGCACCCGGTCCGGGAACTCCAGGTGCAGGCCCTTGGTCGGGCCCCAGGCGTTGGTACTGTCCTCGCCCATCAGGACCACCGAGCGGTCGAAGCGCATCTGCTGCGCCAGCGCCTCGCCGATGGCCTGCTGGTAGGTGATCGTGCGCATGGGACTCCCTCCTCCGAGCGGGTCAGCGGGTGTAGACATGGTCGAGCAGGCTGCGCGGGTCGACCGTGAAGGGCTGCTCGGCCGCCGCGACGGCGGCCTCGACCAGGGCGGTCGCGTCCCGGTCGATCCGGTCCAGCTCGAAGGCGGCGGGGCCGCCCACGGTGCCGTCGGCGATCCGGGAGCGGAGCAGCAGCAGCGGGTCGGAGTCCGTCCGCAGCCGCTCCGGGTCGGCCCCGGGCCGGTAGGACTGGTCGTCCCAGAGCTCCATGTGGCCGTGGAAGCGCTCGGCCCGGAACTCCAGCACGGTCGGGCCCTCGCCCGCCCGGGCGCGCCGGACCGCCTCGGCGGTGGCGGCGTGCACGGCCAGCACGTCGTAGCCGTCCACCACCTCGCCGGGGATCCCGAATCCGGCCGCGCGCTGGGCCATGTCGGTCCCGGAGAAGTGGGTGGCGGCCGGGGTGGCCTGGGCGTAGCCGTTGTTCTCGATCGCGAAGATCACCGGCAGGTCGAGCATCCGGGCGAGCACCAGGCTCTCCAGGACCGCGCCCTGGTTGGCGCCGCCGTCGCCGGTGAACGCCACCGACACCTGGCCGGTGCTCTGCTGACGTGCCGTCAGGGCCGCCCCGCAGGCGAGCGGGACGCCGCCGCCGGCCAGGCCGTTGGCGCCGAGCATGCCGCGGTCGAAGTCCGCGATGTGCATCGAGCCGCCCTTGCCGCCGCAGATCCCGTCCGGCCGGCCGTACAGCTCCTTCATCATCGCCTCGACGTCGCAGCCCTTGGCGATCGCGTGACCGTGACCGCGGTGGGTGCTGGCGAGGTAGTCGTCCGGGGCGAGGGCCGCGCACACTCCCGCTGCGACGGCCTCCTGCCCGCTGTAGAGGTGGACCGCGCCGGGGAGGTTCTTCGCCAACCCGTGCAGGCGGTCCTCGAAGGCCCGGATCACACTCATGGTCCGGTAGATCTCGGCGATCTGATCGAGCGTCAGATCGATGGTGCGGGATGTGCCCATGGGGTCGCCTCCTCGGCTCTCCGGGGAAAGGCCGGCGGGGCGCCGCGCGCCTCGGTCGCCGGTCTCGCTCGTGGCCCGACTCCATGAGGGTAAGTGCTCACTCACATGGGTGCAACCAAGTGTCCGAATCCGTCACCGCCCCCTCCCCCACCCGGCCGTCCCACCCTTGCGCCCTGCGCAACCACGCCCCTAAGGTCTTGTCCCGGGTGGATTGGGATCACGGCATAGAAACGAACGACGGACCGATACCGAGAGGTCCGCCGTGCCTGTTTTCGGACATGACCGAGGAATTCCATTTCCCCGCGCCAGGAACGCCCGTGCACAGTGGGTAAGACGCGAGCGACGGGGGGATCTCAGGAACCATGCTGGACCAGATACTCAAATCCTCCGGCAGGGCCGACCGAAGACCGACGAACCTGGCCGTGAGCAGCGTGGGGGCGCTAGCTACGCGCGGTGAACGGAACACCTCCGACCGGATCGGACGGCTGGTGAACACCCTGCTGGGGCTGGTCACCGGCATCGGCGCCGCCGGCCTGCCACCGGCACAGCCACGTCCCCGGCCGGCGGGTGCGCCGGCCGACGAAGCGGAGTCCGGCTGTCCGGCCGCCGCCGCCCGACTCGACGAACGCCGCCGCGTCCGCCGGGAGTTGCACGACTCCCTGGCACCGCGGCTGGCCGCGCTGCACATGCGCATGGAACTCGCCGGTCTCACCCTGACCGGCGACGCCGACCAGGCCCCGGCCCTGCTCGAACAGGCCCGGGAGGACGTCAGCACCGCGATCGCGGATGTCCGACAGGTGATCCGGGACCTCGACACCTCCGAGCCCCGGACCGTCGCCGCCACCGGCACCCTGCGCCAGTTCCTGCACCGCCAGGCCCGCGCCTTCGAGGAGGCCGGGGCCGGCCGGCTCCGGGTCGTCACCGAGCTCCCGGCCGTCCTGGACGATTTTCCGACACGTGTCCAGAAAGAATTGAAAAACATCTCCGGCGAGGCCGTCGCCAATGTCGTCCGGCATGCCCGGGCATCGTTCTGCCGCATCTCCGCCTCGATCGGACCCGAGGGCCTCGTGCTGTGCATCGAGGACGATGGGATCGGCATTTCCGGCGACGCGGTCGGCGGAATCGGACTTCCTTCGATGTGCCTGCGCACCAGAGAACTCGGCGGCTTTTTCTCGATCGGGACCAGGGCCCCGCACGGCACCGTGGTCCGGGTCCGGCTGCCGCACTCGGCGCTCGTCGACGGTACCCACGGGCTCGACTGACCCGCTCCGTCCCCTCTCCCCCGCCCCGGCGGCCACGGACTCCGTGCCCGACCGACCCGTGCCATTTCCCTGCGACCCCGTACGCCCAACGAGTTGACCGTGTTCCCTCACCCTCCCCTTAGGAGCCCCCATGGATCCGGCCGTACCTCGAAACCTCCGCATCCTGGTCGTCGACGACCATGAGCTGTTCCGGGCGGGTTTGCGCCAACTCCTCGACCGGATCGACTCACTGACCGTGGTGGGCGAGGCATCCAGCGGGGCCGACGTGCTCTCCGCGGTCGAGCGGCTCGCGCCGGACGTCGTCCTGATGGACATCAGCATGCCCGGCACCGACGGCATCGAGGCCACCCGGACCCTGCTCGCCCGCCACCCCCGGGTGGCGGTGGTGATGCTGACGGCCGACGACAACGACGAGTCCATCGTCGCGGCGGTCCGCGCCGGGGCGCGGGGCTACCTGGTCAAGGGCGCGGGTCTGAACGACGTCCGGCGGGCGATCACCGCGGTCAGCCAGGGCGGGGCGCTGTTCGGCCCGGAGGCCGCCGCCCATCTGCTGGCCCAGGTGCGCCGGCCGGCCCCGGAGCGCGAGCCGTTCCCCGACCTGACCCCACGTGAGATGGCGGTCCTGACCATGCTGGCGGACGGCCGCAACAACGCGCACATCGCCAATGAGTTCGGGCTCTCCATGAAGACGGTGCGCAACTACCTCTCCCGGATCTTCAGCAAGCTCCAGGTGGCCGACCGCGCCGAGGCGGCGGTACGGGCCCGGCGGGCCGGACTCGGCAGCTAGGGCGGGGTACTCCGGCCGGGTGCGGGACGGGACCCGGTACTCCGTCCGGGTGCGGGACGGGACCCGGTACTCCGTCCGGCCGGACCCGGCAGTCGGACCCGGCCATTCAGGCCCGGCCATTCAGGCCCGGCCATTCAGGCCCGGCGATCAGGCCCGGCGGCCGGCAGGGCCGGCCGCCCCGGGTCCGAGCCGGTCGGCCGGGCCGGGGCACGGGAGCGCGGTCAGCGCTCCAGCAGCTGCGCCCAGAGCTCCTCCTCGCGCAGGCTCAGCGGCTCGGCCGGTGCCGCACTCCGCTCCGGGTGCCACTCCGGCACCCCCACCGGAGGCAGGACGTCCTCCGGCTTCCGCCCCCCGGGCAGCGCGGAGGGCGAGGTCATCGCCCCCATCGCCAGACCGAGCCAGATCAGCCCGTCCGCCAGGTAGCGGCCGGACCGCCGCATCCAGCGGCGCAGCAGCAGACGGCGGTGGGCACGGCGCAGGGCGGTTCGCATCGGGGGGCCTCCGACGGGACGGCAACGGGGGAAGCGGTGCTACCGCCATCCTGCGGACCGGCCGTCCCATCGTCATGGGTCGGGAATCCCCAACACGCTGGGAACCTTTCCTTCCCGGTCCCCGGCCGCCGCCCGCCCGATCGGGGACCGGGGTACGGCGGACCGGGCGCGCCCCGTGCCCGGGGGGCGCGCCCCTTCGGTCAGCCCGCGGTCGGGACGAGCACGATCTTCCCGGTGATCGCGGCGGTCTCCATCGCCCGGTGCGCCTCCGCCGCCTCGTCCAGCGGCATGGTGCGGCCCACCCGCGGCTTGACCAGGCCCTTCTGCAGCAGCTCCAGCACGGTCGCGAGGTCCTGCTGGTACGCGGCCGGGTGGGACTTCTCCAGGCTCCAGGCGTTGTAGAACAGCGTCCGCTTGCCGTCCGGGATCAGCTTCGGCAGCACGATGCCGCCCAGGAAGCCCTGGGCGCCGGTCAGCAGGTCCCGCTGGTTGCCGCGCAGCGCCGCGTTCTGGCCGAAGCCGATCATCACGCCGCCGCGCCGCACCGCCTGGTACGAACGGAGGAAGTGCGGACCGCCGATCGGGTCGAACACCGCGTCCACCGCGCCGCCCGGAAGGCCGCGCACCACCCGGCGGAAGTCCTCGGTGTCCCGGTCGATCGGGCGTCCGCCGAGGGCCCGCACCTGGTCGGCCCGGGCGGCGGAGCAGGTGCCGTAGACGGTGACCCCGGCGAGCCCGGCCAGCTCAAGGAAGGCGGTGCCGACGCCGCCGGACGCCCCGTGCACCAGGACGGTGCCGCCCGGCCGGACCTCGGCCACCCGGTGCAGCATCTGCTGGGCGATGAAGTAGTTCAGCGCGAGCGCCGAAGCCTCCACCGGGTCGACGCCGTCCGGCAGCGGGACCAGCCGGTTGGCGGCCACCAGCGCGTACTCCGCGTAGCCGCCGCTGCGCACCAACGCGACCACCCGGGTGCCCGGTTCGGGGGCCCTGGTGCCCGGCCCGACCTGGTCCACCACCCCCACCAGGTCGTATCCGGGGGTGAAGGGCCGCTTGGGCCCGCCGGGGATCACGCCGGCACGGAGCAGAATGTCACCGTAGGAGACGCCGGCGGCGAGCACCCGGACCCGGACCTGGCCGACGGCCGGTGCCGGTAGTTCGTCGCTGGACAGCCTCAGGACCTCGGCTCCGCCGAGCCTCGGCACACTCACATGGCGGTACCTCATCGTGACCTCCGCGGTATGGGGGATGTCGTGACAGGAGTGGCGCCGGTCCTCTGCGGGGGGCGGGTGCGGGAGGCGGCCGCCGCCGCACCCGTTCCCTGCCCCCGTATTTTTATATAGACTGAGTGTACAATGAATGTGATAGCACCCGCCTCAGGAGACGTCAACAGCCCATGAGCCCACGCCAGTACCGAGCCGGCCAACGCCAGGTAGCCGCCGAACAGACCCGCACCCGCATTCTGGAGGCGGCCTGCGAGCTGCTCACCGGGGAGAAGGGCCCGGCCTCGTTCAGCATGGACGCCGTCGCCAAGACCGCCGGAGTGGCGCGGATGACCGTCTACTACCAGTTCGACTCGAAGACCGGCCTCCTGGAGGCACTCTTCGACGATCTGGCCCAGCGCGGCGGGATGGCCAGGATGCCCGCGGCGTTCATGGCCCCCAACGGCCGCGAGGCGCTCACCGCGCTGCTCGACGTGCTCAACGGCTTCTACGCCTCCGGCCGGGTCGCCCTGCGCCGGCTGCGCGGCCTGGGAATCCTCGACCCGGAGCTCGACACCGCGCTGCAGAGCCGCAGCGAGCGGCGGCGCGGCGGCCTCCAGGTGGTCCTGGGCCGGCTGCTCGCCGACCGGGGCGCCGAGATCGACGAGGCCGGGCTGGACGAGCTGGTGGAGATGCTGTTCATGCTGACCAGCTTCGAGACCTTCGACCTGCTGGCCGGTCCGGGCGGCGAGAGCGACCCGGTCGCCCGTCGCGTCGAGGAGCTGATTCTCGCCGTTCTCGACCGCCGTCTCGCGGCGGCCTGACAACCGGGCGGCTCCTCCGCCCGCACCTCACCGGTCCGTCGGGCGGACCCCCTGCACCCCTGTCACTCCCGCACCACGCGCGTCCCGCACCGCACCGCACCACCCCGTCGGCCGGCGACCCCCCTCCGGTCGCCGTACGACGGTAGGCGGCGCGGCGGCCTTCCTCCCCAGGACACCGCCGCGCCGCCCTCCCTTTTCCTCACGAGCCCTGCGGCCCGCTCGGTAGCGACCGGTCCGCCGCGCCTCACGGCGCCGCGCCCCGTCGCCCGCCCCCGGCCCGGGACGGCCCACCCCCGGAGCACCACCAACGGGGGTCCGGGCCGTCACCGCGCCGGAGCAGTCGAGAACACCGGGTGGGTCAGGCCAGGTCGGCCTCGGCACCCGGAGTGCGGCGCGGACGCTGCTTGGGCAGGATCACGCTGGCCGCGATCAGCCAGATCAGGCCGCCGAAGCGGGCGATCGGCAGGAAGAAGCCGAGGCTGGTGGAGAGCAGGGCCAGGGTGCCCAGCACACCGATCCCGGCGAGCACCAGGCCGGCCCAGGCGAAGCCCTTCGGCCCGAAGCCGAGCAGCAGCATCGGCACGGCCACCCCGGCCAGCATCACGGCGAACGGCACCACGTGCCCGGGTCCGCCGGAGGCGAAGGTGAGGTCGGCCAGCGAGCGGGCCAGCGACGCGTCGCCGAGGTCCCCGGACCGGGAGGCGACCCAGACGGTCAGGCCGCACAGCGCCATCGCCGCGGAGGCGAGCACGCCGGAGACCAGCGCGATGCCGGGGCCGGGAGCGGTGACGCCCAGGCGGCGCAGCCGCTGGTAGACGATCGCGGCCCAGACCGCGAGCGGCATCGAGGCGCCGAACTGCAGCATCCCGGACACCTTGGCGGCGGTCGCGTGGTCCTTGTAGTAGGCAAGGGTGTCGGCCGCCGAATCGGTGGGCAGCGGGGTCTGCCGGGCCAGCACGATGGACACCACCATCAGTGCCGCGAACGCGACGGCGGGCAGCAGCAAGGGCGGACCTGACTGCTGACGCCGGGCGGAGGCGGCCGGCACCGCAGATGTCGTGGTCATGAGGGGCACTCCAGTCGGGAACGGGTCGATGGGTGGTCCGGAGGCCGACGCCGGACGGGTCGGCACCGACGCCAGTAGTTCCTTGTCCAGAATAGTTCACTCGGGGACATCATTGTCCACTGGTATCGTGTTTCCCATGACCGAACCTCCCGACCGCGCCCCGGCGCCCCACCCGGGACCGCAAGGAGCCCAAGTCGCATTCCTGCTGTCCCAATTGGGTGAGCACGCCGCGCAGAGCTTCGCCCGGCGGGTCGCCGAGCTGGATCTCACCCCCGCCCAGGCGGGCCTGCTGCGGGCGGTCAGCCTGGCGCCCGGCCAGCACCAGCAGGAACTCGCCCGGCGGCTCGGCATGTCGCCCAGCCGGTTCGTGGCCTTCATCGACGCCATCGAGGAACGCGGGCTGGTCGAGCGCCGGCGCAACCCCAAGGACCGCCGGTTCCAGGACCTCTACCTCGCGCCCAAGGGCGAGGAGGCGATGCGCGGGCTCGCCGAGGCCGCGCTCGCCCACGAGGAGGCGATCTGCACCGGCCTCGATCCGCAGGAACGTATCGCCCTGGCCGGGCTGCTGCGCCGGGTCGCCGAGACGCAGCAGCTCACCGCCGGGGTGCACCCCGGCTACCGGCGGCTGAACCCCCGGCGCGACACCGCCTGACCCGGCCGGGTCCCGGTCGGCCGGGTCCCGGCCCGTCGTCCGGCCCACCGGATCCGGGCACGCGCGAGCCCCCGGCCGGACGGCCGGGGGCTCGGTACGACGGGCGCCGAAGGGCTCAGCCCTTGACGCAGACCACCTGCTTCAGGTGCGCCACGACCTCGACGAGGTCCCGCTGCTGCTCGATCACCTTCTCGATCGACTTGTAGGCGCCCGGGATCTCGTCCACCACCCCGGCGTCCTTGCGGCACTCCACGCCCGCGGTCTGCTCGACCAGGTCGTTGGTGCTGAACCGCTTCTTCGCGGCGGTGCGGCTCATCTTCCGGCCGGCGCCGTGCGAGGCCGAGTTGAACGACGCCTCGTTGCCCAGCCCGCGCACGATGTACGACCCGGTGCCCATCGAGCCCGGGATGATCCCGTAGTCACCCGCCCCGGCCCGGATCGCGCCCTTGCGGGTGACCAGCAGGTCGACGCCGTCGTAGCGCTCCTCCGCGACGTAGTTGTGGTGGCAGCTGATCACCTCGTCGAAGGCGACCTTCGCCCGGGGGAACTCGCGCCGGACCACGTCCTGGAACAGCGCCATCATCAGCGCCCGGTTGCGCTTGGCGTACTCCTGCGCCCAGAAGAGGTCCTGCCGGTACGCGCCCATCTGCGGGGTGTCCGCGATGAACACCGCGAGGTCACGGTCGACCAGGCCCTGGTTGTGCGGCAGCGACTGGGCCACGCCCATGTGGTGCTCCGCCAGTTCCTTGCCGATGTTGCGCGAACCCGAGTGCAGCATCAGCCAGACCGCGCCGGTGTCGTCGACGCACACCTCGATGAAGTGGTTGCCGCCGCCGAGCGTCGCCATCTGCTGGGCCGCCCGGTCCCGGCGCCACTTCACCTCGGAGGCGACCCCGTCGAACCGCTGCCAGAAGTCGTCCCAGCCAGCGGTCGGGACGCCGTGCAGCTTGCCCGGGTCGACCGGGTCGGAGTGCAGACCGCGCCCGACCGGGATGGTCCGCTCGATCTGCGAGCGCAGCCGCGACAGGTCGTCCGGCAGGTCCTTCGCGGTGAGCGAGGTCTTCACCGCGCTCATCCCGCAGCCGATGTCCACGCCGACCGCGGCCGGGCAGACGGCGCCGCGCATCGCGATCACCGAACCCACGGTCGCGCCCTTGCCCAGGTGGACGTCGGGCATCACGGCGAGCCCGTGCAGCCAGGGCAGCGAGCTGATGTTGCGCAGCTGCTGCATGGCCTGGCCCTCGACGGTGGCCGGGTCGGTCCACATCCGGATCGGGGTCCGGACCCCGGGTACCTCGGTGTACGACATGGTTCAACGACCTCCTGGGGTCGGACGGTTCGAGTGCGGGCTGGTGCCGCGCGAAAGGACCCGGCGCGGCGCGGGGATGTCAGGGGCGGCGGCGCTCGGCCGACGCGGGAGCGGTGCTCAGACCGCCAGGGGGCATCGGGAGGACAGTCTCGGGGAGCACTGTCGATAGGGCTCGACCCGCATGGTGACCGCCTCCTCTCCGTGTGTGCACCGGTTGCCTGGGGATATCCAGCCACACACCGCACCGCCCGGGCAACGGAATTAACGCCGGCCCGGCCGCGCCGGCACCGGCACGCGAAAGGGCCCGGCGGAGCGTCGCGACGCTCCACCGGGCCCCTGGGTCCGGTGCCGGACCGGTCGCCGGATCAGGCGCCGATCACGGTCACCTCGCCGATGCCCAGCTCACGCACCTGGTCCGCGAACGCCGAGGCGTCACCGACCAGGACCGTCACCAGCCGGTCCGGCGGGAAGGCGCTCACCACGGCCGCAGTCGCCGCGGCGGTCGACAGCTCGGTCAGCTGCCGGTAGACCTCGGCCTGGAAGTCGTCCGCCAGGTGCTGCTCGACCTGGTCGGCCAGGGTGCCGGCCACCGAGCCCGCCGTCTCGTACTTCAGCGGCGCCACCCCGACCAGGAACTGCACCGCCTCCTCGCGCTCCGCGTCGGTGAGGCCCTCCGCGCCCAGCGTGCGCAGGATGGTCCAGGTGTCGGCCAGCGCCGGGGCGGTGGAGGCGGTGTCCACCGAGCCGCTGATCGCCAGCATCGCCCGCCCGCTGCCGTCGGCGCCCGAGCGCAGCGGCTGCGCGAACGCGCGCACGCCGTAGGTGTAGCCCTTCTCCTCCCGCAGCACCCGGTCCAGCCGGGAGGTGAGGGTGCCGCCCAGGCAGTAGGTGCCGAGGATCTGCGCGGCCCAGGCCGGGTCGTGCCGGTCCGGGCCGATCCGCCCGATCAGCAGCTGGGTCTGCACCGAACCGGGCCGGTCGACGATGATCACCCGGCCGGTGTCGTCGCCGGTCACCGGGGCGTGCGCGGCCGGCGCGGCCGGGGCGCCCTTCCAGCCACCGAGGGTGGCCTCCAGCAGGGCCGGCAGGTCGGTGCCGGTGAGGTCGCCGACCACCACCACGGTGGTGGTGGCGGGCCGCACATGCCCCTCGTAGAAGGCCCGGACGGCGGCCCGGTCGATGCTCTTGACCGTCTCGGAGGTGCCGCCGCGCGGGCGGGAGAGCCGGTCGGCGCCGTCGAACAGCGAGGCGTACAGCGCCTTGGCGGCCCGGCGGGCCGGGTTGGCCTGCTCGTGCACGATCTCGTCCAGCCGGTTGGCGACCAGCCGCTCGATCTCGTCCTCCGGCAGCGCCGGGCTGCCCAGCGCCGCGGCCAGCAGGTCCAGGCCGCGGGACAGCCGGGAGGCCGGGACCTCCAGCGAGACCCGGATGCACGGGTGGTCGGCGTGCGCGTCCAGGGTGGCGCCGGCCCGCTCCAGCTCGGCCGCGAACTCCTCGGCGGTCAGCGTGTCGGTGCCCTCGCTGAGCGCCCGGGCCAGGATCGAGGCGACACCGTCCAGGCCCTCCGGCTCGGCGGCGAGCGGGGCGTCGAGCAGCACGTCGACGGCCACCAGCTGCTGACCGGGACGGTGGCAGTGCAGCACCGTGATGCCGTTGCCGAGCGCGGCGCGCTCCGGTGCCGGGAACGCCCACGGGGAGGGGGTCCCGGGCTGGGGCTGCGGGTGGAACGTCATGGCGGGGACGTACTCGGTACTCATACGGCGGCGCCCTCCTCGTCGGTCTCGGCGGTGGCAGCGGTGTCGGCGGCGGTGTCCTCGGCCGTGGTCGGCTCGTACACCAGGACCGCCCGGTTCTGCGGGTGCAGCCGGGCCGCGGCGACGGCCCGCACCTCCTCGGCGGTGACGTCGAGGACCTTCGGCAGGGCGTCGTTCAGCAGCTTCGGGTCGCCGAACAGGACGGCGTAGCGGCAGAGTTCGTCGGCCCGGCCGGCCACCGTGGTGAGCCGGTCCAGCCACTCGCGCTCGATCTGCGCCTGGGCGCGCTCCAGCTCGGCCGCGGTCGGGCCCTCGGCCGCGAACCTGGCCAGCTCCTCGTCGACGGCCGCCTCGATCTGCTCGACGGTGGCGTCGCCCGAGGTCTTGACGTCCAGCCAGCCCAGGCTCGGCGCGCCGGACAGCCGCAGCAGGCCGAAGCCCGCGGCGACGGCGGTGCGGTCCCGGCGGACCAGCCGGTTGTACAGCCGGCTCGACTCGCCGCTGCCGAGGACGGTCAGCGCCAGGTCGGCGGCGTCCGCCTCGCGGGTGCCGTCGTGCGGCAGCCGGTAGGCGGCCATCAGCGCGCGGGAGGGCACGTCCTCGCGGATCAGCTCGCGGATCTCCCGGCCGATGCTCTCCGGCAGGGCGCCGTCGCGCGGCGGCTGCTTGCCGTCGTGCGCAGGGATGCTGCCGAAGTACTTCTCCACCCAGGCGATCGCCTGCTCCGGGTCGATGTCGCCGACCACCGAGAGCACCGCGTTGTTCGGCGCGTAGTAGGTGCGGAAGAACGCCCGGGCGTCCTCCAGGGTGGCCGCGTCCAGGTCGGCCATCGAGCCGATCGGGGTGTGGTGGTACGGGTGGCCGTCCGGGAACGACAGCGCGGTGAGCCGCTCGAACGCGGTGCCGTAGGGCACGTTGTCGTACCGCTGGCGGCGCTCGTTCTTCACCACGTCGCGCTGGTTCTCCATCGACGCGTCGTCGAGGGCGGCCAGCAACGAGCCCATCCGGTCCGCCTCCAGCCAGAGCGCGAGCTCCAACTGGTGGGCCGGCATGGTCTCGAAGTAGTTGGTGCGCTCGAAGCTCGTGGTGCCGTTGAGCGAGCCGCCCGCGCCCTGGACGAGCTCGAAGTGCCCGTTGTTGGAGACGTTGGCGGACCCCTGGAACATCAGGTGCTCGAACAGGTGGGCCAGTCCGGTACGGCCCTTCACCTCGTGCCGGGAGCCCACGTCGTACCAGAGGCAGACCGCGGCCACCGGGGTCAGGTGGTCCTCGGAGAGGACGACACGCAGGCCATTGGCCAGGCGGTGCTCGGTGATGGCGATGCCTCGCTGCTCGGAGGCGGGGGCCGGGTTGGCCATGCGCTCGGGTCCTTCCCGTCGTCGACGTCGGGGGTCTTTCGTGTGGCGTCCCCCATTGTGGTGCAACGCGCGAGCGGCGTGGATGTGTCCGCGCGGACAGGGCGTTCGCCAGGGGCGGAAGAGGGGCGCTGGCCGGGACTGTCGGCGGGAGGGTCCACAATGGGGGCGCCGAGCCCTGTTGACAACACAGCCGACAGCCCGGCGAGACCGCGCCGACGAGACGTGGACGAGAAGCAAGCGAGACGTAAGGGAGCCCCGCCGCGATGGCCCGCCGCAGTTCGCAGACCCCGCCCCCCGGAGACTTCGAGGAGCGCATCCTCGACGTCGACGTCGTGGACGAGATGCAGGGCTCGTTCCTCGAGTACGCCTACTCCGTCATCTACTCCCGGGCCCTCCCGGACGCGCGGGACGGCCTCAAGCCGGTGCACCGCCGCATCCTGTACCAGGCCAACGAGATGGGCCTGCGCCCGGAGCGCGGGCACGTCAAGTGCGCCCGCCTGGTCGGCGAGGTGATGGGCCGGCTGCACCCGCACGGTGACGCCTCCATCTACGACTCGGTCGTCCGCATGGCCCAGCCGTTCTCGATGCGGCTGCCCCTGATCGACGGCCACGGCAACTTCGGATCGCTCGGCAACGACGACCCGCCGGCCGCGATGCGCTACACCGAGTCGCGGCTCACCGCCGCCTCGATGGCCATGGTCGAGTCGATCCACGAGGACACCGTCGACTTCGGCCCCAACTACGACGGCAGCGAGCAGGAACCGCTGGCCCTCCCGGCGGCCTTCCCCAACCTGCTGGTCAACGGCGCCACCGGCATCGCCGTCGGCATGGCCACCAACATGCCGCCGCACAACCTCTCCGAGGTCGTCGCCGCCGCCCGGCACCTGATCAAGCATCCGACCGCCGACCTCGACACCCTGATGCGGTTCGTCCCCGGCCCCGACCTGCCCACCGGTGGACGGATCGTCGGTCTCTCCGGGATCCGGGACGCCTACGAGTCCGGCCGCGGCACCTTCAAGATCCGCGCCACCACGACCGTCGAGGCCGTCAGCGCCCGCCGCAAGGGCATCGTGGTCACCGAGCTGCCGTACAACGTCGGCCCGGAGAAGGTCATCTCCAAGATCAAGGACCTCGTCAACGCGAAGAAGCTCCAGGGCATCGCGGACGTCAAGGACCTCACCGACCGCGAGCACGGGCTGCGCCTCGTCATCGAGGTCAAGAACGGCTTCGTGCCCGAGGCCCTGCTGGAGCAGCTCTACAAGCTGACGCCGATGGAGGAGACCTTCGGCATCAACAACGTGGCGCTGGTCGACGGCCAGCCGCTCACCCTCGGCCTCAAGGAGCTGCTGGAGGTCTACGTCGACCACCGCTTCGAGGTGGTCCGCCGGCGCAGCGACTTCCGCCGCCGCAAGCGCCAGGAGCGGCTGCACCTGGTCGAGGGCCTGCTGGTCGCCCTGGTCGACATCGACGAGGTGATCGCCCTCATCCGGTCGAGCGACAACGCGGCCCAGGCCAAGGAGCGTCTGATCGAGCGCTTCTCGCTGAGCGAGACGCAGACCGCGTACATCCTCGACACCCCGCTGCGCCGGCTCACCCGGTTCGACCGGGTCGAGCTGGAGCAGGAGCAGGCCAAGCTCAACTCGGAGATCGCCGAGCTGACCGAGATCCTGGAGTCCGACACCAGGCTGCGCAGCGTGGTGTCCACCGAACTCGGCGCCGTCGCGAAGCAGTTCGGCACCGAACGGCGCACCGTCCTGCTGGAGGCGGGTGCCGCTCCGGCCGCCTCGCTGACCGTTCCGCTGGAGGTCGCGGACGACCCGTGCCGGGTACTGCTCTCCTCCGCCGGCCTGCTCGCCCGCACCGCCGACGGCGAGCCGTTCGAGGTGTCCGAGAAGCGCGCCAAGAACGACGTGATCGTCTCCGCGGTGCCGACCACCGCCCGCGCCGACATCGGCGTGGTCACCTCGGCCGGCCGAGTCCTGCGGCTGCCGGTCATCGACCTGCCCGCGCTGCCGCCCACCCCGTCGCCGACGCTGGCCGGCGGGGCGCTCGTCACCGAGTTCCTCCGGCTGGAGGACGGCGAGCGGGTGCTCGCGCTGACCACGCTGGACGAGTCCTCCCCCGGCCTGGCGCTGGGCACCGTCCAGGGCGTCGTCAAGCGGGTGGTCCCCGAATGGCCCGCCAACAAGGACGAGTTCGAGGTGATCGGACTCAAGGACGGCGACGAGGTGGTCGGCGCGGTCGAACTGCGCACCGGCGAGGAGGACCTCGTCTTCATCACCTCCGACGCCCAGCTGCTGCGCTACCCCGCCGGGCAGGTCCGCCCGCAGGGCCGGCCGGCCGGCGGCATGGCCGGCGTCAAGCTGTCCGACGGTGCCCGGGTGCTCTCCTTCACCGCCGTCGACCCGGCCGTCGACGCGGTGGTCGTCTCGGTGGCCGGGGCCGCCGGCACCCTCACCGGCGAGACCCAGTCCAGCTGGAAGGTCACCCCGTTCGAGCAGTACCCGCGCAAGGGCCGGGCCACCGGCGGGGTGCGCTGCCAGCGCTTCCTGCGCGGCGAGGACGCGCTCGCCTTCGCCTGGGCCGGCCCGGCCCCCGCCCGCGCCGCCGGCGCCAAGGGCGCGCCGGTCGACCTGCCGGAGCGCGACCCGCGCCGGGACGGCTCCGGCACCCCGGTGACCAGCCCGATCACCACCGTGGCCGGCCCCGTCTGACCCGGGGGCCCGCCCCCGGAGGGGCGCCGACCGGCTCGGTCGGCGCCCCTCCGGCGTTCCCGGCCCCGATGTTCCGGGGTGCCCGGGCCCGAGCGGGCCCGAGCGGGCCCGAGCACCCCGCGCGGACGGCGTCGGCCGGTCCGCAGTTGGACACACCTCGGCGGCCGGGCCGCGGACGACCGGCAAGGGTAGCCTTACCGCCGTGAGCACCTGTGCGACGCTGTCGCGTGAACTGTCGGAGCCGCTGGCCGCCACCGCCGCGACCGCCACCACCTGGCTGCTGGTCGAACAGGCCGGCCCGTGGGGGGCCAAGGCGCTCGGCCAGAGCCACCTGGACCCGGAGGTCGGCCGCGCGCTGGACGCCGCGGCCGCGGGCACCGGCGTCCGGGTCGCGCTGATCCGCCGCCCCGGTCGGCACGCGGACTGCCTGCCGACCCCCCGGCACGAGGTGGTCGTGGCGCACACCGTCCCGGCCCCCGGCCGGAGCTGGGTGCGCCGGAGCGAGGTGGCGGACCCGGCGGACCTGCTCGCCCTGGACTTCACCGCGCTGGGCGCCGGCGACCACGGCGGCTTCGGAACCCCCCACGTCGGCGGCCCGATCGCCCTGGTGTGCACCAACGGCCGCCGCGACCGCTGCTGCGCCCTGCTGGGCCGCCCCCTCGCGGCCGAGCTGGTCGCCGCCGGGCACAGCGAGGTGTGGGAGGTCACGCATCTGGGCGGGCACCGCTTCTCCCCGACGATGCTGGTCCTGCCGTACGGCTACACCTACGGACGGCTGACCGCCGAGTCGGCCAAGGAGGTGCTGGCGGCCACGGCGTCCGGCCACATGGCGCCGGAGTGGTCGCGCGGCTGTTCCGGCTGGGACCGGCCGGGCCAGGCCGCCGACCAGGCGGTACGGCTGGTCACCGGCGAGACCCGGGCGGACGCGCTGACCCTGGCCCAGCGGGCGGACGGCGCGGGCCGCTGGCGGGTCGCCGTCCGGCACGAGGACGGCCGGTCCTGGGAGGTCGAGGTGGCCGAGGGCGTCAGCGAGCCGGCCCGGCCCGAGAGCTGCGGCAAGGCGGCGGGCACGCCGTCCCGGATGGAGGTCACCTCCCTGCGCGAGCTCTGACCGCGCCCGCGCCCCGGGAGACCGACGAACGACTGCGACCCCCGGCGGAAGTCCGTCGGGGGTCGCAGTCGTTCGTCGGTCGTCCGCGCGCCGTCAGGCGGCCCCGGCCCCGGTGAGGGAGCGGACCTCCAGCTCGGCGTACCGGTCCGGATCGGCCGGCTCGGGCGAGCTGAGAGTGCCGATCCACCCGGCCAGGAAGCCCAGCGGGATGGAGACGATGCCCGGGTTCTCCAGCGGGAACCAGTGGAAGTCGACGCCGGGGAAGAGCGCCACCTTGGTCCCGGACACCACCGGCGAGAAGGCCACCAGCACCACCGCCGGAATCAGTCCGCCGTACACCGACCAGACCGCGCCGCGCGGGGTGAACCGCCGCCAGAACAGGCTGTAGAGCAGCACCGGCAGATTGGCGGAGGCGGCCACGGCGAAGGCCAGGCCGACCAGGAAGGCGACGTTCAGCTGCTGTGCGAAGAGGCTCAGCACGATCGCCACCGCGCCGATCCCGACCGCCGCGATCCGGGCCACCAGCACCTCCTGGCGCTCCGTGGTCACCGGCACCCCGTCGGCCGGTACCCCGTCCGCCGTCACCGCCGCCGTTCCGGTCGTGGCGTCCGCGCCGCCGCGGGCCCGGCGGGAGGCCGGAACGGGCGCCCGCCGGCCGCGCGCGCCCCGCGCCCCGCGGCCGGAGCGCGAGCGGCGGGGACGCGCCCGCCAGGCGCCCGCCCAGATGTCGTGGGCGAAGGCCGCCGAGGAGGCCAGGGTGAGCCCGGCGACCACGGCCAGGATGGTGGCGAAGGCGATCGCCGAGATCGCCGCGAACAGCACCACGCCACCGGTGGAACCGTTGCCGCCGCCGAGCACCAGGGCGAGCAGCGGGACGGCGGTGTTGCCCGCCGCGTTGGCGTGCCGGACCTCCGCCGAGCCGACCAGCGCGGTGGCGCCGAGGCCCAGCGCGATGGCCATCAGGTAGAAGCCGCCGACCAGTCCGATCGCCCACATCGTCGAACGCCGGGCGGCCCGGGCGGTGGGCACGGTGTAGAAGCGGGACAGGATGTGCGGCAGACCCGCGGTGCCGAGCACCAGGGCGAGGCCGAGGCTGAAGAAGTCCAGCCGGCTGGTGAAGCTCTTGCCGTACTTGAGCCCGGGTTCCAGGTAGCGCTGGCCGGCGCCGCTGTGCTGGGCCGCCTGCCGCATCAGCTCGGCGATGTCGCCGTGGAAGCGCACCACCAGCAGCACGGTCAGCAGCACCGAGCCGGCGATCAGCAGCACCGCCTTGACGATCTGGATCCAGGTGGTGGCCCGCATCCCGCCGACCGTCACGTAGACGATCATCAGACCGCCCACCGCCACGATGGTCCAGGTCCTGGCCTCGGCGCTGTTGGTGCCGAGCAGCAGGGCGACCAGGCTGCCCGCGCCGACCATCTGGGCGACCAGGTAGAACAGCGTGACCACGACGCTGGCCCCGCCGGCCGCGGCCCGGACCTTGCGCCGGCGCAGCCGCAGCGCCAGCACGTCGGCCAGGGTGTACCGGCCGGCGTTCCTGACCAGCTCGGCGACCAGCATCAGGACCACCAGCCAGGCGACCAGGAAGCCGATGCTGTAGAGCACGCCGTCGTAGCCGAACAGCGCGATCAGCCCGGCGACGCCGAGGAAGGAGGCGGCGGAGAGGTAGTCGCCGGAGAGCGCGAAGCCGTTCTGCAACGGGGTGAAGTCGCGGCCGCCGGCGTAGAAGTCGTCGGCGCCGCCGCCTCGGCGGCGGCCGGCCCAGAAGGTGATTCCCAGGGTGACCAGGACGATGACGGCGAACAGGACCACGGCCAGGTCGTGGTGGTCGCCGGCGGGGGCGACGGGGGGCGGGGTGGCCGTCCTCATCGCAACTGGTCCTGGGTGTCCCAGCGCAGCGACAGGGCCGCCCGGTCGCGCTGGGTGCGGGCGTTGCGGGCGTAGAGCCAGGTCAGCAGGAAGGTCGTGGCGAACTGCAGCAGGCCGAGCAGCCAGGCCACGTTGACCGGGCCGGCGACCGGGGCGCGCATCAGCCCGGGGGCGGCGGCCTGGGCGGCCACGTACAGCAGGTACCAGGCGAGGAACACCCCGCTGACCGGGAAGACGAAGGAACGGTAGCTGTGGCGGATCCGCTGGAAGGCCAGGCTGTTCTGGACGGAGCGGTAGACCTCGGTGCTGGCGTCGTCCGAGAGCCCTGTCCCGGGATCGGCCCCGGCGGAGGGCGCGGTCGGTGCGGGGGGCGTCGGCGCCGGTACCGGTGCCGGTGGTGGCGCCGGTGGTGAAGTCGGTGGTGCGGCCGGTGCCGTGGCCCACCAGTCCAGTTGTCCGCCCGGCTCTGGACTTCTCGTCTGCGGTTGTGGCACGGCTGCTCCTGGACCGGGGGGTTGTGACCCGAACCATCATGGGGGCGCCCCAACTCCCCAAACTCCCAACGCAGATACGTTCACTCGATGAGGTGATCGATGATCCGACAGACGCTCATCCGACTACTGCGGCGACCCGGTGATTCCGTGTCGGAAGGCGTACGCGACCGCTTGCGCCCGGTCCCGCACGCCGGTCTTGGCGAACAGGTTGTTGATGTGGGTCTTCACGGTCGCCGGACCGACGTACAGCCGACGGGCGATCTCGGTGTTGGAAAGGCCCTCCGCGATCAGTCCCAGCACCTCCGCCTCCCGCGCGGTCAGCCCGTCCGGCGGCTCCGGGGCCCGCTCCCCGGACGGCACCCGGCCGGCCGCACCGGCCGCACCCGCCGTCCCGGGCACACCGGCCGCGCCCGCCGCACCGGATGCGGACTCCCCCGACAGCCGCTCCAGCAGCCGCAACTGCACCTGCGGCGAGAGCCCGGCCGCCCCCGAGCGGACGTCCGCGATCGCCCGGGCGATCTCCTCGCCGCCGGCGTCCTTGGTCAGATACCCCCGGGCCCCGGCCAGCAGGGCCGGGAACAGCGACTCGTCGTCGGCGTAGGTGGTGAGCACCACGACCTCGGTGCCCGGGTACCCGGCCCGGATCCGCCGGGTCGCCTCGACGCCGTCGCAGCGCGGCATCCGCAGGTCCATCAGCACCACGTCCGGACGGTGCCGCGCGACCAGCGCGACCGCCTCCTCGCCGTCCGCCGCCGCACCGACCACCTCGATCCCCGGCAGCAGCCCGAGCAGCATCACGATGCCCTCGCGGACCACCGTCTGGTCGTCCGCGACCAGCACCCTGGTCACCGTCGGCCCCGTCATGCCGGCACTCGCAGCAGCACGCGCCATCCTCCCTCGTGCGGGCCCGCCAGCAGGGTGCCGCCGAGCAGTTCCGCGCGTTCGCGCATCCCCAGCAGACCGTACCCGCCGCCGCTCGCCGCCAGCCCTCCGGGCGCCGCCGCCCGCCCCGCGGGTTCGTCCCGCACCTCCAGCTCCACCTCCTCGGGCAGATAGCGCAGCTCCACCGTGCAGCGCGCGCCGGGGGCGTGTTTGCGCACATTGGTCAGGGCCTCCTGCGCCGTGCGCCGGACGGCGAGCCCCACCTCGGCGGCCAGCGGACGCGGCGTCCCGGCCACCCGGAACTCCGCGCGCTCCCGCCCGGTCAGCTCCACCAGGTAGTCGCCGACCGGGGTGAACTCGCCGCGCAGCGCCGACAGCGCCTGCCGGGTCTCGGCCAGCCCGTCCTGCGCCATCCGCCGGGCGGCCACCACCCGCTCCCGGACCTGCTCCCGGTCGGTGCCCGCGTCCAGCATCAGCCGGGCCGCCTCCAGGTGCACCAGCTGGGCGGAGAGGCTGTGCGCCAGCACGTCGTGGATCTCCCGGGCGATCCTGGCCCGTTCGGCGAGCGCGGCGCTCTCCGCCTCGGCGGCCCGCGCGGCCCGCTCCTGGACCAGCAGCCGCCGCGCCGTCCCGCGCGCCTCGATGTCCAGCCGCAGCAGGTAGCCGAGCAGAAGCAGTCCGCCGCAGGTGGCCATGACGCTCAGCGGGCCCGCCGAGCTGACCGCCGCGTACGACCCGAGCGCGGCCCCTGCGGTGAGCAGCGCCGGGGCGGGCGGCAGCCGGACCAGCGCGGTCACCGCCAGCCCGTACCAGAGCACGTCGGCGAGCAGGTACAACTGACCGGTGTCGGCGATCCAGGCGGCCGCGAACAACCCGGCCGCCGACGCGTACGCCGGCACCGGGCGCTGCTCCCGGCAGGCGTGCAGGAAGCCGGCCACGAGCACGACCACCGCGACCAGCCCCGCGGCCTCGGCCGCCACCGCCCAGCCGGAGTACCGGCCGTCGGAGAAGGTCCCCCAGCAGACGGTGACCAGCAGGGCGAGCCGCCCGAGTCCGGCGAGGATCCGCCGGGGACGGGTGTCGGCGTCCCGCTCCAGCCCCTCGCGGGACGGCCAGCGGGTGCGGAGCCGGTCGGCCTCGGCCAAGGCAGTGCCTCCTCGTTCGCGCGACGGTGGTCAGGACGCCCGGAGGACCCCCAGGTCCCGTGCCCTCCAGTGCACCACGAGCGAGCGGACCAGCAGCAGCACCGCCAGGCCCAGCAGCAGCCCGCTGCTCGACTGCCGCAGGTGCAGCGCCGCCCCGAGCCCGAACAGGCCGACCCTGATCGCGACCATCCCGCCCCAGGCGGCCATCGTGGCCCGGGTGCCCTGGGACCAGAGCGCCCCGTCCGCCTCCCGCCACAGCCGGACGGTCCAGCCCCACACCGAGCCGGCCGCGAGCACCGCGACCAGACCGCAGCCGAGCAGGGCGACGGACCAGGCGGTGTCCCGCCGGTCGATCAGCTGCGGGTCCCGCAGCGCGACGGCGGCGAGGACCAGCGGCAGCACCCAGAAGCGGCGGTCGGCGTCCAGGCGCCGGGGGCGCATCTGGCGCCGGAGCACGAGGACCATCACCACGACCACGAGAGCGGCGTCGACCAGGGTGGGCATCGGGGTTCTCCGTCCGGGGAGGGTCTGTCTGACCTCTCCGACGCTACGGATCCGCCGCCCGCGGCTGATCGGAGCCGGGGTGGACCGCGGGTGGAACCCGACGCGAGGGGCCCTCCACCCGTGGGTGGAGGGCCCCTCGCCGACGGTTTCGCTCAGGCGTCGATGCGCGAGCGGTCCAGGGTGGCCGCCGAGTCCACGATGAACTCCTTGCGCGGCGCCACGTCGTTGCCCATCAGCAGGTCGAAGACCTTCTCGGCCTGGTCCAGGTCGCCCAGGTTGATCCGCCGCAGGGTGCGGTGGCGCGGGTCCATGGTGGTCTCGGCCAGCTGGTCGGCGTCCATCTCGCCGAGGCCCTTGTACCGCTGCACCGGGTCCTTCCAGCGCAGGTTCTTGCGCTGGAACTCCAGCAGGGTGGAGCGCAGCTCGGCGTCCGAGTAGGTGTAGTGGTACTTCTCCTGGCCGCGCTTGGGGTTGGTGAGCTCGATCCGGTGCAGCGGCGGCACGGCCGCGAAGACCCGGCCCTGCTCGACCATGGGCCGCATGTAGCGCTGGAACAGGGTCAGCAGCAGGCAGCGGATGTGCGAGCCGTCGACATCGGCGTCGGCCATGAAGATGACCCGGCCGTAGCGGGCCTGGTCGATGTCGAAGGTGCGGCCCGAACCGGCCCCTATCACCTGGATGATCGCCGCGCACTCGGTGTTCTTGAGCATGTCGCTCACGGACGCCTTCTGCACGTTGAGGATCTTGCCGCGGATCGGCAGCAGGGCCTGGAACTCGGAGTTGCGGGCCAGCTTGGCGGTACCGAGCGCGGAGTCCCCCTCGACGATGAAGAGTTCGCTGCGCTCGACGTCGTCGCTGCGGCAGTCGGCCAGCTTCGCGGGCAGCGAACTGGTCTCCAGCGCGGTCTTCCGGCGCTGGGCCTCCTTGTGCTGGCGGGCGGCGACCCGGGTTCGGGCGGCGGCCACGACCTTCTCCAGCACCGCCCGGGCCTGGACCTTCTCGTCCCGCTTGCCGGAGGTGAGGAAGGTCTTGAGCTCCTTGGCGAGGACGGCCGCGACGATCCGGTTGGCCGCCGAGGTGCCGAGCACCTCCTTGGTCTGGCCCTCGAACTGCGGCTCGGCGAGCCGGACGGTGACCACCGCGGTCAGGCCCTCGGTGGTGTCGTCCTTGGTGACGTCGTCCTCGGCGACCCGGAGCAGCTTGGTGGCCCGCAGCACCTCGTTGACGGTCTTGGCCAGCGAGCGCTCGAAGCCGGTGACGTGGGTGCCGCCCTTGGGGGTGGCGATGATGTTGACGAAGGAGCGCAGCGTGGTGTCGTAGCCGGTACCCCAGCGCAGCGCGATGTCCACCCCGAGCTGCCGGGTGACCTCGGTCGGCGTCATGTGCCCGAGCTCGTCCAGTACCGGCACGGTCTCCTTGAAGGTGCCCTCGCCGTGCAGCCGCAGCACGTCGCTGATCGGCTTGTCCGGCGCCAGGAACTCGCAGAACTCGGCGATCCCGCCGTCGTAGCGGAAGGTGCTCTCGTCGACCCGGTCGCTCTCGGTGAGCCGTTCGTCACGCACGAGGATGGTCAGGCCGGGGACGAGGAAGGCGGTCTGCCGGGCCCGGTTGTGCAGGTGCTCCAGCGAGAGCTTGGCGTCCTTGAGGAAGATCTGCCGGTCCGCCCAGTAGCGGATGCGGGTGCCGGTGCGGGCCTTGGGCACCTTGCGGGCCCGGCTGAGGCCGTTGGCCGCCTCGAACGGGGCGTCCGGGCCGGCCTCCGTGAAGATGCCGGGGGTGCCGCGCCGGAAGCTGATCGCGTGGGTGTGGCCGCCGCGGTCGACCTCGACGTCCAGCCGG
The DNA here is from genome assembly GCF_044764505.1 of Kitasatospora sp. NPDC094019. Lineage (NCBI taxonomy): Bacteria > Bacillati > Actinomycetota > Actinomycetes > Kitasatosporales > Streptomycetaceae > Kitasatospora > Kitasatospora sp. NPDC094019. The sequence continues at coordinate 77,956 of NZ_JBIWIF010000017.1, forward strand.
GCCGAGAGCGCGTTGACCACGGAGGCGCCGACGCCGTGCAGACCGCCGGAGGCCGCGTAGGAGCCGCCGCCGAACTTGCCGCCGGCGTGCAGCTTGGTCATCACGACCTCGACGCCGGACAGACCGGTCTTGGGCTCGACGTCCACCGGGATGCCGCGACCGTTGTCGCGGACCTCGACCGAGGAGTCCTCGTGCAGGACGACCTCGATCCGGTCGCAGTAGCCGCCCAGCGCCTCGTCCACCGAGTTGTCGATGATCTCCCAGAGGCAGTGCATCAGGCCACGGCTGTCGGTGGAGCCGATGTACATCCCGGGGCGCTTGCGGACCGCCTCCAGACCCTCCAGGACGAGCAGGTGCCGAGCGGTGTAGTTGGAACCGTCGTCGCCGGCCAGCAGAGCGGACGGCACGGTCGTTTCGGCACTCACGCGGCACTCTCCTCGGTGAAGTTCTGTCTCATCGGTCACATCCGGCACATCCAGCACATGCGGCACGTCCGGTACACCCGGCACACCCGAACAGGTCCGGAGCGTCCGCCAGTGCAGCACATCGCACCGACAGCCGTCCCCCTCCGTGTGCGCACCCCTCCGCTGTGTGCACAGCACGACGGGCCGATCCCGCGCAGCTTGTACGCGCTCCGCGAACAAGAGCCGCGCCGGATTCGGGACGCCGGCGCTCCATCTCCTCCCGGTACCACCGTTCCTGGCGGACCGTGGAACCGGGCACAGGCTCCGGAACTGCCGTTATGCAGGCTACCGGGGCCCGGGACGGGGCTTATGCTCCAACCCAGCAGAGGATTATGCTACGCGGACTCCCGCACCCGGTTCCGATCGGGCGTTCGAGCCGCGGGCGGATCCTGGGATCCGGTACGCATGAACCACCGGCCCCCGGGGCACGTCCTCATCAACGACAGCAGAATCCTCAGAGAAGAAAAGCCACGAGCGGGAACGTTTTCGGCCTGGTTGGATGTTGACCCTGGTACGACAGCTCGTCGAGCTAGAGAAGAGGCGACGTGACTACTGTTCTGACCCCTGCGAGCCCGCTCACCGCGGCTGACCGCTGCGACCGCTGCGGCGCCCAGGCTTACCTGCGCGTCGTACTCGCCAGCGGTGGAGAGCTGCTCTTCTGCGCCCATCACGGCCGGAAGTTCGAGCCGGAGCTCAAGAAGATCGCCGTGGAGATACAGGACGAGAGCAACCGCCTCGGCACCACCGCCGCCACGGCCAACGAGGACGAGCGCTGATTCCGAGCGCCGACAGCAGCAGACCGACGTCGAGCTGTGTCCGGTAGCACACCGCGTGCGACCGGGTGAGCCGGGCGACCGCCCTCCCTGGGGCCGGTCGCCCGGCTTCGTCATTCCCGGACCGGTGTTCCCGGACCCGCCGCTCCCGGAGCCGGCGCGCTCCGCGCCGTCCGCCGTCTCCAGACCGGAGGCGGCCCGATCGGGCGGCGGTCCGTGCCCGTTCGGCTACAGCAGGGAACGGACGGCGTCGGAGACCGAGGCGATCCTGGTGTAGACGCCCGGGTGGGCGGCCTCGGCGCAGCCCGTCCCCCAGGACACCAGCCCCGCGAGCCGGCCCGCGATCACCAGCGGCCCGCCGCTGTCGCCCTGGCAGGCGTCCTTCCCGCCCCGCTCCTCGCCCGCGCACACCATGCCACGGGCGTCGAAACGCCCGTCCTGGCCGCCCGGGTACGCCTGGGCGCAGGTCCGGTCCGCGATGACCGGCACGTCCACGCCCCGCAGCTGGGGCGAGTAGTCGCCGTGGCCGGTGGTGTCGCCCCAGCCGTAGACCCGGGCCGGCGTCCCCGGGCGGTACGGTTCGGTCTCGCCCTGGCCGACCAGGTCGATCACCGGTCGGCCCCCCTGCGACTCGGCGAGGGTGAGCACCGCCACATCGTTCATGTTGGTGGTGAAGGAGTAGTCGGGGTGGACCCGGACCTCCCGCACCTCCACCTCCCGGCCGACCGTGCCACGCAGGTCGTCCCGGCCGACCACGACCCGCAGCCCGGGCCGGTCCACCTGGTGCCCGCCGGACTCGTCGTAGAAGCAGTGCGCGGCGGTCACCACCTTGGTCGGGGTGACCAGGGCTCCCCCGCAGAACTGACCCGAGCGGCCGGAGCCGAACTGCTGCCGACTGGCCAGGGCCACCACCCAGGGGTGGTCGCCCGTGCTCTCGGTCGTTCCGCCGACGATCCGCCCCTGCGGTCGGGCCTGTGCGGCGGCGGTGGCCGGGCCGAGGACCAGCAGCGGCGCGGGCAGCGCGGCCAGCAGCGTCAGCACGGCGGCCCGGCGGTACCGGGACGGCCGGGCGGGAGCGGGGCGGGCGGCGCGGGGCGCGGCGGTCGGCGGGTCGGCGCGGTCCGGGCGGTCCGGGGTGGGCGGCACCGTGTCTCCAGGTGGCTCGGCAGCAGGCAACCGCCACAGCGTAGGTGACCGGCCACGCTCCGCCACCGCTCGGAACGGCATCGCCACCCGGACGAGCGACAACCGCCACCCGGACGGTGACGCCCACCCCTCCCGAACAGCCGGAAGGCCCGGAGCACGAAGCTCCGGGCCTTCCGGTCGAACCGCTGGTGCCGAACCGTCGATCAGTCCAGGTAGTCGCGCAGCACCTGGGAGCGCGACGGGTGGCGCAGCTTGGACATGGTCTTCGACTCGATCTGGCGGATGCGCTCACGGGTGACCCCGTACACCTTGCCGATCTCGTCGAGCGTCTTCGGCTGACCGTCCGTCAGGCCGAAGCGCATCGAGACCACGCCCGCCTCGCGCTCGGACAGGGTGTCCAGCACCGAGTGCAGCTGCTCCTGGAGCAGGGTGAAGGAGACCGCGTCGGCCGGGACGACCGCCTCGGAGTCCTCGATGAGGTCACCGAACTCGCTGTCGCCGTCCTCGCCGAGCGGGGTGTGCAGCGAGATGGGCTCGCGACCGTACTTCTGGACCTCGATGACCTTCTCGGGGGTCATGTCGAGCTCCTTGGCCAGCTCCTCCGGGGTGGGCTCGCGGCCCAGGTCCTGGAGCATCTGGCGCTGGACGCGGGCCAGCTTGTTGATGACCTCGACCATGTGCACCGGGATACGGATGGTGCGGGCCTGGTCGGCCATCGCGCGGGTGATCGCCTGACGGATCCACCAGGTCGCGTAGGTGGAGAACTTGTAGCCCTTGGTGTAGTCGAACTTCTCGACCGCACGGATCAGACCGAGGTTGCCCTCCTGGATGAGGTCCAGGAAGAGCATGCCGCGACCGGTGTAGCGCTTGGCCAGCGAGACCACCAGGCGGAGGTTGGCCTCCAGCAGGTGGTTCTTGGCCCGGCGGCCGTCCTCGGCGATGATCTCCAGCTCGCGCTTGAGCTTGGGAGCGAGCTTGTCGGCGGCCGAGAGCTTGTCCTCGGCGAAGAGGCCGGCCTCGATCCGCTTGGCGAGCTCGACCTCCTGCTCGGCGTTGAGCAGCGGGACCTTGCCGATCTGCTTCAGGTAGTCCTTGACCGGGTCCGCGGTGGCACCGGCGACGGCCACCTGCTGGGCCGGGGCGTCGTCCTCGTCGTCGTCGGAGAGGACGAAGCCCTCCGACTCCTCCTCCGGAGCGTCACCCTCGGCGGCGGGCTTGTCGCCGGGCAGGGCCGCGTCCTCGAGGGTCTCCTCCTCGCCGAGGGTCTCCTCCTCGCCGCCCTTGCCCGCGGTCTTGGCGGTTGTGGTCTTCTTGGCGGCGGCCTTCTTGGCCGGCGCCGCGGTCTTCTTGGCGACGGCCTTCTTGGCCACGGCCTTCTTGGCGACGGCCGCCTTCACCTCGGTGCCGACGGTCGCCCCCTCGACGGTGATCTCGGCGGAAACGGTGCTGACCGACGCGGCGGCGGCCGCGACCGTCGGAGTGGAGACGGGCGCACCCGGCGCGATGCGCACGGGCGGCTTGGTCGGGGCCGACGGAGCGGCCGGGTTCCGGGTGGTGACCGCCTTGGTCGCGGTGCGCTTGGCGGGGCTCTTGGCAGCAACGCTCTTGCGCTTGGCGCCGGCCGGTTCGGCCGCGCTGACCATGAGGTCCACCCCCTCCTCAATCAGAACCTGGTTGAGGCTGCGCATGACGTTCTTCCACTTGGTGACCGGGATCTGGTCCGCCTCGAACGCCTGGCGTACGTCGTCACCGGCGATCTGCCCCTGGGCCTTGCCCCGCTCGATGAGCGCCAGCAGAGCCGCGGACTCGGCGATCTCGGGGGGAAGCGAACGGGATGTGCTGGCCGACACGAACAACCTCTCGGACGATGAGTGGACTCGAACCCGTACCGGCCGCCCGAGCGGGCGGGGAAGGAGATCGCGCGTCGGGCACGCGGTGTCGATTCCGACCGACTCGGGTTTGAGGACTGGGTTTGCAGGACGGCAGCAGCGCCGCGGACCAACACAGCATTCTGACGTGTTGGGTTATTCCGGAGCTGCTCCCGCTCAGGAGACATCGCTGCCGCTCGTCAAGTGTTACGCATGGCCTTCGTGTCGCGGGTCACACCGGTCGGTGGTCGCGGCCCGGGGCCGACCTCCATCATCCCCCACCCGCGACCCAACCATTCACCATGGACACGCCATTCCACTCATCGGCGGGTGTCGAACGGCTCCGGGCCGCCCTCGGGGCACCCCCTCCGTCCCCTCAGCCCCCTCCGTCTCCTTTTCGTCCCCCACCTCGTCCGCCCCCACCGCTCCGCGTTCGGTTCCGTTTCCGTTCCCCATTCGGTTCCGCGCTCCGGTCCGTGTTCGGTTCCGCGCTCCGGTCCGTGTTCGGTTCAGCGCTCCGGTCCGCGCTCCGGTCCGCGCGGCCCCGGGCGTACGGAGGCCCCCCGGCCGCACCGTGGCGGCAGCCGGGGGGCCGGGGGTCGCGAGGGGGACTGCGGGAGGCCGCTGGGTGATCACCGACGTCGGATCACGACGGGACGGGTCGGAGGACGGATCGGGGAGCGGATCGCGGGGCGGGACGGCGGTGTCCGGTCGCCGGGCGGTCCGCTCAGTGCTCCCGGGGTGCCGGGACGGACGGCTCGATCTCCGGGTGGGCGGTGAGCAGCGCCCGCATCGTCGTCTCGGCGGCGCCGCCGTCGCCGGAGCCGAGCGCGTCCACCAGCCGGGCGTGCATCCCGACCGAGGACTCCGAGGGCCGCTCGCAGGAGGTGGCCGGCCCGCCGGACACCTGGAGCGCGCAGGCGACGATCCCGGAGAGGTGCTCCAGCATCCGGTTCCCGGCCAGCTGCAGGATGAGCACGTGCAGCTCGGTGTCGGCCCGGGCGTAGGTGGTGAGGTCCGCCTGGGCGCAGGCGTGGCCCATGATCTCGACCAGCTCGGCCAGCCGCTGCTGGACGTCCTCCCGGCCGTGGCCGGAGGCCAGCCGGGAGGCGAGCGGCTCGATCGCCCAGCGCAGCTCGAACAGCTCCCGGCGCTGCTCGTCGCGCTGCGGGCCGAAGGCGCGCCACTCGATGATGTCCGGGTCCAGGAGGTTCCAGTCGCTGACCGGGCGGACCCGGGTGCCGACGTTGGGGCGGGCGCTGACCAGGCCCTTGGCCTCCAGCACGCGCAGCGACTCACGGACGACGGTGCGGGAGACCTCGAACCGCTGGCCGATCTCCTCCGGGACCAGCGGCCGGTCGGCGCCGAGGTCGCCGGAGACGATCATCTGGCCCAACTGCTGGACCAGCTGGCCGTGCAGGCCGCGGCCCCGGCTGCTGGTGGTCTTGCGGCCGACCCGGGCGAGGTCCGACTCGGCGCCCTCCCAGCGGGGCGCCGGCGGGATGGGCCGGTCGGCGTAGGAGTAGCGGTCCAGGTCGGCGGAGCCGGGGATGGCCCCATCGGCGGAACGGGCGGGGGTCATGGTGGGGTGCGCAAGGGTACTCACAGCTCCTTTGTCGGCGATCCGCGGGCACAGCTTGAGAATTCTCGTGAAAAGCACACGAAAGGGTGATCGCCCGTGACTGGATAATTGACTTCTTATCAGGGCGAACCACTCATTACGGTCACCCTTGGTCGATCTTGGCGAACCGCCCCGGCCCCGCCGCGGGCTCAGAGCGCCCGGCGCCGGGCCTGCACCACCAGGGTGACCAGCAGCAACACCAGCACCGGCGTCGCCACGGCGGCCAGCAGCGCCGGATCGGTCAGCGCCGGGGCCGCCGGCACCGCACCGCCGCCCGCAACCCGGCCGTCCCCGCCGTACACCCATCCGTACGCCCACTCGATCCCCGACGGGAACGGCAGCAGCTCCGCCGCCCGGGCGGGCCAGGGCGTGCCGCTCCGCCGCAGCACCAGCGCCACCGCGGACTCCAGCAGCGGCGGCAGCGCGCAGAGCAGCAGCACCCCGGCGGTGGCGCTCCGGGTCAGCGCGGCGGTCAGCACCCCGGTCCAGCCCGCGGCCACCACCAGCAGCACGAAGGCCAGCAGCGCCGTCGGCGCCCCCTGCCCCGCCAGCAGGGCCAGCGGCGCCGCCACCGGCGGCAGCACGCCGAGCCCGCCCGGCCCGGACGGGGCCAGTGCCTCCGCCACCCGGGCCGACAGCGCGGCCGGGTCCGACCAGGCTGCCACCGCCACCCCGGCGGGCAGGGCGAAGTGCACGGTCAGCGCGTCGACCAGCAGCGTGACCAGGGCGAGCAGCGCCGCGAAGGCGCCGGTCACCGCCAGCTTGGCCGTCAGCAGCCCGACCCGGCGCGGGTACGCCACCTGGGAGGCCGCCAGCCCCCGGTGCCGCACCTCGTGGCCGTACGCCAGCGCGCCCAGCACCCCGGCGCCCAGCGCCGCGAACGGCAGCGGCACCAGCGGCACCGCCGCCGTCAGCAGCCGCACGGCGGCCGCGCCCCCGAGGGCCCGGTCCGTCACCTGACCCGCCAACAGGCCGGCGACCACCGCGTCACCGATCACCACGAGCCCCAGCAGCAGCCAGGTCGAACGCAGGCCGCGCACCCGGCGCAGCTCATAGGCCAGAACACGCACGGTTCACTCGCTCCGAAGGTCAGAGGTGACGGGAACAACCGGGCCCACCGGGTCCACCCCGGCCGGATCCGCCCCCGGTGGGGCCGGCCGGTCGGGTGCGGGACGCCCGGACCCGTCGGGCTGCGGGCGGGTGACGCGGCCCAGGCGGACGGTGTCGTCGCCGAGCAGTCCGCCGGCCGGGGGCCCGCCGGCCGTCTCCACCGGGCGCTCGTGGACCTCGGTCCCCGGCGCGGCCGCCGGGGTCTGCGCCGATCGCGCCAGACCGGTCAGTCCGTCCCGGAAGAGCCGGTCCACCGCGACCACCGGGGAGGTCTCGTCCTCGCGCCGACCGCCGCTCCGGCGGCCGGTCCACACGCTTCCACCGGCCGTGCCAGCCACCTCAGCCGCCCCGGACGAACGCCGGGCGACGGCCCGGGCACCGCGGCGGGGCCCCGGCGCGGTGCCCGCCGCGGTGCCGGGCGCGGCCGCGGCCGTCACCGCCGACGAACCGCCGACCGGCGGACCGGCCGCGGTCACGATCGAGGACGAGGGCGAGGACGAGGACTGGGACCGGGACTGGGACCGGGACACGGCCGGGGACGGCGCGACCGGCAGGGCGAGGGTGGGGGCGGCCTCCAGGTCCCGGGCGGCGGCCGCGGGCCGGGACTGCGCCACCGGCATCGCCATCGTCCGGTCGGCCTCCTCGGCCTCCCGGGCCCGCCGCGCCGGCCCGGCCGGTGCGACCTGCCCGGCTCGTACGGGCGCCACCGCCACCGCGTCCTCCGGCACCGGCATCTCCGCCGTGTGGGGCGGCCGGGGGTGGCCCGGGACCGCCGCGACCACCCGCAGCTCCGCCCGGGGCGCGGGCCGCTCGGAGACCCGGTCGGCCAGTTCGTGCAACAGGATGCCGTGGCGGTAGGCGAGTTCGCCGATCTCGGTCCGGCCGACGCCGGACACCGCGAGTTCGGTACCGCCGGCCCGCCGGACCTGCGCGCCCTGACCGGCCAGCAGATCGGCGAGCCGGGCCATCTGGGGACCCCGCACCGCGACCTCCGGACTGAGCCGGGTGCGCCGGAACTCCGCCACCGACTGGTCCGCGGCCGTCCGCCCCCGGTCCAGGGTCACCACCCGGTCGGCGAGCTCCGAGACCTCCTGCGGGGTGCGGGTGGTGACCAGGACCGTCCCCCCGTCCGCCGCGAAGGACCGCAGGAAGGCGTGGAACCACTCCACGTTGCGCGGCGACAGGCCCTCGGTGGGCGCGTCCAGGAGCAGCGTGCCGGGCTCGCCGAGCAGAGCCGCCGCGAGGGCGAGCCGCCGGTGCATGCCCGGCGAGAAGGTGCGCAGGCGCTGTTCGGCGACAGCCGCGAGCCTGGTCCGCTCCAGGAGTTCGTCCGCCCGCCGGGCGGGCGCGCCGACGGCGGCCGCCAGCATCCGGAGGTGCCCCCGGGCCTTCCGGCCGGGGTGTCCGGCGAGGTCGGCCGCCCCGGGAGCGTCGACGGGCCCGGACAGGACCACGCCGACCTCGCGCTCCGGCCGGCGCAGCCGACGGTAGGTGCGGCCGTCGAAGAGGGTGACGCCCCGGCCCCGTTCGAGTTCCAGCATCAGCCGCAGGGCGGTCGACTTGCCCGCCCCCTCGGGGCCGAGCAGGGCCGTCACCGCGCCCGGGCGGGCCTCGAAGGTCAGGTCCAGCAGCGCCGGGGGGCCTCCCCCTCGGTGAACCTTGGTCAGTCCGGTGATCTGGATCATCGCTGGCTGCTCCCATGCCCTCGGCCGACCTGGTCCGCGCCGCGCCGGGTCGCACCCGCACGGTTCCGCGCCAGCACATTAGGGGCCCGCGCCGGAGATTCCGGGCATTACGGGAGCGCCACGGGCCGACCGCCCGCACACCTCACCCGATCAGGGGACAATCCGATCCTGCGACCGAGACCCGGGGCCGGACGGGGTTCGGCCGGACGGGGCCCACCGGGTGCGGCCCGGGCCGGGCGCCGGCCCGACCGGGGAGCTCCGGCCGCGACCGCGACGAGCGGGCGGCTCAGGACTCCGGGCGCAGCATCGGCGGGTTGAGCACATTGGCCCCGCCGGAGGTGAACAGCTGTGCCGGGCGGCCGCCCTGACGGGTCGTCGTCCCCCCGGAGGGGAGCAGGAAGCCCGGGGTGCCGGTGACCTTGCGGTGGAAGTTCCGCGGATCGAGCACCACGCCCCACACCGCCTCGTAGACACGGCGCAGCTCGCCCACGGTGAACTCGGTCGCGCAGAACGCCGTCGCCAGCGAGGAGTACTCGATCTTGGAACGGGCGCGTTCCACCCCGTCCGCCAGGATCAGCCCGTGGTCGAAGGCGAGCGGGACGCCGTCGTCACCGTCCGGGCCGAGGAGTTCGGTGACCGGGGCCCAGCGGGCGCCGCTCGCGTCACCGCCCGCGCGGGGAGTCGGCAGGTCGGGCGCGAGGACCAGGTAGGCGACGCTGACCACCCGCATCCGCGGGTCGCGCTGGGGGTGGCCGTAGGTGGCGAGCTGCTCCAGGTGGGCACCGGCGGCACCGGGCCCGGCCGCGTCGTGCCCGGGGGCGGAGTGGGCCCGCAGGCCGGTCTCCTCCGCCAGCTCCCGCGAGGCCGCCTCGGCCAGGCCCTCGCCGGGGCGGACGAAACCGCCCGGAAGCGCCCAGTAGCCCTGGTAGGGCGGCTCGCCCCGGCGGACCAGCAGGGCACAGAGCGCGTGCTCGCGCACCGTCAGCACGACCAGGTCGACCGTGACTGCGAACGGGGGGAAGGCCGACGGGTCATAACGCGACATGGCGACGATCATAGTCGTCTTTCTGACGATAAGCACAGGCCCGCGTACGGACCGTGCTGGGACGCCCTCCCGGCCGTCCGCCGCCCGCGGACCGGCGCGGTCCGGACCGCGCGGGCGGGGCGAGCGGCGGTGACGACGCCGGTGGTGGTGGCGGTGTCGACGGCACCGGTGTCAGCGGGCCACCAGCTGGAGTTCCGCGGACGCCTCCTCGACCATCGCCACGCCGATCCGGCTGACCCGCACCGAGAACGGCTCGCCGGCGACCCGCAGTCCGGTCAGCTCCAGCTCCCCGAGCGGCGCGGTGCTGACCGGGCGGACCAGCACCCGCCCGCCGGGAACGTCCGGCCGGACCCCGGCGAGCGCGAACACCGCGTACGCGGCCCCGGCGGACGAGACCGCGGCCGGCCGGCAGGCGCCCGGGTGCGGCACCGGCGGGGAGCCCGGCGTCCACTGCTCCCCCGCGTACATCTCGGGCAGACGTCCCTCGAAGTGGGCCGCCGCCGCGAGCAGCCCCTCCAGCAGGGCACCCGCCTCGTTCTCGTGGCCGGCCTCGGCGAGCCCGGCGATCGCGAGTGCCGTCTCGTGCACCCGCACCGCCCCGCTGCGGTGGCCGAGCGGGTTGAACCGGGGGGACTTGGCGCTGAGCGTGCGCAGCCCCCAACCGCTGTCCAGCTCGGGGGCCGCCAGCCGCTGGGCGAGCAGCCTGGTCTGCTCACGGTCCAGCAGGGTCTCGTGGCGGCCGCCGTCGGCGGCGAGGCCGGCGTCGAGCAGATGGACCAGGGCGGCGGCCACGGCGGGCAGGGGTTGCCCGCCCGGGGCGAGCCCGGCGGCCGGACGGCCACCCGACAGGTCGTCCACCCAGAACCGCTCGCGGAACCGGCCGCGCAGGGCCGCCGCCCAGCCCCGCCACTCCTCCGCGCCGGGCCGGCCGAAGGCCGCCAGCAGGTCGGCCCCGTGCAGGGCCGCCCGGTGCGCCTGGGCCTGGACCTCGGCCCTGGCCGGCACCGGGTGGGCGGCGCGATCCTCGACCGGGCGGCTCAGGTCGGTGACGAAACCGTCCACCAGGCCCTCCCGCAGCGCGCCGAGCGCGCGCTCGGCCGCCGGGAGGAGTTCGGCCACCTCAGCCCGGGACATGCCCCACCGCCATGCCTCGGCCAGCACGGTGACGAACAGCAGGGTGGCCTCGGTGGCGGTGCAGGTCGGCGGCAGCTCCGGGCCGCCGTGCCGCAGCGCCCCGGGCAGCAGGCCCTCCGGGCGGTGGCCGCCCTGACCGGGCCCGCCCGCCCCACCGGCGGACTGCTGCTGCTGACGGCGGGCCAGGGCGCGCAGGGTCCCGGCGGCGAGCCGGGTGCCGAGCGGCAGGGCCATCCGGGCCGCCCAGAGCGCGTCGGCCGGGGCGAGGCCGAACCGCCAGGGCGCGCCGGACGCCAGGTAGAGGTCGGTCGGCCGGTCGGGGTCGGCGAACAGCAGCCCGCCGAGGGAGTCCAGGGAACGGGACACCACCAGGGCCACGCGCGGGTCGTCGCAGCGCACCTCGGGCTCGGCCCAGGGCAGCGGGACACCGGGGCCGCGGCCACCGGGCGGGCGCGGGGCGGGCACCGTGCTCTCCAGCTCGGCCCGGAGCTCGACCGACCAGCGCGCGCCCGGCTGGACGTCGAGGTCCCACCGCAGCACACCGGCACCGGCCAGTACGGCGTGCGGCGAGGGCTGGGCGCTGACGGTGGCGCTGTGGGTGGGACCCGCCCAGCGCAGACCGGCGGACTGGACCTGGCCCGGCAGGTCCGGGGAGCGGTGACCGGCGGCGATCTCGGCAACCGGGCCGAGGTCGGTGGAGAGCGCGATCTCCAGCGGCAGCCGGGCCGGGCGGCCGCCGGCGTTGCGCACCGTGACGGTCTCCACGCCGTCGGCGTGCCGCAGCCGCTCGACGGTGAGCGCCGGGTCCGGATCGAGGTCGCCGGGGAGGCGGACGGCCCCGAGGAAGCGGGCCTGGGCGGCGGTGGTCAGGGTGCCCTGGAGCGGGAGCGGTTCGATCCCGCCGAGCCGCACCTCCATCCGGGCCACCACCCGGACGCCGGAGCGGTAGAACCCGTGCAGGCCGTGCCCGCGCAACTGGCCGTCGGAGTCCGAGGCGGCCATCGCCGGCGCCTTCACGCACAGCACCGCCTGGTGGACCGCGGCCGGCTGCGGGCGCGGCGGCGCGGACCTGGCCGGACCACCGGGGCCGGCCGGGTGGACCTGGTCCGGCCGGCCCGCCGGTCTCGGCGCGCCGACCACACTCTCGGCCGGTGCGGCCTGTGGCGGCCTCATCGCGGTCACCGGACTCTCCTCCCCTCGGCGGTCCGGTGGCCGGTCAGGCCGATGGGCCGCGAGCATGCTCGATCGCGTGCTGGTTGCGGACCGGTGGAAGCCCCCGCCGGTCCGTGCCGTGTCTGGCCGTACCCGGTGCCGGGCCGTGCCATGCGGTGCCGGGCACCGAGTCGGTACCCGCCCCGCGTTGTCGGTCCCCGGGCGTCCTCGCGCCCGGAGGGCCCCCGCCTCTCCGGTGTCCGGTCGGGCCCGACGGTCCGACCGCACCCCACCGCCGGCCCGGAGCCGGTGGGCGCGCTCCGCCCTGGTGACCGTCGGACGGCGGCCCGTACCGCGCCCCGTCCGACGGAGCCGTCACCGGTCCCGGTCCGCAACGCGCGGGGCGTTGGCGCCCGGGCGCAGGGCCCCCGGGGTCAACGCCGGAGACCGGTCACAGGTCACGCCCGCCGGGCGACCGGGGCCCGCCCGGTGCACCGCGACCGCGCGCTGCCCGCCGGGGCTGCCGATCCGTGGTCCCGGCCCGGCCGCACGGGCCGCCGGGTGGGCGGTCGCGGGCGGCTGCCGCCGGGGGCGGCCCCGGGCCGCGGCCAGGATACGGTGCGGGGGTCGCGACCCCGCCACCGGCAACCCCGGTCAAGGCCGACGCGACCGCTGTGACCAGCAGAGACCGAGGAGTTGTATGTCGACCGCCAGCCGGCTGCCCGGGATTGCCTTCACCGACCACGTCTTCCAGGTGCCGCTCGACCACGCCGCCCCGCAGGGCGAGCAGATCGAGGTGTACGCCCGCGAGGTGGTGGCCTCGGGCCGGACCGCGGACACCGACCTGCCCTGGCTGCTGTTCCTCCAGGGCGGCCCCGGCGGCAGGGCCGGCCGACCGCTCGGCCGGGACGGCTGGCTGGAGCGCGCGCTCGACGACCACCGGGTGCTCCTGCTCGACCAGCGCGGCACCGGCCGGTCCACTCCCGCCACCCGGCAGACGCTGGCCCGGCGGGGCGGGGCCGGGGAGCAGGCGGAGTACCTGGCGCACTTCCGGGCCGACTCGATCGTGCGGGACGCCGAACTGATCCGCCGCCGGCTGCTCGGCGACGACCGCCGCTGGAGCGTGCTCGGTCAGAGCTTCGGCGGCTTCTGCACCCTCACCTACCTCTCGATCGCTCCCGAGGGACTGGACCGGGCCTTCGTCACCGGCGGACTGGCCGGTCTGCGCAGTTCCGCCGACGACGTCTACCGGGCCGCGTACCCCCGGGTCGTCGGCAAGAACGAGGGTCACTACACGCGGTTCCCCCAGGACGTCGACGCGGTGCGGCGGATCGCCGGACACCTCGCCGCGACCCCGGCCACCCTCCCCGACGGCGGACTGCTCACCGTCGAGGCGTTCCAGGCCCTCGGGATGCTGCTCGGCACCGGCAGCGGCTCCGGGACCCTCCACTACCTGCTGGAGGACGCCTGGGTGGAGGGCACCGAGGGCCCCGAACTCTCCGACACCTTCCTCGCCGGCGCCCAGGCGCAGCTCTCCTTCGCCCAGGGCCCGCTCTACGCCGTCCTGCACGAGTCGATCTACGGCCAGCGCTCGGTGGACCCGGCCGGGACCGCCTGGTCCGCCGAGCGGGTGCGCGCGGAGTTCCCGGAGTTCGACGCCCGCGCCGCGCTGGAGTCGGGCGCGCCGGTGCTGTTCAGCGGGGAGATGATCTACCCCTGGATGTTCGACACCGATCCCGCGCTGCGCCCGCTGAAGGAGACCGCGGAGCTGCTCGCCGCCCGTGCCGACTGGCCCGACCTGTACGACCCGGCCGTGCTCGCCGCCAACGAGGTGCCGGTGTTCGCGGCGGTCTACCACGACGACATGTACGTCGACACCGCCGACTCGCTGGAGACCGCGCGGGCCGTGCGGGGGGTGCGGACCTGGATCACCAACGAGTGGGAGCACGACGGCCTCCGGGTCAGCGGCGGCAAGGTGCTGGACCGGCTGATCGCGATGGCGCGCGGCGAGGTGTAGCGCGCCCCCGCCCGGTGCCGCCCGGAGGTCACCGCGCACGGCACTGCCCCCGCTCCGCCCCGCAGGCGCCCCGACGGCGGCGGACCCCGGAGCGGACGGCCGCCGCCGCGGGCGCCGGACCGGGGATCCGTGCCCGGCGGGGCCCGCCCCGCCGCTCCGGGGGACCGCCGCCGGTACCGGACCGGGCGGCGCCTTCGCCTTTCCCTCCGGCCTTCCGGACAGCCCCGGCGGCTCCGGTGGCCCGCCCGCTCCCCTCCGGCTCCGCACCGGCCCGCTCCGCCCTGTCCGGGCCGGACGGGTGGCCGGGGGGCTCCGCGGTACCGGCGGTCTCGGCGGTACGGGTGGCGGGCCCCGGCGGGACGTCGGCGGGCGTCGAGCCCGAGACCGGGCGACCGCGCCGCCGTCGACGCCGCCGGGCCTTCCCCGGCTCGGGGCCTCCCGCCCCCGCGCCATCGGGCCCGGGCTCCGCCGCTCCTCCCCCGGCCGGGTCGGCGCCGGGGCCGGACGCGCCACCGTCCTCCGGCCCGGGGGCCGAGGTCCGCGCCGACTCCTCGGCCGCCGCCACCTCACCCTCCGCCCGCTCCCGCTCGGTGCGACGGCAGCGCTCGTCCTCGATGCTCGCCAGCAACACCTCCGGCGCGTGCCCGGCGTTCATCGACTCGTAGAGCAGCTGCGCGAGCAGGTAGCCGGGGGCGCGGCGGAGCGTGTGGCCCAGCACCACCCGCGCGGTCGCGGCGTCCCCCGCGACCCAGGACACCCAGGCCAGCAGGGTGAGCGGCGGGGCTGCGAGGCGCTCGTGGGGCGCGACGCAGCGGGTGACCAGGAAGGTCCAGAGCCGCCGGACGGGCGCGAGCTCGGCCGGCCGGGCGTACTCGGCGGCGCGGTCCCGCAGGACCCGGTCCTGGAGCGCCAGCAGCAGCCGGGCCGCCCGGTCGTCGTCGAGCGAGACGGCCCCGGCCATGAAGTCGGCCACGGCCGTGTCGAGCAGCCGGGCGCCCTCCCGCCGGTCGGGCCGCCGCCCGCCCGGGGCGGTCCCCGGTCCGGCCCCGGCCCGGGCGAGGGCCGCCCGCGCGGACTCCGCCCCCGGCGGGCCGATGGGGGCCAGCCCGGCCAGGATCTCCTTGCGGCTGCCGCGCGGCGCCAGACCGGCGAAGGTCGCCGCGACGGCGACCGGGCCGGGCCCGGGCTCGCGCCGGATCGGGTGTCCCCCCGAGCCGCAGCAGCCCTCCCGGGTGCAGAGGTAGGACCACCAGCGGCCCGCCGAGACGCAGAGCGACTCCTTGACCCGCACGCCCCGGATCTCGAAGGACTGCCGCAACCGCTCCGCGAGCGGCCGCAGCCGCTCCGCCACCGGCGGACCGTGCTCCCGGCCCGGCCCCCGCCCGGCCGGATCCTGGCAGAGGTAGAGGAGCACCTGGACCGGCCGCTGCTCCTGACGCTCGGAGAGCCGCACCAGGAGGGCGGCCGTCTCCTCGGCGGCGGAGGGCCAGTCGGCCGCGGACTCGGGGAGGTCCAGCCGGATCACCCCGCCCTGGTGCAGACCGGGCGGCTGCAGCCCGACGGCGACGATGCTGTCGTCGGGGAAGAAGCCGAGGAGGAAGGGCAGCGCCTCGGCCATGTCGGCCGGGCTCCGCATGGTGATCGAACGGCCGCCGGGACCGTCGCCGAAGGGAAGCACGATGTGTTCGTTGGTCATGGCCCGAAGGTTGTCCCGATTTCCCGCGGCCCCCGAAAACCTTCTCAAAATCTGTGGATAAACCCGGCCTGTGAATAACTCCTCCCTCGTTCGGCGTAGGGCCGGTCCACTCTCCCGGGGGAAAAATGACGGCCGTTCAGCAGAAGAACGGATGAAATACCTCCGGACTTCGACCTCTCCTCACCCACCGCCGTTCGCCCGCTGTCGGTCGCTCGGGGTTTCATGGACGCCATGGAGCAGCCGAAGACCCACACCACCGCCACCACCGCCGACCGGGCCGAGGTCCGGACCCGGGCCGAGGCCGTCCTGCGCGAGCTGGCAGGCCCCGGCGCCACCCTGCGCGAGGACCAGTGGACGGCCATCGAGGCCCTGGTCGTCGACCACCGCCGGGCCCTGGTGGTGCAGCGCACCGGCTGGGGCAAGTCCGCCGTCTACTTCATCGCCACCTCCCTGCTGCGCGCCCGGGGCGCCGGCCCGACGGTGATCGTCTCGCCGCTGCTCGCCCTGATGCGCAACCAGGTGGACTCGGCCGCCCGGGCCGGGATCCACGCCCGCACCATCAACTCCGCCAACACCGACGAGTGGGACGCCGTCCAGGCCGAGGTCGCCGCCGGGGCCGTCGACGTCCTGCTGGTCAGCCCCGAGCGGCTGAACAACCCCGACTTCCGCGACCACGTCCTGCCCAAGCTCGCCGCCTCCACCGGCCTGCTGGTGGTCGACGAGGCCCACTGCATCTCCGACTGGGGCCACGACTTCCGCCCCGACTACCGACGGCTGCGCACCATGCTGGCCGAGCTCACCCCCGGGGTCCCGGTGCTGGCCACCACCGCCACGGCCAACGCCCGGGTCACCGCCGACGTCGCCGAGCAGCTCGGCACGGGCGCCGGCGACGAGCACGCCCTGGTGCTGCGCGGCCCGCTCGACCGCGAGAGCCTCACCCTCGGCGTGCTCGCCCTGCCCGACCCGGCGCACCGGCTGGCCTGGCTCGCCGACCACCTGGACCGGCTGCCCGGCTCCGGCATCGTCTACACCCTCACGGTCGCCGCCACCGACGAGGTGACGGCCTTCCTGCGCGAGCGCGGCTTCCCGGTGGCCTCCTACTCCGGCCGCACCGAGGACGCCGAGCGCCGCACCGCCGAGGCCGACCTGCTGGCCAACCGGGTCAAGGCGCTGGTCGCCACCTCCGCCCTCGGCATGGGCTTCGACAAGCCCGACCTCGGCTTCGTGGTCCACCTCGGCTCGCCCAGCTCCCCGATCGCCTACTACCAGCAGGTCGGCCGGGCCGGGCGCGGGGTCGACCGGGCGGAGGTGCTGCTGCTGCCCGGTCGCGAGGACGAGGCGATCTGGCGCTACTTCGCCTCGCTCGCCTTCCCGCCCGAGGAGCAGGTCCGCCGCACCATCGACGCGCTGGCCGAGGCCGGCCGACCGCTCTCCACCGCCGCGCTGGAGCCCCGGGTGGACCTCCGCCGCGCCCGGCTGGAGACCATGCTCAAGGTGCTCGACGTGGACGGCGCCGTCCGCCGGGTCAAGGGCGGCTGGACGGCCACCGGCCGGAGCTGGGAGTACGACAGCGCCCGCTACGCCAAGGTGGCCGCCTCCCGGGAGGCCGAGCAGCGGGCGATGCGCGAGTACGCGACCGGCGGCGGCTGCCGGATGGAGTTCCTGCGCCGCCAGCTGGACGACGAGGAGGCCGTGCCGTGCGGCCGGTGCGACAACTGCGCCGGGCCGCTGCACGGGCCCGAGGTCTCGGCCGAGGCGCTGGAGGCGGCCCGGGCGGCGCTCGGCCGGCCCGGCGTCGGCTTCGAGCCGCGGCGGCTCTGGCCCACCGGGATGGACGCCCTGGGCGTGCCGCTCAAGGGCCGCATCCCGGCCGGGGAGCAGGCCGAGACGGGCCGGGCGCTCGGCCGCCTCTCCGACATCGGCTGGGGCAACCGGCTGCGGTCCCTGCTCGCCGACCAGGCCCCGGACGGGCCGGTCCCCGGCGAGGCGGTGGACGCGCTGGTCACCGTACTGGCCGACTGGGCGCGCGGGCCGGGCGGCTGGGCCGGGCCGGAGGCGGCCGACGGCGCCCGGCTGGACCGGCCGGTCGGCGTGGTCACCATGGCCTCCGCGTCCAGGCCGCAACTGGTCGGCAGCCTCGGCGCCAGGATCGCCGAGATCGGGCGGATGCCGCTGCTCGGGCGGATCGAGTACGCCACCGGTCAGCCGCCGCACGGCTCGCGCAGCAACAGCGCCCAGCGGCTGAACTCGGTGGCGGGCGCGCTCACCCTGCCGCCGGAGCTGGCCTCGGCGCTGGCGGCCGCCGGCGGACCGGTGCTGCTGGTGGACGACCTGGTCGACTCGGGATGGACGGTCACCGTGGCCGCCCGACTGCTGCGCCGGGCGGGGGCGAGCGCGGTCCTGCCGCTCGTCCTGGCGGTCCAGGGCTGACGGCGGACACGCGCCCGCTCCGACACGGGGACGACACGGGGACGGCGCGAGGACGGCGCGGGGACCGCGGGGGTCCGGCGCGGGCACCGGAACGGCCGGGGAGGACGAACGGCGGGAGAGCGGGAGCAGCGTGCGGACGGGCCGGCGGCAGGGCCCCTGAGCCGGCTGGTTCCGCCGGACGGATCAACGGGTGACGGTCGACGGAAAGGAGGAACGGAGGTGTCGGAGATGCTTCGGAGCGCGCTGCGACGCGGCCGGAAGGCGGTCCGGAGGCGTACCGGCCGGTTTCACGCGAGCGTGGAATATATCCGGCAGAACGTTGGCTTTCGGGCGGCGTTCATCATTTCATCATTGCCGCTCCACCCCTCCTACCCTGAGAATTGGACCGTACCCGGAGCCCAGTCCCATGGACCGTGCCTTCGGCGTACGCATGCGCCCGCGCGCCCGTGGGTCGGGAAGGAGGATCGTGATCAGCGGCATCGACCGAGGTCAGTATCCCCTCGCCCGGAGCTCGTCGCCCAGACGGATGCTCGACCTGGAAACCTGGGCGGCCTCGGGGATCCCACTGCTCCGCGACCCCCGCGACTTCGTGCTGGAGCTGCACCAGCGGCACCTTCCGCAGCCGGGCACGGTCGTGGTCGCCGTCCTGGACCAGGAGCACCGGGTGACCGCGTCGGCCTCCTTCACCCCCTGGCCGCACGACGCGGACGGCTGGCAGCACCGCAACGCGATCCTCGCCCACCTGCGCCAGGTCACCCCGCACGACCTGCGCCTGTCCAGCCCGGCCCGGACGGCCGTACTGCTGCGCTGCCGCGAGGGCGCGGCCGGCTGGACGGAGCAGGACGGCGCGTGGATGTGGGCCCTGCGGGACGCCGCCGCCCTGCACGGGCTGCGCTGCGGAGCGTACGTGGCGCTGACCCCGGTCGGCTGGCAGATCCTCGGGGACGGGCGGAGCGGCCGCAATCCGCACGCGGGTTCGTGGGCGGAAGGCCCGGTCCACACCGTGACGGAGCTGCCCCCACGCACGGCGCTGGAGGGTTCGCACGGCCAGCGCCCGCTGCGGCAGGCACCCGAGCGTCCGCAACGGGGCGAGCGGCCCCAGCGGTCCCGCCAGGGCGACCGCCCGTGGACGCCCGCCAGGGTCACCGCGATCGAACCGGCCCGACGTACCGGCACCCGCTGACCGGACGGCCTCCCGTCCGCGGTCCGTGACGGCGTCCGTCCGTGACGGCGCGCTCCGCGCCGCCCGCAGTCGGTGAAGGCCGCCACCGGTCCGGCACACCTCGGGCCCGGCCTGCGCCGCCGCCGGCCGGACGGGCCCGGACCCGCGCGGTCAGGGCCCGTGCCCGCCGACCCGGTCCCGCCACCACGTCCGCGGGGAGTCCGGCCCCGGACATGCCGAAGCCCGGCACCCACGGGGCACCGGGCCGGGACGGGTTCGGGACAGGTTCGGGACGGGGATCAGGGGGAGCGGACAGGACAGGGCCGTCGACCGGGCCGGGAGGCCGGTGCCGCGAGGGCCGGAAGGCCCCCGCGGGTAGCGGACCCGGGCACGGACCTCAGGCGGGCAGAACGCGCGGAGCGGGTGCGCCGACGGCGGCGAGCGCCGCACCGGCGACCGCCGGGTCGGTGCCGCCGCAGACCACCAGCAGCTCCTCCGCGTGCCGCAGCGCCTTGGCGTACGCGGCCGCGGCGCGCTCGGCCGAACCGCCGTTGACGACCAGCACGACCACCGCGCGGCGGACCGGGCGGGCCAGCTCCGCGTCGGCGTAGAAGACGTCGCCGCCCTCGGCGAGTTGCGCCCAGTAGCGCTCCTCCCCGAAGGAGAGTTCGTGCTGCTGCCACGGGTGCGCCGCGCCGACCGTGAGCACCAGGACGGAGCCCGGCTCGCGGCCGCCGTCCAGCAGCCGGTCGACGGTCTCGTCGGCACGGTCCAACGCCGCCGCCCGGGTGGCGGGGACGTGCCGCACCTCGACCGACGCCGGTTGCGGCGCGGGTCGAGGACCGGGCTTGGGAATCGGGCTCGGCCTCGGCGACGGCCCCGGACGGTTCGCACGCGCGCTCGTCGAACGCGGCTGCGCCGCTCGCGGCGGTGCGGGGCGGGGGCCCGGCACCTGGACCGGCACGGAGCCGGCGGCCGACGGTACGACGGGGGTCGCGCCGCCGGTGGCTGGCGCGCGGAGGGCTTGTGCGTCCGACTCGCGGGGACTGGGAACGCCGGGGCCCGGGAGGCTCTCGTTGATCTCCGGCTCCTCGGGGAAGACAGGCATACCCGGATATCTATCAAATGCCGGTCGAACGCGCACGGGCGCCCCACCCATCGGACACCGCGCGCCCTACGGTCCGCGGTCGAAATATCCCGACGTAGTGTCAGAAACCGAGCGCGAGCTGCTCCCCGGCGGACTCCGCGGCGACCGTCCCGGCGGGACCGGGCACCACCCGGACCCGCTTCAGATGACGCCACTCGGGCAGCGCGTCCAGATAGGACCAGGAGAGGCGGTGGTGCTCGGTCGGCCCGAACTCCTCCAGTGCGGCCCGGTGGACCGGGGACGGGTAACCGGCGTTGTCGGCGAAGGCGTACTCGGGGTGCTCCTCGCCGAGTTCGGCCATCATGCCGTCACGGTGGACCTTGGCGAGCACGGAGGCGGCGGCCACGCAGACGCACGACTGGTCGCCCTTGATCACCGTGCGCACCTGCCAGGGGCCGCCGAGGTAGTCGTGCTTGCCGTCCAGGATCACCGCGTCCGGCTCCACCGGCAGCGCCTCCAGCGCCCGGACGGCGGCCAGCCGCAGCGCGGCCGTCATCCCGAGCTCGTCGCACTCCGGGGCGGAGGCGTGACCGAGGGCGTACGCGGTGACCCAGTCGGCGAGGACGGGCGCGAGCGCCTCACGACGGAGCTGGGTGAGCAGCTTGGAGTCGGTCAGCCCCTCGGGGGGCCGGCGCAGGCCGGTGACGGCCGCGCCCACGGTGACCGGACCGGCCCAGGCACCCCGCCCGACCTCGTCGAGGCCGACCACGATCTTGGCGCCGGCCCGGCGGAGCGAGCGCTCGACGGAGTGCGTCGGCGGGACGATGGGCATGAGGGGGTCCGTTCAGCTGGTCGGACTCCAGCCTAAGCCACCCGCCCGCACCCCCGACCCGGTCGACCCCGACCCCGGCCCCGACCCGCACCACGGCCGGCCGGGAGAGCGCGGCGAAGAACGGACGGACGGCCGAGCGGAAGCCGGACGGACGGAAGCCGGACAGGAGGCCCGGTGGAGGACCGCCGGGAGGCCGGGCGGACACCCGCCGCCGGCCCACCCGCCGACCGGAGCGGGCGACCGGAGCGGGCGACCGGGCGGCCGCTCCCCTCACACCCGGATCAACGGCACCAGGACCTCGTCCACCAACTGGTCGACGAACTCCGGCCCGACCTGGCGGCCGCAGACCTTCACCCGGTACAGCAGCATCGCCGGGACCACGTCCGCGACCAGCGGGGTGGCCGCGTCCGGCCGGACGTCGCCGCGCTCGGCGCCCCGGCGGAGGATCTCCAGGATCACGCCCTTGGTGGGCTCGATCATCCGCTGGGCGATGAAGTCCTTGAAAAGCTCCGCCTGTTCGTGGTCCAGCTCGGCCATCACCGCGGTCACGGCGCCGCCCGCCCGGGAGCGGGCCACCGAGGCGAAACTCTCGACCAGGTGCCGCAGTTCCTCACGGGCGGACCCGAAGTCCGGGGTGTCGGTGGGGCGTGGGAGAGTGGAGTCCAGGGCGTCGACGACCAGTTCCACCTTGGACGCCCACCGCCGGTACAGCGCGGCTTTCCCGGTCCGCGCGGCCCCGGCGACCCCTTCCATCGTCAGCCGCGCGAATCCGCCGGAGGTGAGCTGATCGAGCGTCGCTTCGAAGATCGCCGCCTCCAGCTCCCGCCCGCGCCGCCGTGCCGGTCTGGTCAGCACCTCGGCCACGACCTGGACGGGACAGGGGCCCCGCGTGGGCTCGGGCGCCCGCTCCGCCTCGACCCGGGGGGCCTGTCGGCCGGCCGAGCGTTCCTTCTCCTGGCGTCGCACCAATTGATCCATCGTCACCCACCCTTAGGAACGCTTGCGTTCACAATCTCGCCGACGCTATCGTCCACAGTAGTGAACGATACCGTTCCTTCATAGCCCGCGGGACGCCGTCGGGCCGAGCCGGACCCCAGGTCCGCAGCATACGAAGCAGTAGCCAGCAGGGGGCATCAACTTGGCTATCTCCGACACACTCAGCAAGAACTCTCCGGCGCGGAGCGGGCACGGCCCGAACAAGGGCATCACCCTCGCCGTCATCGCGGCCACGCAGCTGATGGTGGTGCTCGACGCCACCATCGTGAACATCGCGCTGCCCCAGATCAGGGACGCGCTGGACTTCTCCACCACCAACCTCTCGTGGGTGATCAACGCCTACACGCTCACCTTCGGCGGCCTGCTGCTGCTCGGCGGGCGCGCGGGCGACATCCTCGGCCGACGCCGGGTCTTCATCGCCGGCACACTGCTGTTCGGGCTGGCCTCGCTGCTCGGCGGCTTCGCGCAGGACGGCGGCATGCTGCTCGCCGCCCGCGCGCTCCAGGGCATCGGCGGCGCGATCTGCTCGCCGACGGCCTTCGCCCTGATCGCCACCAACTTCGACGAGGGGCCCGAACGCAACCGGGCCTTCGGCGTGTTCTCCGCGGTGGCCGGTTCGGGCGCGGCGATCGGCCTGCTGGCCGGCGGTCTGCTCACCGAGTACCTCGACTGGCGCTGGGTCTTCTTCGTCAACGTGCCGATCGCCGTCCTGATCGCGCTCGCCGCGCCGCGCTACATCGCCGAGTCGGAGCGCCACCCGGGCAAGTTCGACCTGCCGGGCGCACTCACCTCGACGCTCGGCCTGGTCGGTCTGGTGTACGGCTTCATCCGCGCCGCGTCCGACGGCTGGACGGACCCGGTGACGCTCGGCTCGTTCATCGGCGGCGCCGTGCTGGTGGCCGCGTTCGTGGTCATCGAGACCCGCACCGCGCAGCCGATCACCCCGCTGAAGCTGTTCGCGAACCGGAACCGCACCGGCGGTCTGGTGATGATGCTCTGCATCGCCGCCGCCATGTTCGGCATCTTCTTCTACATCACGCTCTTCGTGCAGGGCCCGCTGGACTACAGCCCGCTCAAGGCCGGTTTCGCCTTCATGCCGATCAGTGCCTCGATCATCGTGGCCGCCCAGCTGGCCTCCAGCCTGCAGGCCAAGTACGGCCCGAAGCCGTTCATGGCGGGCGGCGCGCTGCTCGTCACCATCGGGCTCACCTGGCTGACCTTCATGAACGCGGACAGCGGCTACGTGGACGGCATCCTCGGCCCCACGGTGGTCTTCGGCTTCGGCATGGGCCTGGTCTTCGTCCCGGTCATGCTGCTGTCGGTCGCGGGCGTCTCCGGCGAGGAGACCGGCGCCGCCTCCGGCCTGCTGAACTCGATGCAGCAGATCGGCGGCTCGCTCGGCCTGTCGATCCTGACCACGGTGTTCGCGCACTACGCCACCTCCGAGGCCAAGGTCCAGCTGCCCGGCTTCATGGCCACGGCCACGCCGGAGCAGAAGGCATGGCTGCTGGAGAAGCAGGAGTTCCCGAAGGGCACCGCCGCGGCCAACGAGGTGCTCGCGCAGGGCATCTCGCACGGCTTCATCGTGGGCGCCGCGATGGCGGGCCTGGCCTTCCTGATCGCCGTCCTCGCCATCAAGGCGAAGGCCGCCGACCTGCCGTCGGACACCGCCGGCGTCGCCATGCACTGACCCGGCCACCCATCCCGGCCGCCCGTCCGGGCCGCCGTCCCGGTGGGCCGCACCGGAAGCACCGGGCACCAGGGCCGGTCGGGAGCGACACGCTCCCGACCGGCCCTGGTGCATCCCCCGCTCCCGCTCAGCCCTCGAAGGCGTAGTCGCGGCTCATGCCCACCCGGTCGCAGGCGTCCTCCCCGCCCGTCAGACGGTCGGGCGACGGCCGCTCGGCGAGGATCGCGCGGGCCCTCGACTCGGCCAGGCTGGTGGCGTACCAGGGCGCGGGACCGTCCGTCCGCAGGTTGGCCGCCACCAGGCTCAGGGCACAGGTCCGGTAGTCGCCGGGCAGCCGGTCCAGGGTCGGCACGGCGTCCGCCGAGAGGTAGCGGACGTTGCGCAGGTCGATCTGCCCGGTCCGCTCGAAGCGGGCCACATTGTGCTGCGCGACCATCACGTCCGGCCCCATCAGCCCGTAACCGGCGGCGGCCAGTGCGGCGCTGAGCACCGCCGCGCGCGGCAGCCAGCCCGCCGACGGGGTCAGGCCCGCCACGATGAGCAGCACGAACACCACGCCCAGCCAGCCCTCCACCACCAGCACCCAGAGCCGGAGGGTGGTCAGGCCGGAGGCGTCCACGTAGAACCACATCCGCCCGAGCGCCGCGGCCACCACCACCAGGGTCAGCAGGCAGAGCGCGCCGAGCAGCAGCCGCACCAGCCGGCGGTCGGCCTCCGTGCCGCGCGGCGCCCAGCGCTTGGCGAGCGCGACCACCACCAGGGTCAGCACGGTGACCACCAGCAGCTGCCAGAAGCCCTGCCGGGCGTACTCGGAGCGGCTCATCCCGGTGCGCTCCAGGATCGCCTCGGCGCCGCCGAGCACCACCACCGCCTGGAGCACCACGAAGGCGCCGAACATGAGGTTCAGCGCGGCCAGCGGCAGGGCCCACTCCAGCCGGCCCCGGGCGCGGCCCGGCCGGACCGGGGTGCGGTCCCAGCGCCGGGGACCCGCCGCGATGTGGGCGAAGCCCAGCGCGGTCGCCAGACCGAGGACGAACAGGGCGGCCCGGGCCGGGAGCTCCCCGAGGTCGACGCTGGGGACGAGGCTCTCCAGGACGTTCGCCATGGCCGCGTCCGCGCCGGCGAACAGGGCGCCGAAGACGATCAGCAGCACCACCGCCACCAGGACGCCCTTGACCACCGGCACCACCTGGCTCCGGTCGCCCGCGCGCCGGCCGCGCAGGGCCCGCCCGGCCCACGCCAGGCCGGGCACGAGCTGCCAGAGCAGACCCGGCAGCGCCAGCAGGACCCCGGTCCAGCGCCGTCCGCCGTGCAGGGCCAGCGAGGCCAGGCCCACCGCGCAGACAGTGCTCAGCAGCACCGGCCAGTCCGCCTCGTACAGCGCCGGGACGGCGAGCAGGGCGAGCGCGAGCCCGCTCCACAGGACGGTCCAGGCCCTCGGCCTACGGCCGGCGGCCCGGGCGGAGGCGCCGGCGCCCACGGTGGCGGCCGCGGCGCAGAGCAGCAGGTTGACGCCGAGTCCGTCGATCAGCAGCCAGGAGCTCAGCAGGCCGGCGAGCACCGCCGCCAGCACCGTCCGGCCGGTGGCCGGGGCCTTCCGCTCCGGGTCGCC
Source organism: Kitasatospora sp. NPDC094019 (assembly GCF_044764505.1). NCBI lineage: Bacteria > Bacillati > Actinomycetota > Actinomycetes > Kitasatosporales > Streptomycetaceae > Kitasatospora > Kitasatospora sp. NPDC094019. Next base: position 103,476 of record NZ_JBIWIF010000017.1, read on the forward strand.
GGGCCGCAGCCACTGGAACGGCTGCGGCGCGGGGACGCCGGGCGCCCGGAACGGGCCCGCGCCGGGGGCGGCACCCGGAGCACCACCGGGGCCGTAACCACCGGCAGGTCCGAAGACCCCGGTGGGTCCGGCCACCGGGCCAGCCTCCCCCGCCCCCTCGTCCGCACCAGGAGCAGCACCGGGAGCAGCAGCGGGCCGGGACGGCACTCCGTCCGCGGCGGGAACGCTGAATCCGGACATGGGATCCCCCTCAATGATCGGGTGGACATGCGGAATCCACCCTCCGGGCGGTCCGCCGACGAGCACGCGGAACCACGCCGGTGAGGACACCGGGCACCACGGCCGAAGCCGACTGTAGACCATTCTGAACAGGTTCAAAAACACCGGGCCGGGCCCTGTCACACCTCTGTGACAGAGCCCGGCCCGAAGCCCGAGCACTGATCGGAACCCGTCGTCGCCACCACTCCGGCCACGACCCCGGCCACCACCCCGGCCGCGACAGCCACGGCTGCGGCTACCGCTACCGCTGCGGCAGCGACAGTCAGTACGTCCCGTACAGCGAGTACCGGAAGCTGTCCTTCACCGCCGGCCCGAAGTCCGCCGGCCAGGTCCCGAACGGAACCACCGTGTTGCTGTACGCCCCCTGCCCGGCCGTGCCGGTCGAGTAGTTCATGTTGTTCACCGTCGTGCTCGTGCCGTTGGTGTTGTAGACGAACCAGTACGAGGTGTTGGCGCTCAGGGTGAGATTCACCGGCAGCGAGTTCCACGCGTTGGCGGTCAGCGTGCCCGAGCCCGTGGCGGCGACCAGCGTGCCCGGCGAGCCCCCGGCATCGGTGTAGACGGCCAGCTGGTACCGGTTGCTGGGCGCCGCGGCGATCGGTCCGACGTGCACGCTCAGCGCGGTGAGCGCCGCCGGGTCGGCGCCGGTGGTCACCCGGCTGCCGTTCAGGTGATTGGAGTCGGTGTCGTCGATCAGCGAGCCCACCGCCGTGTTCCCGATCGTCCGCGGCTCCGCTCCCCCGGTGGTGAAGGAGAACGTGTACGGGGCGGCCAGGGCGTTCCCCGAACGGTCCCGGACGCCCTGCACCGTCGCGCTGTACCCGGCGGTGAGCGCCAGCGGCGCGGACGGCGTGAACACCACGCCGTTCGCCGCCGCGTCGTGGACCACCGAGCCCGCGACCGCAGCGCCGCCGGCCGCGGCCCGCAGGGTGACGGAGCCGCCGGTGACGCTCGCCGGGTCCAGCGGCTCGTTGAAGGAGAACCGCACCGCCGAGCCCGGGGCGACCCCGTCCGCGCCACCGGCCGGGGTGGTGCCGATCACCGTGGGCGCGGTGGTGTCCTGCCCGTAGCTCGCGGTGTACGAGCCGACCGCGCCGTCGAAGAAGGCGTAGGCGATGCCCTTGACCGTCTCGACCCGGTACGGCACCGCGCGCCCGCCCGAGCTGATCCCGGTCAGCGTGCCCGCCGCCGCGTCGACCGGCAGCATGGCGCGCAACCCGTTGGCCCCGCCGGTGATGCCGAAGGTCAGCGCGCTCCCGTTCCAGGACAGCCCGGTGAACGCCGAGGCGTTGCGCCCGTCCAGCCAGGTGAGCATCTGCCGGCCGGAGACCACCGGCGCGCCGTGCGCCTTGGCGGCGGCGACCACCGCGTCCGAGGCGGCGGAGGCGGCGAAGTCGGTGTGGATGTTGGCGGTCAGCGCCGCGTAGTAGCCCTTGGCGCCGTACGCCGCGTCGAGCAGGGTGTTGACGGTGCCCGGGTACGACTGGCCGGACTCGTCGGTGAGCTGGGTGGTGGCCTGGTACTCGTCGATGACGCTGCCGTCGGTGTCGGCGAAGCGCATGATCTGCCCGGTGCCGTTGAAGTAACCGGGCCGGTCCTGGGTGAAGTTCGACGGGTAGAAGTAGTAGTCGGTGTCCAGCCGGATCCCGTTGGCGAGCTTGGTCCTCGCCTGGGTGGCCCAGTCGTCCCACTCCACGCAGTGGGTGCGGCTGCTGGACGGGTTCGGCAGGTTCGGGTACTTGCCCCGCCAGGCCGCCAACTGGTCCCGGTAGTAGCCCTGCAGGGTCGAGGTGCTGCCCCAGGGACGGCAGTTGGTGGTGACGTGCACGCCGACCTCGAAGCCCTGGTCGCTGTACGCCTTCGCCTGGGCCGGGGTGAGCGGGTCGTCGGTGTAGATGTAGGAGGAGCCGCGGACGCACTCCCAGTCGGCGACCGAGCAGCCGGGCGGGCTCTGCGCGATGTAGCCGTCCCAGCGGCCGGCCGTGCCGCCCACGCCGTGGTCGTCCCCGGTCATCACCACGACGGCCTTGACGTCGCGCGGGAAGTACCAGAACCGGGGCAGCGGCTGGGCGGTCGCGGCGAGTTGGGTGAGCAGGTTGGCGAGCAGCCGCTGCTGCTCGTCGGCGATCGGGATCAGCGCCTTGTCCAGGTCGTTCCAGTCGGGCTGGCCGCCGGTGCCGAAGAACATCTCGCTGGCCTCGTAGCCGTCGACGCCGTCGCGCTGCTGGCCGGCCCAGGCGGCGTTGCCCTGCCGGGTCTGCACCACCGACTTCGCGAGGTCGTAACTGAACGCGGCGGCCCGGCCGCCGCCGGCCGTGCGCAGGCTGACCGCCGGGTTGGCGGTCGCGGTCGCGGCGTCGCTGTACAGCGTGGCGACGGCGGTGGCGCCGTTCAGCGTGTAGAGGTCGGCGGGGCCGTGGTAGCCCATGGTGTCGCCGGTGATCCCGGCGCCGGGCGCGGCGGCGGTGTTCACCTTGAGGTAGGCGTCGGCGCGGGTGCCGGTGGCCGGGGTGAGGCCGAACAGCGGTGCGAGCTGCCGGTCGGGGCGCATCGCGACGAGTTCGCCGCCGCCGTTGGTCCAGGTGGTGAACAGCGCGGCCTGGGCGGCGGTGAGCGGCATCTCGCCGAGCAGCACCACCTCGGCGGAGGCCAGCACCCCGGCGGTCACGGCCGAGATGTCGACCTGGCGGTAGGCGTTCAGGCCCTCCGCCTTGAGGATCTCGGCCAGGTACCGGGTGTACGGGTTGGCCTGGCTGGTGACCAGCAGGATCGGGCCCTCGGTGCCCGGGCCCGCGCCGGGCGGCGGGGGCGGCGGGGCCGCCTCGGGGGTGTACGTGGCGTAGATCGAGAAGCTCAGCCCGCTGCCGGTGACCGCGCCCGCGGTGGCCGGCCAGCTGCCGAACGACAGGCCGCCGTTGCCGTACACGCTGGTGCCGCCCGGGCTGTAGCGCAGGTTGTTGACCGTCGGCCCGGAGCCGTTGGTGTTGTAGGCCAGCCAGTACGGCGTGTTGGCGGCCAAGGTGGCCGTCAGCGGGACGGTGTTCCAGCCCGGCCCGGTGAGGGTGGCGGTCGCGCTGCTCGCCAGCAGGGCGCCCGGGCTGCCGCCGTTGTCCTGGTAGATCGCGGTCTGGAAGCGGTTGTTGGGCGCGGCGTCGACGCCGTCCACGTACACCGAGACGCTGCCGACGGTGCCGCCGGCCGAACCGGTCACGTACCGCGAGGCGTTGAGGTAGTTGGAGTCGGCCGTGTCGGTGGCGGTGCCGACCGCCGTGGTGCCGAGCGTCGCCGTGACGGCGACCGCCGGGGGCGCGCCGGGCCCGGACATCAGGGCCGCCGCCGTGGCAAGGGCCGCCAGCAGCCCTCCGGCCCGCCGCCACCGACGCCCGCCGCCACGCCCGCCGACGCCCCGAGCGTCACCGCCCCGGGCGCCCGCGCGTCTGTCCGTACGCCCGCCCAGGCGTGTGCCCCTGTCTGCCATGACCGCCCCCCTGTGTCATCTCGGCCGACCAGCCCCTAACGGTGTACCGGCAACCCGCCGACCGTGTCCACGAAATCAACACATTCGCCATGGAACGGCCTGAACCCCGACGTTCTCCCGGAGGGAACGGGCGGACCGGGGCAAGCTCCGGACCGACCGGGCGGCCGGTGGCCGGTCCGGCGTCAGCCCTTGACCGAACCGGCCAGCAACCCGCGCACGAAGTAGCGCTGGAGCGCGAAGAACACGGCCAGCGGGATCACGATCGACAGGAACGCCCCCGCCGTCAGCAGCTCCCACCGGCCGCCGAAGGAACCGGACAGCTGCGCCAGCCGCACCGTCATCGGCGCCACCTCCGGGGTGCCGCCGGCGAAGGTGAGCGCCACCAGCAGGTCGTTCCAGACCCAGAGGAACTGGAAGATCGCGAACGAGGCCAGCGCGGGCGTGCAGAGCGGCAGCACGATCGAGCGGAAGATCTTGAAGTGCGAGGCGCCGTCCACCACCGCCGCCTCCATCAGGTCTCGGGGCAACTGGGCGATGAAGTTGTGCAGCAGGAAGATCGCCAGCGGCAACGCGAACATGGTGTGCGCCAGCCACACCGGCGCGTAGGTGCCCTTGAGGTCCAGCGCAGGAAGCAGCGTCAGGGAGCCCAGGTGCGCTCCGCCGGAGAACAGCTGGAGCAGCGGGATCAGCGCCATCTGCAGCGGCACCACCTGGAGCGCGAAGACCACGAAGAACAGGGTGTCGCTGCCCCGGAACCGCACCCAGGCCAGCGCGTAGGCGGCCATCGCCGCCAGCGCCAGCGGGAACAGCGTGGCCGGAACGCTGATCGCCAGCGAGTTCACCAGGAACGGCATGAGACCGGTGGAGACGCCGGAGCCGCCCTCGAACAGCACCGTGTGGTAGTTGTCCAGCCCGAGGTCGGGGTGGAGCAGGGCGTTCCACCAGCCGTCCGCGGTGACGTCCTGCTTGGGGCGCAGCGAGGTGACCAGCAGCCCGAGGGTGGGGACGGTCCACAGCACCGTCACCACGATCACGAACACCGAGGCCAGCGGGGAGGAGAAGGTCTTCCGGACGGCGCCGCCGTCCCGCCGTACGCTCATCGGACCGCACGCTCCTTGCGCAGCTGGAGGATGTTGTAGGCCACCAGTGGCAGCACCGCGAGGAAGAGGATCACCGCCAGCGCGCTGCCCCGTCCGGTGTTGAACTGGACGAAGGACTGCGAGTACATCTCGTTGGCCAGCACCTGGGTGCCGAAATTGCCGCCGGTCATGGTGCGGACGATGTCGAACGCCTTCAGCGTGGTGATCATCACCGTGGTCAGCACCACCACCACCGTGGTGCGGATCATCGGCACGGTGATGTGCCGGAACAGCCGCAGCCCCTGGGCGCCGTCCAGCCGGGCCGCCTCGGTGACCTCGTCCGGGATCGCGTTGATCGCCGCCGACAGCACCACCATGGCGAAGCCGGTCTGCACCCACACCATGACCGCCATCAGCAGGAAGGTGTTGAGCGGCTGGGAGAGCATCCAGTTCGGCGGGTCGTCCCAGCCGAGCCAGATCGCCAGCTGACTGAGCAGACCGATCTGCCGCTGCGCGTGGTCGCGCGACTCGTAGACGAACTTGAAGATGATCGAGGCACCGACCAGGGAGATCGCCATCGGCATGAAGATCAGCGACTTGTAGACCGCCTGGCCACGCATCCGGTCCACCAGCAGGGCCAGCACGAGCCCCAGCGCGGTCGCCGCCAGCGGCGCGATCACCAGCCAGAGCAGGGTGTTGACCAGCACCTCGCGCACCGAGCCGGTGGTGAGGGCCCAGCCGAAGTTCTCGCCGCCGACGAAGCGGCTGCTGTCGTCGCTGTAGAGGCTCAGGTAGACGGTACGGACCAGCGGCGCGACCAGACCGAGCAGCAGCAGGACCAGCGCCGGTCCGAGCAGCACCAGCACGGCCAGCGGGCGGGCGATCCGGCCGGAGGCGCGGCCGGCGACCAGGAAGACCAGCAACAGGATGCCGACGAAGCCGGCGATCGCACCGAGGCCGTTGCCGAACTTGACCATCGCGTCGCCCCAGGCACCGGCGGCGAGGGACATGGCGTCACGTCCTTTCCCAACGGAAGGCGGAACGGGGGATACCGGGAACGGGGTACCGGGAACGGCGGTACCTGGAACGGGGCGGAACCGAACGAGGCAACGCGGCGGAACCCGACCACGACCGCGCACGCGCGGGGCCGGCGGAAGCAGGGAGCGGAGGGGGCGGGCGGTGCGGGTGGGTGGCCCCGCACCGCCCTTCGGCAGGTGGTCCCGTGACGCGCGCCGCTACTGCGGCCAGGCGGCGTCGATGTCCGCGGCGGTCTTCTGGATCGACTGTCCCTCGGCGAACCAGGCGGTGAGCGACTTCCACTCCTGCCCGGAGCCGACCGCGGCCGGCATGAGGTCCGAACCGTCGAACCGGAAGGTCGCCGCCGGGTCCGTCAGCGCGTCGGCGGAGATCCGGTCGATCGGATCGGTGTAGAGGCTCTTGTCCACGCCCTGATTGGCCGAAACCCAGCCGGTCGCGGTCTTCACCCGGCTGCTCGCCCAGTCCGAGCTGGACAGGTAGTTCTGCACCGCCTGCACCTCGGGCCGGCTCGCGAACGCGGTGAGGAACTCCCCGCCGCCCTCGACCGGGTTGGGCACCGAGGGGTTCACCGCGGGCAGGTGGAAGGCGAAGATGTCGCCGTCCGGACCGATCTTCGTGTCCTTGGGCCACTGCGCCTTGTAGAACGAAGCCTGCTGGAGCAGCAGGCACTTGCCGGTGAGAATCGGCGCGCCCGCGTCCTGGAAGGTCGTGGTGGCGATCGACTTCACGTCACCGTAGCCGCCGTTGACCCAGGCCGGGTTCTGCATCCAGTCGGCGACCGTCCTCATCGCCGCGGCAATCTTCGGATCGGAGAACTTCACCTGGTGGTTCACCCACTGGTCGTAGACCTCACCGCCGTACGAACCCAGGACCACCTCCTCCAGCCAATCGGTGGCCGGCCAGCCGGTGGCCGTGCCGGAGGCGATGCCGCCGCACCACGGCTTGGCGCCGCCGCCGGTCTTGGCGATCCGGTCGCTGAGCGCCATCAGATCGGCCCAGGTCTTCGGGACCTCGTAGCCGGCCTGCTTGAACGTCCTCGGCGAGTACCAGACCAGGGACTTCATGTTGGCGCTCATCGGCGCCGCGTAGAAGGTGCCGTTGACCGACCCGTAGGTCTTCCAGACCGGGCTCCACTTCTCCTGGTTCGCCACGGTCTGCTGCGGCGGCTTCACCACCTTGCCGCTCTTGACCATCTGGGCGAGCAGACCGGGCTGCGGGATGATCGCGAAGTCCGGGGCGTTGCCGCCGCTCACCCGCACCGGCAACTGGGACTCGAAGTCGTTGCTGCCCTCGTAGCTGATCCGGATGCCGGTGCACCGGCCGAAATCGGCCCAGGACTTCTCCAGATTGTCCGACTCGGGGCTGAGAATCGAGGCGAACACCGTCACCGTGGTGCCGCCGTGGCCGGCGTAGGGCTGGTAGCGGGCGCAGTCACCGGACAGGGTCTGACCGGCGGTGCCGCCCGAACCTCCCGAGCTGTCGGTGCTGTTGGAGCAGGCCGCGGTCAGCGCCGCGACGGCCAGCAGGGCCACCGCCGCGAGCGGACGGCGCCGGCGGGCGGGGGACGGGGGCGGCGCGGTCGTGGACGGCACGGTCGGGGTGGGAGTCAACGCGGTCCTCCTCGCCGGGGCGCGAACGCTCGGCTGTGCGACAGAACGGCATTGCGCTGTACCGGAGTTAGACGTTCGACATGGACGCGGCGGCCGGCCGATCCGACGACGGTAACGCAGCCGCGACCTGCCGCCAAGGTCCCCGCACGCCCTTCGCCACCGCGCGCCCCAGTTGTGACCCGCCCCGCCGGCCGCCGGAGCAGCCCCGCCACCCCGGCCGCCCCACCGTCGGAACGGCGCCCGCCCTCGGCCGCCCGGCCGTCAGAACAGCCGGACCGGCAACTCCTTCAGCGCGTTCACCACCAGCGAGCCGCTCGGCCGGAGCTCCTCGTCCGGCACCGCCGACGACAGCCCCGGGAAGCGCTCGAACAGCGCCGGCAGCGCGATCCCCGCCTCCAGCCGGGCCAGCGGCGAGCCCGGGCAGACATGCGGACCGTGCCCGAACGACAGATGCCGGATCGGATCCCGGGTCACGTCGAACACCTCCGCCGTCACCCCGTGCTGCGCCGGGTCCCGGCCGATCGCGTTGTAGGACACCAGCACCGGCTCCCCGGCCGGAATCACCGTGTCCCCCACCGCCACGTCCTCAGTGGTGAACCGGAACAGGAAGTTGCTCGTGGGCGGTGTCCAGCGGAGCGACTCCTCCACCACCGCGTCCCAACCGACCTTGCCCGCCCGCACCAGCTCCAGCTGGTCCGGGTGGGCCAGCAGCGCCCGCACCGCGTTGCCGATGAGGTTCACCGTGGTCTCGTGACCCGCCGCGATGATCACCCGCAGGGTGGCCGCCGCCTCCGCGTCGGTCAGCGCCCCGCCCTCGGTGTCCGCCTGCAGCAACACGCTCGCCAGATCGTCCCCCGGCACCGCCCGGCGCTGCGCCACCACACCGTTGACGAAGGCGTTCAGCCCGGCGATGGTCGCCTGGATGCCCTCCGGGTTCGGGCGGGCGCCGAAGAACCGCTCGTAGAGGTCGCGCAGCAGCGCGTGCTCCGACTCCGGGACGCCGAGCAGCGAGCAGATCACCGTCATCGGCAGCGGAAAGGCGAAGGCGGACTTCAGGTCCACCACCGGCTCCCCCGCCGCCAGCGTGTCCAGCAGCTCCCGGGTGATCGCCTCCACCCGCGGGCGCATCAGCTCCACCTGACGCGGGGTGAACGCGTGCGCCACCAGCGCCCGCAGCCGCCGGTGCTCCGCGCCGTCCGTGGTCACCATGCTCGGACCGGGCACCGCCAGACCGATCAACGGCCAGGTCCTCGGCACCTCGCCGCGCTGGAACGCCGCCCAGTGCCGGGCGTCCTTCACCAGCCGGGCGTCGGTCAGCAACTCGCGGGCGGGCCCGTGCCGGGTCACCGCCCAGGCGGTGACACCACCGGGCAGCTCCACCGGCACCACCGGACCGGCGGCGCGCAGCAGCGCGCCCTCGGCGGCGTTGTCCCGGGCCAGCGGATCGAGAACGAACGGGGCGGGAACGAACGGGGCGGGGACGGTCATGACTACGAGCACTCCTTCGGTTCTGGTGAAGCGGTACAGCGGCCCCGGGACGACCGGGGCTCCGGGCGCCGGACTCAGCCCGCGAACCCCGGGGCGAACGACACCGGCAGCGCCACCAGCCCGCGCACCCAGGCCGACGGCCGCCACACCAGCGCGTGCTCGGCCACCGCCAGCCGCAGGTCCGGCAGCCGGTCCAGCAGCACCTCGACCGCCGTGGTCGCGATCACCTCGGCCGCCTCCTGCGCCGGGAACGGACAGCCGTGCTCGCCGTACGAGTAACTCAGGTACGCCCGGTTGCCCTCGGCCGGCCGCCCGTCCGGCTGCCGCACCGACGGATCCGCGTTGGCCCCCGCGAAACCCAGCAGCAGCATGTCCCCGGCGGCGATCCGCTGCCCGCCCAACCGGGTGTCCCTGGTCGCCCAGCGGCCCGCGAAGATCTGGGTCGGGGTGTCCTCCCAGAGCGCCTCGTTCAGCGCCTGGCCGATGCTGCGCCGCCCGCCCGACAACGAGGCCGCGAACCGCTCGTCGGTGAGCATCAGCCGCAGCGCGTTGGAGATCCAGTACGAGGTCGGCTGGTGACCGGCGATCAGCATCACCCGCAGGTCCCGCATGATCTCGTCGTGGCTGAGACCGGCCGGGTGCGCCAGCATCCGCGAGGCCACGTCGTCGCCCGGGCGCGCCGCCTTCTCCTCGACCAGCTCCAGCATCGCGGCGAGCAACCGCTGCGCGCCGGCCGGAGCGTCGGGGCCGCCGTCCAGCATGGTCAGCAGGCCCTCGATCAGCACCGGCGCCCGCTCCTCGCTCAGCCCGAGCACCCGGCAGAGCACCAGCAGCGGCAGCCGGTGGGCGTACTCGGCGACCAGGTCCGCCTCGCCGCGCCCGGCGAAGTCGTCGATCAGCCGGTCCGCCAGCTCCTCGCTGTGCTTGCGCAGCTCGTACGGGTCGACGGCGGCCAGCGCGTCGGTCACCGCCCGGGAGCGCCGGACGTGCTCCTCGCCCTCGGCGTAGAGGATCGACGGCACCGGCGCCATCATCGGTTTGAGCGGCCAGTCCTCGGCGACGGTCGCCCAGCCGTTCCAGCGGGTGGAGTCCCGGCCGAACAGCTGCGGCTGACCGGTGACGAGCTGGAGCTCGCGGTAGCCGATCACCAGCCAGGCGGGTACTCCGCCGGCGAGTTCGACCGGCGCGACCGGGCCGTGCCCGGCCCGCATCTCCCGGTAGAGCTGGGACGGGTCGGTCTGGAAGCGCGGCCCGTACAGCGGGGTGGCGCCGGCGTGGGCCGGGCAGCCCGGCGGCGGGGTGGCGGCGGGCTCGGTCACGGGGTGCTCTCCTCAGGGACGGGGGCGGCCGCGGCGGGGGTGCCCGCCGTCGCGGCCTCGACCCGGGCGGTCAGGTGACGGACCAGCTCGATCAGCACCTGCTTGCCGGACTCCCGGTCCCGGGCGTCGCAGTCCAGCAGCGGTACCTCGGGCGGCAGGTCGAGCGCCTCCCGGACCTGCTCCAGGGTGTGGGTCGGGTCGCCGAAGTTGTTGCGGGCGACGACGAACGGCGTGCCGTGGTGCTCCAGCCGGTCGATGGCGTACCAGGAGTCCGCCAGCCGCCGGGTGTCCACCAGCACGACGGCCCCCAGGGCCCCGGCGAACAGCCGGTCCCAGAGGAACCAGAACCGCTCCTGCCCCGGCGCGCCGAACAGGTACAGCACCTGGCTCGCGGAGAGAGTGATCCGGCCGAAGTCGAAGGCGACCGTGGTCGAGCGCTTGCCCCAGGCACCGGTGGGATCGTCGATCCCCTCCCCGGCCCGGGTCAGGGTCTCCTCGGTGTTCAGCGGGCGGATCTCGCTGACCGCGCCGACCAGGGTGGTCTTGCCCACGCCGAAGCCGCCGACCACCACGATCTTGAACGCGTTGTCGGCGGTGCGGCGCAGCGGTGTCCGCCCGCTCGGCCGGGCGTCCCGCCCCTCAGAGCCGTTGGAGTCCATGCAGTACCTGCTTCAGCGTGTCGAGATCGGGCAGCCGGGCCTTGTTGGGGGCGAACCGCGGGTGGCGGGCGGTGATCGACCCGGCCTCCAGCAGGTCGCCGAGGAGGATCTTCACCACCGAGACCGGCAGCGCCAGCTCCGCCGCGACCTCCACCACGGCGATCGGCGCCCCGCACATCCGCAGGATGCGCGCGTGCTCCGACTGCATGCCCGGCGCCGGCTCCCGCTCGGCGACGATCAGCGTGACCAGGTCGAACGCGTTCTCCGGCGCCCGGCTGCGGCCCCGGGTGATGGTGTACAGGCGGTCCGGGTCGTCGTCCCGGCCCGTCCGCCCCGGCCGCCCGTCGGTGTTCCCCCCGCGCCCGCTCATGCCCGGGCGCTCCCGTCGGTCACCGGGCCGTCCGCCCCGGCCGCGGCCTCCCGGGCCGGGGCACTGAGGTGGACGCCGATCTGCTCGATCAGCCCGTGCATGTTGTGGCCGACCACGCCCACGTCCGCGTCCTCGTCGGTGACCACGGCGAGGTGGGCGCCCTCGCCGGCGGCCACGATGCACAGCACTCCGCCGTGGAACTCGGTCATCGACTGCCGCACCCCGCCGGTGCCGTCACCGAACTCGATCGACGCGCCGTGGGCCAGGCTCTGCAGACCGGAGGCGATGGCGGCGAGCTGGTCGGCCCGGTCGTTGCCGAGGCCGGAGGTGTGGCAGAGCTTGAGGCCGTCGGCGGAGAGCACCAGGGCGTGCCGGGTACCGGGGGTGTTGCTCAGCAGGTTCTCCAGCAGCCAGTCGAGGTCGCGGTCGGTGGCACTGCTCATCGGAAGTCCTTCTCGGTGACGGGGGAGGCGTCGGACGCGGGGTCCGTGGCGGACCGTTCGCACGGGGTGTCCTGGAGCGGTACGGCGCCCTCGGCCGGCGCGGGGGCGTCGGCGGGCACGGAGTTCGGGTTGCCGGCCGCGGAACCGGCGGTGGGCTCCGCGGCGGCGGGCTCGGCGGCGGCCTCAGCCGCGGGGGCCGGACCGGCGGCGAGGGCCGGACCGGCGGCGGGCAGGGCGGCCCGGCGGAAGGCGCCCAGCCTGGCGGCGGCGCTCGCCCCGTCGGAACGGGCGGGCCGCTCGGCGGGAGCCGCCGCCGGACCGGCGGCGGCCATGGTCCGGCCGCGACGGCGCTGCGGCAGACCGCTGTCGGTGACGGCGGGCACGGCGGGCACGACGGGCACCGGTTCCGCCGACGGAGCGGCCACCGGGGCGGCGGGCCCGGCGGGCGCCCGGCGGGCGGGGGTGAGCGCGGGGCGCGGGCCCGCGCCGAGCGCCCGCTCGACGACGCGCTCGACCGGCGCGGGCAGCGGGGCCGGCCCGGTCGCGGGGTGCGTGACCAGCTGCTGCGGGATCAGCACCACCACCCCCGTGCCGCCGCGCGCCGACGGCCGGAAGGAGATCTGCAGCCCGTGCTTGCGGGCCAGCACGCCGACCACCGCGAGACCGATCCGGGTGCCCGCCGACAGCGTGGCGAGGTCCAACGACTCGGCGGAGACGGCCCGCTCGGCGCGGCGCAGCCAACTGTCGCTCAGGCCCAGGCCACTGTCCTCGACGGTGACCACCAGACCGGCCGGCACCTCCTCGACGTAGACGTGCACCTCGGCCGGCGGCGCGGAGAAGGTGGTCGCGTTGTCGAGCAGCTCGGCGAGCGCGTGCATCACGCCCTCGGCCGCGAACCCGGCCACCGCGGCCGTGCTCGCGTTGTGCAGCCTGACCCGTTGGTAGGCACCGATCCGGCCCAGCGCGCCGCGCAGCACCGACTCCACCGGGATCGGCCGGCCCCAGCGGCGGCCCGAGCGGGCGCCGGTCAGCACCGCGATGCTGTCGGCCATCCGGCCCGCCTGGGCGGTGGAGTGGTCCAGCCGCAGCAGATCGCCGAGGACCTCCTCGTCGTGCCGGTGCTGCATCTCGCGCAGTTCCGCGTGCATGCTCGTGGCCAGGGCCTGAACCCGCCCGGCGGCGGTGGCGCAGACCGCCAGGGCGGCGGCCCGCAGGCGCTCGCCGCGGCCGATCTCCTCCGCCACGGCGCGCAGCAGCGGACGTTGGGGGTGGTCGCGGTACGGGACCAGGACGGCGTCCACGGTCGCACCGCTCCGCAGCCGTTTCACCAGTACGGGCAGCACCTCGTCGGCGAGCCGGTCCACGGCGGCCCGCTCGGCGCGTTCCGCCGCGGCCTCCGCCCGGGCCGCGTCCGCGTCCGCGCGGGCGGCGGAAGCCTCCTCCTCGGCGCGGGCGAGCGCGGCCCCGGCCCCGTCCCGTTCGGCCTCGGCGGCGGCGGCCCGCGCCACGGCGGCGGCCTCGCCCTGCCGGGCCGCGCCTGCGACCACCAGCGCCGCCGTCGAATCGTCCTCCCGGGTGGCCAGTTCGAACTCCAGCCGACGGGCCCGTTCGGTGGCGCCGCCGGCCTGCCGGACGGCGATCAGCCAGAGCGCGGTGACCGCCGCCACGGCTGCGGCGGTCAGCGGCTGCCCGGCGTCGAAGGCCCGCATCACCCCGACCGGCCCGGCCACCGCCGCCAACAGGGCGGCGGCCGCGACAACGGCCCTGGTACGCACGTCGGGTCGACGGCTGGGCCCACCGTCGGGGCTGGTGGTTTCTGTCATCGGTGCGGTGTCCTCGGCAGAAGTCGGGCGAATGCGCGACCGCCCGGCCGACGTCGTGGAACGTCTCCGGGCGGCGATTCGGTTCACGCAGTCGGCCGATCATATCCATTCAGACGATGTGCTCAACCGGTAAGTTGACGGTCAGTCTCCTCCTGCCACGCTCCGTATACCGATCCACCTCCATCCCCTCACTCCATCGCCACCTCGACCGCACGACGCACCTCGGCGAGGTCCAGTCCGTGGTCGGCGACGACCCGCGCCCCGAGCCCCTCCCCCTCGCGGAGCACCCCGAGCAGGAGGTGGCCGACCGCGATCCGGCCGGACTCCATCCGGAGCGACTCGCGCAACGACAGTTCCACCGCCTTGCGCGCCCGCGCCGTGAACGGGCTCCGCCCCGCCCGCCCCTCGGTCCGGAACCACCCGCGACGCCGCGGCTCCGGCGGCGGCGGGGACTCCAGCGCACCCGCACCGAACACGGACTCCACCGCCTCGCGCACCGCCTCCAGGTCAACCCCGATCGAGGCCAGCGCCCGCGCGTCGCCGCCGCTCCCGAGCAGCCGCCCGACCGCCCGCCGGGCCTCCGCGTGGTCGAGCCCCGCCTCGATCAGCACCCGCGCCGCCGGGTCCGCCGTCTCCGCCAGGACGGCCAGCAGCAGGTGTTCGGTCCCGACGTGCCCGTGCCGGAGTTCCGCCGACTCGCGCCCCGCCTGCCCGACCACCCGCCGGGCCTCCTCGGTGAATCGCTCGAACATCGCTCAGTCCCCGTCCTTCCCGCTTCCACCGGCACCGCGCCGCGCGTACTTCTTGTGCACCGCCTGCCTGGTCACCCCGAGGCAGACCGCGATGTCCTGCCACGACCAGCCCTGGTCCCGCGCGTTGCCGACCTGCAGCCCCTCCAGCCGGTCCGCCAGGTCGCGCAACGCCCGGACCGCCCGGAGCCCCACGGCCGGATCCCGACTGGCCGCCGCGGCCGCCAGTTCTCCGCTCTCACTCATAGTGTCAACCTAGGTTGACGATGGCGAGCTGTCAACCAAAGTTGACAGAAAAGCCGAAAAGGCGGGGCGAGGACATCACCTGTCCTCGCCCCGCCTTCAGCGCCGTCTCACCTCACCGGTGCGGCGGCGGCTGTGCTCAGCTGCAGCCGCTGGTGGAGCCGCAGCCCTCGCAGAGGTAGCAGCTGCCCGCGCGGCGCATCTTGGTGCCGCAGGAGAAGCAGAGCGGCGCGTCCGCGCTCATGCCCAGCTGGATCTCCATCAGCTCGGTGGAGTTGTGGGCCTGGGCCGGGGTGGCCTTGGGCGCCGGGGCCGCGACCGGGGCCGGAGCCGCCACCGGCCTCGCGACAACGGGAGTGACCGGAGCGACCGGGGCCGACTGCGCGAGCGTCTCGGTGTCCAGCTCCTCCTCCGCCTCCAGCGGCTCGTAGGAACCGGTCTCCAGGTGGCGCTGACGCTCCTCGACCGAGTGGATGCCGAGTGCCGAACGGGTCTCGAACGGCAGGAAGTCCAGCGCCAGGCGACGGAAGATGTAGTCGACGATCGACTGCGCCATCCGCAGGTCCGGGTCGTCGGTCAGACCGGCCGGCTCGAACCGCATGTTGGTGAACTTCGAGACGTAGGTCTCCAGCGGAACACCGTACTGAAGGCCCACCGAGACGGCGATGGAGAAGGCGTCCATCATGCCCGCGAGGGTCGAACCCTGCTTGGACATCTTCAGGAAGACCTCGCCGAGGCCGTCGTCCGGGTAGGAGTTGGCGGTCATGTAGCCCTCGGCGCCACCCACCGTGAAGGAGGTGGTGATGCCCGGGCGGCCCTTGGGCAGGCGCTTGCGGATCGGACGGTACTCGACGACCTTCTCGACGGCGGCCGGGGCCGCGGCCTCCTCGGCCTTCGCCGCGGAGTCCTTCGTCTTGGCCGAGAGCGGCTGGCCGACCTTCGAGTTTTCGCGGTAGATGGCGAGCGCCTTGACGCCCGTCTTCCACGCCTCGAAGTAGATCTCCTCGACGTCCTCGACGGTCGCGGAGGCCGGCATGTTCACCGTCTTCGAGATGGCACCGGAGATCCACGGCTGGATCGCGGCCATCATCCGGACGTGACCCATCGGGGAGATGGAGCGCTCGCCCATCGCGCAGTCGAACACCTCGTAGTGCTCGTGCCGCAGCCCCGGGGCGTCCACCACGTTGCCGTGCTCGGCGATGTGGGCGACGACCGCCTCGATCTGCTCGTCCTGGTAGCCGAGACGCTTGAGGGCGCGCGGGACGGTGCCGTTGACGATCTGCATCGAGCCGCCGCCGACGAGCTTCTTGAACTTGACCAGCGCGAGGTCGGGCTCCACGCCGGTGGTGTCGCAGTCCATCATCAGACCGATGGTGCCGGTCGGGGCGAGCACCGATGCCTGGGCGTTGCGGAAGCCGTTCTGCGCGCCGATCCGCAGGACGTCGTCCCAGGTGGCGGTGGCGGCGGTCCAGACCGGGGCGTCCAGCTCGTCGAAGGACACGCCGGCCTTCGAGGCGTCCGCGTGCTGCTTCATGACCCGCTGGTGCGGGGCCGCGTTGCGGGCGTAGCCGTCGTACGGGCCGACCACACCGGCGAGTTCGGCGCCGCGGCGGTAGGCGGTGCCGGTCATCAGCGAGGTGATGGCGCCGGCCAGGGCGCGGCCGCCCTCGCTGTCGTAGGCGTGGCCGGTGGCCATCAGCAGGGCGCCGAGGTTGGCGTAGCCGACGCCGAGCTGGCGGAAGGCGCGGGTGGTCTCGCCGATCTTCTCGGTCGGGAAGTCGGCGAAGCAGATGGAGATGTCCATCGCGGTGATGACCAGCTCGACGACCTTGGCGAAGGCCGTGGCGTCGAAGGTGTCGTCCTCGCGGAGGAACTTCATCAGGTTGAGCGAGGCCAGGTTGCAGCTGGAGTTGTCCAGGTGCATGTACTCGGAGCAGGGGTTGGACGCGTTGATCCGGCCGGACTCCGGGCAGGTGTGCCAGTGGTTGATGACCGAGTCGTACTGGATGCCGGGGTCGGCGCAGGCCCAGGCGGCCTCGGCCATCTTGCGGAAGAGCTTCTTCGCGTCGACGGTCTCGATGACCTCGCCGGTCATCCGGGCGCGGAGGCCGAATTCGGTGCCGTTCTCGACGGCGGTCATGAATTCGTCGCTGACCCGGACCGAGTTGTTGGCGTTCTGGTACTGGACGGAGGTGATGTCGTCCCCGCCGAGGTCCATGTCGAAGCCCGCGTCGCGCAGGGCGCGGATCTTCTCCTCCTCCTTCACCTTGGTCTCGATGAAGGCTTCGACGTCGGGGTGGTCGACGTCCAGGACGACCATCTTGGCCGCGCGCCGGGTGGCGCCGCCGGACTTGATGGTGCCGGCGGAGGCGTCGGCACCGCGCATGAAGGAGACCGGTCCGGAGGCGTTGCCGCCGGAGCTGAGCAGTTCCTTGCTGGAGCGGATCCGGGAGAGGTTGAGGCCGGCGCCGGAGCCGCCCTTGAAGATCATGCCCTCTTCCTTGTACCAGTCGAGGATCGAGTCCATGGAGTCGTCGACGGCCAGGATGAAGCAGGCGGAGACCTGCTGGGGCTGCTTGGTGCCGACGTTGAACCACACCGGCGAGTTGAAGCTGAACACCTGGTGGAGGAGGGCGTGGGTCAGCTCGTGCTCGAACACCTCGGCGTCGTCCGGGGTGGCGAAGTAGCCGTTCTTCTCGCCGGCGGCGCGGTAGGTGAGGACCACGCGGTCGATGATCTGCTTGAGGCTCCACTCGCGCTGCGGGGTGCCGAGGGCGCCGCGGAAGTACTTGGAGGTGACGATGTTGACCGCGTTGACCGACCAGAAGTCGGGGAACTCGACGCCGTGCTGCTCGAAGTTGATCGAGCCGTCACGCCAGTTGGTCATGACGACGTCGCGCCGCTCCCAGCTGACCTTGTCGTACGGGTGCACGCCAGGGGTGGTGTAGATGCGCTCGATCCGCAGGCCGCCCTTGGGGGCCTTGCCGGCACCCTTGCCCGCGGTCCGGTCGGACTTCGACCCGCGTGCGGAACCGCTCGTGGTGTCTGTCACTTCTGTTCCTCCTCCTGGTTGGGCAAACGCCCGAAGTGCACCGAAAAATCCGGGCACGGCTGGTTCGCTCTTCCGGTGTGCGGCAGGCAGGGATCCTCACCCACCGCGCACGTTTTGTCATGGTCTGTGCGCCGATTTCGGGCACACGTCGGCCCCGGGGGACCGAAGGGGTTGCGCCGACCCCGGAAAGGGGCCGGTGGAGGGGCCGGGCCCGTCAGGGCGCGGCGGCGGCGACGGGCACGCAGGCGCCGTCGGCCTCGGGGGCGGGCTGCTCGGCGCGGAGTTCCGCGATGGCGGCCTCGAAGTCTTCCAGTCCGTCGTACGCCTGGTAGACGCTCGCGAAGCGCAGGTAGGCGACGACGTCGAGTTCCTTGAGCGGGCCGAGTATGGCGAGCCCGACGTCATGGGTGGTGAGCTCGGCGTTGCCGGTGGCCCGCACGCACTCCTCGACCCGCTGGCCCAGCTGCGCGAGGGCGTCCTCGGTGACCGGGCGGCCCTGGCACGCCTTGCGGACTCCGGAGATGACCTTCTCCCGGGAGAACGGCTCGGTGACGCCGCTGCGCTTGATGACCATCAGGGCGGCCGTCTCCACCGTGGTGAATCGGCGACCGCAGTCCGGGCACTGCCGGCGGCGGCGGATGCAGCTGCCGTCCTCGGTGGTCCGGCTGTCGACGACGCGGCTGTCGGAGTGCCGGCAGAAGGGGCAGTGCACCTGAGGATCCCTCCTTGGCAGGACGTGCGGACTTGGTCGAGTCTATGCGATCCCGGGGCCCTGCGAGCAACCCGATCTTGAGGTCTCGACCACAAGTACTGGGCCACGGAGAGGACTGTAGCCACTACATCTAGGTTTCGGAGCGAAGGAGGGGCGTCGGCGTGTCGGCGCGGGCGATACCCTCGGAGTCGATTTCCGATCGAACATTTAATCGATGTACAACAAAGCCTTGATCGAGTCAGCCAACTCCCGAATAATTCACTCGAACGTGTGTTTGGCGCAACCTTTCGATACGAGGTGCGTTGGGCTGGAAAAAGGAGAGGACAGCCGTCGAGAGGGGCAGCCGTGAACGCCGTCGAAAGCAACACCATCCCGGTGCAGGAGCACTCCCAGCTCAAGGTGGGGCAGCGCACCACGAATCAGCAGAGTGTGGACATCAGCATGGACCGCAGCGAGGATCACCGCCCCACGGGCCCGGGCATTTCCGGGGTCGGGCGTGTTCCGGACCAGCCCATCGAACACTCCCCCGCCCTGGACGACGCCCACCCGGCGCCGACCCGCTCCGCGCCGGGCCGCCCGCCCGGCATCCGGACCGACGAGGCCGGCCTCACCGAGCGCCAGCGCCGGGTGATCGAGGTCATCAGGGACTCCGTGCAGCGCCGGGGCTACCCGCCGTCGATGCGCGAGATCGGCCAGGCCGTCGGCCTGTCCAGCACCTCCTCGGTGGCCCACCAGCTGATGGCGCTGGAGCGCAAGGGCTTCCTGCGGCGGGACCCGCACCGTCCGCGCGCCTACGAGGTCCGCGGCGTCGAGGTGGCCCGGCCGAACACCGCCGAGACGGCCGGCCGGCCGTCCACCTCCTACGTGCCGCTGGTCGGCCGGATCGCCGCCGGTGGGCCGATCCTGGCCGAGCAGACCGTCGAGGACGTCTTCCCGCTGCCCCGGCAGCTGGTCGGCGAGGGCGAGCTCTTCGCGCTCACCGTGCGCGGTGACTCGATGATCGAGGCGGCCATCTGCGACGGGGACTGGGTCACCGTCCGCCGCCAGCCGGTGGCCGAGAACGGCGACATCGTGGCCGCGATGATCGACGGCGAGGCCACCGTCAAGCGCCTCAAGCGCGAGGACGGCCGGATCTGGCTGATGCCGCACAACCCCGCGTACGAGCCGATCAACGGCGACAACGCGACCATCCTGGGCAAGGTCGTGGCGGTCCTCCGCCGGCTCTGACCGCACCCGCTCGGCGCGCGCAGGCTCCGGAGGCCCGCCGCACCCGGCACACCCCGCCCGGCCCCGCAGGAACCGGACCCACAGGAAGGGGCTCCCCGCACACCGCGTGGAGCCCCTCCGGCCTGCCCGGCCCCGCCCCGAACGGCCCCGCCCGAAACGCCTCCCGACGAAACCACCGGGGGCCGCCTCGGCCCTGTCGCGACCCTGTCCCGGCCTGCCTCAGCCCCGTTTCGGCACCGGCCGGACCGGCGCCGCCGAGTCGTCGATCGCCGCCAGCGAGCGGCGCACCTGGTTGCGGTCAGTGGTGTACCAGAACTCCGGCATCGAGGAGCGGAAGAAGCCGCCGTAGCGCTTGGTCTCCACCCGCGGGTCCAGCACCGCCACCACACCCCGGTCGGCCGCCGCCCGCACCAGTCGGCCCGCGCCCTGCGCCATCAGCAGCGCCGCGTGGGTGGCCGCGACGGCCATGAAGCCGTTCCCGCCGCGCTGTTCGACGTCCTTCTGCCGGGCGCTCATCAGCGGGTCGTCCGGCCTCGGGAACGGGATCCGGTCCATCACCACCAACTGGCAGGCCGAGCCGGGCACGTCCACGCCCTGCCAGAGCGACAACGTGCCGAACAGGCAGGTGGTCGCGTCCGAGGCGAACTCGCGGATCAACTCGCCCAGGGTGTCCTCGCCCTGGAGCAGGATCCGCTGGTCCAGCCGCTCCCGCATCGCCTCGGCGGCCGTCTGCGCCCCCCGCATCGAGGAGAACAGCCCCAGCGTGCGCCCGCCGGCCGCGCCGATCAGATCGGCCAACTCGTCCAGCATGTCCGGCCGTTCGGGATCACGCCCGGGATCGGCCAGATGCCTGGCGACGTAGAGGATGCCCTGCTTGGAGTACTTGAACGGCGAGCCGACGTCGATGCCCCGCCAGTGCGGCACCGGCTCGTCGTCCATGCCCTCCCCCACCGCCTCCGGGTTGTCACCGGGCGTGCGGACGTCCGGCAACCGGGCGTCGGACGGCAGTCCCACCGAGGCGGCCACCCCGGTGAAGTCCCCGCCGAGCTTGAGGGTGGCCGAGGTGAGCACCACCGAGCGCTCCTTGTACAGGCCCTCCCGCAGCAGCCCGGAGACACTCAGCGGGGCGACCCGCAGCGAGGCGGTGCCGAGCCCGTAGCGGTCGCTGCGCTCGATCCAGACCACGTCGTACTCGGAGTCCTGGAGCAGCCGGTCGGCGGTCTCGTGCAGGGACTCGGCGGCGGCCATCGCCTGCTTGCGCACGGCGTCCTCGTCGCTGAGGCCCTTGTCCCTGGTCTCGCCGAGCGAGGTGATCACCTGCCGGGAGGCGTCCCGGATCGCCGTCACGGCGTAGCCGAGGTACTCGGGCAGCTCCTCCACCCGGCCGGGCTGGGCGGTCTCCATCAGGCCGTGGTAGTTCTCGGCGGCGGCCTGGAGCGCGTCCACGGCCTTCTCGTTGGCGAGCCGGGCGGCCCGCTTGACGGTCCGGTTCACCGCGCCGACGGTCAGCTCGGCGGTGGCCGCCCCGGTGACCCGGTTCACCAGCTCGTGCGCCTCGTCGATGATCAGCAGCCCGTGCTCGGGCAGGACCGGAGCGCCCTCGATCGCGTCGATCGCGAGCATCGCGTGGTTGGTGACGACGACGTCGGCGAGCTTGGCCCGCTCCCGCGCCTTCTCCGCGAAGCACTCCTGGCCGTACGCGCAGCGGGTCGCGCCCAGGCACTCCTTGGAGGTGACGGCGAGCTGGGCCCAGGCCCGGTCGGAGACGCCGGGGGTCATGTCGTCCCGGTCGCCGGTCTCCGTCTCGTCCGCCCAGTCGCGCAGCCGGAGCACCTCCTTGCCGAGCTTGCCGGCGGGACCGCCCAGCGCCTCGACCGGGTCGAACAGGCCCTCGCCCTCCTCGCTCGGCGTGCCCTCGTTGGCCCGGTGCAGGCACAGGTAGTTGGAGCGGCCCTTGAGCATCGCGAACAGCGGACGGCGCCGCAGCACCGGATGGAGCGCCTCCACGGTGCGCGGCAGGTCCCGCTCGACCAGCTGGCGCTGGAGCGCCAGGGTCGCGGTGGCGACCACCACGCGGTCCCCGTGGGCCAGTGCCGGCACCAGGTAGGCGAGGGACTTGCCGGTACCGGTGCCGGCCTGCACCAACAGGTGCTCGCCGTGGTCGACGGCGTCCGCGACGGCCTCGGCCATCCGGAGCTGTCCGGGGCGCTCGACGCCGCCGACGGAGGCCACCGCGGCGTGCAGCAGTTCGGGGACGCGGGCGCGGGGGACGGCCTCCGCCGGGGCGTCCGCGACGCTCCCGGCCTCGTCGGCGTCCTCGGCGGGGAGCTGGGATTCGGAGTCGTTCGTCATGACCGTCCCAGCCTACGGGGCAGGGGTGACAATCCGGTCCCGACGGCGGGGCAGCCAACCGGTCCCGCCCGCGGCGAGCGGGTTCGGCACGGTGCCGTGCCGGGCCGCGTGCGGGCGGTGCGGGCGGTCGCCGTAGCCGTCCAGCAGCAGCCGGTTGCGGTTCAGGCAGAGCCGGTCGATCCGGGGCCGGAACAGGTCGAACAGCGCGAACCGCTCGGCGAGTTGCGGGAACCGCGTCTGGTAGCGGTGGATCTCGGCCCGCAGCAGGGCCCAGAACTCCGCCTCGGCGAGGCCGGTCCCGGCCTCCAGCAGCGGCGCCAGATAGCGGTAGACGCCGATGAACAGCCCCGAGTGCAGGAACTGGCACAGGCCCTGCGGGTCCTCGCGAAGCAGCACCGCGTCCACCTCGGCGGGCAGGTCGCGCAGCTCCGGCAGGTCCTGGTCGCTGAGGTTGACGTCGTCGACGAAGTCCTTGACCGCCAGCCGGACCGGTACGTCGCGCTCGTCGAAGACCAGGACGGCGTTCTCGCCGTGCGGGGAGAACACCAGCCCGTACCGGTAGAGGAAGTGCAGCAGCGGCGGCAGCATCGCGGCGAACAGCCGACCGGTCCACTCCGCGGGGGCGAGGCCGGAACGGGCGACCAGCTCGGCGGCCAGCGGCCGTCCGTCGCGTCCGGTCTGGAGCAGGGCGGCCAGGGTGCGGCCGCGCTCGCCGGGTGCCAGGGCCGGGCCGAGCGGCTCCCGCCAGATCGCGCCGAGCAGTTCCTTGTACTGGTAGGGGGCCTCGGGCAGGTCGCGGTAGACGGGGTGGTCGACGGTGACGGAGGCGATCTCGCCGAGCAGCACCACCCGGCACTCCTCGCGCAGGAAGGGGTCGGCGTCGCGCAGCCCGTGGATCCAGGCGGTGACGGCGGGCGCGGCCAGGGTGCGTTCGGTGGGCAGGCCGCGCCAGACCAGGGTGTTGAGGACGGCCAGCGGCAGTTTGACCGTGCAGCGCTCGGGGCGGCTCTCGTTGAAGAACGAGCGGATCGACTGCTGGGGCAGCCGGAGGTCGCCGTCGGTGCCGAGCGGCACGATCTCGCCGGAGGCGATCCACGGGGCGAACAGCGGCACCACGGTCTCGTCCCACTGCCACGGGTGCACCGGCAGCAGCAGGTAGTCGTCGGCGTCGGCGCCGAGCGGGGCCCGCAGCGCGGCCGGGTCGTCGAGCTCCCGGCGGTACAGCAGCTCGGGGTCGGCGAGGCCGGCGACGCCCCGGTACTCGGCGAGCCGGCGGTGCACGGCGATCCAGGGCAGCGGGCGCGGGGTGCGGGCCTCGGGGGCCCAGCGCGCGGCATCGGCGGCGGAGAAGCCGATCCGGCCCTTGTTGGGGACGATCCAGGGGTGGCCGCCCTGTCGGCCCTCCAGCTCGGTGTGGCCGAGGTCGGCGAGTTCGGCGGCGCTGAGGCCGGTGGCCAGCAGGTGGGCGTCGGCGATCAGGGTCGCGGTGAGTTCGCGCAGGAGGTGGCCGGTGGTGTCGCCGCGCAGCCCGAGGGCGTGCCGGGCGTGGACCAGGAAGCGCAGCGGGTCGAGGCCCTCGGGGTCGTCGCAGCGGACGGAGCCGGGGTCGACCAGCCAGCCGCCGTAGGCGCCGCGCCGGGCGGCGAAGCGGTACTCGGCCCCGGGCAGGGTGAGCAGCCAGTCGTCCGGGGCCCCGGTCCCGGTCGGGGCGAGGAGTTCCTCGTAGGCGAACTCGCCGAGCATCTTGGCGAGCAGCGCGCGGCCGGCCCGCTGCCAATGGCCGGCGGTGAGCTGCGGCGGCAGGTACAGCGGCGGTTCAGCGGCCGGCGGTTGCGGCACGGGTCGGCTCCTGGGGTCGGGGGAGGCTGGAGGCGGGAACGGAGGAGGCGGCGGAGGTGGCGGCCGGGGCGGGCGGCGCGAAGCCGGTCCAGGCGGTGCGGCGCGGCAGCCGGTGGACGGTCCGCCCGGTCACCGCGTTGAGGATGACCGCGGCCCGGTGGGCGCCGAGGCCGAGGTCGGGGGTGCCCACGCCGTGGGTGTGCAGTTCGCCGTTCTGCACGTACAGCCCGCCGGTGAGTTCCGGGCGGGTGGCCACCCGGTGGTCGAGGTCGACCCGGTAGCGGCCGGACGGGTCGCGGTCGATCAGGTGGGCGAGCGGCTCCAGGGCGGCCGGGGCGACGGCCCGGTAGCCGGTGGCGAGCACCACGGCGTCGGTGCGCAGGACGTGCGCGGTGCCGGAGTCGCTGTGCCGGCAGTCGAGTTCGAGCCCGCCGCAGGGGCCGGGCCGGGCGGCGGTGACGGCGGTGCCGGGTGTGATCTCGACCGGTGCCGCGCCGACCGGGCGGCCGACGGTGCGTTCGTACAGCTGGTCGTGGATCTCGGCGAGGGTCTCGGCGGAGGCGGCCTTGTGCAGTTGCCACTGGGCCTCGACCAGGTGGTCGCGGACGGCCTCGGGCAGACCGTGGAAGTACCGGGTGTAGTCGGGGGTGAAGTGCTCCAGACCGAGTTTGGAGTACTCCATCGGCGCGAGCGCCCGGGTGCGGGTGAGCCAGCGCAGCCGCACGCCGTCGTCGTCGTGGCGGCGCAGCAGGTCGAGGAAGATCTCGGCGCCGGACTGCCCGCTGCCGACCACGGTGATGTCGCGGGCGCCGGCCAGGCCGTCGCGCCGGTCGAGGTAGTCGGCGGAGTGGAGGACCCCGGGGTGGCCGTCGAGCGCGGCGAAGGCCGCGGGGCGGACGGGCAGGGTGCCGACGCCGAGCACGACGTTGCGCGCCTCGACGGTGTGCTCCCGTCCGGTGGCGGGTTCGCGGAGGTCGGCGCGGTAGCGGTCGCCGGTCCAGTGCAGGGCGGCGACCTCGGTGCCGAAGCGGCAGTTGGCGAGCCGTTCGGCGGCCCAGCGGCAGTAGTGGTCGTACTCGCGGCGGGTGAGCTGGAAGCGCTCGGTGAAGTAGAACGGGAAGAGCCGGTCCTCCTCCCGCAGGTGGTTGAGGAAGGACCAGGGGCTGGTCGGGTCGACCAGGGACACCAGGTCGGCGAGGAACGGCACCTGCATCCGCGCGCCCTCGACGAGCATCCCGGGGTGCCAGCGGAACTCCGGGCGCCGGTCGCAGAAGAGGGTGCGCAGCCCGGGGACGGGCTCGGCGAGCGCGGCGAGCGAGAGGTTGAACGGGCCGATGCCGATGCCGAGCAGGTCGTACGGTCCGGGCGGGGTGGCTGGGGTGTCCATGAGGCGGGTGCTGTCCTAGGCGGGGTGCGGGGTGCGGTCGCGGACCATCAGGGCGGCCCGCTTGTCGGGCAGGTCGAGTTCGGCTGCGAGCCGGAAGCCGGCTCTCCGGAAGGCGCGGACGGAGCGCCGGTTGCGGACGTCCGGCTCGGCGACCACGCGTTCGCAGCGGGGGTGC
The DNA here is from genome assembly GCF_044764505.1 of Kitasatospora sp. NPDC094019. Lineage (NCBI taxonomy): Bacteria > Bacillati > Actinomycetota > Actinomycetes > Kitasatosporales > Streptomycetaceae > Kitasatospora > Kitasatospora sp. NPDC094019. The sequence goes on from NZ_JBIWIF010000017.1 coordinate 128,798, forward strand.
TCCCGCAGCACGCGTTCGGTCAGGGCCGCGAGCAGGATGGTGCCGAGGCCCCGGCCGCGGCTGCCGGCGGGGCCGAGCAGCAGGTGCAGGCCGGCGTCGTGCGGCCGGGCGGGGTAGTGGGCGGCGAGCGGGTCGAGGTCGGCGCGGTAGACCTCCCAGTAGCTCATCGGGGTGTCGTCGAGCAGTCCGAGACAGGGCAAGCTGCGGCCGTCGCCGTCGAGCTGGGCGCGCAGGTGGCGTTCGGTGACGGCGGCCGGTCCGGCGAGTTCCCAGTACGCGGCCACCTCGGGGTCGTTCATCCAGCGGGTGAGCAGGCCGAGGTCGGCGGGGAGCCGGACCCGGCGGAGCCGGAACTCCCCGGCGTCGGTGGCCATGTCGCCCCATTCCGCCGGATCGTCCGCCGTGCCGGTGCCCCCGACGGACCCGGTGTACCTGGTGTGCCCGTCCACCGGGCCGCTCACGCGCCCGCCACCGGGTTGGGCAGCTCGATGTAGACGGACTGGGTGGCGACCGGCCCGACGAGCTCGTCCAGGCCCTGGATCCGGGTGAGCAGATTGGCCTTGCAGGGCAGGGTCGGGGCGTCGAGCAGCAGGCCGGGCAGCACGGAGCCGGTGGCGCGGGCGGCCGGGCCGGTCAGGAAGCGCCGGAGCGCGGCCAGCAGGACGGCCTCGTCGGCGAGCCGCTGCGAGCCGAGGGCTCCGACCAGGCCGAGGACGTGGTTGATGCCCAGGTAGTAGGCGAAGTGGTGGTCGATCACCGGGTCGTCGAGGAAGGTGTCGCTGCGCGTGCCGAGACCGGGCAGTCGGGCGGTGAGCCGGTCGGTGGCGCTGTGCCGGTAGTAGTAGCCCTGGTTGTCGCGGTAGCGGCCGCCGTTCGGCCAGCCGTCGGCGTCGAGCAGGACGAGGCTGTTCTGCTGGTGGGCCTCCAGCGCGATGCCGGCCTGCCCGTCCAGCCAGAGCACGGGCAGGACGACGGCGTCCAGGTAGCGCAGGAACCATTCGGCGGCCACGGTGGGCAGCGGCCGGCCGGTGCGGGTGGTGAGCGTCCGCAGCAGGTCGCCGAGCCGGGACCGGACGGGGCCGGTCTCATCGCCGGGACCGGACGGGAGGGGCCGTTCGGCGACGAGTCCGGCGACGCAGTAGGCGCGGTCGCCGGGGGCGAAGGGCTGGGCCCGCAGCACGGTGTCCAGGCCGCCGGGGTCGCCGAGGCCGGGGTGGTCGACGCCGATCCAGGCGGGGTCGCGGACGATGTCGAAGCCGGGGTGCGCGGCCCGCCACTCGGCGCCGAGGCCGCTCTCCAGCAGCCGGTGCATCTCCAGGCCCCGGTGGAGCTCCTTGCGGAGGTTCTCCCGGCGGGAGTTGGTGATCCGCAGGCCGAGCGAGAGTTTCAGCATCCAGGGGGTGCCGGGCCGGTAGACGGTGCGCACCGAGGAGGTCGGGTACCAGGCGGCGCCGGCCGGGCCGAGGTCGTGCAGCCGGCCCTCGGCGAGCAGGGCGGCGACGGCCGGGCGGTGCGCCAGTTCGCGGGCCTGCCAGGGGTGCAGCGGGAGGGCGGCGGTGCCGGGCGGCAGCAGGGCGGGGTCGCCGAGGAGCCGGGCGGTGATCCGGTCGGCGCCCTCGGTGAGGGCGGAGCCGGCGGCGAGCAGTTCGCGGTCGACGGCGTACCAGTGCAGTTGGAAGGAGCCGTGCAGTTCGGGCGAGTAGGCGGCGCTCTGGGCGGGGCCGAGGCCGTCGCGGCTCTTGGGGGTGGGGTGCATCGGGTGGCCGAGCAGCAGGGACTGCTCGGCGGCGAGGAACTCGGAGCGTTCGGGTCCGCCGGGTACCGGGGCGTTGGCGGAGCGGTGGTGGGCCAGGATGTCGGCGGTGCGGACCACCGAGTCGGCGACCCGGGCGGCGAGGTCGGCGATCTGTCCGGGGTCGGGCCGGTCGGCGGCCGCGGCGGCGAGCAGAGCGGCCACGGTGACGGCGTCCACCGGGGCGTCGTGGCCGTCCCCCGCCGGGCCGGCGCCGAGGGTGGCCCGGCCGAACCGGTGCCAGCCCGCCGGTGACCAGTGCCGGACGGGGGCGGAGAGGCGGGCGGCACCGCCGAGGACGGCGATCCGCAGGTGTCCGTCCGGGCCGGGCGCGGCGCCGGTCTCACGGGCCCAGCAGCGCAACAGGGCCTCCACGGCGGCCTGTTCGGCAGCGACGGCCGGGTCCGGGTGGAGCAGCCGGTCGGACGGGACCGGTGCGGCGGCGGTCGGTGCGGCGGCGGTCGGGTGGGTGGCGGCGGGGCCGGGGCGGCTGGCCGGGAGGTCGGGCGGGGCTCCGGTGAGGGCGGTGCTCAATGCTGCTCCTTGGTGCGCGTGGAGTGCCGACGCGCGTGGGGTGGAGGAATCCGGCGGGCGCTCGCACCGTCGCGTCAGGTAAGGGTTACCTATCCCTGACGGGTGATCACAAGGGCGCTTCACTCGTCCGGGTGAAGACCGGTGAAGGTTCACCATTCGGGAGGGAGTCGGGTCCTCCCTGCCAACGAGCCGGCGGCTCTCGCGTCACAGATCGGTGACCGCCACCGGGATCCGCAACCGGGGGCCGCCCGGGGTCGTCCTGGTGGCCAGTGGCAGACTCCAGGGCGGCGGCCAGCCGCCCACACCGAACCATCAGGGGGACAGCACTCATGCCAGCGATACACCGGTCAGCCGCGGCCGCGGTCCTCGCGGCGGGGACCCTGTTCGCCGTCACCGCCTGCGGCCCGGACGGGCCTTCGGGCGGGGGGACCGCCGCCCCGCCGCCCTCGGCGGGCACCTCGGTCTCCGCCTCCACCGCGGGCGGCGGCGTGATCGGCGGCATCACCCTGCCCACCGGCATTCCGACCAGCCTGCTGGACGGGCTGCCGAAGAGCTGGGACGACCTGACCCGGTGGAAGTTCGAGGACTGGGACAACTGGGCGTCCAAGCACGTCTTCAACAACCCGATCGTCAAAGACTTCTGGAACCCGGACAAGATGGGCGACTCCAAGCCGGCCGACCCGGCGCCGCCCACCGCCAAGCCCGCCGACGACGGCGGGGTCACCGACCCCGAGCCCGCGACGGTCAAGGCCGTTCCGGTGCCGCGTCCGTACACCAAGCAGCCGTCCGGGAAGGTCTTCTTCTCCGCCGAGGGCGGCCGCGGCAACTGCTCGGCCACCGTGGTCCAGGACCCGGTGCACCCGGGGAAGAGCAACCTGGTCTGGACGGCCGGCCACTGCGTGCACCCGGGCAAGGGCGGCAACTACTTCAAGGACCTGGTGTTCGTCCCCGCCTACAACAACTCGGGCGCGTCCAGCGGCGGCAAGAAGGCCCCGCTGGCCGAACTGGCGCCGCTCGGCACCTGGTGGGCCAAGGACGTGGTGACCTCGCCGCAGTGGCTGGTCGAGGGCGGCGGCACCGGTGACGCGGCGAACCAGTACGACTTCGCCATCATGCGGGTGGGCAACCAGAACGACAGCGGCAAGTCGCTGGAGGAGACGGTCGGCGGGGCCGTCCCGGTCTGGTTCGACGCCCCGCGCGACAAGGTCACCGCGACCGCCGTCGGCTACCCGCTGTACAAGCCGTTCGACGGCCAGGAGCTGTACAAGTGCGAGGGCGGGAAGCCGACCCGGCTCTCCTTCGACCCGAAGCGCCCGTCGATGCTCACCATCGGCTGCAACATGACCCAGGGCTCCAGCGGCGGCGGCTGGTTCGCGCCGATGCCGGACGGCAAACTCGCCCTGGTCTCCAACACCTCGATCGGCACCCAGGACCACACCTCGCTCAGCGGGCCGTACCTGGAGACGGTCGCCAAGCAGGCGCTGGACTGGATCTCCAAGAAGAAGTAGCAGCCCGGCCCCGGCACGACCACGGCCGGGAACGGTCGGCCGGACACACCGACGGCCCCGGTCCCCTCCCGTGCGGGAGGGGACCGGGGCCGTTCGCGCGGTCCGGATCAGCCCTGCGGCGTCAGCGCCACCGCGAAGGGCTCCAGCTCGGCGGCCAGCTCGGCCGGCACCTTGGCGTGCAGCAGGGTGCCCTCGCCGGTGTGCTCGGCGCCGAGCAGCTCGCCCTCGGCGTGCACCCGGGACACCAGCGCGCCCTGGGTGTACGGGACGAGCGCGTGCACCTCGACCGCCGGCCGGGGCAGCTCGTCGTCGATGAGCGCGAGCAGTTCCTCGATGCCGACGCCGGTGCGGGCCGACACCACGATGGCGTGCGGCTCGCGGCGCAGCAGCCGCTGCAGCACCAGCGGGTCGGCCGCGTCGGCCTTGTTGATCACCACGATCTCCGGCACGTTCTGCGCGTCGACCGAGACGACCACCTCGCGGACGGCGGCCAGCTGCGTCTCCGGCTCGGGGTGCGAGCCGTCGACCACGTGCAGGATGAGATCGGCGTCGGCGACCTCCTCCATGGTGGAGCGGAACGCCTCGACCAGGTGGTGCGGCAGGTGCCGGACGAAGCCGACGGTGTCGGCCAGGGTGTAGACCCGGCCGCTCGGGGTCTGCGCCCGGCGCACGGTGGGGTCGAGGGTGGCGAACAACGAGTTCTCCACCAGCACGCCCGCGCCGGTGAGCCGGTTGAGCAGCGAGGACTTGCCGGCGTTGGTGTAGCCGGCGATGGCCACGGACGGCACCTGGTGGCGCCTGCGCTCCTGGCGCTTGGTGTCGCGGCCCTTCTTCATGTCGGCGATCTCCTTGCGGAGCTTCGCCATCTTCTCCCGGATCCGGCGCCGGTCGGTCTCGATCTTGGTCTCACCGGGACCGCGGGTCGCCATGCCGCCGCCGGACGAGCCGGAGCCGCCACCACCCATCTGCCGGGAGAGCGACTGGCCCCAGCCACGCAGTCGCGGCAGCATGTACTGCATCTGCGCGAGCGAGACCTGCGCCTTGCCCTCGCGGGACTTGGCGTGCTGGGCGAAGATGTCCAGGATCAGGGCCGTCCGGTCGACGACCTTGACCTTGACCACGTCCTCCAGGTGGATCAGCTGGCCCGGGGTGAGCTCACCGTCGCAGACCACGGTGTCGGCGCCGCTGGCGGCGACGATGTCGCGCAGGTCCTTGGCCTTGCCGGACCCGATGTAGGTGGCCGCGTCGGGCTTGTCACGGCGCTGGATCAGACCGTCCAGCACCTCGGAGCCGGCCGTCTCGGCCAGCGCGGCGAGCTCGGCCATCGAGTTCTCCGCCTCCTCCAGGGTGCCGTCGGTCCAGACCCCGACGAGCACCACGCGCTCCAGGCGGAGCTGGCGGTACTCGACCTCGGTGACGTCCTCGAGCTCGGTGGAGAGACCGGCGACACGGCGGAGCGCGGCGCGCTCGCTGCGGTCGTACTGGTCGCCGTCGTAGTCGTGGCCGTGGTCCTCGTCGATGGCCGCGAGGTCCTCGTCCATGAGGGCTTCCGCCCGCAGACCGTCGATGCGGCTCGTGGCGTCGGTCTGGTCGCGGGTGTCGAACGTGGAGGTCATTCTTTCCTTCGGCTGCTGGAACGGGTGGCGTGCGCACGACCGTACGGACGGTCGTACCGGGAGTCTGCCCAGCCGCCGCCCCGACTACCACTCGGGCGAGGTGCGAGCTATCCCTCGGGGCCGCGGTTCGGACTGGGACTCCTCTGCCCCGAGAACGCCGCGGTCCGGCCGTGAATTCCCCATGATGGTCGCACGCCGGGCGCGGGCGGGTCATCCGCATTTCCCTCCGGCGCCGCCGGGTCGCGGGCCGGCCCGTCCGCCGCGGCGGACGGCACCGCCGGGGCCCGGCCGGGACCGCCGCCGGGCGGGGCGTGCGGCCGCTCCACGTCGTACACCCCGGAGACCCGCAGCATGGCCCGCAGCACCGCGGCCAGGGCGGCCGGGTCCGGCAGCTCGACGGTGTAGGTGTGCCGGACCCGCAGCTCCTGCGGCGGCTCGACCTCGGCCGAGACGATGCCGACACCCTCCCCGGAGATCGCGGCGGTGAGGTCGGCGAGCAGCCGGGGCCGGTTCAGCGCCTCGGCCCGCAGGGTCGCCCGGTAGCCGGCCGGCGGGGCGCCGCCGGGGCGCCAGTGGACCTCCAGCGCGCCGCGCCCGTCGTCCCGCATCCGCTCCCCCGCCGGACAGCCGGCCCGGTGCACGGCGACCGCGCCGCCGCGGATCGGGTAGCCGACGATCGGGTCCGGCGGCACCGGGGTGCAGCAGCGGGCCAGCCGGACGGGCGCGCCCGGGCGCCCGGCAGCGGTGACCGGGACGGCGGGCCGACCGGCCGCGACGGGGTGGGCGGGCGGCGCGGGCTGGCCCGCCGAGGGGCCGGTACGCACCACCGGACGGCGGGGCGGGTGGTCCGCCAGCCAGCGTTCGATGGCGATCCTGGCGGCGGGGGTGCGGGCGTGCGCGAGCCATTCGGGGGCGGGGCCGGAGTTCTCGGAGCCGTCGGGACCGTCGGGACCGTCGGGGCCCTCGGAGCCGTACGGGCCCCGCGGGCCGTCGGGCGTGTCCGAGCCGTCGGTGAGGATGGCCACCCGGTCGCCGTCCTGGAGCACGGTGGAGAGGGCCACCAGCCGCCCGTTCACCCGCGCCCCGATACATCGGTGCCCGGTCTCCTCGCCCAGCAGGTAGGCGGCGTCCACGCAGGTCGCCCCGGCCCGGAGCTGAAGCGTCTCCCCGAGTTCGGTGACCGCCGTGATCTCGCGGTCACCGGCGAGGTCGGCGGTGAGGGCGGACCAGAAGGCGTCCGGGTCCGGGGTCTCCTGCTGCCACTCCAGCAGCCGGGAGAGCCAGCCCGGCCGGGCCGGGTCGGTGCGGTCCAGCTCGTCCGGGGCCTGCTCGCCGCCGCGCGCGGACTGCCGGGGGTCGCCGAGCGCCACCACCCCGGTCTCGGCCACCTCGTGCATCCGGCGGGTGCGCACCAGCACCTCGACCACCTCGCCGCCGGCCAGCGCCACCGCGGTGTGCAGCGACTGGTAGAGGTTGAACTTGGGCGCGGCCACGAAGTCCTTGAACTCGCCCGGCAGCGGCGTCCAGCAGGTGTGCAGCTCACCGAGGACGGCGTAGCAGTCGGCGTTGTCCTCGACCACCACCAGCAGCCGCCCGAAGTCGGCCGGCTGCGGCTCCTGCGGTCGGCCGTCCCGCCCCGGGGCGGCGTCCCGCTTGAGCAGCACCCGGTGCAGCGAGACGCAGTGCCGGGGCCGGACGGTCACCTCGGCGGCGATCCCGGCCTCGGCGAGCTGGCGGCCCAGGGCGCCCGCGAACGGCGCCAGCAGGGTGTCCGGGCCGTCCTCGTGCCGGGCGAGCAGGGCCCGGGTGCGGGTGTGTTCCTCCGGGTGCAGGGTGGCGAAGACGATGTCCTCCAGCTCCGCCTTCAGCACCTGGATGCCGAGCCGCTCGGCGAGCGGGATCAGGACGTCCCTGGTGACCTTGGCGATCCGCACCTGACTGGCCGGCTTCATGTGCCGGATGGTCCGCATGTTGTGCAGCCGGTCGGCGAGCTTGATCACCATCACCCGGACGTCGTCCCCGGTGGCGACCAGCATCTTGCGGAAGGTCTCCGCCTCCGCCGCCGCCCCGAAGTCGACCTTCTCCAGTTTGGTCACCCCGTCGACCAGGTAGGCGACTTCGGGCCCGAAGCCCTCGGCCACCTGATCCAGCGTCAACTCGGTGTCCTCCACGGTGTCGTGGAGCAGCGAGGCGACCAAGGTGGTGGTCCCGGCGCCGAGTTGGGCCAGGATCATGGTGACGGCCAGCGGGTGGGTGATGTAGGGCTCGCCGCTCTTCCGCTTCTGGCCCCGATGGCTCTCCTCGGCGAGCCGGTAGGCACGGCCGAGGAGGCCGAGGTCGGCCTGCGGATGGTGGCGCCGGTGGGCCTGCACCAGCGGTTCGAGGGCGTCGGGCACGGGCGGGCGGCCGGTGGCCAGCAGCGCGGCGCGCCCGGCGCGTCCGAGCGCGGCCCGGCCCAGTCCGCCGAGCGGCCGTCTGGGCCCGGCTTGCCGTGCGGACGTCGGCTGCCCCGCCAGGGGCTGCCCGGCTTCGATGGTCATCGGCACCTCCGGCAGCGGTACCGGGGGCGTGGGCCGACCCGGTGGTCCATGCTACCGAGCAGAGCACGTTCCGCGAGGCCCCGCTTCCCGTCCGTCATCCCTGTCACCCGAACGGGCGGATTCGATCCCGTACGAATTGGGCAAACGCGATCGCGGACGGCCGCGCGGCCCGGAGAACGCTCCCCCGGGCCGCGCCCACGGTCCCCGAGGGTCGGTCAGACGCCGCCGAGCAGCGCCGTCCAGGACGGGTCCAGCTCGCCACCGGCCACGATGACCGCCGGGCCGGTCTTCTCCACCCGGCCGTCCGGGTGCACGGTGATCGTCAGCCGGCCGCCCAGCACGTCGACCGCGTAGGTCACGGCCTCGCCGGTGACCGCCGGGTCCAGGCCGTCCCGCCGGGCGGCGGCCACCGCGACGGCGCAGGCGCCGGTGCCGCAGGAACGGGTCTCGCCCGAGCCGCGCTCGTGCACCCGCATCGCGACGTGCCGGGGACCCCGGTCCACCACGAACTCGACGTTGACGCCCTCCGGGTAGGCACCCTCGGGGCTGGTGGCGGGCGCCGTCCGCAGCTCGCCGGCGTGGTCCAGGCTCTCGACGAAGGCGACCGCGTGCGGATTGCCCATGTTGACGTTCAGGGCCGGCCAGCTGCGCCCGCCGACCGCCACCGCGATGCCGTCCGGTCCGGGCAGCACGGCGTGGCCCATGTCCACGGTGATCTCCCCGGGCGTGCCGTCCGGGGCGTCCGCCGCGACCCGCACGGTCCGCAGTCCGGCCCGGGTGGCGACCGGCAGCTCGCCCGGCTCGGCCAGCCCGGCGTCGACCAGGTAGCGGGCGAAGACCCGGACGCCGTTGCCGCACATCTCGCCGATCGAACCGTCGGCGTTGCGGTAGTCCATGAACCATTCGGCGCGGTCGGCCTGGGCGGCGGCGGCCGGCTCGGCGGCGGAGCGCACCACGCGCAGCAGCCCGTCCCCGCCGATGCCGGCGCGGCGGTCGCACAGCGCGGCGACGGCCTCGGGGCCGATGGCCAGTCGGCCGTCCGGGTCGGGGACGATGACGAAGTCGTTCTGGGTGCCGTGCCCCTTGAGGAAGGGGAGGCCGACGGGCTGCGCGGAGGATGCGGTCACCCTGCCGATGGTACCGAGGCGCGGCGGACGGCCGCCGTCCGGTTCCACCCGGCGGACCGCGTGCCGACTACCGGCCGGAGAGCCGGACGACCCGCCACAGGGCCAGCGCGCAGGCGGCCAGCACGATCAGCGTGTAGATCACGATCGCCCGCCAGCCGGCGCGTTCGCCGGTGCCGCGACGCGGCAGTCCGGGCCACTTGTAACCGGCGTGCCGGGCGGCCATCGCTCCCCAGCCGAGCGAGGCGGCGGTCAGCAGCAGACCGAGCATCCCGATCATCGCCGAGCCGGCCCCGGCCGAGCCGAAGGCCAGCGGGAAGGCGAACATCAGCGACCCGGCGGTGGCCAGCAGGGCTATCGGCAGCGTCTGCCACCAGCGGAGCCGACGGCGCGGCCGGATCTCCCGCTCGTGCACCGCGCCGGCGGGGGCACTCGTGTCGAGCGCCGGCAGCGCGAGGGCGTACGAGGTGGGCATGTCCAGTCCGGCCAGCACCGGCAGGTCCGGCAGCGTCGAGGAGTCGAGGTCGGCGGTCCGCGCCGCGGCCCTGCCGCCGGTGGCCCCGCCGTTCACGGAACGTCCGGCGTTCTGGCCGATCTCGGGGCCGGTACCCGTGGACACGCGGCCTCCCCTGACAGTTCGACACGAGTGCGACTCGCGGCCTGGCCCGGTCGGCCCGCCCGGGCCGACCCTTATGACATCGATGATGGCATGTCCAGGGTGGCGTTCCGGGCCTGACCGGGGTCGTCGGGTGATCCGTGGCCATCACGTGATCCGGCCGTGACCGCCGGGCTGTCCTGCACGGCCTTCTGCTTGCGCAACTGCACCGCCGGATGGCCGGAAAGCGCCTATCGGGCGGCCGTTTCCTGACGGTCGATCAGCCCCAGCGAGCGGTCGAGCAGCTCGGCCGGGTCGGTGCCGGCCGGCCGGGAGAGCCAGTGGATCCGGTCGTCCCGGCGGAACCAGGACTCCTGTCGGCGGGCGAACCGCTTGGTCGCCCGGACGGTCTCGGCCCGTGCCTCGTCCTCGGTGCAGCTCCCGGCGAAGTGGTCCAGCACCTGCTGGTAGCCGAGCGCCCGGGAGGCCGTCCGCCCCTCGCGCAGCCCGAGCCCCTCCAGCGCCCGCACCTCGTCCAGCAGCCCGTCCCGCCACATCCGGTCCACCCGCAGGGTGATCCGCTCGTCCAGTTCGGGACGCGGCACCGCGACGCCGATCTGCACCGCGTCGTACACGGCGGTGTTGCTCGGCAGGTTCGCGGTGAACGGCTGCCCGGTGATCTCGATGACCTCCAGCGCCCGGACGATCCGGCGGCCGTTGCCGGTGAGGATCGCCTCCGCCGCCGCCGGGTCCAGCGCGGCCAGCCGGCCGTGCAGCGCGTACGGGCCGAGCCGCTCCAGCTCCGCCTCCAGCCGGGCCCGGACCTCCGGGTCTGTGCCCGGGAACTCCATCTCGTCGATCGCCGCCCGCACGTACAGGCCGGAGCCGCCCACCAGGACGGGGGTGCGGCCGGCCGCGAGCAGCCGGTCGATCACCGCCCGGGCCAGCCGCTGGTACTCGGCGACGCTGGCGGCCTCGGTGACGTCCCAGATGTCCATCAGATGGTGCGGGATCCCGCCGCGCTCCGTCGTGGTGAGCTTGGCGGTGCCGATGTCCATGCCCCGGTACAGCTGCATGGAGTCGGTGTTGATCACTTCGCCGTCGAGGGCGCGGGCCAGGGCCACGGCCAGGTCGGACTTGCCGGCGGCGGTGGCGCCGACGACCGAGACGACGCGGGGGCGGCCGGGCGGGACAGTAGTGGAGCTGCTCACCGGACAAGTCTGCCAAACAACGCCGGCCGGCCGCCCCGGCCACCCGTTCCGGACCGTTTTCATCCTTCTCGTCCCGTTGCGAACGGTTCGGGCGTGACGGACGTTGTGAGAGGGACAGCGACAGAAGGGTGCGGTGCCATGGGTCTGATGGACAACCTCAAGGGCAAGGCCGAGGAGCTCAAGGAGAAGGCCAGCGAGTTCGCCGGCAAGCACAGCGACCAGATCGGGAGCGCGGTCGACAAGGCGGGCGGCGCGATCGACAAGGCCACCAAGGGCAAGTACAGCGACAAGATCGAGAACGGCACCAGCAAGGCCAGGACCGCCGTGGACGACTTCGCCCACAAGCCCGAGGGCACCGAGGGCGGCGGGACGCCCGGCCCGGCGCAGAGCGGCCCGACCGGCGGGACGCCCGGCCCGACCGGCTGAGGCACGCGACCGGCCGGGGGAGGGCCCCGGACCGGACCGGGCCCCGGGCTCAGCTCCAGGAGGCGACCAGGTACCCGACCCCGTACGGCGCGTCCTGGTAGCCCAGCCGCGCGGTGAGGCCGGCGCCCTCGGCGGCGCCGGCCAGCACCTGCCAGGGCGCCCGGCCCTCGGCCTTCAGCTCGGCCGCCAGAACCGGGTCCAGGGCCGCCAGCGCGGCCGTGTCCGCCGTGCCCAGCGCCCGGGCGAGCGCCCCGTCGTAGCCCTCGGCCCGCTCGTCCAGGTAGCCGGGCGCCTTCAGCGAGCGGCAGGCGCTGCCGTCGCCCATCACCAGCAGCCCGACCCGGTCGGCCAGCCCGGCCAGGCCCTGGCCCAGTCCGAGCATCCGGTCGGCGGGCGCGTCGGCGGGCACCGCGCAGGCGTGCGTCGGCACGCTCGCCCCGGCCCGGCCGAGCAGCCAGGCGCCGACGGTCAGCGCGGGCGACAGCTCGGGGCCCTCGGCCCGGCCGCCCGGCAGCGCGGCGACCAGCGGCACGCCGTACCGGTGGAACGACCCGGCCCCGCCCTCGGTCCAGACCTCGGCCTCCGGTCCGGTGCCGACGACCACCAGCAGGTCCGGCCCGGCCGCGAGCACCGCCCCGAGCGCCTCGTCGCAGGCCGCGCGCAGCGGCTCCAGCTCGGCCGCGGCCCCGGCGGCGACCTCGGGGACCAGCAGCGGCGGACAGGGGCACACGGCGGCGGCAACCAGCATGTGGATCACTCTAGCCAAGAACGCCGAACGGCCCGGGGGACCGTGCTGGTCCCCCGGGCCGTTCGGGGGCCGACGGCCCCGCGGTCGGGTCAGTCCCCGCAGCAGGCGCCCCCGGCCGGGGCGGCGAGCGGCAGCGCCTTCGGGGCGCCGATGGACGGCAGCCCCAGCATCACACCGGCCGGCTTGGCCGCGGCCACGCCCTTGCGCTTCTCCCAGGCGTCACCGGCCCGGGTGCGCCGCACCGCGAGCGTCGGCCCCTCGGCCAGCAGGTGGTGCGGGGCGGCGTAGGTGATCTCCACCGTGACCGTGTCGCCCGGGCGGACCGGCTCGGCGGGCCGGGTGAAGTGCACCAGCCGGTTGTCCGGGGCGCGCCCGGAGAGCCGGTCGGTCCGGTCGTCCTTCTTGCCCTCGCCCTCGGCGACCAGGACCTCCAGGGTGCGGCCGACCTGCTTCTTGTTCTCGTCCCAGGAGATCTCCTCCTGGAGCGCGATCAGCCGCTCGTAGCGGGCCTGGACGACCGCCTTCGGGACCTGCTCGTCCATCTCGGCGGCCGGGGTGCCCGGGCGCTTGGAGTACTGGAAGGTGAAGGCGTTGGTGAAGCGGGCCTCGCGGACGACCTTCATGGTCTCCTCGAAGTCCTCCTCGGTCTCGCCGGGGAAGCCCACGATGATGTCGGTGGAGATGGCGGCGTCCGGCATCGCCTCCCGCACCTTGCGGATGATGCCCAGGAAGCGGTCCTGCCGGTAGGAGCGGCGCATCGCCTTGAGGACCCGGTCCGAGCCCGACTGCAGCGGCATGTGCAGCTGGTGCATCACGTTCGGGGTCTCGGCCATCGCGGCGATCACGTCGTCCGTGAAGTCGCGCGGGTGCGGCGAGGTGAAGCGGATCCGCTCCAGGCCCTCGATCTGCCCGGCGGCGCGCAGCAGCTTGGAGAACGCCTCGCGGTCGCCCAGGTCGGAGCCGTAGGCGTTGACGTTCTGGCCGAGCAGGGTCACCTCGATGACGCCCTCGCCGACCAGCGCCTCGATCTCGGCGAGCACGTCGCCGGGCCGGCGGTCCTCCTCCTTGCCGCGCAGCGCGGGGACGATGCAGAAGGTGCAGGTGTTGTTGCAGCCGACCGAGATCGCGACCCAGGCGGCGTACGCGGACTCCCGGCGGGTGGGCAGGGTCGAGGGGAAGGTCTCCAGCGACTCCAGGATCTCGACCTGGGCCTTGCGCTCGACCGCGGCCCGCTCCAGCAGGGCCGGCAGGTGGCCGATGTTGTGGGTGCCGAACACCACGTCGACCCAGGGGGCCTTGGCGACGATGGTGTCGCGGTCCTTCTGGGCCAGGCAGCCGCCGACGGCGATCTGCATGCCCTTGTGGCGGGTCTTGACCGGGGCCAGCTGTCCGAGGTTGCCGTACAGCTTGTTGTCCGCGTTCTCCCGCACCGCGCAGGTGTTGAAGACCACCAGGTCGGGATCACCCTCCTGGCCCGCCTTGACGTACCCGGCGTCCTCCAGCAACCCGGAGAGCCGCTCCGAGTCGTGGACGTTCATCTGGCAGCCGTACGTGACGACCTTGTAGCTCTTCGATCCGCTGTCACCGCTCACCCGACCAGGGTACGGGCAGCTCCCCCGGACCTTCCGCCGTCCCGCCCCCTCCCGTTCGCCGCGGACGCCTGGCACTATCCCTTCCATGGCCTCCACCAGCTCCTCCCGGTTCCGCACCGCGGCCCGCCGACCGCTGTGGCGGATCGTGGCGGCGCTCGTCCTGGTGCTGGCCGGCCTGGGCGGCTGGTGGCTCTCGGAGAGCGGCTCCCCCGGCTACCCGCGCGGCGAGACCCGGCTGGCCACCGGCGTCCAGCGCGGGGTGTACGACCGGTACGGGCAGCTGCTGGACGCCCAGCTGGCCAGGGCGATGCCCGGGGTCCGCCTGGAGCTCGACAACTCCGAGGGCTCGGTCGACAACCTCCGCCGGGTCACCTCCGGCCGGGACGACTTCGCGATAGCCACCGCGGACGCCGTGGCCCAGTACACCGGCCCCGGCCGGGAGAAGCTGCGCGCTCTCGCCCGGCTCTACGACGACTACCTCCAGTTGATCGTGCCGGCCGACTCCCCGGTGCACCGGGCCGCCGACCTCAAGGGCCTGCGGGTCGGCGTCGGCCAGTCGCTCTCGGGCGTCAACCTCGTCACCCGGCGACTGCTGGCCGCGGCCGGACTGGACCCGGACCACGACATCAGGCCCGCCCCGCTGGGCATCGGCGACGCCGCCGACGGGCTGCGGCGCGGCGAGGTGGACGCCTTCTTCTGGTCCGGCGGCCTGCCGACCAGCGCGCTCACCGACCTGTCCGAGCACGTCCGGATCCGGATCGTGCCACTGGGCGACCTCGCCGAGGCGGTCCACAAGGTCGAGGGCGGCGGCACCGACGCCTACCGGGCGGCCACGATGCCCAAGGGCACCTACCCCAATGCCGAACCCGAGGACGCGGTCGCCACCGTCGCCGTGCCCAACCTGCTGATCACCCGCGCCGACGTGGACGACGACCTGGTCCAGGGCCTCACCAGGGCCGTGATCGACAGCCGCGACCAGATCGGCGCCCAGGTCCACGCCGCCCAGCTGGTCGACCTCCGCACCGCCGTCTACACCGACCCGCTCCCCCTCCACGAGGGCGCCGCCCGCTACTACCGCTCGGTCAAGCCCTGACCCTCGGGTCCGGCCCCGGCCCTCAGCCGCGCCGCTGGGGGGCGCGCGGGACGGCGAGGGTGACGGCGAGGCCGTGCGGGACGGCGGTGCCGAAGGTGAGGGAGCCGCCGGCGGCCTGGAGCAGCGTGGTGGCGATCGACAGGCCGAGGCCCGAGCCGTCCACGTTCTGGTGCCGGGTGCTGCGCCAGAAGCGGTCGCCGGCCCGGGTGAGCTCCTCCTCGGTGAGGCCCGGGCCCTGGTCCGAGACGGTCACCGCGACCTCCTCGCGGCGCACCGCGACCAGCACCCGGACCCGGCTGCCGGGCGGGCCGAACTTCAGCGCGTTGTCGACCACCGCGTCCAGCGCGCTGCCGAAACCGATCGGGTCGGCCAGGCCGAGCGCCAGCGCCGGACCCTCCCAGGCCAGCTCGATCCCGCGCTGACCGGCCAGCGGACGCCAGGCGTCCACCCGGGCCAGGGTGAGCACGGCCAGGTCGGTGGGCTCCGGCTCGGGCCGGGCGTGCTCGGCGGTGGCCAGTCCGAGCAGGTCGTCCAGCACCCGGGCCAGCCTGACGCCCTCCTCACGGACCCCGCCGAGCTCCTCGTCGTGGCCCTCCGGCAGCTCCAGGCCCAGCACCTCGACCCGCAGCAGCAGCGCCGCCAGCGGGTTGCGCAGCTGGTGCGAGGCGTCGGCGACGAACGCCTTCTGCTGGTCCAGGGCGAGCACCACGTGATCGGCCATCTCGTTGAACGAGCGGGCGAGCCGCTGCAGCTCGGGCGGTCCGCCGCCCGGCGCCACCCGGGCGTTCATCCGGCCGGTGGCGATGTCGTGGGTGGCCCGGTCCAGGGTTCGGACCGGACGCAGCACCCATTCGGTCAGCCGGGCCGCGAGCAGCACGGCGACGATCATCGCGACGGCCTCGCCGGCGCCGATCACCAGCCACTGGCGCAGCACCCGGGTGCGCAGCGCGCCGGTCGGGGAGTCGCTGAGCACCACCGCGACCACGTCGCCGTCGCGGACCACCGGGGTGGCGACGGTGAGCGTCCGGTCCGGGGTCCACGGCCAGACCTGGGGCGGGTTGTGGCTGCGCCGGCCGTCGAGGGCCTCCTGGAACGCCTGGTCGGCCCAGCCGCTGACGGGCACCCGCCAGTCGGCCGGGGCCACCGCGATCGGTACGCCGTCGCGCTGGAAGATGCCGATCCGCACCCCGTACAGCTCGTGGTAGCGCACCACCTCCGCGTCCAGCGCGTGGCGGCGGCTGAGGTCGCCGGGGGCGGGCTGGGGGTCGCCCTTGAGCGCCGATTCGAGGCCGGAGACGCCGGAGGTCGGCAGGTCCTGGGCGAACCGGGCGGCGTCGTCCAGACGGTCGACCACCACCCGGCTCTGTTCGGCGGCGGCGAACGCGGCGGCGAGCGGCATCCCGAGCGCGGCGAGCACGCAGAGCATCAGCGCGATCAGGATGCCGAGCAGGCGGGTGCGCACGTGCGGTCAGTGCTCCGCGCGGGCCGGGGGCGTGCTGTCGGCGGCGGGGGCCGGGCACTCCGGGATCAGCCGGTAGCCCACGCCCCGGACGGCCTCGACCAGGCCGGGCAGGGCGAGCTTGGTGCGCAGCGAGCCGATGTGCACCTCCAGGGTGCGGCCGTTGCCCTCCCAGCCGCTGCGCCAGACCTCGCTGAAGATCTGCTCGCGGCGGTAGACCACGCCGGGGCTCTGGGCGAGCAGCGCCAGCAGGTCGAACTCCTTGCGGGTGAGCGGCACGTCCCGGCCGTCGACGCTGACCCGGCGGCGCTCGCGGTCGATCACGATCCCGCGGGACTCCAGTGGGCCGCGCTGCTGCGGGACGGAGTCCGGGGCGGGCGCGGCGACGGCGGCGGGGGCGGCGCCGCGGCGGGCCACGGCGTGGATCCGGGCGAGCAGCTCGCCCATGTCGTAGGGCTTGGTGACGTAGTCGTCGGCGCCCAGGTTGAGGCCGTGGATCCGGGAGCGTATGTCGGCGCGGGCGGTCACCATGATCACCGGTACGCCGCTGCCGGCCCGGATCCGGCTGCAGACCTCGAAGCCGTCCCGGTCGGGCAGCCCGAGGTCGAGCAGGACCACCCGGTACGGCTCGTTGCCGTCCGGTACCAGGGCGTCCAGGGCCTCGTGGCCGCTGCGGGCGTGCCGGACCTGGAAGCCGTGCCGGCCCAGCACCGCGACCAGCGCGGCGGCCACGCGTTCGTCGTCCTCGACGAGCAGCAGTCGCATGGTTCTCCTCCTCTCCCGGACGGTCTCCCGGCGGGTCTCCCCCGGTCGCCGTGCGATGGTCACGGCCCCTGCCGGGCAGGTCCCGGTTCTGCGCAGTATGGGCCAGCGGACGCCCGGACGCCAGGCTCGGTCAGCGGCCGCCGACCGTCGCCGGGGCTCCGTGATCATGCCCGCCGCGGCCCCCGGACGCTGTCACTGTGCCCCTAGCGGGCCTTTGTGAACAGCGTTCGCCGGGCGTGTGGCCGGATCGTGATCCTCAAATTCCACTCAGATCGGCTGACGTGGCGCCGTCAGGGCTCCTATGGTCGGCCCACCGAGGGTCGCGGCTCCGCCGGCTGCGACCCTCGGATTCCTACCACCATTGCCGCCCAAGGGAGTTCGCACCCACGGGCCGACCCGAGGGAGCAGGCCCGATGACCACGAGCCTCGACCAGGACTCCCGCGCCGACGCCGCTCCCCTGGTGGTCCTGCGCAACGTGAACAAGCACTTCGGTGCGCTGCACGTCCTCCAGGACATCGATCTGGAGATCCAGCAGGGCGAGGTGGTCGTAGTGATCGGCCCCTCCGGCTCCGGCAAGTCCACGCTGTGCCGGACGATCAACCGGCTGGAGACCGTCGACTCCGGGAGCATCACCATCGACGGCCGCCCGCTGCCCGCCGAGGGCCGGGAGCTGGCCCGGCTGCGGGCCGAGGTCGGCATGGTCTTCCAGAGCTTCAACCTGTTCGCCCACAAGACCGTGCTGGAGAACGTGGTCCTCGGCCAGGTGAAGGTCCGCGGCATCGCCAAGGACCAGGCCGTGCGGACCGCCCAGGAACTGCTGGACCGGGTGGGCGTCGGCGCCCAGGCGTCGAAGTACCCCGCCCAGCTGTCCGGCGGCCAGCAGCAGCGGGTCGCGATCGCCCGGGCGCTGGCGATGAACCCCAAGGTGATGCTCTTCGACGAGCCCACCTCGGCGCTCGACCCCGAGATGATCAACGAGGTGCTGGAGGTCATGCGCCAGCTGGCCGCCGACGGCATGACGATGGTCGTCGTCACCCACGAGATGGGCTTCGCCCGCTCCGCCGCCAACCGGGTGCTGTTCATGGCGGACGGCCGGATCGTCGAGCAGAACACCCCCGAAGCCTTCTTCACCGCGCCGCGCTCCGAGCGCGCCAAGGACTTCCTCTCCAAGATCCTGCAGCACTGATCCACCGGTCCGGCCCCCGGCCGGCAGCGGGGGCGCCAGCGTGCGCCCGCCCCTCACCGGGCCTTCCGCCCGCCGACCGGGCCCCCACCCGAACCGCACCCTTCGCCAGAGCCCGGTCGACCCGTGGCCAAGCCCGAGGAGAACTACCCTCATGAGGACTCGTCGCACCTTCGCCGTCGCGCTCTGCGCCATCGCGCTCACCGCCACCGCCGCCTGCGGCAAGGACGGCACGCCCGGCGGCGGCACCACCTCGGCCGGCGGCAGCGCCGCCCCCGCGCTGCCCACCTACACCGTCAAGACCGACGTCAAGGTGGACTCGGCCGTGCTGGCCGAGGCCCGCAAGCGCGGCCAGCTGATCATCGGCGCCAAGTCCGACCAGCCGTTCCTCGGCTGGGAGGACCTCGCCAGCGGCGACCGCACCGGCTTCGACATCGAGATCGCCAAGATGGTCGCCGCGGACCTCGGCTTCACCCCGCAGCAGATCAAGTGGCAGACCCTGGTCTCCTCGCAGCGCGAGCCGGCCATCTCCAAGGGCCAGATCGACTTCTACGTCGGCACCTACAGCATCAACGACGAGCGCAAGAAGACCGTCTCCTTCGCCGGCCCGTACTACGTCGCCGGCCAGGACCTGCTGGTCAAGAAGGACAACACCACGATCACCGGCCCGGACTCGGTCAACGGCAAGAACGTCTGCACCGCCACCGGCTCCACCTCGATCAAGAACATCGAGAAGTACTCGCCGAAGATCACCCAGTTCGACACCTACTCGGCCTGCGTCGAGAAGCTGATGTCGGGCGAGGTCGACGCGGTCACCACCGACGACGCCATCCTCAAGGGCTACGCCTCGAAGTACTCCGGCAAGCTCAAGGTCGTCGGCCAGCCCTTCACCAAGGAGAACTACGGCGTCGGCCTGGGCAAGGACGACAAGGCGCTGCGCGACGCGATCAGCGACGCGCTGAAGGCCCACCAGGACAACGGCGACTGGAAGAAGGCGTACGACGCCACCCTCGGTCTCTCCGGCGCCGCGGCCCCGCAGCCGCCGGCCCTCGACCGTTACTGATCCGCCCGTCTCCCCCGTTCCCCCCGAGTCGACGAACCCCTGAGAGGAGGGCCGCCGGATGGGCTTCCTGTTCGAGGACGGCAACTTCGCGCTGTTCCGCGACGGCTTCCTGCAGACGATCGCGCTGAGCGCGCTCAGCGCGCTGCTCGCCCTGCTGCTGGGCACCCTGCTGGCGGCCTTCCGGGTCTCCCCGGTCCCGGTGCTCCGGGCCTTCGGCACCGGCTGGGTCACGCTGTTCCGCAACACCCCGCTGACCGTGCTGTTCTTCGCCGTGACGTTCGGCCTGCCGCCGCTGGGCGTGCACTTCAGCCACCTCGTGTTCGCGGTGCTGGCGCTCGGCGGCTACACCGCGGCGTTCGTCTGCGAGGTGCTCCGCTCCGGCATCAACACGGTGCCGCTGGGCCAGGCGGAGGCCGCCCGCAGCCTGGGGATGACCTTCGGCCAGACGCTCACCCAGATCGTCCTGCCGCAGGCGGCCAGGACGGTGCTGGCGCCGATGAGCAGCGTCTTCATCGCGCTGCCGAGGAACTCGGCGATCGCCGGCGCCTTCAGCGTCGGCGAGCTGTACAGCGTCCAGCAGGGCTTCTCCGACGGCGACGGCTACTCGATCTTCGCCATCTTCTTCTGGGTGGCCTGCGCCTATCTGCTGATCAGCGCCACCATCGCCCTGCTGTTCCGTTTCCTGGAGTCCCGACTGGCGGTGGCCCGATGAGCAACCTCTTCACCCGCTCCGCGACGGCCAGCGTCCTCTACGACGCCCCCGGCCCGAAGGCGCGCAGCCGCAACCGGATCTTCGGGGTGCTCTCGCTGCTCGGCATCGCCGGCCTGGTCTGGTACGTCCTCGTCACGCTGAACGACCACGGCCAGTTCGACGCCGGCCTCTGGGACGCCTTCCAGTACACGACCATCCAGCAGCGGATCGTCGACGGCCTGGTCTCGACCCTGAAGGCATTCGGGCTGGCGGCGGTGTTCTCGCTGGTACTGGGCGCGCTGCTGGCGGCCGGGCAGCTCTCCGACCACAGGCCGGTGCGCTGGGTGTGCGTCTCGGTGGTCCAGTTCTTCCGGGCGATGCCGCTGCTGATCCTGATCGTCGCGCTCTACTACGGCTTCTTCGCCAAGGAGCCGATGTGGGCCCTGGTGCTGGGCCTCACCCTCTACAACGGCTCGGTCCAGGCGGAGATCATCCGCAGCGGCGTCAACGCGGTGCCGCGCGGCCAGGGCGAGGCGGCGTTCGCGCTCGGCATGCGCAAGACCCAGGTGATGACCGGCATCCTGGTCCCGCAGGCGGTCCGCTCGATGCTGCCCACGATGATCGGCCAGCTGGTCGTCACCCTCAAGGACACCTCGCTGGGTGCCATCATCACCTACCAGGAGCTGCTCTTCGTGGGGAAGGCGATCGCCACCCAGCCGCTCAACTCCGCGGGCTTCCCCTACATCCCCGTGGTCCTGGTGATCGGCCCGCTCTACATCGCGATGTGCCTCCTGCTCACCGCGCTCGCCCGGTGGATCGAGGCACGTGGCCGACGCGGCGCGAACCGGCGCACTTCAGCTGCTGCTTGACGGACACGCAGGTGAACTGTTGCATTGCTCTTCGTGACACCATCCGGGAGCATCCACGCGGCATATGACGGCAGGCTGACGCCCGGTCCGTGCTCCGAGATCCACGGCGCCCGCCCGGGCCCGGAGGGACCGGCATGGACCCGGTGATCGTGGTCGGGGCCGGGCCGGTCGGCCTGGCCCTGGCCCTCGCCCTGGCCCGGCACGAGGTGCCGACCGTCGTCCTCGACGAGGGCAGCGGGCTCAGCCCCGAGAGCCCCCGCAGCCTCGTCCTCGGTGGCGACACCGCCGCCTTCCTGACCCGGATCGGCTACACCCGGGCCACCTCGGACGCCGCCCGCTGGGACGCCTTCGGTGTCTGGCGCCGCCGCCAGGAGGTGCTCCGGATCGACCTCGCCGACACCCCCGTCCTGCACCTGCCCCAGCACCGGCTCCAGCGCGGCCTGCGCGACGCCCTCACCGGGACCCCGCTGGTCAAGCTGGTCCCGCTGCACCGGATCACCCGGCTGGAACAGGACCGCGACGGCGTCAACGTCCTCACCCGCAACCCGCAGGACGGCACCGAGACCTGGTGGCGCGGCAGCCATGTGGTCGGATGCGACGGCGCCCGCTCGGCCGTCCGCAAACTGCTGAAGATCCGCTTCCCCGGCCGGCCCGCCGTCGACCGCAGCGCGATCGCCACCGTCCGGGTCGACCTGCCCTTCACCGAACCCCGGCTGCACCGCGAGCCCCCGTGGCGCGGCGACCGCGAGGCCACCGCCCGCCCGCTGCCGGACGGCGTCTGGCGGCTCGACTGGCGGCTCCCCCCCGGACGGCCCGCCCCCACCGAACCGGTCGACCCGCACGCCACCTGGCCCGGGATCGTCACCGGCGACACCCTGCTCACCCGGGTCTCCTCCACCCTCACCGGCTGGTGCGGCGAGCTCCCGAAGTTCGACCTGCTCGCCGCCGCCGACCACACCGCCCAGCAGCGGCTGGCCGCCCGGTTCCGGGTCGGCCGCTGCTTCCTGGCCGGCGACGCCGCCCATCTGCACGGCGCGCTCGGCATGCAGAACCTCACCGACGGCCTGCGTGACGCCGACAACCTCGCCTGGCGACTCGCACTCGCCTGGCACCTCCCCCCGGGCGGCGGTCGGGGGGACGTCCCGGGCGGTTCCCTGCTCGACGGCTACGAGGCCGAACGCCGCGGGGCGGTCGGCGCCCGGCTGCGCGCCGTCGACCAGGCCATGCCGCTGCTGCGTCCGCTGCGCGGCTGGGCCCAGACCCGGCGCTCGCTGCTCACCGGCTCCTTCCGCAAGCACGCGCCGATGCTCGCCGACGGGCACCTCGGCACCGGGCGGTTCGGCGGCGCCCCCGCCTATCCGGCCGCTCCTTCCGGGGTGCCCGGGCGGGTCCCGGTCCAGCGCGGCGCCCGCGGCACCACCTCGCTCAGCGAACTCCTGCCCGCCACCGCCCCCGGGGTGCTCGTCCCCGACCTGCCGGTCCTGGCCACCGACGGCACCCCCGACCGGCTGCACTCCCGGCTCGGCGCGGGCTTCCTGCTGCTGCTGGTCGCGCCCGGCACCGCCGTCTGGTCGGCGGAGCGCTGGCTGGGCGCCGGGTTGATGCCCCGGCTGGCCGAGGTCGCCGCCGCGCTGCCGGTACCGGCCGAGGTCCTGGTCACCGAGTCGTACCCGGGCGCCGGCCCGCACACCGTGCTGCTGATCCGGCCCGACGGCCATCTGGTCGGCGTCACCCAGGGCGCGGCGGCGGAGGACCTCCAGGCACTGGCCGACGGGGTCAGGGGCGGCCCGGCCTCGCTCCCCGGCGGGCCCGAGCGGGAGGCGTCGGCGCCCGGTGCGGCCGCTCCCGGTGCCGGGGCTTCCGGTCCTGCGGCCTCCGGTGCCGCGTCGACCGGTGCGACGGACCCCGGCCCGGCCGGCACCGAACCGGTCGCCGAGCAGGCCCCGCCGGTCCGCCCGTCCGGGCGCTGACCGCGCGGCGGACGGACGGGGCTGACGGACTGACGGGCGGGCCGGCGGGGCGACGGGCTGACGACGGGTCCCCGTACTCACCGGGCCGCCTACCTGGCCACCTCGGTCGCCCGGCTCTCGCGGACCACGGTGACCCGGATCTGGCCCGGATAGGTCAGCTCCTCGGCGACCTGCTTGGCGACCTCACGGGCGATCACCTGCGCCCCGAGGTCGTCCACCACCTCCGGCCGGACCATCACCCGCACCTCCCGACCGGCCTGCATCGCGTAGACGGTGGCCACGCCGTCGTGCGCCCGGGCGATCTCCTCCAACCGCTCCAGCCGCCGCACATACGCCTCCACCGACTCCTTGCGCGCGCCCGGCCGCCCGCCCGAACAGGCGTCGGCCGCCTGGGTGAGCACCGCCTCCACCGTCCGGGGCTCCACCTCGCCGTGGTGCGCCGCGATCGCGTGCACCACGTCCGCCGATTCGCCGAACCGCCGGGCCAGATCGGCCCCGATCGCCGCGTGGCTGCCCTCGACCTCGTGGGTCAGCGCCTTGCCGATGTCGTGCAGCAGCGCCGCGCGCCGTACCGGCTCCGGGTCCACCCCGAGCTCGGCGGCCATCATCCCGGCCAGGTGCGCCGACTCCACCAGGTGGCCGAGCACGTTCTGCCCGTACGAGGCCCGGTAGCGCAGGGTGCCCAGGGTGCGGACCAGCTCCGGGTCCATGGCGCCGACCCGGACGGCGAGCAGCGCGTCCTCACCGGCCCGCACACAGCGGCGCTCGACCTCGGCCCGGCTGCGCTCGTGCGCGTGCTCGATCCGCAGCGGGTGGATCCGGCCGTCCTCCACCAACTGCTCCAGGGTGAGCCGGGCGGTCTCCCGGCGGACCGGGTCGAAACAGGAGAGCTGCACCACCGAGGGCGTCTCGTCGATGATCAGATTGACGCCGGTGACGGCCTCGAAGGTCCGGATGTTGCGGCCCTCACGTCCGATCACCCGACCCTTCATCTCCTCGTTGGGCAGCCGGAACACCGACACCGCGGTCTCGGCCGTCTGTTCGGCCGCCAGCCGCTGGATCGCCCCGGCGACGATGCCCCGGGCCCGCTGCTCGCCCTCCTCACGGGCGGCGCGCTCGATCTCCCGGACGGTGACCGCCGCCTCCCGCCGGGCCTCCGCACCGGCCTCCCGGACGAGTTCGGCACGGGCCTCGGCGGCGGAGAGCCCGGCGGTCCGCGCCAGTTCGGCCGCCCGGCGCCGGAGGAGTTCCTCGGCCTCGGCCTCGGTGCGGGCCAACGCGGCCGAACGCTCGGTGAGATCGGCCTCCCGGGTGCGCAACCGGTCGAACTCCCCGGCCAACCGCTCCTCGCGCCGGTCGAGCTCGGCCCGCAGCCGGTCGGCCTGCTGCTCGGCCTGCCGCCGGGCCCGCTCGGCCGCCGCGGCGGCGCGCCGGCGAACGACCCTCAGCCGCCGGGCCACCAGCCACGCCGTCGCCAGTACCACCAGCAGGACGGCTGCCGACAGGGAAGCGGCCGATCCGGCGCTCAGCGTGATCCTCATGCTGCCCACTCCCCGTCCCACCGCGGCACGCCGCCAGGGACCACCGCGCGGCCACCCGGAACCGCCCGGTCACCAAGCATGGCCGGGCGTACGGCCGGGGCGGCCGAGGAACGGTCGACGTGCTCCCGCACTGAGTGCGAGGCTAGGCGCGGGTTACGAAACGGTCAAGACTGGCCAGGTAGTTGACCAACCCTCGGGTAACACTCGGGGCGACCGGGCCCCGCCTCGACGGCGGACCTGGCTCAGCCCTCGTAGCCGTACCCGTCCTCGTCGCCGTCCCCGCCGCCGTCCGTCGGATCCTCCGCGTCCAGCGCTTCGCGGACCACCCGGAAGGCCAGGCCCTCGGAGTAGCCGCGCCGGGCGAGCAGCCCGACCAGTCGGCGGGTGCGGGTCTGTCGCTCCAGACCGCGGGTGGCCCGGAGCCGCCGGTCGACCAGGGCCCGGGCCGCCTCGGCCTCGTCGTCGTGGTCGACCTGGGCCAGGGCCTGTTCGGCGCGCTCGCCGGAGATGCCCTTGGTCCGCAGCTCCTGCGCCAGCGCTCGCCGGGACAGCCCGCGGACGCTGTGCCGGGACTCCACCCAGGCCCGGGCGAAGGCCGCGTCGTCGATCAGCCCGACCTCCTCCAGCCGGGTCAGCACCTCCTCGGCCACCTCGTCCGGGATCTCCCGCTTGCGCAGGGCGTCGGCGAGCTGCTTACGGCTCTTGGCCGCACCCGTGAGCAGACGCAGGCAGATGTCCCGCGCCACGCTCTCGGGATCGGCCGGCTCCTCGGCCCGGGCGCTCCGGCCCGCCCCACGACCGGCCCGGCCCCGGTCCGCGCCGTCCTGCTCCCGCTCCCCGGCGGCACCGCGCTCCCGGGCACGGCCGGACCGACGCCTCGGGCGCTCCTCCGGGAACTCCGGGGCGGGGTCGGCCGCACCCCCGTGACCGGCCGTCCCCGCACCCTCGCCCGAACCGCCCCCGACGGCAGCGCCGCTCTCCGCCTCCAGCGCCGAGCGCCGCCGACGCCGCCCCGCGGGCAGGCCGGAAGCCTGGCGGAGCCCCAGCTCGCCCATGTCCGCCGGGCGAGCCACCGGGTGCTTCACCGCCCGGGCCCGCTCCGGCGCGGGCTCCGGCGCCCACGCCGGATCCCAGACCGCTTCCGACCGGGCCCGCCGCTCGGTCGGCGACTCGGACCGCGGCCCCGCGACAGCCGCGAACCAGTCCGGCGGCCCGTGGTCGTCGTCCTCCTCCTCGGGGCCGATCGGCCCACTGTGCTGCGTCAACGGCTCATGCCTTGGCGGCCGCCGCGGCCGTCGTCGTCTTCTTCGCCGCGGCCGTCTTGGCGGCGGTCGCGGTGATCGGCTTGGCCGCACCCTCGGCCCCGGCCGCCGACTCGCCCTCGGCCGGCTCCTCGACCTTCGGGCCGATGCCCAGCTTGCTCTTGAGCTTCCGCTCGATCTCGTCGGCCAGCTGCGGGTTGTCCCGCAGGAAGTTACGGGCGTTCTCCTTGCCCTGGCCGAGCTGGTCGCCCTCGTAGGTGTACCAGGCGCCCGACTTGCGGATGAAGCCGTGCTCCACGCCCATGTCGATCAGGCCACCCTCACGGCTGATGCCCACGCCGTAGAGGATGTCGAACTCGGCCTGCTTGAACGGCGCGG
The DNA here is from genome assembly GCF_044764505.1 of Kitasatospora sp. NPDC094019. Lineage (NCBI taxonomy): Bacteria > Bacillati > Actinomycetota > Actinomycetes > Kitasatosporales > Streptomycetaceae > Kitasatospora > Kitasatospora sp. NPDC094019. The sequence goes on from NZ_JBIWIF010000017.1 coordinate 154,759, forward strand.
CGACCTTGTTCTTGACGACCTTGACCCGGGTGCGGTTACCGACCGCCTCGGTGCCGTCCTTCAGGGTCTCGATCCGGCGGATGTCCAGCCGGACGGAGGCGTAGAACTTCAGCGCCCGGCCACCGGTCGTGGTCTCCGGCGAGCCGAACATGACGCCGATCTTCTCGCGGAGCTGGTTGATGAAGACCGCGGTGGTGTTCGACTGGTTCAGCGCACCGGCGATCTTCCGCAGCGCCTGGCTCATCAGCCGGGCCTGCAGACCGACGTGGGAGTCGCCCATCTCGCCCTCGATCTCGGCGCGCGGCACGAGCGCCGCCACCGAGTCGATGATCACCAGGTCGATCGCGCCGGAGCGGATCAGCATGTCCGTGATCTCCAGCGCCTGCTCACCGGTGTCCGGCTGGCTGACCAGCAGGGCGTCGGTGTCCACGCCGAGCTTCTTGGCGTACTCCGGGTCGAGCGCGTGCTCCGCGTCGACGAAGGCGACCGTGCCGCCGGCCTTCTGGGCGTTGGCCGCCAGGTGCAGGGTCAGCGTGGTCTTGCCGGAGGACTCGGGGCCGTAGATCTCGACCACGCGGCCGCGCGGGATGCCGCCGACCCCGAGCGCCACGTCCAGGGCGGTGGAACCGGTGGAGATCACCTCGATCGGCTCGTTCGCCTTCTCGCCGAGGCGCATCACCGAGCCCTTGCCGAACTGGCGCTCGATCTGGGCGAGCGCCGTCTCAAGAGCCTTCTCGCGGTCCGTACCTGCCATGGCTTCCACCCTCGGGTTCTGTGCTGTGCGCTTCATCGTCCTCGACGCTAGCGCCTCCCACCGACAATCGGCCCCGACCGGGCTCTGCCTGGGGAAAACTCTGCGCCGGAGAGTACAAAGAACAAGTGTTCGAATCAAGCCGGAGCCGTTCGGCCTACTTCCTCCCGGAGTCCCCGCCGACCATCCGCCGCAGCCGGCGGGCCGCCTCCCGACGCAGTTCCCGGCGGTGCCGCCGCTGCTCACCGCGGTCGATCCGCGGATCCGTGGCCACCTCGTAGCGGCGCACGTACGTACCGACGAAGCCCTGCAGGGTGGCCGCCGCCGGGATCGCGATCAGCGCGCCGACGGCGCCCAGCAGCGCCGCGCCCGCGATCACCGAACCGAACGCCACCGCCGGGTGCACGTCGACCGTCCGCGCCGTGATCCGCGGGTGCAGCAGGTAGTTCTCGATCTGCTGGTAGACCACCACGAAGACCAGCACCCAGAGCGCGTCCACCGGCTGCTCGGTGGTGAGTGCCACCAGCACCGGCAGCGCCCCGGCGAGGTAGGTGCCGATGGTGGGCACGAACTGCGACATGACGCCGACCCAGACCGCGAGCGCGGCCGCGTACGGCAGGTCCAGCAGCGCGAACATCACCCAGTGCGCCAACGCCGACGCCACCGCGAGCAGCGCCCGCGAGTAGAGGTAGCCGCCGGTCTTGGCGAGCGCGATCTCCCAGGCCCGCAGCACCTCCGCCTGCTTCGCGGGCGGCAGCATCGAGCAGACGGTCCGCCGCACCCGGGGTCCGTCGGCGGTGAAGTAGAAGGTGAAGAGGCCGACGGTGAACGCCTGGAAGAGCCCGCCGATCAGGGTCGAGGAGACGCCCCAGACGTTGTCCGCGGCCTGCTGGGCGTAGGTCTCGATCGCGCCGGAGTCCTTGAGCAGCTTCTTCTGCAGCTCGTCCAGCGAGAGGTCCTGGTGGAAGGTCCGGTTGATCCAGGCGATCAGGTTGTCCAGCAGGTGGGGCAGGTCGCCGGCGATCTTCGCGACCTGGTCGACCAGCAGGGTGCCGAGCGCCGTCAGGAAGCCGGCCACGGCGATCGCCACCGCGACGAAGACCAGGAAGGTGCCGAGGCCCCGGCGCACGCCGCGGGCCGCCATCCGGTCCACCGCCGGCTCCAGCGCCAGCGAGAGGAAGAACGAGACCAGCAGCATCACGAAGAGGTCGATCAGCTGGTGGAAGGCCCAGTCGGCGAGCTGGAACGCGCCGACCAGGAGCAGGGCGAGCACCATCGCCCGCGGCAGCCAGCGCGGCATGCCGGTGCCCCACAGGCCGTCACCCGCGGTCCGGGCGACCCCCGCCGGCCCCTCGGGCGGGCCGGGCGGGCCCGGCGGGGAGGCGGGCGTAGGGCCCGCGGCCTCGTCGGCGACCTGCGCCGACCTGTCCGAATTCTGCGGTTCTGCACTGCTTGCCACCCGCACAGTTTGACCCATGCCCGACGAACGTTCGAGCACTGCCGGAGGGTTCTGCGGAGCGGGGCCGGGGCCGGTCGGGCCCGACCGGACGCGGTGGCCCGGGCCGTCGGAACGCGGTGACCCCGGTCAGCGGAGCACGGTGGAGACGCCCTGGGTCTCGCAGACCACCCGCCAGACGTCCTTGGCCTCCTGGCCGGCGTCCAGCGCCTGCCGGACGGTCCGCCCGCCCAGCTCGCTCATCACGTGGTCGCTCGCGAACGACTCCGCGTACGTCTCGCCGAAGTGCTCGTACATTCGCCGCCAGAACTCCGTCAGCCTCATGCCCCCAGTATCCCGGACCGCCCGTCGGCCGGTCCGGGCATTTCCGCGGCGCTCAGGGCCGCCGGTCGGCGGCCGTCAGCGCGTACTCGACCTCACCGTGCTCACTGCCCGCGATCGCCTCCGGGTACTCCTCGTGGAAGGTGCGCACGTACGACAGCCCGGCCTTCTCCATCACCCGCCGGGACCCGAGGTTGACCGCCATCGTGTACGCCACCACCCGCTCGACGCCCAGCCCGGTGAAGCCCCGGCGGATCAGCGCCCGGGAACCCTCGGTGGCGTAGCCGTGCCCCCAGGCCGCGCGGCGCAGCCGGTAGCCCAGCTCGACCTCGGCGCGGTCACCGCCGGTCGGCCGGAACTCGAACCAGCCGAGGAAGGCCCCGCCCTCCCGCTCCTCGGCGGCCCACCAGCCGAGGTCGCCGAAGCGCCGGTAGTGGTCGAAGTAGAGCGGCAGCAGGGTGTCCTCCACCACCGCGCGCGGGGTGGGCCGGCCACCGGTGAGGTAGCGGGTCACCTCCGGGTCGGCGTCCAGCTCCACCAGGGCGTCCACGTCGGCGGCGGTGAAGCGGCGCAGCACCAGCCGCTCGGTGGTGAGGAAGATGTCCATCCCCCGATCCTCGGCCCGCCGGCCCCGTTCCGTCACCTGGTTTTCGGCGGTCCTCCGTCCCCGCACCACCCTTCCGCCGCAACACCCGTCCGCCGTCCGGGCCGGTCCGGGCGGGCCCCGCCCCGTGGCTCAGTGCGGCAGCACCAGTGCCCCGGCGCCGTAGAACTCGTGGTCGCCGCAGACGTGCGGTCCGGGCGGGCAGGCGGCCGCCGCGTCCTCGGCGAGCAGGGCGGCCAGCCGGTCGGAGCCCCAGTCCGGGTGCAGCGCGGCGGCCACCGCGACCGCGCCGGTGACGTGCGCGGCGGCCATCGAGGTGCCGGCCAGCGCCGCGTACCGGCCGCCGGGCCAGTCGGAGACCACCGCTCCCCGGGCGCCGCCGTCCGGATCCCCGCCGGGGGCGGCCAGCGAGACGTGGCCGCGCCCGTAGTTGGTGTACGCGGACGGGCGGCCGTCCCGGTCGACGGCGGTCACCGTGACCACGCCGGGCAGTTCGCCGGGCAGCCGGACGCACTCGGGCCCGACGTGGCGGGACTGCGGCGGGCCGGCCGTGCGGTCGTTGGGGCTGCGCTCGTCGGTGCGGGGCGCGCCGAGGTCCTGCCCGTCGTTGCCCGCCGAGGCGACCACCACCGCGCCCTTGCCCCGGGCGTACGCGACGGCCCGGCCGACGGCGGCGGTCAGCGCGGCCTGGTCGGGGTCCTCGGGGCAGTTGTACTTCCACGGGTCGGCGAAGTAGCTGTTGTTGATCGCCCTGGCGCCGTGGTCGGCGGCCCAGAGGGTGCCGCAGACGATGTTCTCGGCGTAGTACTGGCCGAGCGGACCGAGCAGCCGGACGGCGGCGATCCGCACGCCGGGCGCGACCCCACTGACGCCGCGGCCGTCCCGCGCCGCGCCGACGATACCGGCGACGTGGGTGCCGTGGCCGCTCTCGCCGACCCCGGCGTCGGGGCGCCAGGCGCCGGTCCTGGCGTCGGGGCGGCCGTCGGCGCAGGAGGCGGAGCTCCGCGGGTCGACGGCGGCGCGCAGATCGGGGTGGGTGTCGTCGACGCCGGAGTCGAGGACGGCGACCAGCACCTTGCGCAGGGCGTCGGCGACGGGGGTGCCGGGGCCGCGCAGCAGGTTGGGAGTGGCGTCCGCGGCGGCGCCGGGGGCGGCGCCGAGCTGCGCGAGGTTCCACGCGTCCTGCTCGCCCGGGTCCGGAACGGTGGCGGTGGCGTCGTCCCCGCCGTCCCCGGCCCCCCTGCCGTCCCCGCCGAGCCCCTCACCCGCCGGACCCGAACCCGCCCGGTCACTCCCGGCCCGGTCCCCGCCCGCCCGGTCCCCGCCCGCCCGGTCACTCCCGGCCCGGTCGCCGGACGCCGGGTCCGTCCCGGCCCGGAAGTCGCCGGCGCCGTCCAGCGGCCGGGGCGGTCCCGGCACCGGCGAGGTACGGCTGGCCCCGACCGCGGCCACCCCGGGCCGGCCCCGGACCTTCTCCGCGAAGCCCCCGCCCGCGTACGCGAGCACCACCCCGATCTGCGGGTACTCCTGGACCACCTGCCCCCCGGCGGCCCGGGCCTCGGCGGCGGCGCGCGCGGCCCCGTCGGCGTCGGCCCGCTCGGCCAGCACCAGGTAACTGAGGTAGGAGCGGCCGGGCCCGGCGACGTAGGGCACCGCGCCCCCGACGACCAGCGCGGTCAGCAGCATCGCGAGCAGGACCCGGAGCGGTCCCCGGGAGCGGTACCGGACCGGCGGCCGCCCGGGACCGGCCGCCCGGACGGGCACGGGAGCCGGGCCGGCACCGGGAACCGGGACAGGACCGCCGCGGCCGGACGGGTCCGCCTGCGCCATGGCACGGTCTCCGCTCGTCGGTCCCGGCGGCCGCGCCGGAGCCGGCCGGCCACCGGAGGGCTGATCATCACAGGGTCATCACGGTGGTATGAATCATCACCATATGATCCGTTTGTCCGACTCGCCTTCCCGATTGCCCCGAACGGCCACCGCTCCGACGCCTCCCGGCCCGCGTTGTCAGTGCCACCCGGCACCATGGGGGCATGGCGACCGCGCACCCGACCCCGCCCCCGGCCGACGACCCCCTGGCCGGCTTCGCCCCGGCCACCCGGGCCTGGTTCACGGGTGCCTTCTCCTCGCCGACCACCGCCCAGGCCGAGGCGTGGCGCGCCATCGGCCGGGACACCGACGTGCTCGTGGTCGCCCCCACCGGCTCCGGCAAGACCCTCGCGGCCTTCCTGTCCGCACTGGACCGGCTCAGCAGCACCCCGCCCCCGGCCGAGCCCGGCCGCCGCTGCCGGGTCCTCTACATCTCCCCGCTCAAGGCCCTCGCGGTGGACGTCGAGCGCAACCTCCGCGCCCCACTGGCCGGCCTGCGCCAGGCCGCCGTCCGGCTCGGCCTGCCCGAACCGGACGTCCAGGTCGGCATCCGCTCCGGCGACACCCCGGCCGCCGACCGCCGGCGCTTCGCCACCCACCCGCCGGACATCCTGATCACCACCCCCGAGTCGCTCTTCCTGCTGCTCACCTCCGCCGCCCGGGAGGCCCTGCGCGGCGTGGACACGGTGATCCTGGACGAGGTGCACGCCGTCGCCGGCACCAAGCGCGGCGCCCACCTCGCCCTCTCCCTGGAGCGGCTGGACGAGCTGCTCGACCGCCCGGCCCGCCGGATCGGCCTGTCCGCCACCGTCCGTCCGGTCGAGGAGGTGGCCCGCTTCCTCAGCCCCGGGCGCGGCGCCGAGGTGGTCCAGCCGCCCGCCACCAAGGAGTTCGACCTCTCCGTGGTGGTCCCGGTCCCGGACCTCGACGACCTGCCCGCCGCCCCCTCGACCGGCGCCGCCGGCGAGGAGGACCCGCAGCGGAAAGCCTCGATCTGGCCGCACGTCGAGGAGCGCATCGTCGACCTCGTCCAGGCCCACCGCTCGACCATCGTCTTCGCCAACTCCCGCCGACTGGCCGAGCGGCTCTGCAACCGGCTGAACGAGATCGCCCTGGAGCGGGCCGGCGGCGCCCCGCAGCCGGAGACGCACGCCCCCGCCCAGCTGATGGGCGGCGCCGGCGCCACCCGCGGCGCCCCACCGGTGATCGCCCGGGCCCACCACGGCTCGGTCTCCAAGGAGCAGCGCGCCCTGGTCGAGGAGGAACTCAAGGCCGGGCGGCTGCCCGCCGTGGTCGCCACCTCCAGCCTGGAGCTGGGCATCGACATGGGCGCCGTCGACCTGGTGGTCCAGGTCGAGTCCCCGCCCTCGGTCGCCTCCGGCCTCCAGCGGGTCGGCCGGGCCGGCCACCAGGTCGGCGCCGTCTCCACCGGCGTCGTCTTCCCCAAGTATCGGGGCGACCTCGTCCAGTCCGCCGTGGTCACCGAGCGGATGCGGGCCGGGCGGATCGAGGCACTGCGGGTCCCCCGCAACCCGCTCGACGTCCTCGCGCAGCAGCTGGTCGCGATGACCGGGATGGACACCTGGCCGGTCGACGAGCTGCTCGCCCTGGTCCGACGGGCCGCGCCGTTCGCCACCCTGCCGCAGTCCGCCTTCGACGCGGTGCTCGACATGCTGGCCGGCCGCTACCCCTCCGACGCCTTCGCCGAGCTGCGCCCCCGCCTGGTCTGGGACCGGGTGGCCGGCACCGTCACCGGCCGCCCCGGCGCCCAGCGGCTCGCCGTCACCTCCGGCGGCACCATCCCCGACCGGGGCCTGTTCGGCGTCTTCATCGCCGGCACCGACCAGGAGCCCGGTGGGGGCCGCGCGGAGGGGCGGTCCGCGGCGACGTCCCGCAAGGGCGGCGGCGGGCGCCGGGTGGGCGAGCTGGACGAGGAGATGGTCTACGAGTCCCGGGTCGGCGACGTCTTCACCCTCGGCACCACCTCCTGGCGGATCGAGGACATCACCCACGACAAGGTGCTGGTCACCCCCGCCCCCGGGATCCCCGGCCGGCTGCCGTTCTGGAAGGGCGACACCCTCGGCCGCCCGCTCGAACTCGGCCGGGCCCTCGGCGCCTTCACCCGTGAGCTGGCCGCGCTCGACCCGGCCGCCGCCACCGCCCGGCTGAAGCTGGCCGGCCTGGACGACTGGGCCGCCGCCAACCTGCTCGACTACCTCGCCGAGCAGCGCACCGCCTGCGGCCACCTCCCCGACGACCGCACCATCGTGGTCGAGCGCTTCCGCGACGAGCTCGGTGACTGGCGGATCGTCGTCCACTCCCCGTTCGGCGCCCAGGTGCACGCCCCCTGGGCGCTCGCCCTGGCCGCCCGGCTGCGCGAGAAGCACGGCCTCGACCCGCAGGTCATGCACGCCGACGACGGGATCGTGCTCCGGCTGCCCGACGCCGACCTGTTCTCGCCCGACTTCGACTTCGGCGGCCCCGCCCCCGCACCGGCCCCCGCGACCGGGGCGGTCACCGACGACGCCCCGGTCGGCGCCGACGCCGCCCTGTTCGACCCGCAGGAGATCGAGCAGCTGGTCACCGACCAGGTCGGCGGCTCCGCCCTGTTCGCCTCCCGCTTCCGCGAGTGCGCCGGCCGCGCCCTGCTGCTCCCGCGCCGCAGCCCCGGCAAGCGCACCCCGCTCTGGCAGCAGCGCCGGCGCGCCGCCCAGCTGCTGGAGGTCGCCGCCGAGTACGGATCCTTCCCGATCGTCCTGGAGGCCGTCCGCGAGTGCCTCCAGGACGTCTTCGACGTGCCCGGCCTGGTCGAGCTGATGGGCGACCTCGAATCCCGGGCCGTCCGCCTGGTCGAGGTCACCACCCCCGAGCCCTCGCCGTTCGCCCGCTCACTGCTCTTCGGCTACGTCGCGCAGTTCCTCTACGAGGGCGACTCCCCGCTCGCCGAGCGCCGCGCCGCCGCCCTCTCGCTCGACTCCCGGCTGCTGTCCGAACTCCTCGGCCAGGCCGAGCTGCGGGAGCTGCTCGACCCGGAGGTCCTCGCCGAGCTGGAGGCCGAGCTCCAGCGGCTCACCCCCGAGCGCCGGATCAAGGACGCCGAGGGCGTCGCCGACGCGCTGCGCCTGCTCGGCCCGCTGAGCGAGGCCGAGCTGACCGCCCGCGGCGCCGAACCGCTCCTCGCCCTCGAACTGGAGGCCGCCCGCCGGGTGATCCAGGTCCGGATCGCCGGGGAGCCGCGCTGGGCCGCCGTCGAGGACGCGGGCCGACTGCGCGACGCCCTCGGCACCCCGCTCCCGGTCGGCGTGCCCGAGGCTTTCACCGAACCGGTCAAGGACCCGCTCGGCGACCTGCTCGCCCGGCACGCCCGCACCCACGGACCGTTCACCGCCGCCGAGGCCGCCGCCCGCTTCGGCCTCGGCACCGCCGTGGTCACCGGCACCCTGCACCGGCTCACCGCCACCGGCCGCCTGGTCCAGGGCGAGTTCCGCCCGTCCGGCGCCCACCCCGCCCCGGAGGCGCCGGGTCCCGCCCTCCCGCCCGGGCACACCGGCGCGGTCGAGTGGTGCGACGCCGAGGTGCTGCGCCGACTGCGCCGCCGCTCGCTGGCGGCCCTGCGGCAGGAGGTCGAGCCCGTCCCGCCCCGCGCGCTGGCCGCCTTCCTGCCGCAGTGGCAGCACCTGGCCGGCCATCGGCTGCGCGGACCGGACGGCCTGCTCCGGGTGGTCGAGCAGCTCCAGGGCGCCGCCCTGCCCGCCTCCGCACTGGAGAAGCTGATCCTCCCGGCCCGGCTGGCCGACTACTCCCCCGGCCTGCTCGACGAGCTGACGGCGGCCGGCGAGATCGGCTGGGCCGGCGCGGGCGCGCTCCCCGGCAAGGACGGCTGGATCAGTCTGCACCTGGCCGAGAACGCCCACCTGCTGCGGACCGAACCCGTCCCGCCCACCGTCACCCCGGTGCACACCGCACTGCTGGAGGCGCTGGCCGGCGGCTACGGCCTGTTCTTCCGCCAGTTGGTCGCCCACCTCCCGGAGACGCCCGAGCCCGAGATCGTCGAGGCCCTGTGGGACCTCGTCTGGGCCGGCTACGTCAGCAACGACACCCTGGCCCCGCTGCGGGCCCTGCTCGGCTCCGGGCGGACGGCCGGCGCCACCGCGCACCGGGCGCCCCGAGCCACCCCGCGCGGCCGCTACGGCGGCGCGGGCCGGCCCCACGGCAGGCTCGGCGGGGCCCTGCGCAGCGGCCCGCCGACGGTGGGCGGGCGCTGGTCGCTGCTGCCCCCGTTCGCCCCCGACCCGACCCTCCGGGCCACCGCCCGGGCCCAGAGCCTGCTGGACCGGCACGGTCTGCTCACCCGGGGCACGGTCGTCGCCGAGCGGGTCCCGGGCGGCTTCGCCGGGGTCTACCGGGTACTGGCCGCCATGGAGGAACGCGGCCGGGCCCGCCGGGGCTACTTCGTCGAGGGGCTGGGCGGCGCCCAGTTCGCCATGGAGGGCGCCGCCGACCGGCTGCGCTCGGTCAACGGCCGGCTGGAGCGGGCCGGGAGCGCGGAGTGGCCGGCCGCCCCGGCCGCCGAGCCCCCGCAGGCCCTGGTGCTGGCCGCCGCCGATCCGGCCAACGCCTACGGGGCCGCGCTGTCCTGGCCCGAGCCGCCCACCGCCGAGAGTTCGGGCAAGGCGCACCGGCCGGGCCGGAAGGCCGGTGCCCTGGTGGTCCTGGTCGACGGCGACCTGTGCCTGTACATCGAGCGCGGCGGCAAGTCCCTGCTGGCCTGGCCGGAGGACGGGGCGACGCTGGCCGCGGCGGCGGCCGCGCTGGCCGGGGCGGCCCGGGCAGGGGCGCTCGGCAGTGTGACCGTCGAGCGGGCGAACGGTGAGCCCGCCCTCGGCTCCGCGCTCGGCAGCGCCCTGGAGGAGGCGGGCTTCCACCCCACCCCGCGCGGTCTGCGGCTGCGCCCCTGACCCCGGCGGCACCGGCGGTATCGGCCGAAGGGGCCGGACACGCGACGAGGGCCGCGGGAGCCCAAGCTCCCGCGGCCCTCATCCGCGTTCTGTTCACCCGATCGGGGTCTCAGCCTCGACCGGTCCGACCGGCTCGGCCGTTCGGCGCCGCGAGGGGCCGGTGGACCACCGGTCGGCGTGGACCGGGATCAGCCCGAGGCCCCAGCCTCCGGCCGCCAGCAGTCCCAGCATCGCCCCGTCGGGCAGCCGTCCGACGCCTGCCGACAGCCACCAGCCGGACCCGACGGCCAGGACCGTCAGGAGCGCCAGCAGCGCCGGGATCCGCCGGGGCCGCAGCCGCCGGAGCCGTATTCGGGCCCCGGCACGCATCGCCGCCGCATTCCGCACGACCGTCTCCTTCGCTCGATCCGGGCCGCAGACGGCCCGCTCCGAGGCCGGGTCAGGCGGCGACCACGTCCATGGCGGCGGCCTTGGGCGACATGTTCGCCCGGTCGGCACCGGGGGCCGGCAGCGGTACCGGTTCGAGCACCGGCCTCAGCAGTTCACCTTCGGAGAGGGAGGCCATCGCCGCAAGTTCGGCGAGCGACAGTTCGTCGCTGACCTCGCGCATGACCTCGGACATCCGGACGTCGAGTGCGTCGCAGATGGCGGAGAGCAGCTCCGAGGAGGCTTCCTTCTGACCCCGCTCGACCTCGGAGAGGTATCCGAGCGAAACCCTGGCGGCCGCCGACACCTCGCGGAGTGTGCGGCCCTGGCGCTGGCGCTGCCGACGCAGTACATCGCCCAGTAGGCGACGAAGCAGGATCATCGGTGCCTCCCTCCTCGGACTGCGGATCGAGATGTCACGCCCCCACCGTACCGCCTTGCCCGCTTCGCGTGCGGGGACCATGGTCGTGTTCACTCTGGGCTGCAAGGCTGTCCCCTCCCCTGTTTCGGTGTCGCGCCCGGGCCGACGGGCACCCCGTCGTACCCTCCGGGCGGCACCGGGCCACCACCGCGCCACTCGTTCGCCACCTGGTTTCTGCCCAACCAGGGCCTCCGATGTAACACGATCCCGCAGTTGTCCGATGCCCGCACGCCAGTTCGGCGGATATCGGTTCGGTGGAGATCCTGTGGGCGGCCGTCGGCGGGAGCCGGGACGGAGCCGGTGCGGAGGTGGTGCGTGGACGGTCGGAGGCCCGGTGGCGACGGCGCGGACGAAGCTCAGTGCGTGGGCGTACCGGACGGGAGCCGCCCGACGAGCAGCTCCAGAGCGGCGGTCACCGCCCCGTGACGGATTGTGGCACGCTCCCCCGACAGCCGGGGCGAACTGACCAGACTTCCCCCCGGGCCGGCGACCGCGAGGTGTACCGTGCCGACCGGCTGCCCGTCCTGCGGCTCCGGACCGGCCACTCCGGTGGTCGCGATCCCGTAGGTGGCGCCGAGCAGCTTGCGCACGCCTTCGGCCATCTGCCGGGCCACCACCGGGTGGACCGGCCCGTGCACCGCCAGGAGTCCCTCGTCGACGCCGAGCAGCGCGGCCTTGAGCTCGGTCGCGTACGCCGTCACCGAGCCCCGGAAGGTCGCGGACGCCCCGGGGACGTCCACCAGCGCGGCCGCCAGCAGTCCACCGGTCAGCGACTCCGCGACGGCCACCGTGCCGCCCTCCGCCCGCAGTCCGGCGTGCACCCGCTCGGCCAGGCCGAAATCGGACCCCCGTGCATCGGCCACCCCGGTACCGGACACCCCGGTACCGGCCGGACCGGAACCGCTCGGACCGGAGCCGCCCGGTCCGCGGTCGATCGGCCGGGAACCGCCCGGCCCGACGTCCTCCGGCCCCGGCCCGGCGCTGCCGCTCATCCCGACGTCCCTCCCTCGCGTTCCCCCGGGCCCACCCCGGAGTACCCGTCATTGTGGGCCCGGGGGGCCGCCGGGGGGCCGCTTCGGCCCGGGTTCACCCGGTCGCGCGTCGCGCGGCCAGACCCTCCCGGCGCAGGCGCAGTGCCTGCCTCACGTAGTCCAGCGCGGTGCCGACGGTCAGCAGGACCGCGACCCCCATCAGCAGGGCCCGGCCGGTGGCCAGCCAGCCGGTCAGCACCAGGACGTACATGCCGACCGCGATGCCCTGGGTGAGCGTCTTGATCTTGCCGCCCCGGCTGGCCGGGATCACCCCGAAGCGGATCACCCAGAACCGCATCAGCGTGATGCCGAGCTCACGGGCCAGGATCACCGCGGTGACCCACCAGGGAAGGTCCCCCAGCACCGAGAGCCCGATCAGTGCCGCGCCCATGATCGCCTTGTCGGCGATCGGGTCGGCGATCTTGCCGAAGTCGGTGACCAGGCCCTTGCGCCGGGCCAGCTCGCCGTCGAACAGATCGGTGATCATCGCGACCGCGAAGGTGGCCCACGCCACCGAGCGCCACTTGGGGTCGTGCCCGCCCTCGGCGAAGAGCAGGGACACGAAGACCGGGACCAGCAGCAGCCGGACCATGGTCAGCACGTTCGCGATGTTCCAGATCCCCGGCGCCGGAGGCACCGCGGCCGCCGGTCTGCCCGGGTGGGCCGTGGCCGGGGCGCCGGGCCCCTGGGTCATTCCCCCGCTCCGGGCGCCCGGAGGACCCGCACCTGCTCCAGCGCCTCGGCGACCAGGTCGACGCCCTCGCTGGCGACCACCCGGGCCCGGTAGAACTGCCCGACCTCGGCGTCCTCGGCCCCGAGCAGGGTGGTGAGGCCGTCCGTCTCGGGCGCCTGGTGGGCGGCGCGGCCCTCGACCACGTCACCGTCGACCGACTCGACCAGCACCTCGACCTCGGTGCCGATCCGCTGCTCGGCGCGCTGCGCGGTCATCTCCTCGGCGAGCCGGGTGAGCCGGGCCAGGCGGTCGGCGACCACGTCCTCCGACAGCTTGCCGTCGTAGCCGGCCGCCTCGGTGCCCTCCTCGTCGGAGTAGCCGAAGACGCCGATCGCGTCCAGCCCGGCATGGGTCACGAAGCGCTCCAGCTCGGCGAAGTCGGCCTCGGTCTCGCCGGGGAAGCCGACGATGAAGTTGGACCGGGCACCGGCCTGCGGGGCCTTGCCGCGGATGGATCCGAGCAGCTCCAGGAACTGGTCGGTGGAGCCGAAGCGCCGCATCCGCCGCAGCACGGCCGGCGCGGAGTGCTGGAACGACAGGTCGAAGTAGGGCACCACGTCGGCGGTGCCGGTCATGGCGTCGATCAGCCCGGGGCGCATCTCGGCGGGCTGGAGGTAGGACACCCGGACCCGCTCCACGCCCTCGACCGAGGCGACCTCGGCGAGCAGCGTCTCCAGCAGCCGGATGTCGCCGAGGTCCTTGCCGTACGAGGTGTTGTTCTCGCTGACCAGGACGACCTCGCGGACGCCCTCACCGGCGAGCCACTGGGCCTCGTGCAGCACGTCCGAGGGACGGCGGGAGATGAACGAGCCCCGGAAGGCCGGGATGGCGCAGAACGAACAGCGCCGGTCGCAGCCGGAGGCGAGCTTGACGGAGGCCACCGGGTTGTCGTCCAGGCGCTTGCGCAGGGTGCGCGGCCCGGAGGCGGGCGCGAGGCCGGCCGGCAGGTCCTCGGGGGCGCCGTGACCGGGCAGGGCCACCTCGGTGGCGGCGGCCTGGCGCTCGACGGGGCTCAGCGGGAGCAGCTTGCGGCGGTCGCGCGGCAGGTGCGGGGCGTGGTGGCCGCCGGACAGGATGGTCTGCAGACGGTCGGAGATGTCCGAGTAGTCGTCGAAGCCGAGCACGCCGTCGGCCTCGGGCAGCGCGTCGGCCAGCTCCTTGCCGTAGCGCTCGGCCATGCAGCCGACCGCGACGACGGCCTGGGTGCGGCCGTGACCCTTGAGGTCGTTGGCCTCCAGGAGGGCGTCGACGGAGTCCTTCTTGGCGGCCTCGACGAAGCCACAGGTGTTGACGACGGCGACGTCGGCTTCGGCTGCGTCGTCCACGAGCAACCAGCCATCGGCCTCCAGTCGCCCGGCGAGTTCCTCGGAGTCCACCTCGTTGCGGGCGCATCCGAGCGTGACAAGGGCGACAGTACGGCGATCAGGCATAGGGCCAAGATTAACGCGCGGCCGCCGGAGCCGTTCGCCCCGGAGGCCACGCGTTGGCTCCGGCCGGGTTCCCGACCGGTCCGACGCCCCTCGCCATCAGCCCGCCTGCGGGTCTCCGGGGGTGTACGTGACGTGCACCACCTGGCCGTTCCGGCCCGCCGGACCGAGGTCCTTGCCGTTGACGTACACGTGCACGGCGCCGGCGTTGCCGATCACCAGCTTGATCTGCTTCGGATCGGTGAAGGTCTGGTCCTGACCTTCCTCGATGTTGTTCTGGAACAGCGACTTCCCGGTTCCGTCCACCGCCGAGACCCAGCTGGTGTCCTTCTCGGCGACCAGCTTCACGGTGACCTTGTCGGCCGGGACGGCGGCGATCGCGGCGGCGCTGGGCGCCGGCGCGGGCGGCTGGACCGCCGGGGTGGGCGCCGGGGCCACCGCGGCCGTCGAGCCGGTGCCGGAGCCCGAGGGCAGCGGGGCGCTGGCGGAGCCGGTGGTGCCGGTCCCGGCCTTGCCGCTCACCAGGTTGAAGCCGATCACCCCGACGACCGCGACGATCGCGGCGACCATCGCCGCCGTCCAGTTCGGGCGGCCCCGGCCGGGGACCTTGATCGGGCCGCTCTCGATCAGCTCGGTGGGCCGCTTGGAGGCCGGGGAGCCGCCGTGCGCGGCGTCGTAGCGGGCCACCAGGGCCTCGCCGTCGACGCGGACCAGTTGGGCGATCGCGCGAATGTGGCCGCGGGCGTAGAAGTCACCGCCGCAGCGACCGAAGTCGTCCTCCTCGATGGCGTGCACGATCGGCACCCGCACGCGGGTGGCACTGCTCACCTGATCCACCGTGAGCCCGGCGTCGATCCGGGCGGCGGACAGCACCCGGCCGATGCTCGGCGCATCGGCCGCCTGTTCCGCGGTGCCGGAGGGCAGCGCGGACGACGGGGCGTTCTCGCGGTCGGGAGACTTGCCGATGGTCACGGTGCACGCCTTTCGAGCGGTTGGCCACCTGCTGGGGAACAGTCTAGGGGCGGGGGCGGATCGTTTCTCAAGCGGAACAGGCCCGAATGCGCTCGCCCGCCCCGGCCGGGGGCCGAACGTGCACTGACTGCCCGTCGGCGCGGGGCCCGCCGTCTCCGGAGCCCCCGCGCCGGGGTTTCGCTTCGTCCGTCGCCCGTGGGACGCCGTCCGCACCCGATCGGTTCCGCACCGGCCGCCTACCCCCGTCCGGACGGGTGAACACACTCCCGGGCCACCGCGGCGGCCTCACCCCCGGATGGTGACGATCACCGCGTCCAGCTCGTCCGGCTTCACCAGCACGTCCCGGGCCTTGGAGCCCTCGCTCGGCCCGACGATGCCGCGCGACTCCATCAGGTCCATCAGCCGACCCGCCTTGGCGAAGCCGACCCGCAGCTTGCGCTGCAGCATCGAGGTGGAGCCGAACTGGGTGGAGACGACCAGCTCGGCCGCCTGGATCAGCAGCTCCAGGTCGTCGCCGATCTCCTCGTCGATCTCCTTCTTCGGCCCGCCGCCGACCGTCACGTCGTCGCGGTAGGCGACGGACAACTGCTCCTTGCAGTGCTTCACCACCGCGGCGATCTCGGCCTCGGTGACGAACGCGCCCTGCATCCGGATCGGCTTGCTCGCGCCCATCGGCAGGAACAGCGCGTCGCCCTTGCCGATCAGCTTCTCCGCGCCGGGCTGGTCCAGGATGACCCGGGAGTCGGCCATCGCCGAGGTGGCGAAGGCCAGCCGGGACGGCACATTGGCCTTGATCAGGCCGGTGACGACGTCCACCGAGGGCCGCTGGGTGGCCAGCACCAGGTGGATGCCGGCCGCGCGGGCGAGCTGGGTGATCCGGACCACCGAGTCCTCGACGTCGCGCGGCGCGACCATCATCAGGTCGGCCAGCTCGTCGACGATGACCAGCAGGTACGGGTACGGGGTCAGCTCGCGCTCGCTGCCGAGCGGCGGGGTGACGGTGCCGGCCCGGACCGCCGCGTTGAAGTCGTCCACGTG
The DNA here is from genome assembly GCF_044764505.1 of Kitasatospora sp. NPDC094019. Taxonomy (NCBI): domain Bacteria; kingdom Bacillati; phylum Actinomycetota; class Actinomycetes; order Kitasatosporales; family Streptomycetaceae; genus Kitasatospora; species Kitasatospora sp. NPDC094019. Next base: position 170,766 of record NZ_JBIWIF010000017.1, read on the forward strand.
GCGGAAGCCGAACGCGGCGAGGTCGTCGTAGCGCATGTCCATCTCGCGGACCACCCACTGGAGGGCCTCGGCGGCCTTCTTCGGGTTGGTGATGATCGGCGTGATCAGGTGCGGGATGCCCTCGTAGGCGGTCAGCTCGACCCGCTTGGGGTCGACCAGCACCATCCGCACCTCGTCCGGGGTGGCGCGGGCGAGGATCGAGGTGATCAGGCAGTTGATGCAGGACGACTTGCCCGCGCCGGTCGCGCCGGCCACCAGGATGTGCGGCATCTTGGCGAGGTTGGCCATCACGCTGTGGCCCTCGACGTCCTTGCCCATGCCGACCACCATCGGGTGGCTGTCCTCGGCGGCGGCGCGCGAGCGCAGCAGGTCCCCGAGGTTGACCATCTCCCGGTCCCGGTTCGGGATCTCGATGCCGACCGCGGACTTGCCCGGGATCGGGCTGATGATCCGCACGTCCGGGCTGGCCACCGCGTAGGCGATGTTCTTGGCCAGCGCGGTGATCCGCTCGACCTTGACGGCCGGGCCGAGCTCGACCTCGTAGCGGGTGACCGTCGGGCCGCGGGTGAAGCCGGTCACCCTGGCGTCCACCTTGAACTCGCCGAAGGTCCCGGTGAGCTGGGCCACCACCTCGTCGTTGAGGGCGCTGCGGGCCTTGGCCGGGCCGCCGCGCTCCAGCAGGTCCAGCGGGGGCAGCGCGTAGGTGAGGCCCTCGGAGAGCTGGAGCTGCTCCATCCGGGCCGGCGCCGGGCCGTGCTCCTCGGGGGCGCCGGGGCCGGGGCCGCCGGCCCTGGCGGCCGGGACGGCGGGCTCCTCCGGCGGGGCGGTGCGGTCCTGCACCTGGTGCATCATGTCCGCCACCGCCGAGGAGGCGGGCACGCCGTAGACCAGCGCGCCGTCCAGGTCCGCCGCGGCGCCGGCGGCGATGTCCCGGGTGGCGTACGGGTCCAGGGCTTCCTTCGCGAACATGTCCGGTCCCTCGGCGGGCTCCTCGGCCGGCTCCGGACGGCGCTTGCGACGGCGCCGGCGGGCGGCCACCTCGTCGGTCGGGTCCTCACCGCCGGTGTCCACGGTGAAGGGCAGGGCCGAGGGGTCGGCGTCCTCCGGCGGCTCGTGCGAGAGCTCGCGCTCCGGCGCGCGCCCCCCGGTCGCGGTGTCCTGCGGGCCCGCCTCGACCACTCCCAGCCGGACGCCGGCCGCGCGGATCCGCTCCGGGATCCGGTTGACCGGGGTGGCGGTGGTGACCAGCAGGCCGAAGAAGGCGAGCAGCAGGAGCAGCGGCACCGCGAGGGCCGGCCCGGCGGCGGCCATCATCGGGGTGGACGCGGCCCAGCCGATGATCCCGCCGGCGGTCCTTATCCGGGTCGCGCCGCTGCCCATCCCGGGCGCGCCGCAGCCGATGTGGACCAGGCCGAGCACCCCGACCAGCAGGGTGCTCAGGCCGATCATGATCCGTCCGTTGGCCTCCGGCAGCTCGGGATGGCGCATCAGCCGGACCGCCACCGCGGCCAGCAGGAAGGGCACCAGGGCGTCGAGCCGGCCGAACAGACCGGAGACCACGTTGGTGGCCGCCTCGCCCAGCCAGCCCTGCGGGCTGAACCAGGTACCGGCGGCGGTCACCAGGGCCAGCGCGAACAGCAGCAGGCCGACGCCGTCCTTGCGGTGCGCGGGGTCGAGGTTCTTCGCGCCGTCGCCGAAGCCGCGGAAGACCGCGCCGATGCCGTGCGCCGCGCCGAGCCAGAGGGCGCGCACGGCCCGGAAGAGTATCGGGCGGGGCGGTGGCGGCGGCGGGGCCTGCTTGGCCGCCGTCTTCTTCGCCGGGGCCGCCTTCTTGGCGGCCGCCTTCTTCGCGGGCGGCTTGGCCGGAGCCTTCGCCGCGGCCTTCCTGGACGGTCCCGGACTCGGGTTGCGTGCCGCGCTTCCGGGCGTGCGTGTGGCCATGGGTCAGCAGCCTACCGGGGCGGGCGATCTGTTCCCATGTGCTCCGTCCGGGGTGCCCGGACGTGTCGCCGACACACCGTCACCCCGGTCGTGTTCACCCGGACGGGCGAGCGCGGACCGGCCGGGCGGCCACCTCCGGGCCGGGCACCGGCGGGCCTCAGTCGGTACCGGGGCGCAGCGCGTCCAGCGCCCGCCGGAGTCCGGCCAGCTTGCGCTCCAGGTGCGCCGCGGTGGCCGCCACCCCGCCGTCCTCGGTGCCGTCCAGCTGCTTGGTCAGCGACTCGGCCTGCTCCTCGACGGCGGCCAGCCGGGCCGACAGCTCGCCGAGCAGCGCGCCGCCGATGGCGGGCTCGGCCCCGGTCGCCTCCAGCTGCAGCCGCAGCAGCGCCGCCTGCTCCTTCAGCTGGCAGTTCTTCATGTAGAGGTCGACGAAGACCGAGACCTTGGCGCGCAGCACCCAGGGGTCGAAGGGCTTCGAGATGTAGTCGACCGCGCCGGCCGCGTAACCGCGGAAGGTGTGGTGCGGCCCGTGGTTGATCGCGGTCAGGAAGATGATCGGGATGTCCCGGGTGCGCTCGCGGCGCTTGATGTGGGCGGCGGTCTCGAAACCGTCCATCCCCGGCATCTGGACGTCCAGCAGGATCACCGCGAAGTCGTCGGTGAGCAGCGCCTTGAGCGCCTCCTCGCCGGAGGCGGCCCGCACCAGCGTCTGGTCCAGCGCCGAAAGGATCGCCTCCAGTGCCAAGAGGTTCTCCGGCCGGTCGTCGACCAGGAGGATCTTCGCCTTCTGCATTACGACGCGCCCTCCTGTCGCCTGCCTACCTGGGGAAGGCACCCGCGTACTGCCCACCACTACCCCGGTCATGCTAGCCGCACCCCCTCGCCCGGCACATCGCTCCGTCGCGTCCGGATCCGGAGCGGTGCGCAGCCAGTGCACCGGCGTACGCTCACCAGCGAGTCGTCACTCGGTCACTGTTCGCAACGATCGGTGACCCTACCCGGTTCCCGACCCTCCCCGCCAGCAAACCGCCCTCCCACCGGCGTGAACCCCGGAGCGTACTCCGCGATTCACGCCCCCGCCATTCGAACGGGCCGAACTCGGCCGTGCCCGGGGCCCGGTGGGCCCCGGACACCCGTCGGTCCGGGCCTCGGCGGCGGAGGTCCCGGCGGTCAGGACTTCCGGACGGTGAGCCACTCGTGCATCACCGACAGCAGGTGGTCGGTCTCCACCGGCTTGGTGATGTGATCGGTGGCACCGGCCGCCAAGGACTTCTCCTTGTCGCCCTTCATCGCCTTCGCGGTCAGCGCGATGATCGGCAGACCGGCGAACTGCGGCATCCGCCGGATCGCCTCGGTGGTCGCGTAGCCGTCCATCTCCGGCATCATGATGTCCATCAGGACCAGCGCCACGTTCTCGTGCTGCTCCAGCATCTCGATGCCCTCACGGCCGTTCTCCGCGTACAGCACCGTCAGCCCGTGCTGCTCCAGCACGCTGGTGAGGGCGAACACGTTGCGCACGTCGTCGTCGACGATCAGCACCTGCTCGCCGTCGAAGCGGACGTCGCCGCGGCCACCGGACCGGACCGCCGGAGCGGACTCCGGGCTGCGCCCCTCCGCCGCCCTCCCGTCGCCCGGACGGAACCCGGCGGGCCGGGCCTGGTGCGGGGACCGGCCCTCGGCGGACGGCACCTCCAGGGCCGCGCTGCGGCGGCGCTCGACCGCGCCCCGGCGGCGGACCTCGACCAGCTCGCGCACCTCCTGCGCCCAGTGCTCGGCCGGGTTCTCCCCCACCGGCACCGGCGTCCCAACCGGGGTCACCCCGACCGAGGCGCGCAGCGAGGGCGCGCCCGACCCCGCCTGACCGACGGCTCCCGGGGCCTCGGTGCGCAGCGGCAGGTAGAGGGTGAAGGTCGAGCCCTTGCCCAGCTCGCTCTCGGCGTGGATCTCGCCGCCGAGCAGCCGGGCGATCTCCCGGCTGATCGACAGCCCGAGGCCGGTACCGCCGTACTTGCGGCTGGTGGTGCCGTCGGCCTGCCGGAACGGCTCGAAGATCTCCCGCAGTTTGTCCCCGGGAATGCCGATCCCGGTGTCCGACACGGTGAAGGCGATCAGCGGATCGTCCGGCCCGTCGATCGCGCCCGCCTCCAGCAGCTGCTCGCGCACGTGCTGCGGCACTCCCCCGCCCGCCGGGCTGATCGAGAAGTCCACGGCGCCGGTGTCGGTGAACTTCACCGCGTTGGAGATGAGGTTGCGCAGCACCTGCTGGAGCCGCTGCTCGTCGGTGTGCAGGGTGACCGGCAGGGCCGGCGAGACCCGCACCTCGAACTCCAGGTTCTTGTCCAGCGCGACCGGCTGGAAGGTCGCCTCGACGTAGTCGACCAGCTGGACCAGGGCGATCCGGGCCGGCCGGACGTCCATCTTGCCCGCCTCCACCTTGGACAGGTCGAGGATGTCGTTGATCAGCTGGAGCAGGTCGGACCCGGCGCCGTGGATGGTGTCGGCGAACTCGACCTGCTTGGGCGAGAGGTTGCCCTCGTTGTTGTCGGAGAGCAGCTTGGCCAGGATCAGCAGCGAGTTCAGCGGGGTGCGCAGCTCGTGCGACATGTTGGCGAGGAACTCGCTCTTGTACCGGGAGGCCAGCGCGAGCTGTTCGGCGCGCTCCTCCAGGACCTGCCGCGCCTCCTCGATCTCGCCGTTCTTGATCTCGATGTCACGGTTCTGCTGAGCGAGTTGCTCGGCCTTCTCCTGCAACTCCTCGTTGGTTCGCTCCAGTTCCTCCTGGCGCGCCTCCAACTCCGCCGAACGCATCGAGAGTTCCGCGGTCAGCCGCTGGGACTCCAGCAGCAGGCCCTCGGTCTTGGTGTTGACACTGATGGTGTTGACGGTGACGCCGATCAGGTCCGCGATCTGGTTGAGGAAGTCCAGCGCGACCGTGGTGAACGAGCTGAAGGTGGCCAGCTCGATCACGCCCAGCAGCCGACCCTCGAACAGCACCGGCAGCACCACGATGTGGGCCGGCGAGGCTTCGCCGAGGCCGGAGGCGATCTTCAGGTACCCGGGCGGCGCCTCCTTGAGGATGATCGCCCGCTTCTCCACCGCGGCCTGGCCGATCAGCGACTCACCGGGGTGGAAGGTCGTCGGCATCGCCCGGCGCTGGTAGCCGTAGCTGCCGATCAGCCGCAGCACGGTGTCGTTCTCGTCGTCGTCCTCGGTGATCAGCTCGGCGGTGCGACCGGCCGGCTGGGCGAGGAAGAAGGCGCCGTGCTGGGCCGAGACCACCGGGGTGAGCTCGGTCATGATCAGCGAGGCCACCGCCTCCAGATCGCGCCGGCCCTGGAGCAGACCGGAGATCCGGGCCAGGTTGGTCTTCAGCCAGTCCTGCTCCTGGTTGGTCCGGGTGGTCTCGCGCAGGTTGGCGATCATCTGGTTGATGTTGTCCTTGAGCTCGTCGAGCTCGCCCGCGGCGTCCACGTCGATCCGCAGCGACAGATCACCCCGGGTCACCGCGGTGGCGACCTGCGCGATCGCGCGCACCTGCCGGGTGAGGTTGTTCGCCAGCTCGTTGACGGACTCGGTGAGGTCCTGCCAGGTGCCGTCCACCCCCGGCACCCGGGCCTGGCCGCCCAGCCGCCCGTCGGTGCCCACCTCACGGGCGACCCGGGTCACCTCGTCGGCGAACGCCGACAGCTGGTCCACCATGGTGTTGATGCTGGTCTTGAGCTCCAGGATCTCGCCGCGCGCGTCGACGTCGATCTTCTGCGACAGGTCGCCCTTGGCCACCGCCGTGATCACCAGCGCGATGTTCCGCACCTGGCCGGTCAGGTTGTTGGCCATCAGGTTGACGTTGTCGGTCAGGTCCTTCCAGATGCCGGCCACGCCCGGCACCCCCGCCTGACCGCCCAGGATGCCGTCGGTGCCCACCTCGCGCGCCACCCGGGTGACCTCCACCGCGAAGGCGGACAGCTGGTCGACCATGGTGTTCAGCGTCCCGGCCAGCGCCGCGACCTCGCCCTGCGCCTCGATGGTGATCTTCTTGGAGAGGTCGCCCGAGGCCACCGCCGTCGCCACCTCGGCGATGTTCCGCACCTGGCTGGTGAGGTTCGAGGCCATGAAGTTGACGTTGTCGGTCAGGTCCTTCCAGATGCCCGACACCCCGCGCACCCGGGCCTGGCCGCCGAGGTTGCCCTCGGTCCCCACCTCGCGGGCGACGCGGGTGACCTCGTCGGCGAACGCCGACAACTGGTCCACCATCGTGTTCACGGTGGTGACCAGCTCCAGGATCTCGCCCCGGGCATCGACGGTGATCTTCTTCGACACGTCCCCGCGGGCCACCGCCGTGGTCACCTCGGCGATGTTGCGGACCTGGCTGGTCAGGTTGTTGGCCATCAGGTTGACGCTGTTGGTCAGGTCCTTCCAGGTGCCGGACACCCCCGGCACGCTCGCCTGACCGCCGAGGATGCCCTCGGTACCGACGTCCCGGGCCACCCTGGTCACCTCGTCCGCGAAGGCGGACAACTGGTCGACCATGGTGTTGATGGTGTTCTTCAGCTCCAGGATCTCCCCGCGCGCGTCCACCTGGATCTTCTGCGAGAGGTCGCCCCGGGCCACGGCCGTGGTCACCTGGGCGATGTTCCGCACCTGGTCGGTGAGGTTGTTCGCCATGAAGTTGACGTTGTCGGTGAGGTCCCGCCACACGCCGGCCGCCCACGGCACCTGCGCCTGACCGCCGAGCCGCCCCTCGGTACCCACCTGGCGGGCCACCCGGGTCACCTGCTCGGCGAAGCCCGAGAGCTGGTCCACCATCGTGTTGATGGTGTTCTTCAGCTCCAGGATCTCCCCGCGCGCGTCCACCTCGATCTTCTGCGACAGGTCGCCGCGCGCCACCGCCGTGGTCACCTGCGCAATGCTGCGGACCTGACCCGTCAGGTTGTCCGCCATGAAGTTCACCGAATCGGTGAGGTCCCGCCAGACCCCGGCGACACCCGGCACCTGCGCCTGACCGCCCAGCCGGCCCTCGGTCCCCACGTCCCGGGCAACCCTGGTCACCTGCGCCGCGAAGCCGTTCAGCTGGTCCACCATCGTGTTGACGGTGTTCTTCAGCTCCAGCATCTCGCCGGCCACCTCGACCGTCACCTTGCGCGACAGGTCGCCCTTGGCCACCGCGGTCGTCACCTGCGCGATGTTGCGCACCTGCGCGGTCAGCCGACCGGCCATCGTGTTGACCGAGTCCGCGAGGTCCTTCCAGCTGCCGGACACGCTGCGGACCTTCGCCTGGCCACCCAGCTTGCCCTCGGTGCCGACCTCACGGGCCACCCGGGTCACCTCGTCGGTGAACTCCGACAGCTGGTCCACCAGCCCGTTGACCGTACGGCCGATCTTCAGGTACTCGCCGCGCAACGGGTGGCTCACCCCGTTGCTGTGCAGCGAGCGCAGCTCCATCTTCTGGTCCAGGTCGCCCTCGGCGATCGAGCTCAGCACCCGGCCCACCTCGGCCATCGGCCGCGCCAGGTCGTCGATCAGCGCGTTGCAGTTGTCGACCGCCGCCATCCAGGCGCCCTCGCCGGCACCGGTCTCCAGCCGCTCGTTCAGCCGGCCCTCACGGCCCACCGCGCGACGCACCCGGGCCAGCTCACCCGTCAGGTGCTGGTTGCGCTCCGCCACCTCGTTGAACACCGCGGCGATCTCCGCCAGCGGTCCGTCCCCGGGCACCGTCAGCCGGCGCCGGAAGTTTCCGTCGCGCATCGCCGTCAGCGCGGCCAGCACCTTGCGCAGCTCGGCCGGCTCGGCGCCGCGGTTGTGATTGACACGCCGGCCGGCCGCGCTCCGCGGCGCGGCCCCGGACCGCCCGCCACGCTGAGCGGGCGGCGTCGTACCGGTTGCGTCCTTGGTGGCCGAACTCAACGGGCCCCTCCCAGATCGTGAACTGTCCGGGCTCCCCCGCGGCCGCGCCCCCTCGGGGGCCCGCCGCCGGGAAACGTCCCGGTGTACGCCCCGGTGGCCCCTCGGGTCCACCGGAACCCGCAACGACCGTACTGCTCCGAACGGACATCGCGGACCCCCCAGTCTGGCAGCACTCGCGCCCGGTACAAGGCCGGTTGCGCTCGGTTGGTACCGCCCCGGTCCGAAACGGGTGGGCAGAATCACCCTCCGGTGCCTGTTTCGACGCCCCGCCCCCGCGGGGAACCAAGCGGAAAGTAGGGTGGAGCGCTGCACCGGGCCACCGACCCGCCCCAGCGTCGCCGGCACCCCGCCGGCACACACCGGGAGTCGACGGCCGCGCCCCCGGGCAGCCAGGGCCAGAGCAGAGGAGACGTGGCAACGTGGTCACCGCGCGCGCAGCCGCCACCTTCGAACCAGTGGGCCGGTCGGCCTCCGCCGCCCGCGCCTTCGTGCGGGACGCGCTGCTGGGCTGGGGCCTGCCCGAGGTCGTCGACGACGCCGTGGTCCTGGTCAGCGAACTCGTCACCAACGCCGTCGTGCACGCCGGCACCGCGGCCGAGGTCTGCTGCCTGCGCGAGGACGGCACGGTCCGGATCGAAGTCACCGACCACCACCCCGAACGCGGCCTGCCCACCTTCGCCGACGTACCCACCACCGCCTCCGACCACTACGCCGACGCCGACGGCGAGGGCGGCCGGGGCCTGCTGATGTGCGCCGCCCTCGCCGAACGCTGGGGCGTCGAGTACGGCTCCGGCCGCAAGACCGTCTGGTTCCGGCTCGCCCTGCCCGCGCACACCGCCGGCACCCGCTACGCGCTGCCCGCCACCCCCGGCAGCGAGCTCCCCCGCAGCACCGGACCGGTGCACGTCGCCGTCGTCCAGCTCGACGACGACGGCCGGATCCTCGCCTGGAACCCCGACGCCGAGGCACTCTTCCAGCACCCCGCCGACACCGTGCTCGGCCGCCCCTGGGCCGACCTCGCCGTCTGGCCGCAGCCCGCCGAGGCCGGCCTCGGCCTCGCCGCCACCCTGCGGCTCGCCCGCTGGGAGGGCGGCTACGCGCTGCGCCGCGCCGACGGCACCACCACCGACGTCTACGGCGTCCAGGTCCGCCTGCGCGACACCGACGGCACCCCCTCCACGCTCTGCCTGCTGGTCCCGGACGACGACCGCGCCGTCCTGCGCTCCCCCGCCCGCGCCCTGCCCGGCGACCGCGCCGAACCGGCGGCCAGGCTCGACCTGCTGGCCGGCCTCGGCAGCGGCGAGGACCTCGACACCCTGCTCCAGCACACCGTCGAACGCGCCCGCGACCTGCTCGACGCCGACGCCGCCTACCTGCTGCTCACCACCGACGACGAGACCGAGTTCGAGCTCCGCGCCGCCACCGGACTGCCCACCGCGATCCGCCCGCACACCCGCTTCCCGGTCGACACCGGCAACCGCTACGACTCGCCCCGCCTCCCCTCGGTGCACGAGGACCTCGCCACCCGACCCACCGGCCCGGCCGTCCTCGACGACAGCGCGCTGCGCTCCCTGCTCACCGTCCCGCTCAAGGTCGAGGGCCGGCTGATCGGCTCGCTCGGCATCGCCACCGCCGCCCCTGGCCGCTACGACAACGAGGACGCGCTGCGGCTCCAGTCCGCCGCCGACCGGCTCGCCCTCGCCGTCGAATCCACCCGGCTCACCGAACTCGAACGGCTGCGCCGCGGCTCGCTGTCCTTCCTCGTCGAAGCCTCCGACCTGCTGGCCGGCACCCTCGAACACGAGCAGACCCTCGCGCTCATGGCGCAGATGGCCGTCCCCACCCTCGCCTCCTGGTGCGCCGTCTACACCAACGGCGACCACGGCGCCCCCGCCTCGCTGGCCTTCGTCCTGCACGAGGACGAGGACCGGATCGACCCGCTGCGCGCCCTGCTCGACAAGACCACCGCCCCCGACGCCGGCCCCACCCACGGCGCCCGCTTCTGGGCCGGCCCCACCGACACCGCCGACGACAGCGGCTTCGCCCACGAGCCCGGCCTCACCGGCCTGCTCGGCGAGACCGTCGTCCTGCCCCTGACCGCCCGCAACCGGGTGATCGGCCTGCTCGCCCTCGGCACCCCGACCGGCGTCCGCTTCCGCCAGGAAGTCCTGGAACTCGCCGAGGACCTCTCCCGCCGAGCGGCCCTCGCCCTCGACAACTCCCGGCTCTACTCCGAGCGCACGGCCACCAGCCAGGCCCTGCAACGCAGCCTGCTGCCGCCGGAACTGCCCGACATCCCGGGCGTCGAGGTGGACGTCTACTACCAGGCCGCCGGCGAGGGCAACGAGGTCGGCGGCGACTTCTACGACCTCTTCCCGATCCGCGAGGGCACCTACGGCTTCGCCATCGGCGACGTCTGCGGCACCGGGCCCGAGGCCGCCTCGGTGACCGGCCTCGCCCGGCACTCGCTGCGGCTGCTCGCCCGCGAGGGTCTGGACGCCCCCCAGGTCCTCAGCCGGCTCAACACCGCCATCCTGGAGGAAGGTTCGCGCAGCCGCTTCCTCACCCTGCTCTACGGCGAGCTGACCCCCCGCCCCGACGGCAGCACCGAACTCTCGCTGGTCTGCGCCGGCCACCCGCTGCCCCTGCGGCTGCGCACCGACGGCCGGGTCGACCGGGCCGCCACCCCGCAGCCGCTGCTCGGCGTCATGGAGGACCTCGACCTCACCGCCGAGCGCCTGGTGCTCCACCCCGGCGAAGTCCTGCTCTGCGTCACCGACGGCGTCACCGAACGCCGCGAGGGCCTGCGGATGCTGGGCGACGACGGGCTCGCCGAGGTACTCACCGGCTGCACCGGACTCACCGCCGGGGCCGTCGCACTGCGTGTGCAGCGGGCGGTCGAACGCTTCGCCCCGGAGCCGCCGTCCGACGACATGGCCATCCTCACCCTGCGGGTGCCCACCCAGCGGACCGCCTGAACCCGCACCCGCACCGGGACCGCCGGGAACCGCGCGCCTCGGACCGAGCTTGCCCCACCGGTTGTCGCAGCCTGAACGATCCGCGACGGGCCGTCGACACAAAATGTGCGATTCACAAGGGTACAAGCCCGCTCACCCTGGGTACACCGATCTCACCGGGGAATCCCCCGGAGGGGACGTGACCAGCGGCTCTCTCGCTGGCCCAGCTTTCTGACCGCAGCCGTCGCACGCTCCAGCCGTGCGCGCCCGGCGCGGTCGCGCGCCTTCACCTCGCAAACTCACCCGCGTTCACTGCGCCCTCGCGCGCGCCCATCAGTGAAAGGAGCCTCCGGTGAGCAATGAAGCTACCGGGGCACTGAACGCCCGCTCCACCGGCGCCGACGCGGGTAACCTCGGTTACCTCGCACTCGGCCTGACTCTCCTCGCCTACGGCGTTCTCTCGACCGGCCTGTTCAGCGGCACAGCCGCCGGGAACTCGGCCCATCTCGCCCACATCCTCGGCGGCATCACCCTGTTCGTCGCCGGCCTCTGGCAGCTCCGCGGCGGCGAAGGCTTCACCGGGACGGCCTTCACCAGCCTCGGCGCCTTCTGGGCCACCTGGTCCACGGCCTCCGGCGCCGGCAAGAACGCGGCCGGCCTGTTCCTGCTGCTGTGGGCCCTGCTCGCACTCACCCTGACCGCCGCGAGCTGGAACGCCGGCCTGCTCGGCCGCGCGGTCTACGGCCTGCTGACGATCTCGCTCTTCCTCTCCGCCATCGCCACCTTCAACACCTCCGGTGGCCTGGCCAAGGCGGCCGGCTGGATCGCCGCGGCCTCCGGGCTGGCGGCCTGGTACTGGGCCACCGCGTCGCTGACCAACAGCGCGTGGGGCCGTGACGCCCTGCCGGTCAAGTAACGGCAGGTCCGAACCGGTGGGCCGGACCCTCCCCCCACGGGGCCCGGCCCACCGGCATGTCACGTGCCCGCGCGGTCGCGGGCCCCCACCCGTTCCCGTCCGGCCTCCGGCCGGACCTCCGACGTGTTCCGGGCCCGCCACCGCGCGAAGCCGCGCTGCGCCGCGTACGCCAGCAGCAGGATCGCCACCGCGACCAGACCGTCCGCCCAGAAGTGGTTCGCCGTCACCACCACGACCGCGACGGTCAGCACCGGGTGCAGCACCACCAGCCACCGCAGCGGGCTCGACGAGACCCGTACCACCGCGACCGCCACCAGCACGCACCAAGCCACGTGCACGGACGGCATCGCGGACAGCTGAGCGGCCTTCACCATCCCGCCGACCGTGCCTCCGTACACCGACTGCCCGTACTCCGCCGCGACGTCGACGAACCCCTTCTCCGGCAGCATCCGGGGAGGCGCCACCGGGATGAACTGGACGGCCAGACAGACCGCCGTCGTGATCACCACCGTGGTCCGCACCCACGCGTACCGCTCCCGGTGTCTGAGGAAGACCCAGACCAGCGCCGCGATCATCACGGTGAAGTGCATCGACGCGTAGTAGTAGTTCGCCAGCTTCACCAGCACCGGGTAGGGCGTCACGGCGGACTGCCAGGAGACCTCGTCGGGCAGGCCGACCGCCAGTTCCGTCCGGTGGATCCAACGAGCCCGGTCCAGGGCGTGTTCGGTGCTCATCAGCGACAGTCGTCCGACCAGTTGCCAGAGGGAGAACAGCGCGAGCAGGGTGCCGGCCTCCCGCAGGACCACCGAGACGCCCGGCCGCCGTCCCCGGGCCGCCACGTACGAGCCCCCGTAGAGCACGGCCGCGGTACCCCCGGCGGACTGCCAGGTAAGGGTCAGGTTCTGCAACGGTTCGTGCCTCTCCACCGAGCTCGGACGTGGTGGGGAGACGTTAACGCAAAAAGACCCCCTCCTGAACCGGAGGGGGTCTTTTTGGAATGATTGTTCGGCGGCGTCCTACTCTCCCACAGGGTCCCCCCTGCAGTACCATCGGCGCTGTGAGGCTTAGCTTCCGGGTTCGGAATGTAACCG
>NZ_JBIWIF010000018.1:0-142552 GCF_044764505.1 Kitasatospora sp. NPDC094019
GCCGTGTCCCCCCCCGCCCCCCCCCCCCACCCCCCCCCCCGCCCCCCCCCCCCCCCCCGCGCGGCCCCCCCGCCCCGGGGCCCCCCCCCCCCCCCCCCCCCCCCCCCCCCCCCCCCCGCCCCGCTACCAGCCGTTCCCCCGGGCCTCGGCACCCGTCACCGGCTCCGCCCGCTCCGCCTCCACCGCACGGGCCTCCGCCGCCCGGGCCGTCGGCGCGGGCCACACCGCCGGAGCCACCCGTCCCGTCGACATGCCCCCCGGCTCCAGCCGGGCGGCGGCCACGGACACGCCCTGCACGGCCTCCGCAGCCCTGAGCCCCGGCACCGACCGCGCGGCCTCCGCCCCGGACACCGCCGGCGCCCCGGGCATCGCCGGCGCCCCGGGCATCGCGGGCACCCCCGGCATCGCGGGCACCCCGGGCACCCCGGGCATCGCCCCGCCGACCGTGCCGACGCCCGCACCGGAGCTGGTCCGCAGACCGCCCCGGACGGCCGGGCCCACCGCCTCGGCGGCGGCCGGGGCCGCGCCCGGACGCTCGGCCACCGTCGCGGAGAGCCGGAGCACGAAGTTGCGCTCGGTCGGGTCCCCGTTCGGCCAGTCGCAGTCCTTGCTGCGCAGGATCCGGCTGCGCAAGCCGCCGGAGGTCTGCCACGGGTACGGCAGTACCCGGACGTTGGGCCGCCAGCCCACACCGGGCACGCAGTGCTGGAGCTCCAGCTCCCACTCCTCGGCCCGCACGTCCAGCGAGGCCCCGGCCCTCCCCTCCAGCACGAACGTGCCGTACGGGGTGCGTACCACCGCGCGCTGCTCGTAGTAGGCGTCCTTGTCGAGGACGGTGATCCGCAGCGGCCCGTTCATTCGCAGCATGGTGGCCCTTCCCGGCGGTCGAAGCTCTCGGAACCACGACGGCCCCGCACTCTGATCGACGGGGCGCCCGGAGGCCCGGGTTCATCTCCTGGCGGCAGGTGAACCCCAGGTGGACGTCCGGCCGTTGAACACTGGAGACGGGTCGTCCCGGTGTCCGCCCGGGGGCCCCGCGGCCCCGCCCGGGGGCCCTCTCCGGCCGTTCCCGTTCGGGCAGCGGGGCACGCCCTAAAGCGCACTCCTCCCGAACCGCCGGGCACGCGCTCCGCCCGGACGACCCGGGCCGCTGGGACCCCGCTCCCGGGACCGCCGCCCCCGGTCGCACCCGACGGGCCCGCCCGCACCGCCGCCCGCACCCGGCGCCCGCGCCCGCCGCCCCGGCACCCGACCCGCCCGCCGTCCCCTTTGTCAGCACGCGGACGACAGTGCCTCACCGGCGGCGCGACAACGGGCCCGGAGCCGCGCCGGGCGAACGCCGCGTCCGCCTCCGAACGGGGAACGCCCCCGCGCGCTCTCGCAGGAACCACGAACCGGCTGCCGTCAACCCCCCGGTCGGACAGATACCCACCATTCCCGAAATCGCACACCGAACGTCACAGGACGAACCTTCAGCGTGGCTAGACTGCGCCCCGCACAGGGAGGGAAGCCCTTGCCCACCCGCTCTCACCAGGGAGGATCCGTGTTCGTTCGGCTGCTGGGCCCGGTGGAACTGCGGACCGCCGACGGCCGGTCCGTCGAGCCCGCCGCCGCCAAGCGGCGCGCCACGCTGGCCCTGCTGGCGCTCGAACTCGGCCGCACCGTCCCGGTCGGACGCTTCTTCGAACTGCTCTGGGGCGACGCTCCGCCGGCCCGGGCCCGGGCCGCGCTGCAGGGCCACATCGCCGCGCTGCGCAAACTGATCGCCGGCTCGGGCCTCGTCCTCTCCACCCGCCCGCCGGGCTACCGGCTGGACGGACCGGCGGACGCGGTGGACTCGCTGCTGTTCGAGCGGCTGGTCGCCGACGCCGCCGCACGCAGCGCCCCGGACGGCGACGAGGCGGCGGCCGGGCTGCTGCGCCGGGCGCTCTCCCTGTGGCAGGGACCCGCCGCACTCGCCGACCTGCCCGAGACCGACCTGCGGGACGCGCTCGCCGACCGGCTGCGCAAGGACCGGACCCTGGCGCTGGAGGCGTGGGCCGACCGGCTGCTCCGGCTCGGGCTGGGCGCCGACGCCGTGCCCGAGCTCGACCGCGCGGCGGAGGCCGATCCGTGGAACGAGGCGCTGGCCGCCCGGCTGGTGCTCTGTCTGCAGCAGTCCGGCCGCTCCTGGGACGCCCTGAACGCCTATCACCGCACCCGCCGCCGGCTCGCCGCGGACCTCGGCGTCGGGCCCGGCAGCGCGCTGCGGTCGGCGGTCTCGGGCGTGCTGTCCGACGACCCGGCGCGGCGCCCGGGCACGGCGCCGGGACCGGTCCGCCTGATCGGACGGCCCCGGCCCGGCAGCGCCCCGGCCGCCGTCGCCCCGATCGTGGTCCGACCGGCCGTCACCCGACCGGCCACCGTGCCCGCAGCCGTCGCCCCGGCCGACCGGCCAACGACGGCGGTGCCGTTCGCGAGCTGCAAGTCGACGGCCCGCCCGGTCGGCGGCGGTCGCGCGGCCGCCGCCCGACCCGCGCCCCCGGCCCCCGCGCCGGACCCCGCCGTCACCACCGCACCGGCCGCGCCCGCCGCACCTCCGGCCCCCAGCGCCACCGCACCGGCCACCGCACCCGCACCCGCACCCGCACCCGCACCCGCACCCGCACCCGCACCCGACCAACTCCCCCGGCCCGCGGCCGGATTCGTCGGCCGCACCTCCGAACTCGACTGGCTCTCGGACCGGTTGCGCGGCTCGGACGCCGCCGACCCCAACCGCCCCGGCCCGCTCGGCGTCCTGGTCGGCCCGGCCGGGACCGGCAAGACCGCCACCGCCCTCCGCTGGGCGCACGACGCGGCCGCCGGGTACCCCGACGGACGCCTCTTCGCCGACCTCAACGCCTTCGGCCCGGGCCGTCCCGCCGACCCCGCCGCCGTCCTCGGCCGGTTCCTCCAGGCCCTGGGCGTACCGGAGTCGGACCTGCCCGCCGACCGGTCCGCCCGCGCCGCCCGGTACCGCTCGCTCAGCCGCCACCGCCGCCTGCTGGTGGTGCTGGACGACGTCGCGGACGTCGGGGACCTCGCCGACCTGCTGCCCGCCGGTCCCGGCTGCGCCACCGTGGTCACCAGCCGCAGCACCCTGGCGGACCTCGTGGTCACCGAGGGCGCCGCCCCGCTGCGCCTCGGCCCGCTGCCCGCCGAGGAGGCCGGACAACTGCTGGAGCACCTGCTCGGCCGCCCCCGGGTGGCCGCCGAACCGGAGGCCACCGCCCGGCTCGCCGAGCTCTGCGGCCGGCTGCCGCTCGCCCTGCGGATCGCCGCCGCCCGGCTGGCCACCCGTCCCGCCTGGGCGATCGCCGACCTGCTGCCCGAACTCGACGACGAGCGGACCAGGCTGCACGCCCTGGACACCCGGGGCAGCACCAGCCTGCGCGGCGCGCTCGACCGGACGCTCCGCCGCCTCAGCGGTACGGCGGCCCACCTGCTGGCCCTGCTCGCCGTCCACCCCGGCCGGGACACGGACGTCCCCGCCGCGGCGGCGCTGCTCGGCGCCGGACCGGACGAGGCCCGGGACGCGCTGGCCGCCCTGACCGCGCACCACCTGCTCAGCGAGATCGCACCCGGCCGCTACCGCCGCTGCGACCTGATCCGGCTCTACGGGGCCGAACTCCTCGACGAGCGGCACCCGTCCGAGCACACCACCGCCACCGCCGCGCTGGCCGACCACTACCTCGCGATGGTGGCCCACGGCGCCGCCCTGCTCCAACCCGCCCCGGGCGCCAGGGCCGCCGGTACCGCCGGTGGCCCGCCGAGGTCCGGCGGGCGCCGCGCCGCCCGGCCCCATCTGCCCACCGTCCGCTCGATCCTGGACTGGTTCCAGGCCGAGGAGCCCGCCGTCCGGGGCCTGGTCGCCGCCGCCTCCGAGACCGGCGACCACGACCGCGCGTGGCGGCTCGCCTACCGCGCCGACGGCCTGTACTACAGCGTCGGGCGCCGCACGGACCGGCTGTCCTGCCTGCGGACCGGCCTGGACGCCGCCGGCCGCACCGGTGATCCGGCGGCGGTGGCCGCGATGGAGGCCGTGACGGCCCGGGCCCTGAGCGGCCGGGGCCGGACGGTCGAGGCGCACCGGCTGGCCCGCCGGGCGGTCGACCGCAGTTCCGGCACCGACGACGCCGTCCGGGTGCAGGCGCTCACCGTGCTGGCCGTCACCACAGCGGCCGGCGGGCGGCCCGACGAGGCGGTCCGGCTGGGCGAGCGGGCGATCGCCCTGGCCGAGACGCACGGCCACGCCGAACACACCCCCTACGCGCTGAGCAACACCGCCGGCCTGTACGGCCTGGCCGGCGATCCGGCCCGGGCCCTGCGCCGCGCCGGCGAGGCCCGGGCCCTGCTCGCCGAACACCCGCTGGCGGTCTTCCACCTCTCCGCGATGATCAACGAGGCGCACGCCCTGCAACTGCTCGGCCGGTACGGCGACGCGGAGGACGCCTGGCGGCAGACGGTGGAGCGCTGCCGGTTCGCCGGCGCGGTCCATCTGCAGGCGGTGGCCGAACGCCACTTCGCGGACTTCCTGCTGGCGACCGGCCGCGCCCCGGAGGCCGTCGGCACCCTCCGGGCGGCCCGCGGCCTGTACGGGCGGCTCGGTGACACCACGGTGGTCGGCGAGCTGGACCGGCGGCTGGCGGCGTTAGCCGGCTGAGGTGCCCGCGGACTCCCCCGCCTCCCCCGTGAGCTCGGCCGTCAACAGGGTGACACCGTCCTCCCCGAAGCGGTGCAGCAGCAGCGCCACCCACTCCACGGCCTCCGCGCGCTCCCGCGCCGTCCACGCCCCCGCCGACGGGTACTCGTCCACCACCAGGGCCTCGGCGATCAGCCGCAGCCCCTCCGGCACCACCGCGGGCGCACCGCCACCGGCCAGCCGCCGCGCGGCCGCGACCACCACCGCCCCGGCGGCCGGCGGCACCGCCCACCCGCCGTCCGGCGGTTCCCCGCCACCGGCCCCGTCCTCACCGGGCCGCTCCGCCGCGAGCCACCCCGCGACCAGCTCCCGGACTCCCGCCTCACCCACCGCTTCCGCCATGGCGGCCAGCTTGCCAGCACCACGTCCCGAGGTCATCACTGTCACGCAGACGGATACGGCCCGCACCCCGCCCCGCGTTCACCACCCACCGCGAAGCCCTCCCCCGGCGCCCGCCCGACGCCCGCCCGGCTCGCGCCCGACGAGCGCCCGCCGGGGCGGCCTCAGGCTCCGGTGGCGCCGTCGATCGCCTCGCGGAGGAAGTCCGCGTGGCCGTTGTGGCGGGCGTACTCGTGGATCAGGTGGAGCATCACCAGCCGCAGCGAGACGTTCTCCTTCCAGCGGGCCTGGTAACCGGTGACGTCGAGCGACTCCGCCTCGCGCTCGATCCGCCGGGCGTGCTCCACCTCCGCCTCCCAGGCCGCGAAGGCTTCGGCCCGGTCGGCGCCGGTGGTGTCGTAGGCGACCTGGTAGTCGCCCTCCGCGGACCACACCAGCGGGACGTCCTCGCCGTCGATGACCCGCCGGAACCAGGTCCGCTCGACCTCCGCCATGTGGCGCACCAGCCCGAGCAGGCTCAGCGTCGACGGCGGGCTCGACCGCAGCCGCAGCTGTTCGTCCGTCAGCCCGGCGCACTTCATCGCCAGCGTGGCCCGGTGGAAGTCCAGGAACGCCCGCAGCGTCTCGCGCTCGCCCCCGGTCAGCGGCGGCGCGATCCGCCCGTCCGCCGCGGCGTCCCCCGCGACAACACCCGTGCCCGTGCCCATCCCCATGATGCTCCCCGTCCCCTTCGGATCCGAACGATCGATCGGCGCCCAGTCTGGCAGGCCGACCGCCCCGTCGACACCGAGTTCCCGTCCGTCCCTCCTGACCTGCTCCGCCCCTTCTGAAACCACCTCCTTCGGGTAGTTCCACCATCGGCCGGTTTGGGTACGTACTGCGGCGCGCGCCCGCGGGAGGCCCGGAGCACCGGCCCTCCCCCGCCCGCGCCCGTCACCCCGGCCACCGCCGTCACCCGGCCGTCGCCACGACACACGAGGAGCCCGAGCGAGCCATGAGCCAGGACCACATCCCAGGACCGGTACGCCGGACCTACGGCGCCGACGACCTGTCACAGGCCGCCTCCTTCGCGGGCGGATTCATCAACTTCGGCGACTGGCGCGGCGTCCGCACCACCGATCCGACGACCGAGGACCGCGTCCGCAGTCAGGAGAACCTCTACCGCCGGGTGCTGCGCGCCTTCCCCGGGCCGGCCGAGTCGCTGCGGCTCGGCGAGGTGGGCTGCGGGCGCGGGCTGGGAGCGGCGCTCGCGCTGTGCGAGTTCCGCTTCGCCGCCGTCACCGGGGTCGACATCCACCCCGACCAGATCGAGCGCGCCCGCGCCGTCAACGCCAAGGCGCTGGCGACCTTCCCGGACCGGCTCGGCTACACCCTGGGCTCCGCCGACGACCTGCCCTTCGCGGACGGCTCGATGGACGGCCTGTACTCGGTCGAGGCGGCCCAGCACTTCCGCGAGCTGACCGGCTTCGCCCACGAGGCGGCCCGGGTGCTGCGCCCGGGCGGCCGGCTGGTGGTGACCACGTTCTTCTCCGCCGTGGGGCCCGATGTCGCCGAGCGGCTGAGCATCCTGCTCGGCAGTTTCGCCAACGGCCTGGACGTCCCCCACCCGTTGGAGGGCTTCACGGCCGACCTCGGGGCGGCCGGCTTCGCCGAGGTCACCACCGAGTCCATCGGCGCGGACGTCTGGCCCGGCCTCGACCGCTATCTCGAAGGCACCGTCCCGCCCGGCCACTGGACCCGCAACTTCCTCCCCTCCTGGCGGGACGGCCTGCTCGACTACTACCTGGTCACCGCCACCCGCCGCTGACCCGGCGAGCACCGCCCCGGCACCACCGCCGCCACACCACCACCCCGACACCACCCCGCCCCTGCCCGACCTCCCCCGAGCGATCCCCGCACGCCGCGGGGATCGCCCTGCACCGGTCGTCCCAGGTCGTCCCAGGTCGTCCCGGGTCGTCCCGGCCGGCCCCGGTCAGCCCGTGTGCACCAGCAGCGCGCTCCGCACGGCCGACTCCAGCGCGCCCTCGACCCAGGCCGGCTTGGTCGAGGTGTGGTCCCCCGCGAAGTGCAGCGGCCCCTCCGAGCCGGGGATGTCGGGGAACAGTTCGGTGTGCTGACCCGGCAGCAGCACCGACGCCTCCCCGTAGGCGTAGTGGTCACGCATCCACGACTGCGTCCGGCCCTTCGTGGTGAAGAAGACCTCGCAGCGGCGGCCGAAGACGGCCTGCACCCCGGCCAGCGCCCGCAGGTACCGCTCCTCGTCGGCGTAGGCGTCCCACTTCAGCGCGTCGTCCGCCCAGCTGTACGAGGCCAGCACCACGCCGCCGTCGCTCCCCTCCAAGGGGTGGGCGTGCTCGAAGTAGGTGAACCGGTTGGCGTTGTCGCTCACCGCGCCGCCGCCGCGCACATGGGCGGCCGGCGGGTCCCCGCCGACCGGGCGGAAGGCCGCGAAGCACTCCCGCAGCTCACCGGGGACGCTCACCCCGAGCGCCTTCACCGAGTCGTGGGCCCCGAGGTACCGGCCGTCGGGGACCTTGCCCTGCCGGTACTTCTCGTGGAGGCCGGGCTCGACGGAGTCCAGCGCCGCCCGCCACTCCTCCTCGGTGAACTCCCACCAGCGCCGGGAGAACTCCAGCAGCACCTTGGTCGCGGCGTCGTAGTGGAGTTCGGTGACGGCCCGCCGCTTGCCGTAGCCGAGCGGCGGATCGAAGGTCACATGGCGCAGCCCGGCGAACGGGACGGTGACGATCGCCTCGTCCCCCTCGAAGACCTCGGTCGCCCCGCCCCGCCCGGCCTGGCACGCCTCGGAGACGGTGTGCACCCGGACCTTGCCGCCCTGCCGGTCGATCCGCACCGCGCGCCGGTCGAACCGCACCTTCCCCTTCACGGCCGCGTACAGGGCGTCGACGAGCTTCGCCGTGCCGCCCCTGATCTCCCAGAACCTCGTCCTCGGGTCGATCAGCGCGGCGGACAGGAAGCTGTGCACGAAGGACAGGTGCAGACGCGAGGTCACGTTCTGGACCGTGCCGATCAGGTCGACGGTCCTGGTGTCGAGCCCGCCCTCCTCGGTGAGGTACCGGTACATCGACCAGTGCCCGTACCGCCGCAGCACGGTGGCCCAGCCCTCGACCAGGGCCGGCCCCTCCTTGCCCCGGACGAGCGCCAGCGCGTGCTCCAGCGCCTCGGCGTAGACGGCGGCGGCGGTCCGGGTGCGGTTGGGGCCGGTGACGCCGAAGGACTCGTTGACCGCCGAGGGGTCCCGCTCGTAGTCGGCCCGCCGGACGTGCAGCCCGTTGACGTGGATCCAGGTGCGGTTGGTGCGCTGCGAGGGGTTCTGCGGGTCGACGTCCACCAGCAGGAACTCCTGCCGCGGCAACCGGTACTTGTCGAGCAGTTCCATCACCAGCGGGTGGCTCTCGGGCAACCGCATCGCCCCGGCCTCGGCGTACTGGAGCGGGTCGGCGAAGGGCTGGGCGCCGTTCTCGTGCCCGCCGGCGCGGAAGGTCTTGATCCGGCCGCCGACGCGGTTCCCGTTGGCCTCGATCACGACGACGTCGTGGCCCGCCCGGTTGAGCAGGTCGGCGGCCAGCAGTCCGGCCGGTCCGGCCCCGACGACCAGGACCCGCTTGGTCGCCCGGGCCCGTCCCGGCGGCAGGCCGTCCCGGACGATCTTCAGGTAGGCCGGGACGAGCGGCCGGTCGTGGTCGTCGTAGACGGCGATGGCGCGGGCGACCGTCGTGTACGCCCGCTCGTCGGTGCCCGGCGGGTCGGCGGCGGGCGGTACGGCGACGGGCGGGTCCGCGGCCGGCGGGACCGTCGGCGGGACGGCGGAGGCGAGGGCGGCGGCGGGAACGGCGGCGGCCGCGGCGAGGCCGGCGGCGAGCACCGAAACGCCGGTCGCCGCGACGACCGACCGCCGTGCGGGTCCGGGCACGGCGCCGGTCGCGCTCGGCCGGGGAGCGTCCAGGTCTTCAGTGGTCATGGCGCACCACTCTTGGCCCACGAACGGCCGCGCCGGAACCGGTGTCACCCGGACGGGAGGTATCCGCCACCCGTAAGCGTGGACCGGGCCGCCCCGCCTTGACGATCAAGCCTGCCGGGTCGGCAGCGCCACCAGGTGACGGAGGTTCACATGGCGAGGGCGGGTGACGGTGAAGGCGATCAGCTCGGCGATGTCCCCGGCGGTCAGCGCGGGCATCGCCTCGAACATCCCGGCGAGCTGCCCGCGCAGCTCCGGGTTGTCGATGTGCCCGCCGAGCTCGGTGTCGGTGAGCCCGGGTTCGAGGGCGGAGACCCGCACGTCCCGGGGGCCGAGTTCGGTGCGCAGCGCGGCGGACAGCTGGGTGAGCGCCGCCTTGGTGGCCCCGTAGACGGCGTAGTCGGGGAACAGGACGTGGGAGGCGATGGAGGAGACGTTGACCAGGTCGGCGGCGCTGCCCTCGGCGGCGGCCGCGACGAGGTCGGCGGAGAAGGCGCGGACGATTCGCAGCGCGCCGGTCAGGTTGGTGTCGATCATCCGGGTCCACTCGTCGATCCGGCCGTCCGCGAGCGGGTTGGGCAGCATCACACCGGCGTTGTTGACCACCAGGTCGACCGGACCCCAGGCGTCGTGCACGGTCCGGACCGCGGCGTCCACCGAGGACTGGTCGGTGACGTCGGCGGTGACGGCGATGGCCCGGCCGCCGTCGGCGGTGATCGCGGCGGCGAGGGCGTCCAGCCGCTCGGCGCGGCGGGCCAGCAGGGCCACCCGGGCTCCGCCGGCGGCGAGCAGCCGGGCGGTGGCCTCTCCCATGCCGCTGGCCGCCCCGGTGACGACGGCGGTCCGGTCGGCGAGGGAGGAGTACGTGGCGAGGGAGGGGTGTGCGGCGTGGTTCATGGTCTGCTCCGGTGCGGTCGGTCGGTACTGAGGGCCTGAGGGCCTGAGGGCCTGAATGCCTGACGGGGACCACTCTGGTCCCGCCGCCCCGCGCCACCCAGGGCCCTGCTCCACCGGGGTCCACGCGTCCCGGGTCCGGCGGACCCCGGGTCCCGCAGACCCTGGATCCCGCAGACCCTGGGAGCGCCCGTACCGCACGGGCTCCGTTCCGCGCCGACGCCCGCACCGCACGGGCGTCGGGGACCGGGGCCGGTCCCGCGGATTTCGCCGCGGCCCCGGAAGGATCCGCGGGACCGGCCCCGGTCAGCGCTTCATCAGCAGGTGACCGGCACGGTGACGGTGGCGGTCGACGGCGGCCAGCCCCACTGGGTCACGTTGAACGTGGCCTGGACGCTGGAGCCGCACGGCGCGGTGCCGGAGACGTTGCCGACCGGGATGCCGCCGGGGGTGATGAGCACGTAGGGCGAGTCGCTCCCGATCAGGGCGCCGCCGACGACGCCGGCGGTCAGGTTGAAGGAGACCTTCTGCGGGTTCCAGGCGATGCTGGCGGGGGTCGCGTAGCCGGAGAACACGACCTGGTCACCGGTCACCGAGGCACAGAGCCGCAGGTTCACGATGCCCGGGAACCCGTCGACGCAGTTCTTGGTGCTGGGGCCCGAAGGGCCGCCGGTGGTCTGCGCGGTGGCCTGGGTGGCCCCGGTGACGGCCAGCGCGGAGAGCGCGGCGCCGGTGGCGAGGAGCGCGGCGAATCGCTTCATCTCGGTACTTCTCCTTCGTACGAACAAGAGGGTGGGGTCGTGCGCGAGGCCGATATCGCACGTGACATGTGCAATGTCACGCCTCACAAGTCGGATGCTGCCACGCCACCCCCGGGAGTACCGACCGGTAGCCCGGATTCCGAAGATCCTTGCCGGATTCGACCTTCTTCTGGCGCGATTTCGCGGCCGTGCCGCAGACTCTCCGGGACGGCTCCCACCGCACCCGCCCGCACCAACGCCCCGCATCCGCACCAGCGCATCGGAGAACCCCCACGGTGACCACGAGTCGACAACTGGAGATCCCCTTCGCCGACGGCCGCTCCGGCAGCGGCCCCGCCACCTGGGGCCAGCGAGCCATCTGGGACGTCGTCAACCGCCTGGCCCCCGCCGACCGCCCCCGCTACAACATCGGCACCGCCACCCCGCTCGACCCCGGACTGCCGCTCCCGGTGGTCCTGGACGCCCTCGGGAAACTGCTGCACCTGCACGATTCCCTGCACACCCGGCTGCACCCCGGACCGGACGACCCGACGGAGGAGCCGGACGGCACCGAGGGCCCACCCGCCGCCGGAGAGCCGCGGAGCACCGGCCTGCGCCAGACCGTCGACCCGGCCGGCACCCTGCCCGCCCTGGTCCACGACCTCCCCGCCGGCACCGACCGGGCCGGGCTCACCGCCGCCGGGGCCGCGCTGCACCGGGAACTGACGGGCCGTACCTTCGACTGCGGCACCGAGTGGCCGATCCGGGTCGGCCTGGTCGTGGCCGACGGCCTGGTGCGGCACATCTCCCTGGTGCTCTCCCACACCGCCGTGGACGGCACCGGGATGGGCCTGCTGGTCCGCGACCTCACCGCACTCGCCCTGGGCGCCGAACCGGCCGCGCTGCTGGCCGCCCGGACCACCCAGCAGCCCCTGGAGGAGGCCGCGTTCCAGACCTCGGAGCGCGGCCGCAAGCGCGACGCCAACGCCCGCGCGCACACCGTGCGCAAACTGCGCGCCGCCCCGGCCCGGCTGTTCCCGCCCGCCCCGGCGGCCGACCCCGCCGCCCGGTTCCCGAACGCCGTCCTCAGCTCGCCCGCGCTGCTCCGCGCGGTCGACACGGTGGCCGCCGCCCACCGCGCGGGCTCCTCCGCCGTCCTGCTGGCCGCCACCGCCGCCATGACGGCCCGGCTGGCCGGACGTCCGGACGCGGTGCTCCAGGTGGTGGTCAACAACCGCTTCCTGTCCGGCCTCACCGACGCGGTGAGCGTGATCGCCGGTGACGCCCTGCTCCACCTCCAGGACGCCGACGGCGAGTTCGGCGCGGCCGTGCGCCGCACCCACGCCGCGTCGATCGCCGCCTACCGGCACGCCTACTACGACCGGCGCCTGCTGGACGCCGAGATCGAGCGCCTGACCGCCGACCGGGTACCGCTCGCCGACCGCTCCTGCGTCTTCAACGACACCCGCGACCTGCTGCCCGGCGGCCTCACCGCCCCGGACCCGGCCGTCGCCGGCGCCGGGGCCGACGGGGGCACCACCCTGGACTGGCCGGTCGAGTTCGACCCGCGCCCCGGGCTCACCTACGCCCTGGACGCGCAGCGCACCCCGACCGCCCTGCAACTCGCCCTGACGGCCGACCCCGCGGTGCTCCCCCGGCCCGCGATGGAGCGCTTCCTGCGCGGCATCGAGGAGCTGGTCCTCGCCGAGGAACACGCGCTGCGCCCCTGAGCGCACGCAGGGGCCCGGCCGACGCCCACGGGCGTCGGCCGGGCCCCTGTCACCGGTCCATCACGATGACCGACCGTCAGCCCTGGTGCTCGTGCACCGCGTTGGTGTCCTGGATCTTCTGCCAGGACTTCGGCTGCGCCGGCGCCGCCGCCGCCGCCCCCGGGGCGAGGCCGGCGAGCCCGGGCGCCGCCGCGAGCGCCGAACCGGCCCCGGCCGCCGCGCCGGCCGAACCCACCGCCGGCTTGCCGGCCGTGAACAGCCAGGTGTTGAACAGCGCGCCCAGCGGCTTGCCGGAGATCCGCTCCGCGAACGCCTGGAACTGCGGGATGGTGGCGTTGCCGTACTTGCGCTCGGTCGGCCACCCCTTCAGGATCGCGAAGAACTTCTCGTCCCCGACCGTGTTGCGCAGCGCCTGGATGGCGATCGCGCCCCGGTCGTAGACGGCGCCGGCGAACTGGTGGTCCGGACCCGGGTCGCCCGGCCGCACGGACCAGAACGCGTCGTCGGCCGGGTAGTAGCCGTAGACGTAGTCGGCCAGCTCCTGCGCGGTGCCCTCGTCCTCGTGCTCCGACCAGAGCCACTGCGCGTACCGGGCGAAGCCCTCGTTGAGCCAGATGTCGCTCCAGCGCTGCACCGAGACGCTGTCGCCGTACCACTGGTGGGCCAGCTCGTGGGCCACCACGGAGGTGTTGGCGCCGCGCGCGAACTGGGCCGGGCTGTAGAAGACCTGCCCCTGGGTCTCCAGCGCGTAGCCGGTCGGCACATTGGGCACGTAGCCGCCCACGGTGTCGAACGGGTACGGGCCGAACAGACCGCTCAGCCAGTCGGTCAGCTCGCCGGTGCGCTCGACGCTGGCCTGCGCCGCGCCGAGGTTGACGCCGAGGTCCGGGCTGTAGGCGGTGATGACCGGCAGCCCGCCCGGGGTGGTGTCCTGGCGGATGTCGAACTTCCCGATCGCCAGCGTGGCCAGATAGGTGGCCTGCGGCTTGGTCTGCCGGTAGTTGTAGCGGGTCCAGCCGGGCCGGGAGCTGGTGGTCCGGGTCCCGTTGCTGATCACCTGGGTGCCCTCGGGCACCAGCACCGAGACGTCGAAGGTGGCCTTGTCGGTCGGGTGGTCGTTGGCCGGGAACCACCAGGCGGCGCCCTCGGGCTCGTTGGCGGCCACGCCGCCGTCGGGGGTGCGCAGCCAGGCGGAGTACCCGCCGCGCTCGACCTCGCCCGGCTTGTCGGCGTAGCGGACGACCACGGTGAGCGGGCTGCCCTTGGCGACGGTCCGGGACGGGGTGATCACCAGCTCCTGCTCGCCGCTGGTGGTGAACTTCGCGGCCCGGCCGTTGACGAGCACCTCCTTCACGCTGAGCACGAAGTCGAGGTTGAAGCGGGTGAGGTCCTGGGTGGCGGTGGCCAGGACGGTGGTGGTGCCTTCCAGCTCGTCGGTGGTGGGTGAGTATTTGAGCCGGATGTCGTAGTGCGAGACGTCGTAACCGCCGTTGCCGGCGTTCGGGTAGTAGGGATCGCCGATCCCGGCCGCGCCCGGGCCGGCCTGGGCGGCCGAGGCGGGGACGGACAGCAGCAGGGCGAGCGCGCCGGCGGCGGCAGAGACGATCAGCCTCTTGCGCACAGGGGTCCTCCACAGGGTCACTGGGACAACGGGTCGGATCGATCCTTGTCCCAACGAACCCGGTCCTACGCCTCAACGATGAAATGTTCATGAGAAGAAACAGGCCGAAATGGCCGGGCGGCCAGGTCGTGACATGCCGTCATCGGCCCTCCACGGACGGCCTGCTGTCGCCGCATCAGGCGCCGAGCGCCACCGGCGCGCGGACCAGCGAGCCGTATTCGGTCCACGACCCGTCGTAGTTCTTGACGTGCTCGAAGCCGAGCAGCTCGGTCAGCGCGAACCAGGTGTGCGCCGAGCGCTCCCCGATCCGGCAGTAGGCGATCACCTCCTGCTCCGACCCGACACCGCGGCCGCCGTACAGCTCCCGCAGCTCCTCGGCGGAGCGGAACGTCCCGTCCTCCCGGGTCGCCTGCGACCAGGGGATGTTGACGGCGCCCGGGATGTGCCCCGGCACCTGGGCCTGCTCCTGCGGCAGGTGCGCCGGCGCCAGCGCCTCGCCCCGGAACTCGGCCGGCGAGCGGACGTCCACCAGTACCGCGTCCGAGCCGGGTTTGGCGAAGACCTCCGCCTTGGCCAGGACCTCGTCCCGCATCGCCCGCACCTCCGGGTGCTCGGGCCCGGTCATCCGGTACGGGCTGTGCTGGTGGTCCATCACCTCCGCGGTCAGCTCCCGCCCCTCCAGCTCCCACTTCTTGCGCCCGCCGTCCAGCAGCCGCACCGGGCCGAAGCCGCGCAGCCGCAGCAGCCAGTAGGCGTAGGCGGCGAACCAGTTGTTGTTGCCGCCGTAGAGCACCACGGTGGTGTCCTCCTCCACCCCGGCCGCTCGCAGCAGGTGCTCGACGCCCGCGCGGTCGACGTAGTCGCGCCCCACCGGGCTGTGCAGGTCGGTGGTCCAGTTCCAGCCGACCGCGCCGGGCACGTGGCCGCGCTCGTACGCGCCGTTGTCCTCGTCCACCTCGACCACGCGGAGCGTGCCGTCGTCCAGGTGCCGGGCGAGCCACTCGGTGCCGACCAGTGCCTCGGGGTGTGCGTAGCCGTTGCCGGTCATCGACGCCCTCCTTCGCTCGTGCCCTTCGGTCGTGGTGTCCGCGCCGGGTGCTACGCGGCGACGTCCAGCCGCGCCACGTAGTACTGGTTCAGCGGGTCGCCCTCGATCCGCGACACGTCCACCGAGCCGAAGCCGGCCTCGGCCAGCATCCGGCGCGCGGTCTGCTCGCCCCATACGGTGCCCAGCCCGGCGCCGCCCTCACCGAGCGAGACCGTCATGCAGTAGAAGGTCGAGAAGGTGTACAGCGCCGGGGCGAGCGGATGGTCGATGTTCTCCTCCAGCAGGCTGCTGGCGGCGATGTCGCCCATCAGGAAGACGCCCTCGGGCCGCAGCACCCCGGCGACGGCCCGCAGGGTGCGGTCGGGACGGGCCAGGTCGTGGACCACGTCGAAGGCGGTGACCAGGTCGTACCCGCCGGTGAGGTCGGCCGAGTCGGCGAGCACGAAGCGGGCGTTGTCCAGGCCGTGCGCGGAAGCCTCTGCCTTGGCCGCGCCGATGCCCTGCTCGGAGATGTCCACCCCGGTGAAGCGGCTGGCGGGGAAGGCCCTGGCCAGGACGTTGACGGCGTGGCCCTGCCCGGTGCCGATGTCCACCACGTCGATCCCGGCCCGCAGCCGCTCGGGGAGCCCGGGCACGAGCGGCACCACGGCGTCCACCAGCGCCAGGTCGTAGCCCGCCGCGCTCTCCTCGGCCTGGAGCGCCTGGAAGCGCGGGTAGGCCGAGTAGGGCATCCCGCCGCCCTCGCGGAACACGTCGACGAGCCCGTCCTCGACCTGGCCGAAGAGGGCGAGGTACTGCATCATCCCGGCCAGGTTCTCCGGGCCGCCGGCCCGGGTCAGCGAGGCCGCGTGCTCCGGTGGCAGCCGGTAGGTGCGGGCCCGCGGCTCGTACTCGACGAAGCCGCCGACGACCATCGCGCCCAGCCACTCCCGGACGTAGCGCCCGTCCAGCCCGGCGGCCAGGGCGAGGTCCTCGCTCGTGGACGGGGCGAGGCCGGCCATGGTGTCGAAAAGACCGGTCCGGTGGCCGAGGCTGGCCATGAATCCCAGGCAGGCGTCGTTGAGCACCTGCAATACGCGACCCGCGAACTCCTCCTGCTCCGCCGGGTCCGGCTCCCGTTCGGACATCGTTCCTCCTGCGCCGTGTCGGGACCTGCGCGAACCCCTCCCCCGGCCACGCTACGCCGTTCGGGCGAGGTCCACCCGGTCCGGCCGCTCCGGGTGGACCGGGTGCGGGGCCGGGCGCCTCGGCCCGCACCCGGCCCGCGCCCGGCCGACGGCGGCGTCAGGAGAAGACGACGGAGCGCAGCTTCAGGCGCTGACCGAGGATCTTGCCGGGGTTCATCACGTAGTAGACGTCGCCCGCGCAGTCGAATTCGACGAAGACCGTGGCGGTCGACAGGGTGAGGTTCCGCGGTGAGTGCGCGGGCTCATCGTCGCTCGTGCCGGGCAGGTTGAGGCAGTCCTCGCTCGGCGGGTCGGTCAGCCCGTGCGGGAGGCCGGGGCCGGTCTTGTAGAGGAACTCGCCGGTCGCCGCGTTGGCGGAGGAGGGAATGGCGAGGACGAGCGCGATCGCACTGGCGGCGGCGATCACGGTGTTGCGCAGACGCATGACAGGGAGCCTTTCGGGCGTTATTCCACGAGTTCGTATGGAATCGTGCGAGATAACCCTAGAGGCGCAAAAATTGCCGAAACGATTCTTCTTATCCATCCTTTCGAGTGGTTTATCCATTGTTTGCGCGACCTTTTCGTCTCCGACTCCACACCCTCGACCGCTCACCCGGGTGGGGCCGTGAAGTGGTACCCGGAGTCGATCAGCACCGGCAGGTACGCCTTCAGCGCCGCCACCGTCTGCGAACGGTCGCCGCCCCCGTCGTGGTTGAGCACGATCGAGCCCGGGCGGACGTCCTTGAGGATCCGGTCGGTGATCACGCCGGTGCCGGGGCGGGCCCAGTCCCGGGGGTCGACCGACCAGGCCATGGGACGCATGCCGAGTTCCGCGCTCACCTTCAGGGAGGCCGGGGACCAGTCGCCGCCCGGCGCCCGGAACCAGGTGGGCGCCTTGCCGGTGGTCCGGTGCAGCAGCTCGGAGGTGCGCTCCAGCTCGTCCCGGACCTTGGCCTCCGAGAGGTGGCGCAGGTCGGGGTGGGTCCAGGTGTGGTTGGCGATGTGATGGCCCCGGGCGGCGATCTCGCGGACCAGGTCGGGATGCTCGACCGCGTTCTCCCCGATCAGGAAGAAGGTGGCCCGGATGCCGTGCTGTTCCAGCAGCGCCAGCACGGTCGGGGTGTGCCGGGGGTCGGGGCCGTCGTCGATGGTGAGGGCCACCACCCGCCGGTCGGCGTCGAGCTCGTACACCGGACGGCTCTCGGCGGGCGTCAGCGCCCGTGCGGGGGCCGCCCCCGCCTGGTCGCCGGACGCGGCGGAGGGAGCGGAGGAGGCGGAGGGAGCGGAGGAGGCGGTGGGCGGACCGCCCGTCGGCGCCGGCGCGGCGACGGGCGAGGACGGGGCCGTGGGCAGGGCGGGGTCGGCGGGGGACGGCGCGGCGACCGGGGCCGGGGCCGGCCCGTCGGCGGGCGGCGTCCCCGGCAGCGGGTCCGGGCCCGCCGAACGGAGGGCGGCGGCGGTCGCCGCCACCTCCTCCGCCCGGCCGCAGCCGGCGACCCCGAGCAGCGACATCCCCGCCGCGACCAGCAGCAATCTTCGCGAAGTAATCTGACGATCAGACAGCATGACGGATGTGTCCCCCGTTCATCGGCCCGTCTCCCAGCGGCTACCCCGACCGGTCCGATCACCACCCCAACGGCCCATGGCGCCGGCTGTTCGCCCACCCCGTGACCGGATCCGCGCCGGGCCCGCTAATCTGACCTCTCCCAGTGTGATGATCTGTCTTAAAAGGACGTGGCCATGACGACGAGTCAGGACTTCGCCGACCGGTCCGAGAACGACGCCGCCGAACTCAGCCAGTGGGAGAAGTACGGGGTCGACACCAGCACCCCGCACTCCGCCCGCGTCTACGACTACTGGCTGGGCGGGAAGACCAACTTCCCGCCCGACCGCGCGATGGGCCAGGCCATCGAGCAGGCCGTGCCCACCATGAAGGCGCAGGCCAAGGAGAACCGCGGCTTCCAGAAGCGCGCCGTGCGCCACCTCGCCGAGCGCTACGGCATCCGCCAGTTCCTCGACCTCGGCACCGGCATCCCCACCTCGCCCAACACCCACGAGATCGCCGAGTCCGTCAGCGCCGGGACCCGGGTCGTCTACGTGGACAACGACCCGATCGTGCTGGCCCACGCCCGCGCGCTGATGGTCTCCACCCCGGCCAGCCGCACCACCTACATCCACGCCGACCTGGGCAAGCCCGCCGAACTGCTGGCCGACCCGGCCCTCAACACCACGCTGGACCTCACCCGGCCGGTCGGCATGCTGATGATCGCCGTCCTGATGCTGATCGCCGACGAGGACGACCCGTGGGCCAAGGTCGCCGCGCTGCGCGACGCGCTCCCCTCCGGCAGCTACATCGCGCTCACCCACCCCACCCAGGACTTCAACGAGGCCGCCGTCGCCCAGGTGACCGCCTCCGCCCGCGCCGCCGGGATGACCCTGGTGCCGCGCAGCAAGGAGGAGGTCACCCGGTTCTTCGACGGCTGGGAGCTGGTCGAGCCCGGCGTCGCCCCGGTGATGGCCTGGCACCCGGACGGCGAGCAGCCGGCCGACCCGTACGCGGCGTACTACTGGGGCGGACTCGCCCGCAAGCCGTAGGCCGTTCCCCCGGTCCCCGCCGGCCCCGCCCTCCCACCGCGGAACGGGGCCGGCCGACGGGGCCCGCCGCTCCGGGCGCCGGCCCCTCCCGCGGCCGCGCGCTACTTCAGCAGCCGGGACAGCCGCCGGTCCGCGAGCGGCTTCCCCCCGGTCTGGCAGGTCGGGCAGTACTGCAGTGAGGAGTCGGCGAACGACACCTCCCGCACGGTGTCCCCGCACACCGGGCAGGGCTGCCCGGTCCGCCCGTGCACCCGCATCCCCAGCTTCTTCTCCGCCTTCAGCTCCCCCGCCGCCAGTCCGCGCGAGCGCTCGACCGCCTCGCGCAGGGTCGTGCCGAGCGCCTCGAACAGCCGCGCCGACTCCTCGTCCGACAGGTCGGCCGCCAGCTTGTACGGGGACATCCGGGCCACGTGCAGCACCTCGTCCGAGTAGGCGTTGCCGACCCCGGCCAGCACCGTCTGGTCCCGCAGCACCCCCTTGATCCGGCGGCGCTCGCCGCCCAGCAGCGACCGGAAGCGCGCCAGGTCGAAGTCCGGGTCGAACGGGTCCGGGCCCAGCCGGGCCACCCCCGGGACCTCCTCGGCGTCCCGCACCACGTAGACCGCGAGGCCCTTCTTGGTGCCCGCCTCGGTGAGGTCGAAACCGTCCCCGTCCGGGCCCTCCAGCCGCACCCGCAGGGCCAGCGGGTTGCGCCCGCCCGGCTTCGGCGGCTCCTCCGGCAGGTGCTCCCGCCAGCGCAGCCAGCCCGCCCGGGCCAGGTGCACCACCAGGTGCAGCCCGTCGGCCCCGATGTCCAGGAACTTCCCGTGCCGGACCACCGCGCCGACCGTCAGCCCGGCCAGCGCCGTCACCGGCGGGTCGTAGGTCTTGAGCGCGCTGATCGCCACCGGCCGCACCTCGGCGATCACCCGCCCGGTCAGCCGTTCGGACAGGAACGCGGTCAGGGCCTCGACCTCGGGCAACTCCGGCATGTGCCCAGTCTCGCCCCGCTGCCCGCCGTTCGCCTCCTCCACCCGCTCTCCGCTCCCGCCCTTTGCCCGGACCGCCCCCGCGGCGCAGGCTGGAGGAGTGGACCGCGCGCCAACCCGAGGAGGTCCGGCCGGCCATGAGCACGCTGGAGGAACAGATCGACATCGACGCCCCCGTCCTGGCGGCCTGGGAGCAACTGCACCGCGTCCACGAGTACCCGCGCTTCGTCGACGGCGTCCGCACCGCCCAGCCGCACGGCCGCAACCTCGCCCACCTCGGGGTGGAGATCGCCGGCACCGAACTGGACGTCGAGACCGAGATCACCGACCGGGGCCGGGGCCGGGTGATGGCCTGGCGCACCCTGGACGGTCCGGCGCTGCACGGCGCCTTCGCGCTGCGCCCGCTCGACGCGGCGCACACCCGGGTGCAGGTCCGGGTCGAGTACGACCCGGGGGTGGTCCGGGAGGTGTTCGGCGGTCCCGGCGGCTTCGCGCTGGCCGGGGCGATCGAGCGGACCGTCCGGACCGACCTGGAGCACTTCCGGGAGCTGGTCGAGGCCCGGGTCGAGGCCGCCGCGACACCGCCCGAGCCGGTCGTCGAGGCTCCCGGCACAGCCACTGTAAACGGCATATAAGCCCAGCTCAGAGCCGGTGGTGAGGATCTTCACAGCGGGCCCGGGAGCCACTCGCCGGGCCTTCGACCTGTGGCACACTCGGGACTCATGAACTGTGCCCGGGACACCAGGACGCTGCGCGCGGCGGTCTTCGCCGCGCTGCTCGTGCTGCTCGCCGGGCTCGGCCAGGTGCTGGTCACCGGACGCCCGCTGCCGCTCGGCACGCTGGCGGTGGCCGGGGCCGCCGTGTTCGCGGTGGCCTACGCGCTGTCCGGCCGCGAGCGCGGCTTCCGGGTCGTCGCGGCGGTCTTCCTGCCGCTGGAACTGGGCCTGAGCGCCCTGTTCGAGCTCGCCCAGTCCACCTGCCCCTCGCTGCCGCCCGGCGCCGCCCGCGGTCTCGAACCGCTGCTGTGCGGCGGCGGCTCCCTCGGCGGCCTGCTGCTCGGCCACGGCCTCTCCCGTCCGGTCGGGCTCGCCCTGCTGCTGCTCCTGCACACCGCGCTCGCGCTGGCCGCCGCCTACTGGCTGCGCAGCGCCGACGCCGCGCTGTCCGGGCTGGCCCGCACGGCGCGGACGCTGGGCGACTTCGCCCGGAGCTTCCCCGCCGCGGCCGGCCACTGGCTGAGGCTGCTGACCGCGCCGCTGCCGGCCCGTCCGGTGGCCCGGGTGCCGTTCCCCCGGGCCAGCCGGGTGCTGGTCCCCGCCGAGTCGGTCCGGCTCCGGCCCGCCGTCCGGCGCGGCCCGCCCGCGCGGCTGCCGGCGCCCGCCCGCTGAGCGACCCCGCGGACCCTCCCGGTCCCCCGGTCCCCGGCCGGCCGTGCGCCCCCGCGCCCGCACGCCCCGCCACGAGCACCAGGACGACCTCCACCATGAGCACCTCCCCCAAGAAGAACACCACCCCCGGCGACCGGAAGGCCGCCCGCAAGGCCGCCACCGAGCGGATGCGCCAGGAGCGCGCGCAGGCCGAGCGCTCGGCCCGGATCCGCCGCCGGGCCGTGGTCGGTACCGCCTCCGCCGTCCTGATCGCCCTCGCGGCGGGCGTCGCCTTCGCCGTCGGCGGCTCGACCGGCTCCGGCTCCGGCTCGGCCGACACCGCGTCCGGCCCGCTGGTCGTACCGGCGAACGCGAGCGGCGCGGACGGCACCGTGGTCACCTACGGCAAGGCGGACGCCCCGCACACGCTGGAGGTCTACGAGGACTTCCGCTGCCCGTTCTGCGAGCAGCTGGAGACCACCACCGGCCCGACCGTCCAGCAGCTCGCCGACGCCGGCAGCTACAAGATCGAGTACCACCTGGCGACCTTCCTGGACCAGGGCCTCGGCGGCAAGGGCTCCCGCACCGCGCTGGCCGCCGCCGGCGCGGCGCTGAACGAGGGCGTGGACAAGTTCAAGCAGTTCCACGACGTGCTCTACGCCAACCAGCCGGACGAGCGCGACGACGCCTTCGCCGACGTCAACCACCTGCTCGACCTGGCCGACAAGGTGCCGGGCCTGAAGACCGACGGCTTCGTCAAGGCCGTCCGCGAGGGCACCTACCTGCCCTGGGCCGGCCAGGTGAACAAGGCATTCGACAAGAGCGGCGTCACCGGCACCCCGACCGTCCGCCTGGACGGCAAGAAGCTCGACGTGTTCTCCGGCGGCAAGGCCGTCTCGCCCGAGCAGTTCACCGCGATGGTCAAGCAGGTGACCGGATGACGGCCCCCGCTCCCGCCGGCGCCCGGCCCGGGTACGGCGCGAGCCGCCCGTTCGCCCTGCTGCTGGTGATCGGCGGCGCGCTGGGGCTGTTCGCCTCCGCCGTCCTCACCCTGGACAAGATCCGGCTGCTGAAGGACCCGTCCTACGTCCCGAGCTGCAACATCAATCCGATCATCAGCTGCGGCTCGATCATGCGCAGCGACCAGGCCGAGGCGTTCGGCTTCCCCAACTCGCTGCTCGGTCTGGCCGGCTTCGCCGTGGTGATCGCGATCGGCGCCGGACTGCTGGCCGGCGCCACCTACCGGCGCTGGTTCTGGCTGGGCCTCCAGGCCGGCACCGTCTTCGGGATCGGCTTCGTGACCTGGCTGATGTACCAGGCGCTGTACCGGATCGGCGCGCTCTGCCCGTACTGCATGGTGGTGTGGGCGGCGATGATCCCGCTGTTCTGGTACACCACCCTGCACAACCTGCGCACCGGCGTCCTCCCGGTCCCCCGCTCCCTGCGCCCGGCCGTCCGCGAGGCGGCCCGCTACCACTGGGTCGTTCCGGCGCTCTGGTACGCGGTGATCGCCCTGCTGGTCCTGAAGCGCTTCTGGTACTACTGGTCGACCCTGCTCTGACCGGACCCTACCGACGGCTCCCACCCGCGGTTTCCCGGGTGGGAGCCGTCCGTCCGTCGCCTCCGGGCCGTCCACGGACCGCCGGACCTGGTCGGTGCGCGCCGGGGACCCGCCTTCCGCCGGCAGCGGAACGCCGGTCCCACCGGCCGGGCGACCACTACGGTCCGGGTTCATGACGACGATCACCACGCGCGCGGTCGAGTACCCGGCCGACGGCCTGACGATGACCGGGCACCTCGCGCTCCCGCCCGGTGCCGACCGCCGGCCCGCGGTCCTGGTCGGACCCGAGGGGATGGGGCTCGGCGACGTCGAGCGCCGCCGGGCCGACGCGCTCGCCGAGCTGGGATACGTGGCACTCGCCTTCGACCTCCACGGCGGGCGCTACCTGGGCGAGCCCGAGGAGATGCTCGCCCGTTGCCTGCCGCTGCTCGCCGACCCCGGACGGATGCGGGGAGTCGGCCACGCGGCGCTCGACGTGCTCCGCGCCGAGCCGCGGACCGACCCCGACCGGATCGCCGCCGTCGGCTACGGCACCGGTGGCGCGATCGCGCTGGAGCTCGGGCGCGACGGCGTCGACCTGCGCGCGATCGGGACGGTCAACGCGGTGACCACGGGCCGACCGGGCGAGGCGGCGCGCATCCGCTGTCCGGTGTGGGCCGGGGTCGGGTCGGAGGACCCGATCATGCCGCCCGCGCAACGGGACGCGTTCACCACCGAGATGCAGGCCGCGGGCGTCGACTGGCGCCTCACGGTCTACGGCGGCGCCCTGCACGCCTTCCACCACCCGCCGGTCGACCACACCACGGTCCCCGGCGTCGGCCACCATCCGCGGCACGCGCGACGGGCGTGGCGTGACGTCCTCGACCTGCTCGCCGAGTGCCTGCCCCTGACGGAGTGATCCGGTCGGCGACGCGCTCCGACGCGCCCGCGGCGCCGTCCCCGGCCCCCGCCCCGGCGCCGTCCCCGTTCCCGGGGGCGGCGCCGCGGGCGGCCTCGGACGCCGGGGTCGGCATCAGACGCCGGGGGTGCCGAACTCGTAGGCGTCGACCTCGGCCAGCAGAGCGGCGCGGCGCTCCTCGGGCAGGAACGAGGCCCGGAAGGAGTTGGCCGCGAGCAGCCGCAGGGTGTCCTGGTCCAGGCCGAGCGCCTCGGCGAGGGCGTCGAAGGTGTCGCCGACATAGCCCCCGAAGTAGGCCGGGTCGTCCGAGTTGACGGTGGCCAGCAGGCCGGCCGCGAGGATCGCGGGCAGCGGGTGGTCGGCCAGGGTGTCCACGCAGCGCAGCCGCACGTTGGAGAGCGGGCAGAGGGTGAGCGGGATCCGCTCCCGGACCAGCCGCTCCACCAGCGCCGGGTCCTCCAGGCAGCGCAGCCCGTGGTCGATCCGCTCCACCCCGAGCACGTCCAGCGCCTCGGTGATGTACGAGGCCGGGCCCTCCTCGCCGGCGTGCGCGACCCGGTGCAGCCCGGCCTCGGCGGCCCGCCGGTAGACCTCGCGGAACTTGGCCGGCGGGTGGCCGACCTCGGCGGAGTCCAGGCCGATGCCGGTGATCCGCCCGCCGAACCAGGGCCGGGCCGCCTCGAAGGTCTCCAGCGCCGACTCGGCCGACTCGTCCCGCAGGAAGCACATGATCAGCCGGGTGCTGATGCCGTGCCGCTCCCCGGCCCGGTCCAGCGCCCGCCCGAGCCCGTCCACGACCACCGGCAGCGCGACCCCGCGGGCGGTGTGCGCCTGCGGGTCGAAGAAGATCTCCGCGTGCCGCACCCCCTGCGCGGCCGCCCGCTCCAGGTACGCCTCGGCGAGCTCCTCGAAGTCCTCCTCGGTCCGCAGCACCGCCATCAGCGCGTAGTACAGGTCGAGGAACGACTGCAGGTCGCCGAACGCGTACGCCCGCCGCAGCTCCTCGGCGTCCGCGAACGGGAGCACCACGCCGTTGCGCCGGGCGAGCGCGAAGGCGAGCTCGGGCTCCAGCGTGCCTTCGATGTGCAGGTGGAGTTCAGCCTTGGGAATTGCCATCGACGCCTGTCCGGTGATTTCGGTACGAATACGAAGGTTTCATCCTACGTTTCCCCGCCCGGTCCTTGCCCGATCCGGAGCCGGGCGGCCTCCCGGCGCGGCTCCACCGCCGTCGAACGGGTGTACCGGTGGGCCCGACGGGGCACCGGGTACTAGGGCGTGTTTGCACATTCCCGCCGGGTCCGCGACGCCGGGCATCCCGGCTGGACGCACGCCCGAATCGCCCAAGTACGACCCAGTACGAGGACGATTCGGGCGCACGCCCAGCCGGGCGCCCAACGCCGCGGCCTGGTCCGACGCGAATGTGCAAACACGCCCCAGGGGGTGCCGACACCCCCTTCGGGGGGTTCCCGTTCCGAGGAGGCAGTGGACATGGCGCAACCCGACACCGCGCACGCCAGGCCGCAGGGCATCTCCCCGCACGCCCTGGGCAACGACACGCTGCTGCACGAGCTGGAGCAGCTGCACCGGACCAGGCACGAAACCTTCCTGTACGGGTCGGAGGACGCCCTGAAGCGGCACACCCTGCGCACCGGGCAGCTGGAGGCCGAGTACCTGCACCGCTTCCCCAACCGCCTGGTCACCGCCGGGCGGACCAGGGCGGGCGCGCGGGCCCGTGACGCCGCGGTCCGGGCGGAGGCGCTGCCGGAGTAGCCCCGGCCCCCTGACGGCCGCGAGCGGCTCGGAGCGGCCGGGAAGAGGCGTCCGCCGGGACACGCCGGGCGGCGGTGGTGCCCCGGGCCCGGGCGGTGGGCCAGGGTGGGAGGACCGACACCTCCACCCCCGCGCACCCCTGGGAGGGGCCCCGATGCCCATCGCAAGCGTGAACCCGGCGACCGGCGAGACCCTGGAGACCTTCGAGCCGCTGGACGCGGCCGGTCTGGAACAGCGGCTGGCCCGCGCCGAGGCGGCCTTCCGCACCTACCGCACCACCTCCTTCGCCCAGCGCGCCGGACTGCTGCGCCGCGCCGCCGAACTGCTCGACGAGGACCGCGAGACGGTCGCCCGGACGATGACCGAGGAGATGGGCAAGCCGATCGCGGCCGCCCGCGCCGAGGCCGCCAAGTGCGCCAAGGCGATGCGCTGGTACGCCGAGAACGCCGAGGCGCTGCTCGCCGACGAGCACCCGGAGCCGGCCGACGTGGCCGACGCCGGGGCGGCCCGCGCCTATGTGCGCTACCGGCCGCTGGGCGCGGTACTGGCGGTGATGCCGTGGAACTTCCCGTTCTGGCAGGTGGTGCGGTTCGCCGCGCCGGCGCTGATGGCGGGCAACGTCGGGCTGCTCAAGCACGCGTCCAACGTGCCGCGCACGGCGGTGGCGCTGGAGGAACTGTTCCGGCGGGCCGGCTTCCCGGAGGGCTGCTTCCAGACCCTGCTGATCGGCTCGGGCGCGGTCGAGGGCGTGGTCCGCGATCCCCGGGTGGCCGCGGTGACGCTGACCGGCAGCGAGCCGGCCGGGCGGGCGGTCGCGGCGGCGGCCGCCGACGAGGTCAAGAAGGCGGTGCTGGAGCTGGGTGGCAGCGACCCGTACGTGGTGATGCCGAGCGCGGACGTGGACGCCGCCGCGGCCACCGCCGTCACCGCGCGGGCGCAGAACAACGGCCAGTCCTGCATCGCCGCCAAGCGATTCATCGTGCACGCCGAGGTCTACGACCGGTTCACCACCGCGTTCACCGAGGCCATGCGGGCGCTGCGGGTCGGCGACCCGATGGACGAGGCGACCCAGGTCGGCCCGCTGGCCAGCAGCCAGGGCCGGGACGACATCTCCGAGCTGGTCGAGGACGCCCGGGCGCACGGGGCCCGGGTGGAGTGCGGCGGGCGGCGGCCGGAGGGCCTGGAGGCGGGCTGGTTCTACGAGCCGACGGTGCTGACCGGCATCACGCCGCGGATGCGGATCCATCTTGAGGAGACCTTCGGCCCGGTGGCCACGGTCTACCGGGTGGCGGATCTGGACGAGGCGGTGGCGCTGGCCAACGACACCCCGTTCGGGCTCAGCTCCAACGTCTGGACCGAGGACCCGGCGGAGCAGGAGCGGTTCGTCCGGGACATCCAGGCGGGCGGGGTCTTCTTCAACGGCATGACCGCCTCGCACCCGGCACTGCCGTTCGGCGGCGTCAAGCGCTCCGGCTTCGGCCGTGAGCTGTCGGGCCACGGCATCAAGGAGTTCTGCAACGTCACCACGGTGTGGATCGCCTGACTCCGCTCCCCCCGCGCGACCTTCGCGCCCCCGGCCGGGGCCGTGCGCCCCGGCCGGATCCGGCCAAGTTCGGGCACGGTTGATTGCTCCGATTTGCCCGGTTGTCCCCGGCCCGCCACCCGAAGGGGAACCCGCCACCCTTCACAGGGTCCGGCCAGAACCTCCACAGAAATCCCTTCGCCGACAAACTGACGTGAATTATTGCGCTAATATTCAGAGCATTTATACGGCTCTATTGCCAGTGGCCGAAGAAAGACCCTCGATCTGGCCGGTAATATCGCCATCCCGCATTTCCGGATATGTTCCTCAACGACCGGCCGGAGGGCCGGTCACCACGGGAAGGAAATGCGATGAATCTCCTCCAGCGCACCGTCGCCCTCGTCGCCTCGACCGCCGTCCTGGCCGGCGGCGCGACCGTTCTGGCCGCCGGCCAGGCGAGCGCCGCCACCAGTGAGATCACCCTCCAGAACGTCGCCACCAGCCGCTACCTGGACAGCAACGGCAACGGAAACGTCTACACCCTCCCCGGCAACGGCGGCTCGTACCAGCGCTGGTACGCCGGCGACCTGGGCGGCTCCACCTTCACCCTGCGCAACAAGGCCACCGGCTTCTGCCTCGACTCCAACGGCAACGGCAACGTCTACACCCTGAGCTGCAACGGCGGCAGCTACCAGAAGTGGGTCCGCGGGAACGGCTCCTACGGGCACACCTACCGGAACCTCGCGACCGGCCTCTACCTGGACAGCAACGGCAATGGCGACGTCTACGCCCTGAGCGGCAACGGCGGCTCGTACCAGCAGTGGCGGTGAATGTCCGTCAGATCAGTGATCATCAAGCCAACATGATGATCTGACGAACAGGCAGAGAATAGGAACCCTCCCCGGCGCCTCAATCGCCGGGGAGGGCTTCTCCATGCTACGGTGCCCGCCCGGGGCCGACACGCCCGGCGGCGTTCGCCCGTGGCTGAACCCGCCCGCCACCCCGAGGCGTCGAACAAGAATCGGCCGCAGACCACTCGCACCCGGAACGACGGGGATGTTCAGTGACAATTAGTACACTCACATCAGCACTTCAACGCAGGACGGAGGGTGACGAACCGTCGAGCGCGGCGTCCCCCGCCGATCGGCGGGTGCGCTTCATCCCCTGGGCGGTCACCCTCACCCTGTTCCTGGTCTACGCTTTTTTCACCATCCGCCGTCATGAACTCCTCCTCACCAGCGGGTACGATCTCGGGATCTTCGAGCAGGGCGTCCGCGGCTACGCCGAGGGCCGCGGCCCGATCGTCGAACTCAAGGGCCCCGGCTTCAATCTGCTGGGCGACCACTTCTCCCCCGCCCTCGCCGCCCTCGCCCCGTTCTACTGGCTCTGGCCCTCCGCGAAG
Source organism: Kitasatospora sp. NPDC094019 (assembly GCF_044764505.1). NCBI lineage: Bacteria > Bacillati > Actinomycetota > Actinomycetes > Kitasatosporales > Streptomycetaceae > Kitasatospora > Kitasatospora sp. NPDC094019. The sequence goes on from NZ_JBIWIF010000018.1 coordinate 28,321, forward strand.
CTCCTGCTGCTGGCCCAGTCCGCCCTGGTCGCCGTGGCCGCCTTCCCGATCACCCGCTGGGCGTTGCGCGAGCTCGGACCGATCGCCGCCGGGGTCACCGGGGTCGGCTACGGGCTCTCCTGGGGGCTCGCCTCCGCCCTCGGCTTCGACTTCCACGAGATCACCTTCGCCGTCCCGCTGGTCGCCTTCTCCGTCGTCGCGCTCGGCGAACGGCGCTGGACCGCCGCCCTCGCCTGGGCCGCGCCGCTGGTCCTGGTCAAGGAGGACCTCGGCATCACCGTGGCCGCCGTCGGCGCCTACATCCTGTGGCGCGGCGACCGGCGTGTGGGCGTGGCCGGAATCCTCCTCGGCATCGGCTCCTCGCTGCTCGAACTCCTGGTGCTGCTCCCGGCCATGAGCCCCGGCGGCAGCTTCGCCTACTGGGACAACCTCAGCGGCGGCTCCGGCGGGCGGAACCTGCTCACCCTGCCGCTCGACCTGGTCACCCCGGGCGAGAAGGTCACCACCGTCCTGCTGCTGCTGGCACCGACCGTGCTGCTGGCCGCCCGCTCCCCGCTGATGATCGTCGCCCTGCCCACCCTCGGCTGGCGGCTGCTCTCCAACAACCCGGCCTACTGGGGCACCGGTTACCACTACAGCGCCGTCCTGATGCCGATCGTCTTCGCGGCCTTCGTCGACGTGCTGGTGAGGGCCCGCGCCTGGCAGCGGCCGCTGCCCCGCCGGATCGCCCGCGCGGCACTGCCGGTCAGTCTGACGGTCACCCTGGCGCTGCTCCCCGGCTTCGCGTTCGGGCAGCTCTTCTCCACCGAACTGTGGCGGACCCCGGCCCGGGTCGAGGCCGCCCGCTCCGTGCTCGCCGACATCCCGGACGACGCCCGGGTCGCCGCGTCCAACCGGCTGGTGCCGCAGCTGACCAACCGCTGCGAGGTCATCGTCTTCGGCTGGCCGCAGAACTGGGCGACGGCCGAATGGATCGTGGTCGACGAGGGACAGCCGATGGGCTGGCCGCTGCCGCCCGAGCGCGAGCGGCAGGAGCTCACCACCGTCAAGCACAGCGGCTACCAGGTCGTGCGCAGCGACCACGGCATCACCCTGCTGCGGCGCGCCCCAGGCACCGCACCACCCGCGGCGGCCGACCCACCGGCGCCCGCCGCACCCGCGGCCGGCTGATCCGGCGCCCGCCGCACCGCGGCCCGCCCGGACAGCAGCCCCGACCCCCGCCCCCGACCACTCCAGGGATCCCGTGCCAGTCGAAACCGGGCTCAGCCCGTCCACCCGCCCGAGCCGACCGCTGCTGCCGCGCACCGGACGCCCGCCCGCGCCCGGCGCCGCCGCGCTCTCCGGCCGCCGGACCGCCGTCCTCACGCTGCTCTGCTTCGCCGTCACCGCGGCCTGCGGACTCCAGCAGTGGTCGGCGGTCCTGCTGGGCGGCTTCGACCTCGGCATCTTCCACCAGGGCGTGGCCGGCTACGCCCACTTAGAACTGCCGATCTCGCCGGTCAAGAGCTACCACCACGAGTTCCCGCCCTCCTTCTCCCTGCTGGGCGACCACTTCTCCCCGATCCTGGCCGCGCTCGCGCCGCTCTACTGGATCTGGGAGGACCCGCGGACCCTGATCCTCGGACAGGCGCTGCTGCTCGCCGCCGGGGTCCCGCTGATCCGCCGGATCGCGGTGCGCTGCTTCACCCCGCCGACCGACGGCGGCGAAGCGGGGACCGAGGACCGGGACGGGGACGGGGACGGGCACCCGGCCGGGGACGATCCCGCGCGACTGCGGACCGTACGCCGGGTCGCCGACCTGGCCGGCCTCGTCTACGGCCTCGGCTGGCCCCTGCTCGCCGCCGGCCGGGGCGGCTTCCACGAGGTCGCCTTCGCCGTCCCGCTCATCCTGCTGATGCTCGAACGCGGCCTGGCCCGCCGCTACGGCACCGCCGCCCTCGCCGCCGCCCTGCTCTGCCTCACCAAGGAGGACCTCGGCCTTCTGGTCGGCATGTACGGCCTGGTCCTGCTCTGGCGCGGCCGCCCGCGCGGCGACCGGCAGGGCGAACGGGCCGGGGACCGGCGCGCCCTCGCCTACGGCGCCGGCCTGCTGATCGGCGGCCCGCTGGCCTCCGCGCTCGCCATCGTCGAACTGATCCCCGGTATGGGCGGCAAGCCCGACTACTACTGGGTGTACGGCCCGCTCGGCCCGGACGCCGGGACCGCGTTCGGCAATGTGCTCGGGGACCCCCTGCTGCTCGTCCAGGTCGCCACCAACGCCACCGTCAAACCGCTGCTGCTGCTCTGGCTGTTCGGCACCCTGCTGCTGCTGCCGCTGCGCTCCGCCACCACGCTCTGCCTGCTGCCGCTGCTCGCCGAACGCGTCCTGTCGGACAACCCCAACCACTGGTCGATCGCCCACCACTACGACGCCTTCCTGTGGCCGGTACTGCTCACCGCCACCCTGGAGGCGCTCGGCCGCCTGCACGCCCGGGGCGGGCGGCACCGGCGCACCGGCTACGGCCTGGGCCTCGCAGCCGTCGCGATCTCCCTGGTGAGCAGCCTGCTGCTGGGCGGGGTCAGTCTGCTGACCCCCGCCTTCTGGCGCCCCTCCGCGAGCAACGCGGCCCTGGTCCGGGGCGCCGCGCAGATCCCGGACGGCGCCCTGGTGGAGGCCGACAACCAGGTGGTGCCGCGACTGGTCGGCCGCACCGACGTGGTCCTGGTGGACGGCGTGCCGCGCGGGCGCGACTACGTCCTGATCCGCTCCGACACCCGGACCTTCCCGTTCCAGACCTCGGCCGAGCAGGCCGAGCGGATCGATCTGCTGCTGGCCCACGGCTACCGGCAGGTCTGGGGCGAGGACGGGGTGGTGCTGCTGCACCGCGAGAGCGACGAGCCGGTGCCCGGCGCGCGGGTGCCCGACGACGGCAGTACGCCGGTCAAGGAGATCGTCCCCTCCGATGTCGGCCACAACCTCTTCAAGGGCTGAGCGCCGGTCCCCGGCCCTGTCCCCGAGCGCGGGCTCGGGGACAGGGCCGGGGACCGGACGTGGGACTGGAACGGGGACCGACGGGGCCGGGGCCGGGATGCTCCCGGGGCGGGTCAGGTGGCCATCCGGTGACGGCCCCGGCCCGGTGTGGCCCATCGGGCGACGACGCCGACCAGCGCCAGCACGGTCACGCCCCAGATGACGCTGAAGACGATCAACCAGGTCAGCGAAGCCTGGGTGCCGATCGCGCCCAGACCGATCGAGAGGCCGACCAGGAAGACCACGGCCGTCGGGGAGAGACTGCACAACCAGTGCCAGACCCGGTGCGCCGGGCTCGGGTGGGCGGGCGCGTCGGGGCCGGTGTCCTGTGCCTTGTAGGTGATCAGGTCCATCGGGAATCGCCTCCGGGGGTGAGGGGGGAGGTCACGAGGCCCTCCGGGGAGCGGCGGGCTTCCGGGTCGTGGTGGTGCTCTTCTTGGCGGTCGTGCTCTTCGCGGTCGTGCTTCTCGCGGTCGTGCTCGTGGCGGTCGTGCTCTTTTTCGTGGCCGTGCTCCTGGCCGTGCTCTTCTTGTCGGTCGCGGCCTTCTGCGCGGTGGCGGGCTGCTTCGCGGTCGTGGACTTCCTGCTCGTGGCGGCCGACGGTTTCGAGGCCGTCGCCTTCGGAGCCGTCGTCCTTGTCGCCGTCTTCGCCGTCTTCGCCCTCGGGGCCGCCGTGCTCTTCGCGGCGGCACGTCCGCGCGGCGGCGGCCGCTCCTCGACCGACCCGGCCTCCGCCTCCCCCGGCTCCGCCCCGGCCTCGGTCCCGTCGGCGCCGGTCCGGTCCGGATGGGCGTCCTTGGCCCGCCGCAGACTGCTGCGCAGCGCCTCCATCAGGTCGATGACGTTGTCCGGCGCCTCCCCCGCCTCCTCCTCGTGCGGGATCTCGACCCCCTGCAAGCGCGCCTCGATCACCTGTTGGAGCGCCTGCTGGTAGTCGTCGTGGAGCTGTTCCAGGTCGAAGTCCTCGGAGAGGGTCTCCATCAGCGAACGCGCCATCCGCAACTCCTGCGGCCGGACGGTGATGTCCTCCTCGGGCGCGATCCCCGCCGCCGGGCGGACCTCGTCGGGCCAGATGCAGGTCTGCAGCACCAACGTGCCGTCGTGCACCCGGAGCACGGCCGGCGACTCCCGGCTGCGCAGCGCGATCTTGGTGACGGCGATCTGTCCGGACTCCACCAGCGCGTCGCGCAGCAGCGCGTACGGCTTCGAGGCCGCCTTGTCGGCGACACCGACGTAGTACGCCTTGGAGAACATCAGCGGATCGATCTCGCCCTCGTCGACGAAGGCGAGCACGTCGATGATCTTCTTGCTGGGCAGCGGAAGGTCGGCGAGGTCCTCGTCGGTGAGGGTGACCGTCCGGCCGTCCGGGGACTCGTAGCCCTTGGCGATCTCCGCGTACGGGACCTCCTTCTCCTCCTCCTCGCAGTACCGCTTCATCCGCACCCGCCCGCCGTCCTTGGCGTGCACCTGGTGCAGGGGGACGTCGTGCTCCTTGGTGGCGGAGTACAGGTGGACGGGGATGGAGACCAGGCCGAAGCTGATCGTCCCCTTCCAGGTGGTCTGCATGGGGTCGCTCCTTCCCGGAGCCCGCCCGTCGGTTCGCGGTCGGTCGCGCGACGGGTCGCACCGGCCGGGGCGCCCGGCCCCGGAGACTCCCACTCTGCCCGGGTTTGCCCCGATCGGCCACCGGCCGCCGACCGGCGGACAATGGACGGCGGAACGGAGGTGGACGCACCGTGCGCGACACCCGACCGCCCCCGCCGCCGGACACCACGACCTACCGCGTCCGCTACGCCTTGGCCGGCCGCCCCGGTGTACGGCGGGCGGAGGTCACCCTTGTGCCGGGATACTCCCGGGAGAGCGACATCCCGGCCCTGCTGGCCGCCCGGCTCCGCCTCGATCCGGACGGCCGGGTCGTCCTCCTGGACGTCACCGAAGCCTGAAGCGCCCGGCCCCCGCCCCCTGGCCCCCGTCCCCCGGACCCCGCGGGCCGCACCCCGCAGGCCGTCGCTCAGGCCCGGAGCGAGGCGAGCGTGACGATGGTGATGTCGGACGGGGCGCCGACCCGCACGGGCGGGCCCCAGGCGCCGGCGCCGCGGGTGACGTACAGCTGGGTGTCACCGTACCGCTCCAGGCCCGCGACGGTCGGGTTGGCCAGTTCCGCGATGTAGTTGCCCGGCCACAGCTGGCCGCCGTGGGTGTGTCCGGACAACTGGAGGTCGACGCCGTGCCGGACCGCGTCGTGGATGGTTACCGGCTGGTGCGAGAGCAGGACGGAGGTGCGGGCCGGGTCACGGTCCCCGAGCGCCCGCCCGAAGTCGGGGCCGTCACCCTCGCGCTCCCCGGCGATGTCGTTGACCCCCGCCAGGTCGAAGCCGCCGAGTTCGACCCGGGCGTTCTGCAGCGGGTGGACGCCCAGCTCGCGGACGAAGTCCACCCAGGGCGCCGCGCCGGAGAAGTACTCGTGGTTGCCGGTGACGAAGTAGGCCCCGTCGCGGGCCCGGAGCCGTGCCAGCGGCTCGGCGTCCCGTCCGAGCTCCGGCACCGTGCCGTCGACCAGGTCGCCCACGATCGTGATCAGGTCGGGCCGGGCGGCGTTGATGGTGTCGACGATCCGCTGGGTGTGGGCGCGGCCGAGGATCGGGCCGAGGTGGATGTCGCTGACCACCGCGATCCGGTAGCCGTGCGCGGCGGCCGGCAGCTTGGCGAGCGGGACGGTCACCTGCTTGAGCTTCGGCCCGCGCAGCACCCCGTACATTCCGTTGCCGACCACGGCCGCCGCCGCGCCGGAGGCGCCGATCGCGACCGCGCGGGCGACGAACAGCCGCCGTTCCGGCGAGGGCGCGGCGGGGACGGGGGCGGCCGTCGGGGCGGCGGGACCGCTGGCCGGGGTGGCGGGCGCGGGCCCGTCCGGCGCGCTCCCGTCCGCTTCGGGCCCGTCCGCTTCGGGCCCGTCCGCTTCGGGCCCGTCCACTGCGGGTCCGTCCGGCGTCGACGCGGCCGACACCGCCGATCGGGTCCGGGACGGCAGGCGGAGCAGCAGCGGCCGGAGCAGTTCCCCGACGGCGAGCGCCAGCAGCAGGTACAGCAGCACCGCCAGCCAGAGGTAGCCCGGCCAGGCGAACCAGCGCTCGACCGCTATCGGGAACGCCCGCCCGCCGACCAGCGCCCCCACCGAGAGCAGCGGCAGGACGACGGCGAGCACCGTGCCGGTCCGGCGCCAGGGGCCGCCGGGTGCCGAGACGTCGCGCACCAGCCGGCGCCAGAGGTACCAGTGGACGAGGGTCAGCAGGGCGAGCACGAGGAGGACGCCGAGCACCACGAGGACGATCATCACGCCGCCAGTATGAACGGCGCCCCGACAAACCCCCCGGGAGGGCCCCGAGTTACTGGCGATGCGTCAGATCTGAGCTTTCCCGGACACCAGTTCACCCACCCTGACCTGGGCCTTTACGTCCGCTGAGCGAACAGTTCCCGATGCCTTGTTCCGATACCCGGAGGTAGAGGTTAGGTTGCACCGCAATGCGCGGATCCGTCCCCCCACCCTCCGGTGATCGAGCCGAGAGTCGGGCCGCGCCGGAAAGGCACAGGGCACCCCACGATGAGTGCGGACACCACCACCCGGGCCGGATCCCCTCCGCCCCGTGACTCCGCTGAACGCCACCCCACCGGGCAGGGCCAAGGCGGCGACGGCCACCTCAAGGCCGGGCTCAAGAACCGCCACCTGTCGATGATCGCCATCGGCGGCGTGATCGGCGCCGGCCTGTTCGTCGGCTCGGGCGCGGGCATCGCGGCCACCGGCCCCGGCATCCTGCTCTCCTACGCGCTGGCCGGTGTGCTGGTCGTCCTGGTGATGCGGATGCTCGGCGAGATGGCCGCGGCCGACCCGCAGAGCGGTTCCTTCTCCGCGTACGCGGACCGGGCGCTCGGCCGCTGGGCCGGATTCAGCATCGGCTGGCTGTACTGGTTCTTCTGGGTCGTGGTGCTGGCCGTCGAGGCCACCGCCGGCGCGAAGATCCTCAACGGCTGGATGCCGGGCGTCCCGCAGTGGGCGTTCGCCCTGATCGTGATGGCCGTGCTGACCGCGACCAACCTGGGCTCCGTCGCCTCCTACGGCGAGTTCGAGTTCTGGTTCGCCGGCATCAAGGTGGTGGCCATCGCCGCCTTCCTGGTGGTCGCGACCCTGGCCGCGTTCGGCCTGCTGCCCGGCACCCACGCGGTCGGCACCAGCAACCTGACCGGTCACGGCGGCTTCCTGCCGCACGGGGTGGGCGCGGTCTTCACCGGCATGCTCACCGTCGTCTTCGCCTTCATGGGCAGCGAGATCGTCACCCTGGCCGCCGGCGAGTCCGAGGACCCGGAGAAGGCGGTCAGCAAGGCCACCAACAGCGTGATCTGGCGGATCGGCGTCTTCTACCTCGGTTCGATCCTGCTCGTGGTGACCTTGCTGCCGTGGGACTCCGCGGCCGTCAAGGGCAGCCCCTACGTCGCGGTGCTGGAGCACGTGGGCATCCCCGGCGCCGGCCGGGTGATGGACGTGATCGTCCTCACCGCCGTGCTGTCCTGCCTCAACTCGGGCATGTACACCGCCTCCCGGATGGCCTTCTCGCTCGGCCAGCGCGGCGACGCGCCCCGCGCCTTCGCGACGGTCACCCGGCGCGGCGTGCCGCGGGTGGCGATCCTGTCCTCGGTGGTGTTCGGCTTCGTGGCCGTCTTCTTCAACTACACCTCTCCCGACACTGTCTTCTCCTTCCTGCTCAACTCCTCCGGCGCGGTGGCGCTCTTCGTGTGGCTCGTGATCTGCTTCTCCCAGCTCCGTATGCGCCGGATCATCGAGCGTGAGATGCCGGAGCGGCTGACCGTCCGGATGTGGCTGTACCCGTACCTCACCTGGACCGCGATCGGCATGATCGGGTTCGTGATGGCGTACATGTTCACCGATGCCGACGGTCGGAAGCAGATGTACCTGTCGCTGGTCGCCGCGGCCATCGTGCTGACGGCGTCGGCCGTGGTGGGCCGTCGGCGGCGGGCCGCGGCGGAGGCGCCGGCATCCTGAGCCGGCGCGCAGTACCGTCCGCGGGCACCGGGCCCGGGAGCCGTTGCGGAGGCTCCCGGGCCCGGTGCCGTTTCCGGCACCCGGTTCTCCCCGCCACCCCGGCCGTCTCCTCCGCCTGCGCCGCCTGCTCCGCCCTCTGCCTGCTCCGGCGGCTCCGGCTGCTCCGCCCTCTGCCTGCTCCGGCGGCTCCGGCTGCTCCGCCCTCTGCCTGCTCCGGCTGCTCCACCTGGCTCCCCGGCCAGGCACGTCCGGTTCCGTTCCGTGACGGGACGGACATGACCCGGCGACCCGTCAGCACCTACCCTTCCCCTCATGCGAGATCTTGCAGCGGGGATGGGGTACCTGGCCAAGGGCCAGAAGTGGGTGGCGCGGCACGGCCGCTGGTGGGCGTTCGGGATGATCCCGGCACTGATCACCCTGGCCGGCTACGTGGTGGCGCTCTTCTTCCTCGGCGGCTGGGCCGGGGACATCGCCGCCTGGGCCACCCCGTTCGCCGACCACTGGACCTCGTTCTGGCAGGACCTGCTGCGCACCACGCTCGCGACGCTGGTGTTCGTCGGCGGGCTGCTGCTGTCCGTGCTCACCTTCACCGCGGTCACCCTGCTGGTCGGCCAGCCCTTCTACGAGGAACTCTGCGAGAAGGTCGACGAGACCGAGGGCGGCGCGCCGACCCCGCCGGACGTGCCGCTCTGGCGGGAACTGGTGGTGGCGGCCCGGGACAGCCTCTTCGTCCTGGTCCGGGCGGGCGGGTTCGGCGTGCTGCTGTTCGCGGCCGGGTTCATCCCGGTGGTCGGGCAGACCGTCGTCCCCGTGCTGGGCTTCCTGGTCTCCGGCTTCTTCCTCACCCTGGAGCTGACCTCGGTCGCCCTGCAGCGGCGCGGGGTGCCGCAACGGGAGCGGCTGCGGCTGCTGCGCGGGCGGCTCGGGCTGGCCTTCGGCTTCGGCGTGCCGCTGGTGCTGGGGTTCCTGGTCCCGCTGGTGACGGTGGTCGCCATGCCCGGCGCCGTCGCCGGGGCGACCCTGCTGGCCCGCGACCTGGTGCCGGTGGAGGAGGAGCCCATGGCGGACGAGGACGGGGACGGGGACGGGGACGGGGCGGGTGCGGAGGCCGCGAGCGGGGAGGCTCCGGGCCCGGCGGAGGTCCCGGACCTGCCGGAGTACCGGGCACAGCGGCCCGCGACGGCCAACCCCTACGCCGAGAACCCGTACCCCGAGAACCCGTACGTGAAGGACTCCTACGCCGGTGCGCCCCGACCCGCGGAGCCGAACCCGTACCGGAGCGCGTGACCGGAGCGCGTGACCGGAGCGCGTGACCGGAGCGGGTTGCCGGGCCGGCCGCCCGGAGCTCGTGACCGCACCGTCACACCGCGTGCGGATCGCCGCGCCCGCGTGTGAGGCCCCCCACAGGGCTCCGGCGATCTACTGCCGCCGATAGTGGTGGACGGCGAAGGCATTCGCCGCTCCCGACCCGGGCCCGTCGGTCCGGCATTCGACCGGGACGGCGGACCGGTCACCACGGACCCGAAGAACGCAGGCGGTCAGCCGCTTCGGGCCGATCGTTCGTCGACGATCCCGGGGCCTGTGCCATCGATTCATCAAAACGGACAAATCGTATCGAAGTGCCCGCCATGGGTCGGGCACTTCGCCGTTTCGGCGCCTTCGTGCCACTACCGACCGTAGTAGCCGGCGCCTTTGCCGCCCGTTCCGGGCTCTGCCAAGAATGGTCCGTCGCCAGGCAGCGCGGCCGGTCCCCCCGCCGCGCAGCTCCCGCCGCCCCGCACCTTCGACGGGGCACGCACCACGGCCGTCCCGTACGCCACCGCGGGCCGCTCACCCGAGCGGAACCCGCGTGATGCCCGGCGCCCGCGCCGCCGCCCCCACCCCGGGGACGGCACGCCCCGACGGCCACCCAGGTCCTGACGGCACCCCGACGGAAAAGGATTGTCCGCTCCATGCAGCTCAGCCATGCCCGCCGTAACTCGCTGATCACCGGTATCGCCACCCTCGTGGTGGCGAGCGCGGCCACCGCCGCCCTCGCCATCCCGGAGAGCGGCACCGCCGTCGCCGAGGCGCCCGTCGCCGCGGTGGCCGCCACCACCGACGGGATCTCGGCGGACGGGCAGGCGGCCGCGCAGGCGCAGGCCGAGGCGGACACCAAGGCACAGGCCGACGCCCAGGCCCAGGCCGACGCGCAGGCCGCCGCACAGGCCGAGGCTGATGCCGCCGCCGCGCAGGCCGACGCCCAGGCCGCGGCGAAGGCCCAGGCCGACGCCAAGGCGAAGTCCGACGCCGCCGCCTCCCGCTCGCAGGAGCGTTCCGCGCTGAACAGCAAGCCGACCTACTCCGGCAGCCCGCGCGAGATCGCCGCCCAGATCGTCCCGGCCGGCCAGCTCCAGTGCTTCAACAACATCGTGTCCCGCGAGAGCAGCTGGAACGTCACCGCGACCAATGCCTCCTCCGGCGCCTACGGCCTGGTCCAGGCCCTGCCCGGCTCCAAGATGGCCTCGGCCGGCTCCGACTGGCGCACCAACCCCGTCACGCAGATCAAGTGGGGCCTGGACTACATGAACTCCCGCTACGGCAGCCCGTGCGGCGCCTGGTCGTTCTGGCAGTCCCACCACTGGTACTGAGCCGACCCCGGCCCAGCCTGGGCCCCACTCCCGCGCTCGGCCGTGACCGTGGCCTTGGCTACGGCTACGGCTACGGCTACGGCTACGGTCTTGGCATTTTGCAAACAAGAGCTGTTTGCAAAATGCCAAGGGCCGACCGGCGGTGCAGCACCACCGAAGCAGCCCTGGGCAGCTGTCCCGCATTTTGCAAAGCCGCACTTTGCAAAATGCCGATAGGAGCGCCCACCCCCGAGCCCGCAGGCACACGCTTGCGGGCTCGGCGGCGTTCGGGGCACCGGGCGGATGCGGGCCGGGGGCGGGTTCGCGACCCGGACGGCCTCCGGCGATCCGGAGTTCGGCGGCCTCCCGCGATCGGCGGCCCTCAGGGCCCGGTGGGCGCTCGACGATCGGCGTTCGGCGGCCCTCAGGGGTCGGGCTGCAGTCGACGCCCAGTGGCGCTCCGGCCCGGCGGGTCTACCGGGCCCGGCCGTGCTCCGGCCCAGCGGTGTGGCCGGGCCCGGCGGTGCTCCGGCCCACGCTGGATCTCGGGCCCACGCTGGATACCGATCCCGGCCGGGCTCCGGCCCACGCCGGGTGTGGACAGGTCCGCCGTCAGGCCCGGGCCGTTCCGACCCGCCGCCCGCCGACACCACCCGGGCCACCGGGACCACCCGGACCACCTGAACGCCCCCACAGCGCCTGCCGCAGCAGCGGCAGATAGGAGCGCGCGATTTCATCGGCCGGCAGCGCGGCGAGCGGTTGGAGGCGCAGCACGTAGCGGGCCATGATCAGCCCGGCCAGCTGGGTGCCGAACAGGCAGGCCCGCCGGCGGGCGTCCGCGCCACCGAGCCGGGCCGCGATCAGGTCCACCATCTCGCGCTGCACGACCTCGCCCACCAACTGCGCGACCGCCGGGTCCAGCGCCGAGCCGCCGATCATGGCGCGCAACGGGCCCGCGCTGTCGGGGGCGTCCCAAACTCCGAGGAGCAGCCGCAGGGCGCGCTCGGGGAAGGTCTCCAGTTCGCCCTCCAGTGCTCCGGCCAGCAGTACCGCCGGGTTCCCGGTGAGGGCGAGGGCCGCCCCGAACAGGCCCTTCTTGCTGCCGAAGTAGTAGCTGACCAGCGCGAGGTCCACGCCCGCCTCGGCTGCCACCGACCGGAGCGTGACCGCGTGGTACCCCTCGGCCAGGAAGCGGCGGCGGGCGACGGCGAGGATCTGCTCCCTCGCCCCGGAGTTCCCACTGCGCCGGCCCCGGCGGGTCGCGCGCTCCCCGCCGGGCTCCCCGGACCGCTCACGGGTCGGCCCCCCTGACGGCTCGCGGGTCGGCTCCCCCGACGGAGCCCGAGGCGGCTCACGGGTCGGCTCACGGGTCGGCGCCCCGGCCCGGGCTCCGTCCGGCACCGCTTCCCCAGAATTCATCATGGTTGAAATGCTAGCCGCCGCACGCCCACGCTGGTCGGGCACCGACCGACCAGCGTGAGGAAGTCCTGCCATGCCCGCCACCGCCGCGCCCCCCGACCGGGCGGCCGCTGCCGCCGCCCCGGACCGCCGCCACCGCGCCGTCCTCCTCGTCACCTGTCTCGCGCTGGCCACCGTGGTCGCCGGGATGGCCTCGCTCAACGTGGCCCTGCCGGACATCGCCCGCGCCACCGGCGGCAGCCAGACCCAGCTGTCCTGGATCATCGACGCCTACAGCCTGGTGTTCGCCGCCCTGCTGCTGCCGGCCGGCGCCATCGGGGACCGGTTCGGGCGGCGGCGCGCCCTGCTGGTGGGCCTGGCGCTGTTCGGCGCCGGCTCCGGGCTGGCCGCGCTGACCACCGACCCCGGTGCCCTGATCGCGTTGCGCGCCCTGCTCGGCGTCGGCGCGGCGCTGGTGATGCCGGCCACCCTGTCGACGATCACCAGCACCTTCCCGCCGGAGCGGCGGGCCCGGGGTGTCGCCGCCTGGGCGGCGGTCGCGGGCGCGGCGGCGGTGCTCGGCCTGTTCGCCACCGGCATCCTGCTGGAGCTGTGGTCCTGGCCGTCGATCTTCGTGCTGAACGTGGTGCTGGCGGTCCTGGCCCTGGCCGGCACCCTGCTGTTCGTCCCGGAGTCCGCCGAGCCGGACGCGCCCCGGCTGGACGTCGTCGGCGCCCTGCTGGCCGTGGCCGGTCTGGGCTCGCTGGTCTACGCGGTGATCGAGGCGCCGGTCCGGGGCTGGGCCGACCCGTGGACCCTGGTCGGCGCGCTCGCCGGGCTGGCGCTGCTGGCCGGCTTCGTCCGCTGGGAGCTGCGGCGGCGGCACCCGCTGCTGGACCCCCGGCTGTTCCGCGAGCGCCGGTTCGCGGCCGGGACGCTGTCGATCACGTGCCAGTTCTTCGCCTTCTTCGGCTACCTCTTCGTGATCATGCAGTACCTGCAGCTGGTCCGGGAGCGCAGCGCGCTGTCGGCGGCCGTCGCGCTGCTGCCGATGGCGCTCGGGATGATGCCCGCCGCCCGGCTCAGCCCGCGGCTGACCGACCGGTTCGGCGCGCGGGGTCCCTGGGTGGCGGGCCTGCTGCTGATCGCGGGCGCGATGGCCTCGCTCGCGCTGCTCGACGCCGACAGTTCCGGCTGGCTGGTGGCGGCCATTCTGTTCCCGCTCGGTCTGGGCTCGGGCCTCGCCATGACGCCCGCCACCACGGCCATCACCGAGGCCCTGCCGAGCTCCCTGCAGAACGTCGGTTCGGCGATGAACGACCTGGCCCGGGAGCTGGGCGGCGCCCTCGGGATCGCGGTGCTCGGCAGCGTCCTGACCGCCGGCTACCGCGACCGGGTGGACGTCACCGGGCTGCCGCCGCAGCTGGCCGAAGCGGCCCGCGCCTCCCTCGGCGCCGCCTCCCGGTTCGGGTCGCCGGTCGCCGACCGGGCCCGCGACGCCTTCGTCGGCGCCATGCACCTGACGGTTCTGACCTCCGCCGGTGTTGTCGCCCTCGCGGCCGTCGCGGTGGCGCTCCTGCTGCGCGGCACGACGTCGCGGACCGGCCGCTGAGCGGACCCTCCGGACGCGGTGCCTCCGGACCGCCCCCGCACCGTCCGGGGGCGGTCCGGGGCTCGTTCGAGGCTCGCCCACCGCTCGTTCGGGCATCGCCGAGGGATCGCCGGGGGCTCGTTCGAGGACGATTCGCGGTGCTTCGCGGACGGTCCGTTCGAATGCGGGCTGGCCGAAATCCCAGTGGCCCGGCGAGCACGCGCCGGGCCAGAGTGGGCGCATGGATCAGGTGAGACTCTCGGACGGGGTCGTCACGCTCACCCCGTTCCGGGCCGCGGACATCGACGCGCACCTGGCGGGCGAGGACGACGAGCTGGTGCGCTGGCTGAGCGGTGGGCCGAGCACCCGGGCGGCGACCGAGGAGTACGTGCGGCGGTGCACCGCGCACTGGGCGTACCGGGGGCCGGCGCGGGTGTTCGGCATCCGGACCGGTTCGGCGCCGGTGCTCGTCGGCACGATCGACCTGCGGTTCGCGATGCCGTGCCTCGGCCGGGGGCAGGTCAACATCGCCTACGGCCTCTACCCCGCCTGGCGCGGACGGGGCCTGGCGACCCGGGCGGTGCACCTGGTGTGCCGGTACGCGGCGCGGGAGGGCGCGACCGAGGGCGTGATCCGGGTCGATCCGGAGAACACCCTCTCGGCGGCGGTCGCCCGGCGGGCCGGATTCCGGTACTCCGAGCGGGTGATGGAACCCACCGGCAACCGGCTCGACTGGTATCTGCGCGAGCTGGTCGCCGCCCCGGCGGACCGCCCAGCGGAGCGCCCCGACGAGCACCCGGCCGAGCACCCCGTCCCGGCGGCCGGCTGCTCCGTCTGACGGCCCGGCCCCCACCCTCCCCTGGCCCCGGCTCGGCCCCCGCTGATGCCCCCGGCCCCGGCTCCGGCTCCGCTCACTCCCCGCGCCGCGCGGCCGCCAGCACCTCGCCCGCGAGCAGGCCCACCGCGATCGTCGTCACCAGCGTCACCAGCTGCGTCAGATCACGGAAGCCGGCGATCGGATGACCGCCGGCCAGGTCGGTCAGCCCGCGCATGCCGAGCGAGCCGACGGTCAGGGTGAAGAAGCCGGGCAGCAGCAGGAGCAGCCGCGGCGGCGCGGCCGGACGGGCGGCGACCCGGGTCGCCGCGGCGCTGAGCGCGAGCGCGGCGACGAAGGTCCCGGTGACCTCGCCGGCCAGCCAGGTGAACAGGGTCTGCACCGCCACCGTCAGGTAGACCAGCAGCAGCAGCGACGGCCCGAGCCGCAGCGGGATCGCGAAGGCCAGCACGGTGCCGGCCGTGAAGACGATCCAGGCCGTGAACAGCGCCCAGCGCGGCAGGTCCTGCGCGGCGGCCACGTCGAACAGGGCGTGCCGGTCCCGCCCGGTGACGGCGAGTCCGACCAGCACCCCGACGTACAGCTGGAGCAGCAGGAACACCGCGTACACCAGCCGGACCGCGCCGGGGGTGATGTGGCCCGCGGCGAGTTCGGCGGCGGCGGCGCTCAGGTAGTCGCCGGGGACGAAGAAGAACAGCGCGGGCAGCATGATCAGCACCGGCCCGCCGTGCTCCGGGGTCCGGGCGAACAGCAGCAGCGCGATCACCGACACCAGGACGGCCGCGACGAACGGCAGCACCGCGCCCAGCCGGGGCCACCGGGACGCGCCGACGGCGAGCGCCGCGCTCGCCGTGCCGAGGACGGCGGTGGAGCCGATCTCCCACCAGGTCGGCTGCATCAGCGGGGCGAAGCCGACGGCGAACATCACGATCCCGAACGCCTTCACCCACCAGGGGTACGGCGGCGGGGAGGCGTCGATGGCGGCGAGCCGGGCGGCCGCGGCGGGCAGGTCGAGCCGGCCGGCGGTGACCTCGGCCAGCAGCGGTTTCACGGCGGCGAGCTGGTCCAGCCGGAACACCTCCGGGAACGCCCGGACGGTCACCGTACCGGTCTCGCCGCCGGCCGTGACGGTCAGCACCGCGCCGTCCGGGACGACCAGCAGTCGGGCCGCGCCGCCGAACGCCCGGGCCGCGTCCGCGACCTCCGGCTCCAGCCGTTGGACGCCCTCGCCGCTGTTGCGGAGCAGGACGGTGGTCAGCCGGACCAGGAAGGCGGTGAGCTCGCCGTGCCGGGGCGGCCGCGTCCGCTGCTCCATGCCCGCCTCCGTCCGCGCGACGCCGCGGCGCCCCCATGGTGTCCGGGTGGCGTCCGGGCGGTCTCCCGTGGTGTTCCGCGGCAGCCCCGCGGCGTCGCCTCCAGACTGCCCGCCGCCGCCGGATGCCGCGCGCCGAACCGGCGCCCGGGGGCGGGGGCGGAGTCCGCGTTCCTGACGTGGACGCGACCGGGGCAGCCGGTGAAGATATGGCGTACGTCCATACGATTTGGTAGGTCTTGATCGGATTTACGGACCGTCAGGGCTTTGCCACCGTTCGCAGGCGCTCCTACGCTCCGGCGTCATGCCCTCACCCCTGATCAGCGTCGTGATCCCCGCCTACGACCAGCAGAAACAGCTGGCGGACTGCCTGGACTCGCTGCTCGCCCAGTCCTTCCGCGACTTCGAGGTGCTGGTGGTCGCCGACCGGTCCCCCGACTGCCCGGCCCAGCTGGTCGAGCGCTACGCCGCCCGGCACCCCCAGGTCTCCGTCCTCCAGCTCGACGCGGCGGTCGGCGTCGGCGTCAGCCGCAACGCGGGCGCCGCCCGGGCCCGCGGCGAGTACCTGCTCTTCCTCGACGCGGACCACCTGCTCGCCCGCGACGCCCTGAGCTCCTTCGCCGACCACCTGGAGCGGACCGGGCCGGTCGACGTGCTGCTGTTCGGGCACACCCGCCAGCACGCCGGCCGGGACTGGCCGGGCGGCGCCGAGACGCTGCTGGCCGAGGCCGGGCCCGAGGTGTCCGGCCCGGCGGACCGGCCGGAGCTGCTGGGCGCGCCGCCGCTGATCTGGGACCGCCTGGTGCGGCAGGAGCACTGGCGCGGGCAGGCGCTGTCCTTCCCCGAGGGCCGCTACGAGGAGATCCCCGTCGTCCACCGGGCGATGCTGACGGCCCGGCGGATCGCCGTCCTGCCGCGCGCCTGCGTGCAGCTGCGCCGCCGTGAGACCGTCCACCCGACCGGCTCCCCGGGGAGCAGCAGCTTCGACCTGTTCGACCAGTACGAGCGGACCTTCGCGCTGCTGGACGAGCTGGACGTGCCCGGGGCCGTCCGGGACGTCCTGTTCACCCGGATGATCCGGCACTACCTGTTCGTCTTCGACCTCGCCGGCTGCGTCACCCGGGCCGAGCGCCCGCAGTTCTTCCACCGCGCGGCCGAGCACCACCGGCGGTTCCAGCCCACCGGTCACCGCCGCCCGGGCGGCCGCGAGGGCGTCAAGTTCTCCCTGCTGGCCGGGGGCGCCTACCCGGCGTTCGAGGTGGCCAAGCTGTCGCACATCGCCGCCGGCACCCTCACCGGCGCCTCCCGCCGCCGCTGACGGCGGGGCGCAGGAGGCCGGGGCGGGACCGGGCCGGGGCGGGACCGGGGGCGGCGCGGGTCGGCGCCGCGCCCGGCCGGCGCCCGGGTCAGGCGTGCGCCGTGCCGCCGTCGGCGGCCATGGCGGTCGCGATGCGGTGCAGGGTGTCCGTACGGAGGTCCTCCGGCAGCGGCGGGAGCAGGTCCATCCAGAGCGCGAGGGTGGAACCGATCAGCTGGCGCTGGCCCTCGGGGCGGGCGATCAGCCACAGGTGGAGGTGGGCCCCGCCGTCGCCCCAGCGGTTCACGTGGACGCGCCCGATGCCGCCGAGCGCGAGGATCGCCCGCTCCACCCGCTGGAGCATCGGGCCGAGCTCGACCGCCCGGGCCGGCGGGAGGTCCGTCAGGTCGTGGTGCGCGCGCGGGCCGAGGAACAGCACCGCGGGCAGGCCGTAGGGCGCGTCGAACTCCCGCAGCCGCCAGTGCTCGTCGGTCCAGACGAAGTCCTCGTCCGGGCGGCGGCACTCGTGGCACTCCTCCGCCCCCGCCTCGCCGTGCCGGGCGGGCTCGGGCAGCTCGGCGGCCTCCAGCGGACGGACGGTCAGCTCGCCCTCGTAGGGGAAGATCGACCAGGAGGGCGCCGCGTCCGCAGGTATCGGCAGCCGCTCTCCGACCGGCGGCAGATGGGCGAGGAAGCGGCGGGGGTCGTCAGGGTTCTTGGGGCGGTCGGGGTTCTCAGTGATCACGAAGGCCGACCGTGCCACAGCCCCGGGGCCGCCGCCAGGGGTTTTCCCTCCGGGTCCGGCCCGCGTGACCGGCCTGCGCGCCTTTCTCCCACTGTCCGCCGCGCTCCACCGCGCTCCGTCCGGGTGCCGTCCGCCCGCCGTCGTCCGGGGCGGGCTGCGATGATCGGCGGGGACCGTTCGCCACCGCCCGGGAGGACCACGCGTGAGCCGCCCCGACAGCACCCCCGACAGCGCCCCCGGCACCGGTCCGGCGCGCGGACCGGCCCGCGACCTCGCCCACGAACTGGCCGCCGCCCTGCGCGGCGAGGTCCGCTTCGGCGCCGCCGAGCGGACCGTCTACAGCCATGACGCCTCCAACTACCGCCACCTCCCGCTCGGCGTGGTCAAGCCCGCCGACCTCGACGACGTGCGCGCCGCCCTCGCGCTCTGCCGCCGCCACCGGGTGCCCGTGGTGGCACGCGGCGCCGGGACCAGCATCGGCGGGCAGGCGATCGGCCCCGGCGCGGTGGTGTTCGACTTCCGCCGCCACCTGGGCGCCGTCCTCGACATCGACCCCGAGCGCCGGACCGCCCGCGTCCAGCCCGGCACGGTGCTCGACGACCTCCAGCGCGCCGCCCGCCCGTACGGCCTGCGGTTCGGCCCGGACCCGTCCACCCACAGCCGCTGCACCCTCGGCGGCATGATCGGCAACGACTCCTGCGGCGCGCACTCGGTGGCCTGGGGCCGCACCGCCGACAACGTCGAGTCGCTGGAACTGCTGCTCGCCGACGGCACCGAACTGACCGTCGGCCGCCCCCTCACCCCCGCCGAACGCGCCGCCCTCGCCGCCCGGCCCGGCCCCGAGGGCCGGCTCCACCACCGGCTCCAGGAGTTCACCGAACGGAACCTCGGCACCATCCGCCGCGGCCTGCCCGCACTCCCCCGCCGGGTCTCCGGCTACCCGCTGGACGCGCTGCTGCCCGAACGCGGCCACCACCTGGCCCGCGCCCTCACCGGCACCGAGGGCACCTGCGCGCTGCTGCTCGGCGCCACCGTCCGGCTGGTCGAGGAGCCGCGCGCCCACGCCCTGGTGGTGGCCGGCTACCCGGACGAGACGGCCGCCGCCGACGCCGTGCCCGCCCTGCTGCCGCTCGGCCCGCTCACCGTCGAGGGCATGTCCGCCGACCTGATCGCCGCGCTGCTCGCCGCCGGACCGCGCCCGCCGGCCCTCGACCGGCTGCCCGACGGCGCCTGCTGGCTCTTCCTCGAAGCCGGCGGCGCCACCGCCGCCGAGGCCCTCGACGCCGCCCGCCGGCTCGTCGACGCCGTCCGGCGCGAACGCACCGCCACCGCCGCCGTGGTCACCGACCCGGCCGAGCAGCGCCGGCTCTGGGCCGTGCGCGAGGCCGGCGCCGGGATCGTGACCCGGCTGCCCGGCGGCGGCGAGGCGTGGCCCGGCTGGGAGGACTCGGCCGTCCCGCCGGAGCGGCTCGGCGACTACCTGCGCGGTCTGCGCGCGCTGCTGCGCCGCCACGGCCTGCGCGGCGTGCCGTACGGGCACTTCGGCGAGGGCTGCGTCCACCTGCGGATCGACTTCCCGCTCACGCTGCCGCAAGGGCTGCCCGTGTTCCGGGAGTTCATGGAGCAGGCGGCCGATCTGGTGGTCTCGTACGGCGGTTCGCTCTCCGGCGAGCACGGGGACGGGCAGGCCCGGGGCGAACTGCTGACGCGCATGTACCCGCCCGAGGTCATCGACCTGTTCCGCGAGTTCAAGCAGCTCTGGGACCCGGGGAACCTGCTCAACCCCGGTGCCCCGGCCGACCCGCGCCCGCTGGACGCCGACCTCCGCTTCGGCGGGCCCCCGGTGCGGGAGCTGCCGCTCGCCCTGCCGTACGAGCAGGACGACGGCAGCCTCACCAAGGCGGTCCGCCGTTGCGTGGGGGTCGGCAAGTGCGTCGACCCGACCACCGGCGTGATGTGCCCGAGCTACATGGCCACCGGCGAGGAACGGCACTCCACCCGGGGCCGGGCCCGGCTGCTCGCCGAGATGCTGCGCGGGGCCGGGCAGCTCCCCGGCACACTCCCCGGCGCCGGGGCCGGGGCTGGCGCCGCGATCACGGACGGCTGGCGGTCCGCCGAGGTACGCGAGGCGCTGGACCTCTGCCTGGGCTGCAAGGGCTGCGCGAGCGACTGCCCGGTCCAGGTAGACATGGCCACCTACCGGAGCGAGTTCCTCTACCAGCACTACCGGCACCGGCCCAGGCCCGCCGCGCACTACGCGATGGGCCGGCTGCCGCTGTGGCTGCGCGGCGCCGCGCTCGCGCCCGGCCTGGTGAACGCGATCGCCCGCTCACCGGCCGCCCCGGTGCTCAAACGGCTCGGCGGCATCGACGGCCGCCGGGCCCTGCCGGTACTGCCCCCGGAGACCTTCACCCGCTGGTACCGGCGGCACCGGGCCGGGCACCCGGCCGCGCTGGGCGCGCGGCCCGTCCTGCTCTGGCCGGACACCTTCTCCGACCACCTCCAGCCGGAGGTCCTGCGCGCGGCCGTCGAGGTCCTGGAACACCTCGGCTTCGACGTCCGGCTCCCCTCCGGGCCGGTCTGCTGCGGCCTGACCTGGTACTCCACCGGCCAACTCCCGGGCGCCCGGCGGGTGATGCGCCGCAGCCTGACCGCGCTCGCCGCCACCGGCCTGCCCGCCGACACACCCGTCGTCGGGATGGACCCCAGCTGCACCGCCACCCTGCGCGAGGAAGTGCCGCGCCTGCTCGGCGCCGAGGGCCGCCCCCTGGCCGAACGCACCCGCACCTTCGCCGAGTTCGTCGACGAGTACGCGCCGGACGCGGCCCTGCCACGACTGCCGGTGGACGCCGTCACCCAGACCCACTGCCACCAGCACGCGGTGCTCGGCAACGCGGCGGACCGCCGGATCGAGCGGCGGATGGGCGTCGAGAACCGGGTCCTGGACTCCGGCTGCTGCGGACTCGCGGGCAACTTCGGCTTCGAGCGCGGGCACTACGAGATCTCGGCGGCGATCGCCGAACGGGTGCTGCTCCCGGAGGTCCGGGCCGCCGGACCGGACACCGTGATCCTCGCGGACGGCTTCAGCTGCCGCACCCAGATCGCCCAACTGGCCGACGGGCGGCGGGCGCTGCACCTGGCGGAACTGATGCTCCGGGCACTGCGGGAGCAGGCGGGCGGGTCTTCGGGCGGGTAGCCGGGCGGGTAGCCGGCGCATCCGGCGGCCGCCGCCCCGACGCCCGGGCCCGCCGAGTCCCTGACACCGTTCGCGGCGGCCGCCACAATGACGGCATGACCCTCACCACCGCCGAGGCGGACAAGATCCTGGCCGACAACTTCGCTCCCTGGGTACAGGCGCTCGGCCTGTCGGTGACCGGTACCGGGGAGCGCCACGCCGTGCTCCGGCTGCCCTGGTCCGATCAGCTCGCCCGGGAGGGCGGCGCGCTGTCCGGCCAGGCGCTGATGGCGGCGGCGGACACCGCGAGCGTGATCGCGGTGTCCGCGGCCCGGGGCGGCTTCGGCCAGATGACGACCGTCCAGCAGTCCACCAGCTTCCAGCGCGCGGTCGTCGGACAGGACGTCCTGGTGCACGCCCGGGTCACCAAGCTGGGCCGGCGGATCGCCTTCCTGGACATCACCCTCACCGCCGAGGGCGAGGAGGAGCCGGCCGCCCACGCCACCACGGTCTACGCCCTCGCCTGAAGCCCCCTCCCCGGGCCGGGAGCGGGACCGGCCCGGGCCCGGCCCGGGAGCGGGAGCGTCGCCGGGTAGAGTTGCCGACCGTCGGGCGCGTGCCGCTGCCCGACGGTCCGGTACGCCGGGGCCACTGCCGCCCCCGGCACAGATTCCCTTTCCGCAGGAAACGAGCGTGCGCGAGGCCAGAACGCCCGGCACCGACGCCTGCCCGCCGTGACGCCGCGCCACCTGGCGTGAGACCGGCCCCGACGACTCCGCCCCCACACGCTTCCGCGTTCCGCGTTCCCGTCCCGGTCTCCCACCGGGACTTCGGCAGGGTGCCGTCCGCACCCGCGCCCACCTCCTCCTCGCGCGCCCGGTGTGCACCCGGCCGCGCCCGAGTACGACAGGTCCCCTGCGTGTCCGCTCCCCCCGTGCCCCGGGCTCCCCGCCCGTCCCGTCCGTTCCGCGTCGTAGGCCCGGGCGGTCTGCTGCCCGCGTGGGTGTCGGACCCGAAGGTCTGGCGCACCGAGGTGCTGGCCGGCCTGGTGGTGGCGCTGGCGCTGATACCGGAGGCGATCTCCTTCTCGATCATCGCCGGAGTGGACCCGAAGATCGGCCTGTTCGCCTCCTTCACGATGGCGGTGACCATCTCCGTCGTCGGCGGACGCCGGGCGATGATCTCGGCCGCCACCGGCGCGGTGGCGCTGGTGATCGGGCCGCTCAACCGCGAGCACGGGTTCGGGTACCTGGTGGCCGCCGTCGTCCTGGCCGGCGTGTTCCAGATCGCGCTGGGCGCGCTCGGGGTGGCGAAACTGCTGCGGTTCGTGCCGCGGGCGGTGATGGTCGGTTTCGTCAACTCGCTGGCGATCCTGGTGTTCGTGGCCCAGCTGCCCGAGCTCGGCCGGGTGCCGTGGGCCGTGTACCCGCTGTTCGCGGGCGGTGTGGCGCTGCTGGTGCTGCTGCCGAGGCTGAGCACGGTGGTGCCGGCACCGCTGGTGTCGATCGCCGTCCTCACCGCGATCACCGTCGGCGCCGGGATCGCGGTGCCGACCGTCGGGGACAAGGGGGCGCTGCCCTCCTCGCTGCCCGTACCGGGACTGCCGGACGTGCCGTTCACCCTGGGGACGCTGACCACGATCGCGCCGTACGCGCTGGCGATGGCGCTGGTGGGCCTGATGGAGTCGCTGATGACCGCCAAGCTGGTCGACGACATCACCGACACCCGCTCGAACAAGACCCGTGAGTCGATCGGGCAGGGCATCGCGAACATCGTCACCGGACTGTTCGGCGGCATGGGCGGCTGCGCCATGATCGGGCAGACCATGATCAACGTGAAGGTGTCCGGGGCCCGTACCCGGCTGTCGACGTTCCTGTCGGGCGCGCTGCTCATGGTGCTGTGCATCGTGCTCGGGCCCGTGGTCTCGGACATTCCGATGGCGGCGCTGGTCGCCGTGATGGTGATGGTGTCCTTCGCGACCTTCGACTGGCACTCGATCGCCCCCGCGACGCTGCGGCGGATGCCGGCCGGCGAGATCGCGGTGATGGTGATCACGGTCGTCTGCGTGGTCGCCACCCACAACCTCGCGATCGGGGTTGTCGTCGGCTCGGTCACCGCGATGGCCGTCTTCGCCCGCCGGGTGGCCCGGCACGCCGACGTCACCGCCGTCACCGACCCGGACGGGACACAGGTGGTGTACGCCGTGACCGGCGAGCTTTTCTTCGCCTCCAGCAACGAGCTGGTCGGACGGTTCGACTACGCCGACGACCCGGATCTCGTCGTCGTCGACCTCAGCGGGGCGCACGTCTGGGACGCCTCCTCGGTCGCGGCCCTGGACACCGTGACGGCCAAGTACGCCCAGCGCGGCAAGACCGTCCGGATCACCGGCCTCAACGACCCGAGCGCCGAACTCCACAACCGTCTCTCCGGCGAACTCGTCGCCGGCCACTGACCCGCCCCCTCGGGCCCGCCGCCTCCCGCCGGCCTGCCGTTCGCCCCTCTCGCTGCCCTCGCAGCCCTCGCACCTTCTCGCACCTCGCCGGCCCGCCTCCCCTCGCGCATTTTGCAAAGGGTGACTTTGCAAGATGCACGAGCCCGGGAACCTTTGCAAAATGCGCGGACCCGGGAGCCCGCGAGCCCCCCTTGCCCCGCCCCTGATCCGCTCGGCACACCCGTTTCAGCTGTCGCGCCCCTTTCCGCACCCTTCTCGCATTTTGCAAAGTCGTACGTTGCAAAATGCGAGAAGGGGCGGGATGGAGCGAGGCGCGGTGAGGCACGGTGCGGCGCGGCGCAGACGCCGCCCTTGCGCGTCAGGCGCCCCGCGACGTCTCCAGCACCTCCTGCGAACGCGGCGAGTCCTCGGCGCAGACCGCCGTCACGAACTCCGCCAGCCTCGTCTGCGGCATGCCGCGCGCGATGTCGGCCTCGCTGATCATCCCGACCAGCTCGTGCTCAGGGTGGTTGATCACCGGCAGGCGTCGCACCCGGTACTGCTCCATCACCCGCAGTACCTGTTCGACGTCCTCGTCCGCCTCCACCGTCATCGGCCGCCCCTGGGCCACCTCCCCCGCGGTCACCCGCTCCGGGTCCAGGCCCTCCGCGACGCACTTCAGCACGATGT
Organism: Kitasatospora sp. NPDC094019; assembly: GCF_044764505.1. Lineage (NCBI taxonomy): Bacteria > Bacillati > Actinomycetota > Actinomycetes > Kitasatosporales > Streptomycetaceae > Kitasatospora > Kitasatospora sp. NPDC094019. Next base: position 52,470 of record NZ_JBIWIF010000018.1, read on the forward strand.
CCCGGTCGGTGAGGATCCCCAGCAGCTTCTGCCGCTCACCGCAGATCGGCAACGCCCCGACATCGCGTTCCCTCATGAGCCGGGCCGCGGTGGCGAGCGTCTCGTGCTCGCGCACGCACTCGGCCCCCTGATGCATGATGTCGCCCGCACTGGTCATGATCGGCCTCCTGACCTGCCTGCCACTCCCGTCACTCCATCGTGGTCCGGCTGCCGGGGCCCCGCCACCGGGCCTACCGGCCGACGCCCGGCCCGTCCTCCCGCCCGTCCTCCCGCTCGTCCTCGGACCCGGCCGGCACATCCACCGGCACATCCACCGGCACGTCGAGCAGCACCGTGTCCGGCACACCGGACGGCACGTCGAGCGGCGGATCCGGCGGCGGGCTCTCCAGCACCTCCTCCAACGGCGGGAGTTCGCGCAGCTCGACCCCACCCACCGAGGGCGCCCCGTCCACCGGCCCCGGCACCTCGGCCGACTCCCCCGGCCCCGCCTCCGACCCCGGCCCCGCCTCCGCCTCCGACCCCGACCCCGCCGCCGATCCCGCGGCCCCGTCCGCGGCCCGCCGGTGGGTCTCCGTCGCACTGTCCAGGAAGCGCAGCAGTTCCACCGGGAACGGCAGCACCAGCGTCGAGTTCTTCTCCGCCGCGACCTCCACCACCGTCTGCAACAGCCGCAGTTGGAGCGCCGCCGGGGTCGCGCTCATCACCGCCGCCGCCTCCGACAGCCGCGCCGACGCCTGGTACTCGCCGTCGGCCGTGATGATCCGCGCCCGCCGCTCCCGCTCGGCCTCCGCCTGCCGGGACATCGAGCGCTTCATCGACTCCGGCAGGGCGACGTCCTTGATCTCCACCCGGTCGATCTCGATGCCCCAGCCGAGGGCCGGACTGTCGATCATCAACTCCAGCCCCTGGTTGATGGGTTCCCGGTTGGCCAGCAGGTCGTCCAGCTCGCTCTTGCCGATGATCGACCGCAGCGAGGTCTGCGCCACCTGGGAGATGGCGAAGTTGTAGTCCTGCACGTTGATGATCGCCTTCACCGGGTCCTCGACCCGGAAGTACACGACGGCGTCCACCCGGACGGTCACGTTGTCCCGGGTGATGCCCTCCTGCGCCGGAATCGGCAACGTCACGATCTGCACGTTCACCCGGCGCAGTCTGTCGGCGACCGGGATCAGCGCGACCAGTCCCGGACCGCGCACCTCGTCCTGCACACGGCCGAACCGGAACACCACGCCCTGCTGGAACTGCTGCACGACCCGGACGCTCAGCCCGGCCACCACGGCCGTCAGCATCAGGACGACCACCACGACCGCTATCACCACATCGACGACCATCACGGCCTCCTCGCGCGGCAGCGAGCCCCGGCCGTCGCCGACCCAGCCGGCCGACGGCCGCCGGAACAGCTGGTTCCACGCTACGCATGCCCCGTCCGGGCCGGGACGAACCCCGGGCAGAGCCTAGGATCGTCGCCATGCCGAAGTCCCCCGCCGACGCCCCGACGGACGGCACCCCGGACCCCGCCCAGCACTCCGCCCAGGACCCCATCGAGGACCTCAGCGAGGACCCCGCACGCGACTCCGACCCGGCCCGCGACCCCGACCATCCGCGCCACCCCGCCGCGGCCGCCGCCCGGGCCCCGGACCTCACCGCCCTCGACCGCGTCGTCACCGGCTGCCGGGCCTGCCCCCGGCTGGTCGAGTGGCGTGAGGAGAGCGCCCGGGTCAAACGCCGCGCCTACCTGGACTGGGACTACTGGGCCCGCCCGATCCCCGGCTTCGGCCCGCCGGACGCCCCGCTCGTCCTGGTCGGTCTCGCCCCCGCCGCCCACGGCGGCAACCGAACCGGCCGGATCTTCACCGGCGACCCCTCCGGCGACCTGCTGTACGCGGCCCTGCACGACCTGGGACTCGCCAACCGCGCCCGCTCCGTGCGGCACGGCGACGGCCTCGCCCTGCACGGCGTGCGGATCACCGATCCGGTCCGCTGCGCCCCGCCCGACAACAAGCCGACCACCGCCGAACGCGACACCTGCCGGCCCTGGGTCACCCGCGAGTTCGAGCTTCTCCGCCCCACCGTGCGCAGCGTGGTGGCGCTCGGTGGTTTCGCCTGGCAGGCGGTCCTCCCGGCGCTCACGGCGGGCGGCTGGACGGTCCCCCGGCCCCGGCCGTTGTTCGGCCACGGCGCGCACGTCACCCTGCCCGCCCGTGACGGCGGCCCGCCGCTGGAGCTGTACGGCTGCTACCACGTCAGCCCGCGCAACACGAACACCGGCCGGCTCAGCACCGTGATGCTGCGCGAGCTGCTGCGGACCGCCGCCCGTTCCGCCGGGCTCGACCCGACGGAGGAGTCGGAGGAGTGATCGCCCGGAGCACGGAGGGCGGGAGCACCGATGGCCGGAGCACGGAGGCCGCCGCGCCCGCCGCGCCCTCCCCGCTCCTCAGACGAACCGGGCCAGTTCCGGCCGGGCCGCCCGTTCCCACACCTCCGGCAGCGCGAGCCGCGCCCGCTCCGCCTCCGCCAGCTGCTGCCCGTACAGCACGCCGTAGCCGAAGGGCTCCTTCGAGGTGGGTGCCTGTCGGCGCAGTTCGGTCGAGGCGACCACCGCGTCCTGGTGCTCGCCCAGGACTTCCTGGACGGCCTTCATCCGGGCGACGTACCGTTCGGCCGCCCGGCCCGCCACCGGCAGCGCCGTCTCGCCCGCGTACCGGGCGCGTTTGGCGGCCTTGCGGGCCTCGTGCAGCGCGATGTCCTGTTCTTCGCCCCCGTCGGCCAGCGCGGTCCGGATCCGGTCCGCGGTGCGTCGCTGTTCCCTGGTGGCGACCCGGGTCAGCTCGGGGCCGGCCGCCCGGTCGGCGCGGCCGCGCAGCGGCGGGTCGGTGAGGAGGGCGGCGAGTCCGTCGGCGAGGGCACGGCGGCGGGGGCTGTCCAGGGCGGCGACGACCTCCGGCCGGACCCGGCGGTACTCGGCCTCCGCCCGGCGTTCCAGTTCGGCGGCGATCCGCTCGGGTCCGCACTCCGCGGGCAGTTGCCGGGCCCGGTCCGCCAGTCGTTCGCCCAGGACCTCCTGGTCCCGGGCCCGGCCCAGCGCCGCGGCGAGCCAGCGCAGCTCGGCCACGAGCCCGTCGGTGGCTCCGGGGGCGAGCAGCCGCCGGTAGGTCCGGAACGCGCTGCGCAGCCGGCGGCAGGCGACCCGCATCCGGTGCACGGCGTCCGGTTCGTCGGCGCGCACGGCCTCGTCCAGCCCGGCCAGCACCTCGGCCTGCGCCCGGATCCGTCCGAGCACCACCTCACCCACGGTGACCGTGTCGAGGGCCATCCGCCTGCACCCCCTTCCGGGGCGTCCGGGAATCGCCTCCAGGCTAGCCCGCGCCCCGCCCGGAGGGCAGCGCACCTTTCCGCCACCCGTACCCGCTTCCCGGAGCGGGAAGTCGGCGGATCCGACGTCCCGGGCGCGGGCGGAGCGCCTGCGAGCCACCGGTGGGGCACGGGTTCCGTCAGGGGCGCAGCTGGATGGCGAGGGACATGGTGTAGCCGACGAGGGCGGCGAAGAAGGTGACGGCGGTGGCGTAGCGGGGGGTGAAGGGGAGGCCGGCCAGGGCGGGGTAGAGCAGGACGGCGGTGCCGGCGGCGACGTCGGCGAGGTAGAGGCCGCGGGGCGGGAGGACGCCGGTGGTGTGGGCGGCCCAGCCGGTGGCGACGAGGAAGCCGGTGAGCAGGATGAAGCCGGAGAGCAGGCCGGAGCCGATGCTGGAGAGGACGGGGTGGGGTTCGGGTGGGAGTTCCCCCTCGGGGACGGCGGGGCGCAGCCGGTGGGCGACGGCCAGGGCGCCGACGGCGAGGGTGACGCAGCCGGCGGCACTGAGCAGGGGGACGGGGTTCATCGGCGGCTCCGGGAGCTGGTGTGGTGGTGGCCGAGGGCCGCGGCGAGGGCGGCCGGGACGAGGACGGTGAGGACGAGGACGGTGGTCCAGGTGGTGGGGTCGAGGTCGGCGGCCGGGGGGACAGCGGGGGGCGGGGGTGCGGCGGCGACGGCGGTGAGGGTGGCGGTCGGGGCGGGGGGCGGGGGCATGGGTGGGGGTTGCGCCGTCCAGTCGGGCGGGGCCTGTGGGTGCGGGGGTGAGGGGGACGGTTCGGGTCCCGGCCGGAGGGTGAGGGGGGCGTGCGGCGGGAGCGGTGGCGGGGCGGGTTTCGCGGGTTGCCGGGTGACGGTCGGCGCGGTCGAGGTGCTCGGGGTGGTCCGTGGGGGCGGTGGCGCGGTCGGCCCGGGGTGGGGGTCGGCGGTCGCCGGTGCGGGGGCGGACGACGCAGACGGTGACGGGGCGCCGGGCTCCGACCGCGAGGGCGAGGGCGAGGGCGACGGGGTGGCCGACGGAGAAGGCGACGGCGTGGCCGACGGCGTGGGTGACGGCGGCGGGCAGGGCGTCGCGGAGTGCGAAGGCTCCGGCGGGTGCGAGGGGTGCGGGGGATGCGGCGGGAACCACGGCCACGGCGGCCAAGGCCACGACGCCGGCAGCACCGCGGGCACGTCCGGCACATCGGGCACCCCCGGCCCCGGGCCACGGGCATAGTCCATCGCCCGATTGTCGGACCGTCCCACCGCCCCGTCAGCCGCTGACGGCCCCTCACCCGCCGTCGCGCCGTCAAACCCATCGCGCCGGTGAACTCCCCACCCCCGGACCGCGAACGAACGACCGATGCGGGACAATCTGTGCGCCGATCCGGCCGCCGCCCCCGACGCACCCTCGTGCCCGGCGTAAGGGCCGTGACATACTCCCGAGCGTGACGACCTCCACCCACGCGACGAGGGCCCTGCGGGCCGCGGTGTTCACCGCGCTCGCCGTGCCGCTGTCCGCGCTGGGCCAGGTCCTGATCACCGGTCGCCCGCTGCCGCTCACGCTGGTGGTGGTCGCGACCGCCGTCGTCTTCCTGGTCGCGGCCGCGCTGGCCGGCGGGGAGCGGCGGTTGTCGCAGATCGCGGCCGTGCTGGTGCCGGTCGAACTGCTGCTCAACACGACGTTCAATCTGGGCCAGACCAGTTGCGGTCCGGCCCTCGGCGCCGACCTCCCCGCCCGCGGCATGAACCTGCTGGTCTGCGGCGGCGGCTCGGTGGACGGATCGTCGCTGCTCTACGGCCAGTTGGGGCACACCGGGCGGTTGGCGCCCGCGGCCACCCAACTGCTGCTCCTCCTGGTGCACCTGGTGATCGCGCTGGCCGCCGCGGCCTGGCTGCGGCTCGGTGACGCCGCCCTGTCCGGCCTGGCGCGGGCGCTGCGCGCGCTGAGCCAGGCGGTCGCGGCGCCGCTGCGCGCGCTGGTCGCGCTGCTGGTTCCGGCTCCGGCCCGGCCGGTGCTGCGGGTACCGCTGCCGGTCCCGGACCGCCGCCGCCCGTGCCGCGAGGACGTGGTGCTGAGCCCGGCGCCGCGCCGCGGCCCGCCGCTGTGGGCGCCTGCCCGCTGACGACGTCCTGACGACAGCCCCCGTGACGGGCTGCCAGGTGTTCCGGCGGGCGGCGCGCGACTCCGCCCCCGCCCAGTAGTCCCCTCCGGCCCGTACTCCGCCGGCGCCTCCGCGCGCCCGCGCCGTACGTCGCGTGCCGGGGCGGGAACACCTCCGCGCGCCCCTCGGCGCGCCCCATCACGGAGTTGAACCGACATGGCTCACCCCAACCAGAAGCCCTCCCGCAAGCAGGCCCAGCAGATCAGCGCCCGTGAGCGCATCCAGGAGGCGCAGCGCCTGGAGAAGCAGGCGAACGCGCGCCGCCGGCGGATCGTCATCGGCGTCTCGCTCGTCGTCGGCCTCGCCCTGGTCGGCGGCACGGCACTGGCGATCAGTACGGCCGGTGACGGCAAGTCCACGTCGACCGAGGCGGTCGAGCCGACGGCGATGGTCGTCCCGGCGAACACCTCGGGCGCGGACGGCACGGTCATCACGTACGGCAAGGCGGACGCCGCGCACACCCTCCAGGTGTTCGAGGACTTCCGCTGCCCGGTGTGCAAGAACTTCGAGGCGGCCAACGGTGACGCCGTCCGGAAGCTGGTGGACGACGGAACGGTCAAGGTGGAGTACCACCTGGCCGCGTTCCTGGACAAGAACCTCGGCGGCAAGGGCTCGCGCACCGCGCTGGCGGCGATCGGCGCCGCGGTGAACGAGGGCGTGGACAAGTTCAAGGCGTACCACGACGTGCTGTACGCCAACCAGCCGGACGAGCGTGAGGACGGCTTCGGCGACGTCAATCACCTGCTGGAGCTGGCCGACAAGGTGCCGGGCCTGAAGACGGACGCGTTCGTCAAGGCGGTCACGGACCGGACGTACGCGCCGTGGGCGAAGAAGGTCGCGGACGCGTTCAACGACAGCGGGGTGACCGGTACGCCGACGGTGAAGGTGGACGGCAAGCCGTTGACGCTGTTCAGCGGCAACAAGGCGCTGACCGGTGAGCAGTTCACCGCGCAGGTGAAGCAGGCCGCGGGCTTGCAGTGAGCACCACCGGCCCGGCCGATTCCGGCCGGGCCGGCCCTTCCTCACCCACGGAGTGCTCTGCCATGACCGCATCGACCGCTCTGCCGTCCCACTCCTCCTCCCGTCCCGGTCCCGGTTCGGGTCCCGCCGGGTCGGCCGTGCCCGCTCCGGGGCCGGTCGGCGCGGGCCGCGCGTTCTCGCTGTTCGTCCTGCTCTGCGCCCTGGTCGGGCTGGCCGCCTCGGCGGTGCTGACCTTCGACAAGCTGCGGATCCTGGAGGACCCCTCCTACATACCGAGCTGCAACATCAATCCGGTGATCAGCTGCGGTTCGGTGATGCGCACCGCGCAGGCCGAGGTGTTCGGCTTCCCGAATCCGCTGCTCGGGCTGGCCGCGTTCGGCGCGCTGGCGGCGGTCGGGGCGGGTCTGCTGGCCGGGGCCGGGTACCGGCGCTGGTTCTGGCTGGGGCTGCAGGCGGGGACGCTGTTCGGGCTGGGTTTCACGCACTGGCTGATCGTCCAGGCGCTGTACGACATCGGTGCGCTGTGCCCGTACTGCATGGTGGTGTGGGTGACGGTGGTGCTGCTGTTCTGGTACACGACGCTGCACAATCTGCGGTCGGGCGTGGTCCCGGTCGGGCCGAGGTGGCGGCCGGTGGTCCGGGAGGCGGCCCGGTACCACTGGGCGGTGCCGGTGCTGTGGGCGGCGGTGATCGCGCTGCTGGTCCAGAACCGGTTCTGGTCCTACTGGTCGACGCTGCTCTGACGCCCGGCACCGCCGCGCGCACGCCCCCGCCGGGCCGTCAGCCGAGGACGGCCCGGCGGAAGGCGTTGCGCAGGTCGGTGAGCGGCTGGAAGTCGCGGTCGTAGTGGACCTTGTTGGTGAGCAGCAGGGCCCAGCGGCCGCGGCGGCGGGAGACCCAGATCCCGGTGCCGGTGAAGCCGTAGTGGACGAAGGTGCCGACGGCGGGGTCGGTGCCGGCGGCGCAGAGCCAGGACAGGCCGCGGGCGGGGGCGAGTCCGCCGGTGTGGACGCGCAGCGACTCGGTGATCCAGGGTTCGCCCCAGGGGAGTCCGGCGGGCGGGGGGAGCAGGGCGGTGAGGAAGCGTTCCAGGTCGCGGGCGGTGGAGAAGGTGCCGGCGTTGCCGGAGACGCCGCCGAGCAGCCGGGCCGAGGGGTCGTGCACGGTGCCGCAGAGGATGCCGTCGGCGGTGCGTTCGTACTCGGTGGGGGCGGTGCGGCGGGCGGTGTCCGGGGCGAGCGGGCCGTAACGGGTGTCGGTCATGCCGAGGGGCTGCCAGACCTGTCGGGCGGCGAGCCGGTCGAGGGGGGCGCCGGCGAGGTCCTCGACGAGGTGGCCGAGCAGGACGGCGGCCCGGTCGGTGTACTCGACGGCGGCGCCGGGCGGGCGGTGCAGCGGGGCGGCGAGCACGCCGGCCCGGATGGCGGCCGGGTCGTCGCCGTAGAGTTCGGCGAAGCGGGTGCGCAGGGGCATTCCGGCGGTGTGGGTCAGGAGTTGACGGGCAGTCACGGCACCGACGGGGTGCCGGGCGGCGGCGGGCCAGTAGTCGGCGAGGGGGCGGTCGAGGGGGAGCCGGCCGGCCTGCCGGAGGGCCCCGGCGCACGGCCAGAGGGCGACGATCTTGGTGAGGCTGGCCAGGTCGAAGACGGTGTCGTGGTCCATCTCCCGTGTGGCCCAGGGGCCTCGGCCGAGCGCGCCCGACCGGCCGCGGCCCCGGACGCCGTCGGCGTCACCGACCGACCAGACGCCGCCGGTGCCGACGGTGCGCAGCCCTTCGGCCACCAGGCGGTCCAACGGGCCTCCCGGCCGGGCGAGTTCGCCGAGGTCACCGGGATCACGGACGTCACCCGGAGCACGGGACCCGCCGACGTCACGGCGGTCGCCGAAGTCACCGGGTCCGGAGGATTCGACGGGCGGCGACGCTCCGGCGGGCGGTGCGGGGCGGTCGGGCAGTACCGGTCCGGTCATCCGCGGTTCTCCCCCACCCGGCGCCGACCGACGGTCGGCGCCCCTCCCGAGGAGACCGACCGGTCCCCCCGGGAGGCTACCCGGCCGGGGCGCGGCTCAGACGGCGGACGCGCCGTCGAACTCCTTGCCCAGGCAGATGCTCTGCGGGTGCTCGCGGTAGAGGCCGAACTTCTCGATCGCCGCGTACCCCTCGGAGGCGTACAGGGCGATGGCCTCGGGCTGCTCGCTGCCGGTCTCCAGGACGAACCTGGTCCGGCCGGCGTCGGCGGCGGTCCGCTCCAGGTGGCGCAGCAGGGTCCGGGCCAGGCCCCGGCCCCGCGCCTCGGGGCGGACGAACATGCGCTTCACCTCGGCGTCGCCGTCGCGGAGGCCGAACGGCGCCGCCGACTTGGCGCGCCAGCCGCCGCAGGCGACCGGCCGATCGTCGAGGTACACGATGACGAAGAGACCGGCGGGCGGCTCGAAGTGGTCGGGGTGCAGCTGGGTGATGTCGCCCTCGCCGTAGCGGACGACGTACTCCTGCTGGACCTCGGCCGCGAGGAGCTGGGCGTCGGGGTGCCCGAAGCCGGTGACACGCAGTTCGACGCGGTCACCCTTGCGGTCGTGTGCGAAGGTTCCGCCGGTGGTGGTGCTCTCCATGGTCGTCAAGCCTACGGTCCTCGTTCAGCCCGCCTCCGGTCGGCCCTCGAACCGGGCGACCAGCGCCGTCTTCTCGAACATCCGGGCGGTGTCGACGGCGGACGGGGTGCCGGCGGCGGGGTCGGCCCCGCCGGCGAGCAGCGCGTCGAGGACCTCGTCGTTGCCCTTGAAGACGGCGCCGGCGAGCGGGGTCTGACCCCGGTCGTTGGCCCGGTTCGGGTCGGCGCCGCGCTCCAGCAGGGCGGTGACCGCGACGGCGTGGCCGTGGTAGGCCGCGAGCATCAGCAGGGTGTCGCCGCGGTCGTTGGTGAGGTCGGCCGGGGCGCCGGCGTCGACATAGGCGGCGAGGACGGCGGAGTCCCCGGCCCGGGCGGCGTCGAAGAGCTTGCCGGCCAGGGCGATCACGTCGGCGTCGGGGGTGTCGGTCATGTCTCGGCCTTTCTCCGCGGGGCGGCCCGGGTCGGGGCCGCGCCGGTGTGGTCGGTGGTCGCGCCGGACGCACGGTAGCGCACGACACGCGGGCGGAAAGGTTGCGCGCCCGTTCGGGGGAACTTCCCCCCGCCCCCGGAAACTTCCCGCCCGGGGGGCGGGAATGACTCGGCACGCCGGAAATGCGGCACCTCCGGGCCCCGGCGGCTTCGGTTCGCATACCGCCGTCCGGGTCACAAGGTGGTGCATCTCCGCAGATCCACCCATTTGCACCGTTCCATCATCTATTACTTTTTGTCACGATTGTGGCACTTTCCGTGACACTGTCCCCGTCCCCTCCTCCGAGGAGCAGAACGTGATCCTCTCGATTTCCGGCATCGTCCTGTTCGGCACCATCACCTTCCTCTTCTTCCGCAGGGACGGACTCAAGGTCTCCCATGCGATCGTCTGCGCCCTCCTCGGTTTCTACATCGCCGGCTCATCGATCGCGCCGAGCATCACGGCGGGCGGCGCGACCCTCGCCAGCCTGCTCGGCGGCATCAAGTTCTAGCGCGGGTTCCGCCCATCCCCACGGGCCCGGGCGCGGATCCCACCGCCCCCGGGCCCGGTCGTTCCCGCCGGAGCCGCCGCACCGGACCGGCCGTCGCACCGGACCGGCCGTCGCGGCGAGCCCCGTTCCACCCGACCGTCCCACTCGCCCGGGGAGCCAGGAATGCCGCTCAACCGCCACCACCTCAGCAAGGGCCGCGACCTCGCCCGCACCGCCGGCGACCACGCCTCCGACATGTTCGCGCCGCTCACCGTCGTCGGCCGGGGGCTGCGCCACCACGTCGGCTGGGCCAAGGGGCGGTGGCAGGCCACCCCGAAGGAGCGGCGCGGGCCGACCGTCTTCCTGGTCGCCGCGATGCTGGTCGGCGTCTTCCTGCTGCCGCACGGCCTGCTGTTCGCCCTGGTCGCGCTGATGGCCAGCGCCGCCTGGGCCGGGCGCGCGCCCAAGGCCCCGCCGGCCCCGCCCGAGCCGGACGTCGCCGAGGTCAAGCTCACCGCCCTGTACGCGGCGCTCACCCCGTACCTGGCCGGACCGGACGAGCTCGTCCCGCTCTACCACCACGAGGGCAGCTGGAAGAACGTCTTCACCGGGTGGGAGTTCGACGCCGAGGGCCGGCTCTCCCGACTGGAGATCGCCTACCCCGCGTACTTCACCGACACCGAACCGGGCGCCCGGGCCCGGATCGAGCAGGTCGTCCAGGGCAAGGCCGGCCGGGCCCGGGAGTACCGCTTCGACTGGGACGAGGAGACCAACCGGCTGCGGATCGCCGCCCTGGCGCCGCTGCCCACCGACATCGCCGCCCAGCGCTTCGTGGCCGCGCCGGGCGAGATCGTGCTCGGCTTCACCGACGAGGACGGCAGCGCCCGGACCATCCCGGTCCAGCAGGGCGGCGTGCCCGCCCAGCAGCCGCCGGTGGTCTGGCGCACCGGCCCGCGCTCCGCCGAGCCGCACCTGCTGGCGCTCGGCGTCAGCGGCTACGGCACCTCCAGCCTGATCCGCTCGATCGCCCTCCAGGTCCTCCCGTACGCCGACCTGATGGTGATCGACGGCGCCGGCACCGGCGAGCACGCCTGCCTGGTCAACCGGCCCGGCGTGCACACCGTGGAGACCAGCCTGCACGGCGCGCTGGCCGCGCTGCACTGGGCGGCCAAGGAGACCGAACGCCGGCTCACCGCGCTGAACGCCGCCCGGCACGCCGGCACCGCGCCGCCCGCGGACGTCACCCGGCCGCTGTGGCTGCTCCTCGACCACCCGACCGAGTTGACCGAGCTGGCCCACGCCGAGGGCCGGCCGGACCCGCAGGACCTGCTGGAGCTGCCGCTGCGGCACGGCCGGGCCGCCCGGGTCACCGTGGTCGTCGCCGACGACATCGAGGCCCGGGACCGGATCTCCCCGAGCGTCCGGGCCACGGCCCGGGCCCGGGTGGTGCTCGGCCCGGCCGGCCCCGAGGAGAGCCACGCCGCCCTCGGGGTGCCGCTGGACATCGTGCCCGCCGCGCACGCCCCGGCCGGGCGCGGCTACGCCCGGATCGGCACCGGCGCCCCGGTCCGGCTCCAGCTGCCGGCCACCGTCGACCCCCTGGACGAGGACGCGCCGGCCGCGCTGCGGGACGCCGTGATCGCCCTGCTGCCGCACCGCGACACCCGCACCGAGGCACCCGCGGCGGCCCCGTCGGCGCAGCCGCTGCCGGTGCACCCGGACGGCCCGGCGACGGTGTCGGTGGAGCTCGACCCCGCCGCGCACGCCGGGGTGGACCTCGCCAAGGGCCCGGCCGCGCTACGCTTCCGCCCACTCGCCTGACCTCGCCGCCAGGCATCCGAAGGGGAGGGGCGGCTCCGGCCGTCGAATCCCGGCCCGGTAGGCTCGTCCGGGAAAGGCCGACCGATCGCCAGGTGTGAAATAGGTGACACCTGGGGTGATATCACCGGCCAGATGTGACAAATCGGGCGCCGGTGGGTACAAACAGGGACGGCACAACAGACGACGCATGTCCCGGGACGGGAATCTTCGTCGGAAGCCGAGCGTTGACCGAACGACGAAGAACAGCGACCACTAGTCCTGTGGGCCATAAGCCCGGGAGGCACGATTCATGAGCGAGCGAGCTCTCCGCGGCACGCGACTCGGGGCCACTAGCTACGAGACCGACCGTGGTATCGATCTGGCTCCCCGCCAGACCGTCGAGTACGCATGTCAGAACGGACACCGATTCGAGGTTCCTTTCTCGGTCGAGGCCGAGATCCCCTCCGCCTGGGAATGCCGCTTCTGCGGCCAGGAGGCGGTACTCCTCGACGGTGACGAGCCCGAGGAGAAGAAGACCAAGCCGACGCGTACCCATTGGGACATGCTGATGGAGCGCCGGACCCGTGAGGAGTTGGAGGAGGTGCTGGCCGAACGGCTGGCCGTGCTCCGCTCCGGTGGGATGAACCTCGCGGTACACCCGCGGGACACCCGCAAGAGCGCCTGACCCGCTCCCGCCGCTCGGCGGGGGCAAGCGAAAAGGGACCCTGGTCACCAGGGTCCCTTTCGCGTTGCCGCTCCCGGCCCGCTCCGTACCGGGAGCGGACCGCCGAGGGGCTCGCCGGCGCGGACCGGGCCGGCCCTTCGGGCATCCGGCCCGCGCCGCGGGTGTCCGGCCCGCGCGTCGCGGACCGGGTCAGCCGTTGAGGGGCGGACGGTAGCCGGTGTCCGGGCCCTGCGGTCCGGCCGCCGGGCCGGCGCCCGGCTCCACCACCTCGCCCTGGATCACCTTGCCGTCCGGGCGGTGGATCCGCAGCTGCTCCTGCAGCCGCATCGCCTCCGCCAGCGGGTCGGCGCCCGCGGTCGCGGTGGAGCGCAGCACCTTGTCGGCGGCCCGGCGCCCGGCCGCCCGCCACAGCGCGCGGGTCGGCGGGAACAGCAGGGTCAGCGCCAGCCCGTCCGAGAGGAAGCCGGGCAGGATCAGCAGCAGGCCCGCGAGCACGGTCAGGCTGGTCCCGGTCTGCGGCTGCTCGGGCTTCGGGTCGCGGGTCTGCTCGAAGGCCGCCGACAGGGCGCGCGCGCCGGCCCGCTTGATCAGCGAGCCGCCGATCAGCGCGCCCGCGATCAGCAGCAGCACCACGGTGAGGCCGCCCAGCCAGGAGCCCACCTGCACCAGCAGCCAGATCTCCAGTACCAGCCAGGCGGTCACGAGCAGCGGCAGCGCGCGCCGCAGCTTCGAGCGCGGGGCCGGACGGGTGGGGGTGTCTTGCCGGGTCACGGTACGAATCCACTCCAGGCGGTGCTCTGCGCGCCGCACGGGAGGTCCGGGCCGGCTACGGCACCACCTGGTCCAACGGTCGGCCGGCGGCCGGTGTTCCACCGGGCCCGGGCCCGGTGGAACACCGGGTCACTCGCCCGGGGCGGTCCCGCCGCCGGGGGCGGGGGCGGCGGCGTCCGCGGGGACCGTCGCACGGCGGCGGCGGGCCAGCAGCACGCCCCCGGCGCAGGCCAGCAGGCCCGCCACCGCGAGCGTCCACTCGGGGGCGGCGCCGACCCGGTCGGCGACGGTGGTGCCGTCGCGCAGCGGGACGGTCGCGGACAGCTCGGCGGCGGTCAGCTCCTCGGTGCGCTGGACGACGGTGCCGTCCGGGGCGATCACCGCGCTGATGCCGCTGGTGGCGGCGATCAGCACCGCGCGGCCGTGCTCGACGGCGCGCAGCCGGCTCATCGCGAGCTGCTGCTCCGGCTGCCCGGTCCTGGCGTAGGTGGCGTTGTTGGTCTGCACGACGAGGATCCGGGCGCCCTGGTCGACGGTGTCGCGGACGATCTCGTCGTAGGCGACCTCGAAGCAGATGACGTCGCCGATCCGGGCCGGGCCGAGCTGCATGACGCCGTTGTGGTCACCGGGGTAGAAGTCGCGGGCGACCCGCTGGAGCCGGGTGATGACCTTGGACAGCTGGTCGCGGAAGGGCACGTACTCGCCGAACGGCACCGGGTGCTGCTTGGTGTAGGAGGCGCCGGGTCCGGTCCTCGGGTCCCAGACGATGCCCTCGTTCTGCACGTGCTGCTCGTCGGGGCCGTCGACCAGGGTGCCGACCAGGGTGGGCACCCCGATCGCGCGGACGGCCTGGTCGATCCGCCGGTAGGCCGCCGGGTCGGAGAACGGGTCGAGGTCGGAGGAGTTCTCCGGCCAGATCACGATGTCCGGCTTCTCGGCCCGCCCCGCCTTGATGTCGTCCGCGAGCTTCTCGGTGGCGGAGGCGTGGTTGTTGAGGACCATCATCGGGCGGCCGAGGAAGTCCATGCCGGGGTTGGGCACGTTGCCCTGGATGACGGCGACCTTGACGGTGTCGGCGGCCGCGGTGGGCACCGGCACCAGGAACCCGGCCAGCATGGTGGCGACGGCGCCGAGCGCGCCCAGCGCGGCCGCGACCGGGCGGCGGTCGGTGCCGCGGCCGGCGGCCCGGACGGCGGCCCAGGCCAGCAGGGTGCCGGACAGGGCGACGGCGAAGGTCACCAGCGGGGCGCCGCCGAGTGCGGCCAGCGGAGTGAAGGGGGTGGCGGTGTTGGCGAACGCCAGCCGGCCCCAGGGGAAGCCGCCGAGCGGCAGCCGGTCGCGGGCCCACTCCTGGGTGATCCACAGGCAGGCGCCCCAGAGCGGCCAGCCGGGCAGCCGGGAGCTGAGGGCGAGGCCGGAGCCCAGGGCGGCCAGGAAGAGCGCCTCGATGACGGACAGGCCGACGGTGGCGTCCCAGCCGACCACCCGCAGCCAGCTGAGCAGCATCAGGAAGAACGGCAGGCCGAAGGCGAAGCCGGTCCAGGCGGCCTGGCGGACGGTGCGGCCCCGGGTGAGCAGGGAGAGCGCGGCGACACCGAGCAGCGACAGCGGCCACAGGTCGAACGGCGGGAACGCCAGTGCGAGCAGCAGCCCGGCGAGCGCGGCCAGCCCGGTCCGGGGCAGGCCGGCCCGGATCCTGGCGAGGGCGCGGGCGCCCCGGCCCGGGCCGGGTTCCTCGTCGGGGGCTTCGGGTGCGGTACCGGACCGCTCCTGGGTGACGGGCATGACCACCGTCGCACCATCTCTCTCGACGCCGTCCCGCCGTGGTGTACGGGGACGGCTGTTCGGACGCTGTCCGAAGAAGGTACCCCGTCCGGACACCCGGCCGTGAGCTGAGGGTCGCTTCGCGCCGTCCCGGCGGGGCCGGTCGGCGCGGGGACGGCGCCATCGGCGCGGTCGGCGCGCGGTCGGCGCGGGGACGGCGGGCAGGCGCGGGGACGGCGGCGGGCGCGGACCGCCGCGACCGGTCAGCGCGGGGCGTAGGCCGCCTCGGCGAACGGCCAGGTGGTGGCCAGCCAGTCGGAGACGGCGCGGTGCAGCGGGGCGTCCAGCCCGGCCCGGTCGGCCCGGACCCAGGAGCTGACCGCGGCGACGCCGGGCCGCTGGCGGTCCGGGTAGACGTAGACGCAGCCGACGACGGCGTCGCCGGGGACGGCGAACACGCTGTAGGTGAAGCCCCGGCGGGCCTCGAAGTCGGCGGCGTGGCGGCGCAGGTCGGCGAGGTTGTGGTCGGGGTCCATACCCTCGGCCGGGGGCCAGGTGCCCTGCCCGAAGCCGGAGGTGGCGCGGATGTGGGCGATGCTGCCGGTCCAGGCGGCGTGGTCGGCCTCGTTGTGCTGCTCGCCGAGGGGTTCCAGGCGGAACCCCTCGGTGTCGAGCGCGCGGGGGACGGTGAAGTCGGCGGGAATGAACGGCTGGTCGGTCATGGGGTCAACCTCCGGCCGCCGGCCCGCGCCGATCATTCGTTTTTCGCGGCGTCCGGGGCCCCGGCCCCGGCCAGGTGGACGGTGCGGCCCCGGACCACGGTGCGCAGGCAGGTGGGCAGCGGGTGGCCCGGGGTGAGGTCGGGCAGGCCGGGGGTGCCGGAGCGCGGGTCGGTGGACCAGCCGGCCACCCGGTCGTCCGGGGCCTGGACGACGAGCTCGGTGGCGGCCCAGACCGCGTAACTGGCGACCGCGCCGGGGACGAGCACGCCGTCCTGGTCGCGGCCGACCGCCCGCCAGCCACCCCGGGTGTGGGCGGTGAACGCGGCCCGGACCGAGATCCGGTGCTCGGGGGTGCGGTGGAAGGCGGCGGCCCGGACGGTGCCCCAGGGGTCGAGCGGGGTGACCGGGGCGTCCGAGCCGAAGGCGAGCGGGACGCCGGCGCGCAGCAGGGCGGCGAACGGGTTCAGCGCGGCGGCCCGTTCGGCGCCGAGGCGCTGGACGTACATGCCGTCCGGGCCGCCCCAGGCGGCGTCGAAGGCGGGCTGGACGGAGGCGGTGAGGCCGAGTTCGGCGAAGGCGGCGACGGTCTTGTCGTCGAGGGCCTCGGCGTGCTCGACCCGGTGGCGCAGGGCCCGGACGCGGTCGGCGCCGACCCGGTCGCCGGCCGCCCGGACGCCGTCGAGGACGGCGGCGACCGCGGCGTCGCCGATGGCGTGGAAGCCGGCCTGGAGGCCCGCCTCGGTGCAGGCGGCGACGTGGTCGGCGACCTGGGCGGCGGTCAGGTAGGAGGTGCCGGTGTGCGCGGCGTCGGCGTAGTCGTGGTGCAGGCAGGCGGTGTGGGAGCCGAGGGCGCCGTCGACGAAGAGGTCGCCGCCGGCGCCGACGGCCCCGAGCCGGCGGGCGGTGTCGACACCGCCGCGCTCGGCGAGCTCGCCCCAGTAGCCGAACACCTCGGGGCCCTCGCCCTCGGCGGCCAGTTCCAGCAGGGCGGTGAGGTCCTGCTCGGAGGAGATCTCGGGACCGGCGCACTCGTGCAGGGCGCCGATGCCGAGTTCGGCGGCGCGGGCGAGGGCGGCGCGCTGGGCGTGGCGGCGCTGGGCGGGGGTGAGGCGGGCGAGCGCGGTCGCGCGGACGGCGTGGTGGGCGTCGCGGGTGAGCGGGCCCTCGGGGTGGAAGCCGGGCCGGTCGGCGAGGCCGTCGGTGAGGGCGCGCAGCGCGGTGGTGGCGACCGCGGAGTGCACGTCGGTGCGGGAGAGGTAGACCGCGGCGCCGCCGGCCGCGGCGTCCAGTTCGGCGAGGGTCGGCGGGCGGCCCTCGGGCCAGCCGGTCTCGTCCCAGCCGTGGCCGATGAGGACGCCGCCGGGCTGTTCGCGGGTGGTGAAGGCGGTGACGGCGGCCAGGGCGGCGGCCAGCGAGGGGGTGCCGGTGAGGTCGAGGCCGGTGAGCGCCAGTCCGGTGGCGGTGGCGTGGGCGTGGGCGTCGACGAAGGCCGGGGTGACCAGGGCGCCGTCGAGTTCGACGATCTCGTCGGCGGTCCGCGCGTACGCCTCGGCGGCGCCGTCGCTGCCGACCCAGGCGACGTGCTCGCCCTCGACGAGCATGGCGGTGGCGAAGGGATCGGCGGGGCTGTAGACGGCGCCGCCGCGCAGCAGGACGGTCCGGGAGTTGCGTTCGGTCATGGGGCCAAGTCTGCACCCCCCGGGAGGCCGGTCAGAGCCTCGGGGGCCTGGCCTCGTAGGGGGTGGACAGGACGACGGTGGTGCGGGTGGAGACGCCGGCGGCGCTGCGGATGCGGGCCAGCAGGTCCTCCAGGTCGCCGGGGGCGCCGACGCGGACCTTGAGGATGTAGTTCTCCTCGCCGGCGACACTGTGGCACGCCTCGATCTCGGGCAGGTCGGACAGCCGGTCGGGGGTGTCGTCCGGGGCGCTCGGGTCGAAGGGTTTGACCGAGATGAACGCTGTGAGCGCGAGGTCGACGGCGTCGGGGTCGATGATCGCGGTGTAGCCGCGGATCACCCCGCGCTGTTCGAGGCGGCGCACCCGCTGGTGCACCGCCGAGGTGGACAGGCCGGTGGCCTTGCCCAGGTCCGTGTAACTCATCCGGCCGTCCTGGAGGAGCAGTCGGACGATGCGTTGGTCTAGATCCTCCACAAGGCGCAAACCTACCCTCTCGGGGGCGCGCGGATCGCGGCGGCGGGGGGCGCGGACGGCGGCGGGCCGGGGGCGCACGCGGGACCGGGAGGGGGGCGCGGAGCGGCGTCCGGCGCGCCCCGGGGTGCCGTACGGGCACATGCCGGACGAATGTGGCGAAGGACACACCCGGTGCATCACAGTGCGCCGAACTGCAGGGTTATGAGTCCGCGTCGGCGGGAAGTGCTGGTTGTGGCCCCGGGTGACCACACCGGGCCCGATCCGAGGGGGATCACCATGCGCGTGACCGACCAGCGCCCGACGGGCGCGGACGACGCCCACGATACGACCGACCGCGAGGATCTCGCGGTCCCCTACGACGCCGTGACGGGGGTGGATCCGGGGGAGGCCGAGCTCTGGGAGATCATCCGGGTGGACTGCCCGTCCTGCCGGCGTCCGATCGCCCTGGTGGGCGACGAGGAGCGGCTGCCGCAGCACGCCGTGCTGCCCCGGGCCTGGCACCCCTTCTCCCCCACCCTGTGCCCGGGTTCGGGCACGCCGACGGACGACCTGGCCGAGGTGGAGTGCGCCGACGACGCCGACGCGGCCGGACTGGCGGCGCTGCTCGCCCTGCCGGGCGAGCACGACTGGCGCACCCAGCCGTTCTCGCACGCGATGGTGCACCGCCCGGTGCGCTCGGGTTCCGCACCGGCCATTCCGGAGCAGCGCGGCCGATTCTCCCGGCGCTGAGCGCCTGCCGCGCGCCAGGGCATCGCGCGTCGGCCCCGATGATCGGCAGAACGGCCCCCGGCCCCGCTCCTCGGTACGGAGCGGCGGCGGGGGCCGTTCGCGTGCCCGCCGCGGGCCGCCGACGGCCGCCGACCGGGCGCCGACCGGGCGCCGCCGGAGGGGCGGGCACGGCCGGCGGGTACGGCGGCGGGAGGCGGCGCGGCGGGCGGCGACAGTGGCGGGGAGCCGCCGCGGCGGGCCGGTCAGCCCTTGGTGAGGTGGCGGCCGATCACCAGGCGCTGGATCTGGTTGGTGCCCTCGACGATCTGCAGCACCTTGGCCTCGCGCATGTAGCGCTCGGCCGGGAAGTCCTGGGTGTAGCCGTAGCCGCCGAGCACCTGGACGGCGTCGGTGGTCACCCGCATCGCGGCGTCGGTGCAGAACAGCTTCGCCATCGCCGCCTCCTTGGAGAACGCCAGACCGGCGTCGCGGCGGCGGGCGGCGGACAGGTAGAGCGCACGGCCGGCCTCGATCTGGGTGGCCATGTCGGCGAGCAGGAAGGACAGGCCCTGGAAGTCGGCGATCGGCCGGCCGAACTGGTGGCGCTCGCGCGCGTAGTCGACGGCGGTGTCGAGGGCGGCCTGGGCGACGCCGATCGCGCAGGCGGCGATGCCGAGCCGGCCGGAGTCGAGCGCTGCGAGCGCGATCTGGAAGCCCTGGCCCTCGCTGCCGACCAGCCGGTCCCGGGAGACCCGGGCGCCGTCGAAGTGCAGCTGCGCGGTGGGCGAGGACTTCATGCCCATCTTGTGCTCCGGCGGGGCCGCCGACAGACCGGGCTGGGTGCCCGGCACCAGCAGGCAGCTGATGCCCCGGGCGCCCTCCTCGCCGGTGCGCACCAGGGCGCTGTAGAAGTCGGCCCGGCCGCCGTGGGTGATCCACGCCTTGGTGCCGCTGACCACGTACTCGTCGCCGTCCAGGTCGGCCCGGGTGCGCAGGGCGGCGGCGTCGGAGCCGGACTGCGGCTCGGACAGGCAGTAGGCGCCGAGCTGCTCGCCGGAGAGCATGCCGGGCAGCCAGCGCTCGCGCTGCTCGTCGGTGCCGAAGGTGGCGAGCGCGTGGCAGGAGAGGGTGTGCACGCTGACGCCGAGGCCGACGGCCAGCCAGCCGGACGCCAGCTCCTCCAGCACCTGGAGGTAGACCTCGTACGGCTGCTCGCCGCCGCCGAACTTCTCGTCGTACGGGAGGGAGAGCAGGCCGGCCTCGCCGAGCGTGCGAAAGACCTCGCGCGGGAAGCGGCCGGCGGCCTCGTCCTCCGCCGCGCGCGGCTTCAGCTCGCGCTGGACGAGGTCCCGGGTGAGGCTCAGGAGCTCGCGGGCCTCCTCGCTGGGCAGCTGGCGGTCCACGGACTTCGCGGGGGAGGTGGTCATGGCGGCTGGTCGCCTCCTCGGTCGTGTGCCGGGCCCCGGGGTGTGTTCGGGCCCGTACGGGGTGTGGCAGCCTCGGCCGGGCGGCACCGGATTGCGGTGAACGGCCGTTCACAGGCATGGCGATGCGAGTATGCCCGATCAAGGCGCCGCCGTCACGGGGAGGACTCGAACACTGTCCGGACCGGTGCGGAGTCCGCCGTAGGGTTGACGTTGTGGCTTCTACCGAGATTTCCGCCGCCCCGGTAAGGGGGCCCGGCGCGCGGCCCGGGCCGGACCGCCCCGCGGGCGCCCCGGCTCCCGCCGACCCGCCGACCGCCCCGGCGGCGCCGACGGCCCTCGCCACCCTCGCCGCCGAGCTGCGGGCGCTGCCGCCGTCCTGCGGTCCGGTGCGGTTGGTCGCGGTGGACGGCCACGCGGGCTCGGGCAAGACCACCTTCGCGGCCCGGCTGTCGGCGGCGCTCGGTGGCGCCCCGGTGGTGCACCTGGACGACCTGGCGACGCACGACGAGCCGTTCGGCTGGACGGGGCGGCTGCGCGGCCAGGTGCTGGAGCCGCTGGCGGCGGGCCGGGACGCGGAGTACGAGGTGTACGACTGGACGCTGCGCCGGTTCGCCGGGACGGCCGCGGTGCCGCTCGCGCCGGTGGTGCTGGTCGAGGGCGTCGGCGCCGGGCGGCGCGCGGTGCGGCCGCTACTGGCCCGGCTGGTGTGGATGGAGCTGGACGCGGTGGCGGCCCGGCGGCGGGGCGAGGAGCGGGACGGTCCGGGGCTGGCGGAGTTCTGGGCCGGCTGGGCGCGCGCCGAATCGGCACATTTCGCCGCGGACCCGAGCCGCCCGCACGCCGGAACCGTGGTCGACGGGGTGACCGGGCGGATCGCGCCGAGCACCGTCGGTGAACCTTCAACAACCCTCTTGACCTGCGGCGTCGCCAGGAAATAAGTTCTCCCTCGTTCGCGGAATTGTTGATTCCGCAACTTCGGACCCGGCATCCCCGGCTTGTTCCCCCGTGAGCCGGGGGTGCCGTCCGACTCCCCCGCCCCGGGGCCGGCCACCCCTCAACGGCCCTCCGCCCGATCGCTTTTGACATCGCGCGACACCCTTCCGGATCAGCGCCGCGCCGGTACGATTCCAGGCAGGCGCAGATGCGCCCCGGGGGCAGACGACCACCGGCGGGTCCGCACACCGCCGCACCGGCCGGGCCCCGAGCCACATCGCGGGGGGCGTTGAGTGGAGAGTTCCAACAGCAACACCGCGGGCGGCCCGGCTCCGAACCGGCTCGCCGACCGCGCCTGGCTGCGTGCCATGGACGCCTACACGGCCGGGGCCTACACCCGCGCCGAGGAGGAGTTCCGCGCCGCCGTCCGGCTCGACCCCGGCATGGCCGACGCCTGGCTCGGCCTGCACGCGCTGCGCAGCGACACCTCCGGCGCGCTGCTCGCGATGTACCGGCACCAGATACGGTTCGGCGAGCAGCGCCGACGGCACGGACGCCCCCTCAGTTCCTGGTACTGGCTGGGCTGGTGGGTGCAGCCCGTGCTGGAGACCCCCCGGGACCTCGTGCTCGCGCACGCCTCGCACTGGCTGGACGGGCGCCACCTCACCGAGCTGGACCAGGCCCTGGAACAGTGCCCGGCCCCCGCCGAGGACCCGTCGGCGCGCTTCCTGCACGCCTGCCGCTCCTACCTGCTCAAGGACTGGGAGCAGCTGATCCGGGACACCGACCGGCTGCTCGACGACCCGCTGCTCGGCATCGAAGCCGGGCTGTTCGCCGGGATGGCCCGGGTCCGGCTGGACATGTGCGCGCAGGCCCAGCCGCCGCTGGCCGCCTCGCTCGCCCGCTGCCGCTCCGAGCAGCCGCAGCGCAAGGAGCTCAGATACTGGCTGGCCCGCGCCTACGAGGGCGCCGGGCGCAGCGCTGCCGCGCTGCCGCTGTACCGGGCCGTGCACCGGGCCGACCCCGCGTTCATGGACACCGCCGCCCGGCTGGCGGCGATCTCGGCGGAGGACGGCCTCGCGGACGCCCTGCTGGACGGTGTCGGGGTCGGCGGCCGGGACGGGGGGCGCGCGGAGGAGGACGCGATCGACGCGGCGCTGCTCGACGCGGCCGTGCTGGAGCAGGCCGGTTTCGAGGCGCTCGGCGCGGGCGGGGAGTTCGGGGCCGGCGGGGAGTTCGGGGCGGAGCCGGCGCCGGAACAGTCCGGGCCTGAGCCGGCGACGGCCTTCGCGGGTGTCGAGCCGTCGGGATTCGAACTGTCGGACGCGGACCTGTCGGGGTCGGAGCTGCCGGGGTCGGACCTGTCGGGGTCCGAGCCGGCCGGGTCGGACCTGTCCGGGTCCGAGCTGTCGGCGGCCGGGACGGCGGGATCGGAACTGCCGGGGGCCGGTGGGGTCGGCGGCCCGGGGGTGTCGGACCCCTTCGGGAGCCCGGCCCCGGGCGGGCCGGTCCAGGCCGACGAGGACGAGTCGGACGACGGCTACCCGGCGCTGCCGAGCCCGGCCGGACCGGGCACCGGTCCGGGGAACAGGCCCGGCGGTGGGGCGGGCGCACCGCCGCCGCTGGTCACCGGTGGACGCTCCGGCTCGACCGCCCCGCAGCCCGCCGCCGCCTCCCCCGCCGCCCCGGCGGCGGCACGCGGCGAGACCGCCCTGGCCCGGGTGGCGAGCACCAGCCCGGCGTCCGAACACGAGGACGACCGGGCCGAGTTGGACGCCGCACTGGCCGAACTCGCCCGGATGGTCGGCCTGGAGCCGGTCAAGCGGCAGGTGCGGGCACTCTCGGCACAGCTGCGGATGGCCCGGCTGCGCGCCGAGCAGGGGCTGCCGGTCCAGCCCCCCAAGCGGCACTTCGTCTTCTCCGGCCCGTCCGGCACCGGCAAGACCACGGTCGCCCGGATCCTCGGCCGGGTCTTCCACGCTCTCGGGCTGCTCACCGGGGACCACCTGGTGGAGGCCCAACGCGCCGATCTGGTCGGGGAGTTCCTCGGCCAGACGGCGGTGAAGGCGAATGAGCTGATCGACTCCGCGCTGGACGGCGTGCTCTTCATCGACGAGGCGTACAGCCTCTCCAACTCCGGCTACAGCAAGGGCGACGCGTACGGCGACGAGGCACTGCAGGTGCTGCTGAAGCGGGCCGAGGACAACCGGGACCGGCTGGTGGTGATCCTGGCCGGCTACCCCGAGGGCATGAACCGACTGCTGGCCACCAACCCCGGGCTCAACTCCCGCTTCACCACCCGGGTCGACTTCCCCAGCTACCGCCCCGGCGAGCTGACCGCGATCGGCGCCGCGCTCGCCGGGCAGGACGGCGACGGCTGGGACGAGGACGCGGCCGAGGAATTGGCCTCGATCTGCACCCATGTGGTCCGCGAGGGCTGGATCGACGAGCTCGGCAACGGCCGCTTCATCCGCACCCTGTACGAGAAGTCCTGCGCCTACCGCGACCTGCGGCTCACGCTGCTGCGCGAACCTCCCGGCCGGGAGGACCTCGCCACCCTGCGGCTGCCGGACCTGTTGCAGGCGTACGGCGAGCTGATCGACGGCCGGGGCTGAGGCCGGGGCGACCTGGTCCCGCCCGAGCCCGAGCCCGGGCCCCGCCCGAGCCCGCTCCCGTCGGGGGCGCGCCAGGAATCGGGCGCGCCGGGAGCCGGGCGGGGCGCGGACCGACCGCGGGAGCGGCCGTCAGCCGGAAAGCACCGCGGCCTCCAGCGCCGGGTCCAGGCCGACGGTCGGCCGGTCCGGGCGTCGCGGCGCGACGCCGCCGATCGACCGCAGCCACGCCCAGGTGTCGGCGACCGTCTCCGCAGCGGGACGGCAGCGCAGCCCGGCGGCCAGCGCCTTGCCCACGTCCGCGCCGTGCACGGTGTCGTACAGCTCGCCCGGCGGGACCCAGAACGGCAGCTGGACCCAGGGGGCGATGCCGGCCTCGGCGATCACCTCCGGCTCCGTCCAGCGCAGTTCGGGCTCGGCCCCGGTGGCCGCCGCGCACGCCTCCAGCAGCTCGCCCATGGTGCTGTGTCCGCGCGGGCCGACCAGGTCGTAGGGGCCGCCGAGGCCGGCCGCGACCGCGTCCAGGGTCCAGGTCGCGAGGTCGCGGACGTCGATGAACTGCACGGCGAGATCGCGCGGGCCGGGGGCGAGCACCGGGCCGCCGCGGGCGATCCGGTCGAGCCACCACGGCAGTCGGCCGATGTTCTCGTACGGTCCGACGATCAGCCCGGCCCGGACCAGCAGCGCCCGGTCGCCGAAGGCGTCCAGCGCCGCCAGCTCGCCGCCGCGCTTGGACTCCGCGTAGGGCATCTCACCGTCGTCCGGCGAGCCCTCGACCAGCGGCGCGCTCTCGTCCGCGCCGGCCGGCGTCGGGTACGCGTACACCGACCGGCTGGAGACGTACGCGTAGCGGCCGACCCGGTCGGCCAGCAGCCGGGCGCTGTCGCGCACCACCGACGGGGCGGCGGACCAGGTGTCCACCACCGCGTCCCACTCCCCCTCGGCCAGGGCCGCGAGCCCGCCCTCGGCCGTGCGGTCCCCGTGCAGGACCCGCGCCCCCGCCGGTGCCGCGTGCGTGCCCCGGTGGAAGACCGTCACCTCCCAGCCCCGCTCCAGCGCCGCCTCCGCGACGGCCCGCCCCACGAATTCCGTCCCACCCAGCAGGAGAAGTCTCATGCCGACCACCCTGCCCGGGGACGGTCGGCAGGGGAACCGCCGCACGCTCACAGCGGAATCGCCGAGAGCGAAGCGGCCCCGGGAACCCCGGTCGGAACCGGGGTTCCCGGGGCCTCCGGGGTTGTGCGCGGGGCCGCGGCGGCGACCCGTACGGGCTCCTCGGCCTCTGCGGGCTACGCGGCCGAGCGGTGGTCCGGGTCGTGCACCTCTCCGACCAGCTCCTCCAGCACGTCCTCCAGCATCACCACACCGAGCGTCCGCCCGTCCTGGTCGAGGACCGCCGCGAGGTGGCAGGTGGCCCGGCGCATCGCGCCCAGCGCGTCGTCCAGCGGGAGGGTGCCCCGGAGCACGGTGATCGGCCGCCACAGCCGGGCCGGGACGGGCACCGACGGGTCCTCGACCTCCAGGATGTCCTTGAGGTGCAGGTACCCCAGGTAGCCATGACCGGCCGGGTCGCCGTCGGTGACCGGGAAACGCGAGAAGCCGGTGCGCAGCGCCAGCTCCTCGACCTGGGCGGCGGTCACCTTGGTGTCCACGGTGACCAGCTCCTCGGGAGTGAGCAGCACCTCGGTCAGCGGGCGTCGGCCCAGCTCCAGGGCGTCCTCAAGCCGCTCCCGGCGGTCGTTCGCCAGGAGTCCGGCGTCACCCGAGTCGGCGAGCAGGTAGATCAGCTGCTCGGTGGTGAAGACCGACTCGACCTCGTCCTTGCCCTCGACCTTGAACAGCCCGAGCACGCTGTTGGCGAAGGCGTTGAGGAAGGAGATCACCGGGGCCAGCCAGCGGGCCAGCCGGTCCAGCGGCGGGCCGAGCCAGAGCGCGGCCTTCTCCGGGCCGGCCAGGGCCATGTTCTTGGGCACCATCTCGCCCATCACCATGTGCAGGTAGACCACGACGGCCAGCGCGATCCCGTACGAGAGCGGGTGCATCAGGCCGGCCGGGACGCCGAGCGCGTGGAACGGCGCCTCCAGCAGATGGGCGATGGTCGGTTCGGCGAGCGCGCCCAGGCCCAGCGAGCAGACGGTGATGCCGAGTTGGGCGGCGGCGAGCATCGCGGAGACGTTGGACAGCGCGTGCAGCACGGTGCGGGCGCGCTTGTTGCCGGCCTCGGCGAGCGGTTCGATCTGGCTGCGCCGGACCGAGACCACGGCGAACTCGGCGCCGACGAAGAAGGCGTTGCCGAGCAGGAGCACGAGGGCGACGGCCAGTTGGAGCGCGGTCATCGGGTGCGGTCCTCGTTCTCGGTGCCGTCGTAAGGGTCGTCGTAGGGGTCGTCGTGCCCGGAGGCGCGTTCCACCCGGACCCGGCTGGTGCGGTGGCGGTCCACGGCCTCGACGGTGAACAGCCAGCCGGGAAGTTCGGTCCGGTCGCCGGGGGCGGGCAGTCGGCCGAGCAGGTCGGTGACCAGGCCGGCCAGGGTCTCGTAGGGGCCCTCCGGGGCGTGCAGGCCGATGGCCTCCAACTGGTCGAGCCGGGCCCGGCCGTCGGCCGCCCAGACGGGCCGCCCGTCGACCGGCGGCAGCGGCAGCAGTTCGGGGCGGTCGGCCGGGTCGTGCTCGTCCTGCACCTCGCCGACGATCTCCTCGACGATGTCCTCGACCGTGACCACGCCGGCGGTGCCGCCGTACTCGTCGACCACGATGGCCATCGGCTGGAGGCGCCGCAGCTGGTCGAGCAGCCGCTCGGCGGGGAGGGACTCGGGCACCAGCAGCGGCGGGACGGCGAGGTCGCCGACCCGGACCGACCCGCGCCGGGCGGCGGGGACGGCGAGCGCGTCCTTGAGGGTGACGGTGCCGGTGACCTCGTCCAGGGTGTCCGTGTAGACCGGGAAGCGGGACAGGCCGGTGGCCCGGGTGAGGTTGAGGACGTCGGCGGCGCTGGCGTCCCGCTGGAGCGCGGAGACGTCGACACGGGGGGTCATCACCGACTCGGCGGTGAGGTCACCGAGGCCGAGGGTCCGCACGAACAGGGTGGCCGACTCCTCGTCTATGGCGCCGGCCCGGGCGGAGTGCCGGGCCAGCGAGACCAGTTCGGCCGGGGTGCGGGCGTGGTCCAGCTCCTCCTGCGGCTCGACGCCGAAGGCGCGCACGGTGCGGTCGGCCGAGCCGTTCAGGACCCGGATCAGCGGGCGGCAGGCCCGGGAGAACGCCATGTGCGGGGCGGCGACCGCGCGGGCCACCTGGAGCGGCCGGGAGATCGCCCAGTTCTTCGGGACCAGCTCGCCGATCACCATCTGGACCACGGTGGCGAGCAGCATGCCGAGGACCACGGCGACGCCGCGGGAGGCACCGTCGGAGAGGCCGACGGCACCGAACAGGGGCTGCAGCAGGGTCGACAGCGCGGGTTCGGCGAGCATGCCGACCACCAGCGAGGTGACGGTGATGCCCAGCTGGGCGCCGGAGAGTTCGAAGGAGAGGTGGCGCAGGGCCCGGGAGACCCGGCCGGCCTTGGCGTCCCCGGTCCCGGCGGCGCGCTCGACGGCGCCGCGCTCCACGGTCACGAAGGCGAACTCGGCGGCCACGAAGAGGCCGTTGGCGAGGATGAGCAGGAGGGCCGCGAGAAGCAGCAGCCAGGCCGTGATCACAGTGCCGCCTGCCGTCCGTCGGTCGGAGGGTGGGCGGCGCAGGTACTACCGGACGGATCGTCCATGGACGGGGAGTGTCACTCCTCAGGTCGATTTCGGGCAGGGCAATGCCTTTGCCCCGCTTTTGCCAGCGTAGACCATACCCGTGCGACCGTAGGATTCACGTTCGGGCGCGGCCGGGCGTCGGATTCCGGTCACCGGGCGCCGGTCATCGGGCGCCGGTCATCGGGCGCCGGCTCTGCCGGCCGGTCATCGGGCGCCGGTTCCGGGTGTCCACGGACGGGTGCCCGCCGCTGGGGGTCAGCCGCCGTGCCGCGCGACCAGGTCGCGAAGGGCGCGGGCGTCGGCGATCGCCTGGTTCCTGCCCACTCCGGGCTGGATGCCGACGGCCGCCAGCGAGGTCCCGTCGGCGAGGTCGAGACTGGCCCACGGGTCGCCCTGGCGGAAGTTCACGCCGACGATCTCCGCCCAGGCCAGCCGACGGCTGCGGACGAAGTTGACCACGGTCACGCCCTCGGCGTCGGCGCTCACCCGCGGCCGCGCCAGCATCAGGCCCACCGAGGCGAAGAGCACACCGCTGAGCGCCATCATGATCCGGTCGTTGAGCTGCCAGTTGGCCGGAAGGGCGACCGCGATCACGGCGAACAGCACGACCAGCAGCGCGCAGACCGGCAGCAGCACGGCGCGGGTGCGGCGCGGGGCCCAGGTGACGGGGAACTCGGCGGGGGTGGACACGAGGGGCTCCGGGGTGGTTCGAGGGTCGGGCGGTCGGACGGCGAGCGGGGTCGGACAACGGAAACGGGGTGGGGACGCCGACGGCGGCCCCACCCCATTCAACCGGTGCTTATGCCGGAGCCGCTCGGAGGCGGCGCCGGAACCGCTCAGAGGCGGCAGGCGTGGATGTTGGTGACCAGGATCGCGCGGGCGCCGATGGCCCACAGGTCGTCCATGATCTGCTGGGCCTCCTTGCGGAGCACCATGGAGCGGACGGCCACCCAGCCCTCGGTGTGCAGCGGGGAGACGGTCGGCGACTCCAGCCCCGGGGTCAGGGCGACGGCGGCGCCGACCTGCTCGGCGCGGATGTCGTAGTCCATCAGCACGTAGCGGCGGGCCACCAGCACACCCTGCAGCCGGCGCAGGAACTGGTCGACGCGGGGGTCCTCGCCGGCGCCCTTGGGGCGGATCACCACGGAGTCGGAGATCAGGATCGGCTCGCCGAACACCTCCAGGCCCGCGTTGCGCAGGCTGGTGCCGGTCTCCACCACGTCGGCGATCACATCGGCGACACCCAGCTGCACCGCGGTCTCCACCGCGCCGTCCAGCTTGGTGACGGTGGCCTTCACGCCGCGGTCGGCCAGGTGCTGCTCGACCAGGCCGGTGTAGGAGGTGGCGATCCGCAGGCCCTCCAGGTCCGCGACGTCCTCGACCGCCGCGCCGACCGGGCGGGCGAAGCGGAAGGTCGAGCCGGCGAAGCCGAGCGCGAGCACCTCCTCGGCGTTGGAGTGCGAGTCCAGCAGCAGGTCGCGGCCGGTGATCCCGACGTCCAGGCGGCCGGAGCCGACGTAGACGGCGATGTCGCGGGGACGCAGGAAGAAGAACTCGACCTGGTTGCCCGGGTCGACCAGCACCAGTTCCTTGGAGTCCTTGCGCTGCCGGTAGCCGGCCTCATGGAGCATCTCCGCCGCGGGACCCGAGAGCGAACCCTTGTTGGGCACGGCGATGCGCAGCATGGAGGTCAGTTCCTTACCTGTTCGGTGTGGGTGGGGTTCCGGGCGGCCGGGTGGACCCGAGGGTCCGGCGGTCCAGAGGTCCGGAGGGTCCAGCGGTACTCGTAGAAGTGCGGGCGGAGTGCGGGCGGAGGTGTGGCCCGGAGGTACTTGCTAGAGGTACTTGTAGACGTCGTCGAGCGTCAGCCCGCGGGCGACCATCATCACCTGAAGGTGGTAGAGGAGTTGCGAGATCTCCTCGGCGGTCTGCTCGTCGGACTGGAACTCGGCGGCCATCCAGACCTCGGCGGCCTCCTCGACGACCTTCTTGCCGATCGCATGGACGCCCTGCTGGACGAGCTGCGCGGTACGGGAGGACGAGGGGTCGCCGGTGGCGGCCTTCTGCTGGAGCTCGGTGAAGAGCTCCTCGAATGTCTTCGAAGCCATGATGGGACTCACCATACGGCGTGCGGGGTCGCGGGTGGTAAGCAGTTCCGGACCGTGGACAATCCGCTGGACGTCCACGGTCCGGGCCCGGCGGGCGCCCGTAGGCTCAGAGCGCGCGCAGGGCGAGGGCGGTCGCGACCGCCGCGGTGACCGCCTCGTGGCCCTTGTCCTCGGTCGAGCCGGGCAGGCCCGCGCGGTCCACCGCCTGCTGCTCGTTGTCACAGGTCAGCACGCCGAAGCCGACCGGGACGCCGGTGTCCACGGAGACCTGGGTGAGGCCCGCGGTGGCGGCCTGGCAGACGTAGTCGAAGTGCGGAGTGCCGCCGCGGATCACCACGCCGAGGGCGATCACGGCGTCGTAGCCGCGTCCGGCGAGGCGCTTGGCGGCCACGGGCAGCTCGAAGGTGCCGGGGACGCGCAGGACGGTCGGCTCGGCGACACCCAGCTCCTTGAGGGCGCGGTGGGCGCCGTCGAGCAGGCCGTTCATCACCTGCTCGTGCCACTGGGCGGCGATCACGGCGACCTTGAGGTCGGCGGCGTTGTCGATGGTCAGCTCGGGGGCTCCGTGGCCGCTCATGTTCGGTGCCTTTCGGTGGTTCGGGGTGCGGGGTTCTGGGTGCGGGGTTCTGGGTGCGGGGTTCGGGTCGGTGCGTAGGACAGGGGGTGGTGGTCCGGGCACGGACGGGCCGGGCCGGGCCGGAACGGGTCAGCCGTCGAGGCCGGGCAGGTCGTGGCCCATCCGGTCGCGCTTGGTCCGCAGGTAGCGCTCGTTGTGCGCGCCGGCCGGGATCTCCACCGGCTCGCGGCCCTTGACCTTGAGCCCGTGCTCGGTGAGCGCGGTGAGCTTGTCGGGGTTGTTGGTCAGCAGCGTCAGCGAGCGGACACCGAGGTCGCAGAGCATCTGGGCGCCGATGCTGTAGTCCCGGGCGTCCGCGGGCAGGCCCAGGTCGAGGTTGGCCTCGACGGTGTCCCGGCCCTGCTCCTGGAGCTCGTAGGCGCGCAGCTTGTGCGCCAGGCCGATGCCCCGGCCCTCGTGGCCGCGCAGGTAGAGCACCACGCCCCGGCCGCTCTCGGCGACCCGCCGCAGCGAAGCCTGGAGCTGGGGGCCGCAGTCGCAGCGCAGCGAGCCGAGCACGTCGCCGGTCAGGCACTCGGAGTGGACCCGGACCAGGACGTCCTCGCCGTCGGGGAGCCGGCCGTCCGCGCCCAGCCCGCCGGCGACCAGCGCGATGTGCTCGACGCCGTCGAGGGTGCCCCGGTAGCCGACCGCGGTGAACTCGCCGTGCGCGGTCGGCAGGGCGGTGACGGCGGCCCGGTCGACGTGCAGCTCGGTGCGGCGGCGGTAGGCGATGAGGTCCTCGATCGAGATGATCGCCAGGTTGTGCTCGCGGGCGAAGGTCATCAGTTCGGGGAGCCGGGCCATGCTGCCGTCGTCGTTGACCACCTCGGCGATCGCGCCGGCCGGCGGCAGACCGGCCAGCCGCGCCAGGTCGACCGCGGCCTCGGTGTGGCCGGGGCGGACCAGCACTCCGCCCTCGACGGCGCGCAGCGGGAAGACGTGCCCCGGCCGGGCGAGGTCACCGGGGCCGGTGCCGGGCGAGGCGAGCAGCCGAACGGTGCGGGCCCGGTCGGCGGCCGAGATGCCGGTGTCCACGCCTTCCCTGGCGTCCACCGAGACGGCGTAGGCGGTGCCCTTGCGGTCCTCGTTGACCTGGGTCATCGGCGGCAGCTTGAGCCGGTCCAGCTCGGCGCCGGTCATCGGGGCGCAGATCACGCCGGAGCTGTAGCGGACGGTGAAGGCCATCAGCTCGGGGGTGGCGGCGGAGGCGGCGAAGACGATGTCGCCCTCGTTCTCGCGGTCCTCGTCGTCGACGACGATCACGGCGCGGCCGAGCGCGATGTCGGCGACGGCCCGCTCGACCGGGTCGAGGACGAACTCGCCGGCGGGCTTCCCGGCCGGGTGAGGGACGGGGTGCTCGGTCGGGGACGCGGTGGGGGAAGCGGTGGGGGCGGCCGGGGCCGCGGTGGGGTGCTCGGCCGGACGCGGGGCGGGGTTCTCGGTCATGCGGAGGCTCCCTGGAGGGCGGGGTCGGTCACGGGGTGCGCGGTCCGGCCGCGAAGCCACCAGGCGCGCAGGCCGAGCAGGACCAGGACGAAGTAGACGGAGTAGGTGAGGCCGGAGAAGACCAGGCCGTTGTTGAAGGCGAGCGGCACGCCGACCAGGTCGACGGCGATCCAGGCGAACCAGAACTCGACCCACCCCCGGGCCTGGGCCACCATCGCCGCCAGGGTGCCGACGAAGATGTAGGCGTCCGGCCAGGCGTCCCAGGACAGTTGCGGGACGGCGGTGAAGAGCCCGCCGACCGCCAGGGTGCCGAGCGCGGTGCCGCCGACCAGCAGGGCGCGCTCACGGCCGGTGGCGAAGCGCACGGCGACGTCGCCCTCGCCCCGCGCGCCGCGCTGCCACCTGGTCCAGCCCCACACGGCGGCCACGATCACCACGATCTGCTTGCCGACGCCGCCACTGAGGTGGGCGCTCCAGTACGCGCCGACCAGGACCAGGCCGGAGAGCAGTTGGACCGGCCAGGTCAGCCGGGACCGCTGCCAGCCGAGGGCGAGCGCGGCGAGGCCGAGCAGGTTGCCGATGATGTCGGAGCGGTAGACGTCCTGGCCGAACAGGTGGACGGTGCCGTTGAGCCAGTTCACCGCTGCTCCCCCGGGGTGGTGTCCGGCAGGGACGGCAGTGACGGCAGTGACGGCAGGGTGCGGGCCTCCAGCAGCCGTTCGACGTACTTGGCGAGGACGTCGACCTCCAGGTTGACGCTCTCGCCGACGGCCCTGGTGCCGAGGGTGGTCAGCGCGAGGGTCGCCGGGATGAGGCTGACGGTGAAGCTGTCGCGCGCGGCCTCGACCACGGTGAGGCTGACACCGTCGACGGTGATCGAGCCCTTCTCGACCAGGTAGCGCGAGACCGAGTCCGGCAGCGAGAACCGCAGCACCTCCCAGCGGAGTTCGCCGGCCGCGTCGCGCTCCCCCGGCTCACGGCTCAACAGCCGTCCGGTGGCGTCGACATGACCCTGCACCAGGTGGCCACCGAGCCGGGCACCGAGCGCCATGGCGCGTTCGAGGTTGACCCGCCCGCCCGGCTTCAACTCGCCCAGGCTGGAACGGTGGAGCGTCTCGGCCATCACATCGGCGCTGAACTCGCCGGTGCCGGAGGCGAGTTCCTCGGGAGTGTCGACGACGGTCAGGCAGACGCCATTGACCGCGATGGAGTCGCCGTGCCGCGCGCCCTCGCAGACCACCGGGCCGCACAGACGGATTCGCGAGGATTCGCCGATCTCTTCGATCGACACGACCTCGCCGAGCTCTTCGATGATGCCGGTGAACACCCGGGTTCTCCTCGCGCTTGGGGCGCGGACTCCGGGGTGCGACAAGGGAGAAAGGGCCACGGACAGGCGTGGGCACGGGGGTGGGCGGATCACCGGACGGCAACGGGACCCGTCACCGGGCTGCCGCCGAGCCGGGCGCCGGAACGAGGGGAACCCCGTCCGTCGCCGCACACCGCCTCCCGAGGTCCACCGGGGGACCACGGGCCCTGCTCACTGGTCCGTCGCGCACGCCTCCCATCCGGACTTTAACCGTCGGTCCAGGAATTTCACCTGGTCAACCGGCCGCTGGCTGCGGACGGGTCGCGGACTGTAACCGCCGGTTCGGATTTTCACCGACCCCGGAGTGCGCTGAACGTCACTGCTACTTCTGCCGTCATTCTGCCATGATCCGCGCGGCGCCAGGGAGAGGTGTCCCCTGTGGCCTCTTTCACTCGGCGCCGGGGAATGGACGGCGAGGGACGGGCGGCGGGCCACCGTCGGGCGGAGCCGGGGGCGTTCGGTGGCGTATTGGGTGGCGTGTTGGCTGGCGTGTCGAGGGGGCGGGTCCGGTGCAGTCGGACGAGCTGTGCTCCGGGGCGCCGCCCGGGGCTTCGGGGATGCGCCTCGGGGCCTTGCCCGGGTGCCGTCGCGGATGCCGTCCGGGGCGTCGTACAAGGGCCGACCCGGGTGCCGTCCGGGGCCTCGTCCAGGCGGCCGTCCGGGCGTCCGGTGGCGGCTCGGGGTGCGTCGGGCGCAGGCTGGTGGTACCGGGGCGGCGACTCCCGCCGTCGCGGGCGACCGCGGGAGGTGCGGGAGCTATGGCCAAGTTCATGGACGTCCACCACGGGATGGCCGGCATCACCGAGGAGCAGTTGCGAATGGCGCACCAGGCGGACCTGGCGATCCAGGCCGAGGAGGGTGTGACCTTCGAGCAGGCATGGGGCGATCCGGAGTCCGGGCACGTCTACTGCCTGTCCGAGGCGCCGTCGAAGGAGGCCGTGCAGCGGATCCACGAACGCACCGGGCATCCGGCGGACGAGGTGCACGCCGTTCCGCTGATCGTCTGACCACTCGACCGTTCCGTTGTTCGGTTGTTCGGCTGACCAATTGCCGGTTGCGCGTCTGCTCGATCACCTTGATTGGTCATCCGTCCAATTGGCCGACCCGGGCGATCTGTTGTTCTGTTGCCCAATTGTGCAATTGGTCGGTTGGCCAATTGGTGGATCGCCGCATTGGTCGATTGCCCAACAGTACTGCTGGTCAGTCGACCAATAGCTGTTGTTCAACCGCCCAATTACCTGGCCGCCGGGCCCGACCGGGCAACGGGGCACGGCACTGCCACCCGGATCAGGGCGCGGGGACCGGCGTGAAGTGGGTGACCTCCGGAGGGTGGGCCAGGTAGCGCAGCTCGCCCTCCGACCAGACCGGCCGGATCCGCCACATCGGCCCCGCGTAGCCGAGCAGCGACGCCTCGTCGCGCCAGCGGCTGACCACGAGCACCCGGTGCCCGCCCTCGGTGACGGAGCGCAGCAGTTCGCCGCCGAGGCAGCCGTCGGTGCGCCCGAGCTGTGGCAGCACTTTGCTGGTCAGCACCTCGCAGAACTCCTCGATGTGCCCGGCCATGACCTGCCCGGCCCAGATTCTGATGATCACGGCGACCACCTGCCCCGAAGCGTCCTGACCCCGCCCCCATTATCGACGCGAAAACGCTGGTGGGGAGGGATTCGGGCGAGATTTCCCGACGGCACCCGACCGCCCCGGCGCGGGCTCGGTTACGTTGATCGGTATGACCAGCACACCGGCGTCCGTCGTTCCGTCAACCCCCGGGCCGGACCGGCCCTCCGGCCTGTTCGAGGCCCTCGCCGCCGCCTCCGTCCGTGACCCGGCCGGGCTGCGGGAGATCTACGAGCAGCCCGGGGACCACGCGCGCCGCAAGCAGGTGGACCGAATCCACGAGGTCGCCCGACAGTTGATCGCCTGCTCCTCACTGGTCCTCCTGGCCAGTGCGGACGCCGACGGACGCTGTGACGTGTCCCCGCGCGGCGGGCCGGCCGGACTCGTGTCGGTGCTCGACGAGTTCACCCTGGCGATCCCCGACGCGACCGGCAACAAGCGGCTCGACACCCTCCACAACATCGTCCAGACCGGCCGGGTCGGGCTGCTGTTCGTCGTGCCGGGCCGGGACACCACCCTGCGGGTCAACGGGCGGGCCTGCGTCTCCACCGATCCGCGGCTGCTGGAGCAGTTGACGGCGGTCGGCAAGCCGCCGCGCAGTGCGATCGTGGTCGCCGTCGAGGAGGTCTTCGCGCACTGCCCGAAGTCCTTCCTGCGCGCCTCGGCGTGGAAGCCGGAGAACTGGCTCGCCAAGGACGCCCAGCCGAGTTCGGCCGAGGTCACGCTCGCGCACCTCGCCGACCCCTCGCTGACCGTCGAGGCGATCGAGCAGACCGAGCGGGAGGCCCTGCTCTACCGCTACGAGTAGCGGCGCGGAGGCCGGCCCGGCCACCGGACCCGGGCCGGACAGCCCTGCGGGAACGACGGCACTGGAACGACGGCACGGGAACGACGGTGCGGGGCCGGCCGGCGCGCTCGTGCCGCCCCGGACCGGCCCCGCACGGACCGCCGCGATCAGGCCGCGGCCGCGGACTTGGCGACGTCCACCACGCTCGCGCCGTTCGCCGCCCGCTGAACGGCCTCGACGCCCTTGTGCGCCGCGTCCTTGCTCGCGTATCCCTGGCCGGTGGCGACGATCTCGCCGTTGCCCGCCTTGAGCCGGAACCGGTACTTGCCACCGGCGTCCTCGTACACCTCGAACTTGCCCGCCATCCGGGCCACCTCCTCGTCGACGGGACGCGCCGCGCGCCCCACCTGCACGGTGCGCCCGGACGCCGCCGGGCCGCACCCGCTCGGGGTCCGGACGGGTGACCCGGGCGGGAGCGCGTGCCGGGGCCGCGCGGGGCGGGTTGAATGGACGGATGGACTGCGTCTTCTGCGCGGTGGTCGCCGGCACGGAGCCCGCGCACCGGGTGCTGGACGACGAGGTGGCGGTGGCCTTCCTGGACCGCCGGCCGCTCTTCCCCGGCCATGTGCTGGTGGTCCCCCGCGACCATCACCCCACCCTGACCGACCTGCCCCCGACGGAGGTGGGCCCGTTCTTCCTGCGCGTGCGGCGGGTGGCGGCGGCGGTGGAGCTCGGCCTGGGGGCGGCGGGGAGCTTCGTCGCGGCGAACAACCGGATCAGCCAGTCGGTGCCGCACCTGCACGTCCACGTGGTGCCGCGCAACCCCAAGGACGGGCTGCGCGGCTTCTTCTGGCCGCGCCGGACCTACTCCGACGAGGCGGACGCGGCACTGGTCGCCGAGCGGCTGCGCGCCGCGCTCGCCCCCTGAGCCCGCCCGGGTCAGCCGACCCGGACGCCGTCCACGACCCAGTACCAGTTGTTGCTCCCGGTGTACCGGAAGCGCAGCCGCAGCCGGCTCGCGCCCGCCGGGACGGCCAGGTCCAGCCGCTGGCGGCCGTTGGTGTCGGCGGTGTAGCTCTTCACCTCGACGGGAGTGCCGCCGTCCCAGACCGCGAGCACCCGGGCGGTCTGGACGCCCTCGGGCCGGTAGAAGGTGTTGAACACGACCGGGACGCTGCTCCGGCCCGCCACCGGGTACTCGGGGCTGACCAGGGTGGAGTCGTAGTTCCCCTGGAAGGTCCTGTCGGCCCACTCGTCGGAGTCGGCGACGGCGAAGACGTTGCGGGAGCGGACGTTCAACTCGCGGTTCTGGTCGCGCTGGGCCTTGGTCCAGAACTCGTCGGTGGTGAACGACCAGCCGCGCCACTCGGTGACGCCGCCGGTGCCCATCGCCGAGTTGTCGACCGACCAGCCGGCCGGCGCGGTGCGGGTGAAACCGAGGACGCCGGCGGCGATGCCGGTCTCGTCGACCCGGCCGGTGAGCTGCGG
Source organism: Kitasatospora sp. NPDC094019 (assembly GCF_044764505.1). Lineage (NCBI taxonomy): Bacteria > Bacillati > Actinomycetota > Actinomycetes > Kitasatosporales > Streptomycetaceae > Kitasatospora > Kitasatospora sp. NPDC094019. The sequence continues at coordinate 89,252 of NZ_JBIWIF010000018.1, forward strand.
GCGCAGCGCGTCGAAGTCGTCCGGGACGAGGGCCGGGACCGCGGTGCCGTCGAGGCCCCAGGCGGGGTCCGCGGCGATGCCGAGGTGGGCCAGCGCGGTGGGCGCGATGTCGACCATCCGCACGTCGTGGCGCACCGAACCGGCCGGGAACGCCGAACCGTTGGCGATCACGAAGGTCTGCCGCTCCTCCCAGGTGGAACCGCCGTGGCCGCCGGTGGGGGTGTGACCGTGGTCGGCGGTGACCATCACCAGCCAGTCCTCCTGGGCGTAGCCGGTCCGGCCCCGGACGGCGGCGAGGATCTGGCCGACCTGGGCGTCCACGCCCCGGATCGCGTCCAGGTACGCCCGGCTGGCGGAGCCGCTGTTGTGCCCGGCGTGGTCGACGTTGTCCAGTTGGACGAAGACCGCGTCGGGGTCACCGTCGCGCAGCCGGGCGACGGCGCGGGCGGTGGTGCCGGTGTCGTACTCGGCGGACGGGGTGGCGACGCGGGTGTCGACCCGGCCGGAGTAGATCGTGTCGGCGATCGGTGCCCAGGACGCCACCACGTAGGTGGAGAGCGCCGGGTTCGCGGTCTCGGCCCGGGTCAGGAAGTCCGGGTAGGCGGCGAAGGCGGGGGCGGTGAAGTTGTTGTCGCGGACGTTGTGCTTGTCCGGCCAGACGCCGGTGGCGATGGTGGACCAGCCCGGGCCGGAGGAGGTGCCCGCCATCGGGTTGGTGTAGAGGCTGCTGGCGGCGGTGAGGCCGCCGGCCATCAGGGCGGCGAGGTTCGGGGCGCCGGAGTCCTTGACGCGGGTGATCATGGTGCCGTCCAGGCCGATGACCAGGACCTTGGGGGTGCGGGCGGCGGCGGTGACGGGGGTGGCCGCGCGGGCGGCGGGCGTGGTGGCCGCGTGGGCGGCGGTGGCGGCCAGCGGGCCGGCGGCGAGTGCCGCGGCGGCGCCGAGGAGCAGGCCCCGGCGGGACAGGGCCGGGACCGCGGCGGGGGCGGTGGCGGTGACGGTTGGGCTCTGCGGGGTGGCGTGGGCCTGCTGCGCGGCGGGGATCCGGGGGGTCACGTCGTTCTCCTGATGCGTCGTCATGGCGCGGAACGGGGCGGTGACTACGGTCGGAGCGGCGGATGACCGGGGGTCGCCGGGTTGCCGACCCGGGTGTGAACAACGCCCGAATTCGGTCCAGACCCGTTATCTTTACGTGATCGAACTTGGCCCGCCGAACGATTCGGGCCGGACCGGTCCGCCGAGATCGGACCGCCGAGCTCAGTCCGCCTCCAGGCGGGTGGTGAAGCTGAAGCGGTCGCCCCGGTAGAGCGAACGGACCCGCTCCACCGGCCGGTCGGCGGCATCCCGGGTCAGCCGGTGCAGCAGCAGCATCGGCAGCGCGGGCGGGGTGCCGATCAGCAGCGCCTCGCGCGGGGTCGCCAGTACCGTCTCGATCCGCTCGTCCGCGGCGCCGAAGGAGATGCCCGCCTTCTCACCGAGGTACGCGTACAGCGAGGACCCGGGGTCGAACTCCTCCTCCAGCCCGGGCACCCGCCCGACCGCCAGATAGGTGCTCTCCAGGCCCACCCGCTCGCCGTCCGCGAGCAGGACCCGCTCCAGGTGCCAGACCGGATCGCCGGCGCCGATGCCCAGCTGCCCGGCCAACTGCCGGTCGGCACCCAGTCGTTCGAGCCCGATCAAGGTGCGACCCGGCACCCGGCCCTGGCGCCGCACCCCCTCGGTGTAACTGGCGAGCGAGAGCGGCTGCTCCAGCTTCGGGCCGGCCACCACCGTGCTGCGGCCCCGCCGCCGGACCCGGCCCTGGATCAACAGCTCGCGCAGCGCCTGCCGGAGGGTCTCCCGGGCCACCTCGAAACGGGCGGCGAGCTCACGCTCGGTCGGCAGCACGCCCCCCTCGCCGAGCTCGTCCAGCAGGGACTCCAGCCGGCCCTTGACGGCGTAGTACTTGGGCACCCGGCCGTGCTCCGGAATGCCCGACCTGATCGGTGCGCCGGGGCCGGGGCGGGCGGCGGGGTCGGGGGTCTGGTCCACCCGGACATCCTCCCAGACCCGGCGACCGGACCACGGCCAGCCGCCCGCGCCCCTCACGCCCCTCGCACCCCCTGCGGGCACCCCGCCCCGAAGCCGCCTCCGGCGCTCCGGCCGCTCCCCGGGGCGGTCCACCCCGGCGCCTTTCCGGGCGATTCGCCCCGAACCCCTTGACAGGTATAGACCACTCCGCTTGAGTCTGGAACTACCCCGCACCCGGCCCGCACCCCGGTCGGCCCGTCCCCCACGACGCGCCCCCACGCGGGGCCCGGCTCCCCTGCCCCGACGAACCGTCCTCCACGACCGTGCGGCCCCCACCGCACAAGGGGTGATCAAGTGTCCACGAAACGCCTGCTCGCACTGCTGTCCGCCGTTCTCACGGCGCTCGCGGTGATCCTGCTGCTGCCCGCCGCCAACGCCAGCGCCGCCGCCTGCGCGACGCCCTGGAACTCCTCCGCCGTCTACACCAACGGGGCCACCGTCTCGTACAACGGCCACAACTGGCTCGCCAAGTGGTGGACCCAGAACGAGCCGCCGAGCACCGGTGGTTCGGGCGTCTGGTCCGACCAGGGCGGCTGCGGCACCGGCCCGAACCCGACCGGCACGCCCACCCCCACGGGCACCGTGAACCCGGGCGGATTCCCGGTCAGCCAGGCACAGTTCAACCAGATGTTCCCGAACCGGAACCCCTTCTACACCTACCAGGGCCTGGTCGACGCCCTCTCCGCCTACCCCGCGTTCGCCGCCACCGGCTCCGACACCGTCCGCAAGCAGGAGGCCGCGGCGTTCCTCGCCAACGTCAACCACGAAACCGGCGCACTGGTCTACGTGGTGGAGCAGAACACGGCCAACTACCCGCACTACTGCGACACTTCCCAGCCCTACGGCTGCCCCGCCGGACAGTCCGCCTACTACGGGCGCGGGCCGATCCAGCTGAGCTGGAACTTCAACTACAAGGCCGCCGGCGACGCCCTCGGCATCGACCTGCTGCGCAACCCCAACCTGGTGCAGACCGACCCGGCCGTGGCCTGGAAGACCGGGCTCTGGTACTGGAACACCCAGAACGGGCCCGGCACCATGACCCCCCACAACGCCATGGTCAACGGCGCGGGCTTCGGCGAGACCATCCGCAGCATCAACGGCTCGCTGGAGTGCAACGGCGGCAACCCCGCCCAGGTGCAGAGCCGGATCAACGCCTACCAGCGCTTCACCCAGCTGCTCGGCACCGTCCCCGGCAACAACCTGAGCTGCTGACCGGGCGGCGGGACGGCGGCCGCCCCGTACCTCCCGGGGACGAGCGGCGGGTACCGAAATCGTCGCCTCGGTGGACGCGACCACCGTCCCGCCCCTCCTAGGCTCGGAACCATGAACGATCTTGGCAGCCTCGTCCAGCAGACCGCCGACCGCCTCGCCGGCCAACAGGTCGGCGCGGTGGTCGCCGGGCTCGCCCGCGGCACGGTGGAGATCCGCGGCGCCGGACGCACCGGCCCCGGGGCCGCCGGCGGTCCGCCCGGACCCGACACCCTCTTCGAGATCGGGTCGGTGACCAAGGTCTTCACCTCGCTCACGCTCGCCCGGCTCACACTGGCGGGCACCGTCACCCTCGACGACCCGCTCGCCGACGTGCTCTCCGACGCCCTCCCGGCCGGCGTCACCGTCCCGGCCAAGGGCCCGGACCCGCTCACCCTGCGGCACCTCGCCACCCACACCTCCGGCCTGCCGAGGCTGCCCGCCGGCATGCTGCTGTCCTCCCTGCTCAGCCCCAACAAGCCCGACCCGTACGCGCACTGCACCACCGAGACCCTGCTGGCCGGCCTCGGCCGGACCAGGCTGCGAGCCGCCCCCGGCCGCAGCTTCCGCTACTCCAACCTCGGCGCCGGACTCCTCGGCCTCGCGCTCGCGCACCGGGCCGGCGTCGGTTACGGGGAGCTCGTCCGACGGGAGGTCTGCGAGCCGCTCGGGCTGAAGGACACCGTCCTGGAACCGGACCCGGAGCAGACCGCCCGGCTCGCCCCCGGACACACCTCGGGCGGGCGCCCGGTCCCGGCCTGGAACCTCGCCGACCTCGCCGGCGCGGGCGGCCTGCGCTCCACCGCGGCCGACCTGGCGGTCCTGCTCCAGGCCCAACTGGCCTCGGGCGCGGCCGAGGACTCGGCGCTGGCTCCCGCGATCGCGCTCACCCGGGAGGTCCGGCACCGCGTCAACCCGGTCGCCTGGATGCACCTCGGCTGGCTCGGTCACCGCCTCCACGCCCGCCAGGGCGGCCACCTCCAGATCTGGCACAACGGCGGCACCGGCGGCTACCGCTCCTTCATCGCCTTCGACCCCGAACGCCAGGTCGGCGTCATCGTCCTCGCCAACACCCGCCGCTCCGTCGACGCCCCCGCCGTCCGCCTCCTCCGCGCCCTCCAAACCACCCGCGCCACCTTCCCCGGCCGGTAGCGGCGCATTTTGCAAAGTCCTCCCACCCGAAAGGACTTTGCAAAAGCCCGACACCTTTTGCAAAGTGGAGACTTTGCAAAGTCCCGCAGCGCCGTCCCCGTCCATAGCGGCGAGGGGGGCGGTCCCGGTCCGGGAGCACCACCGGGGTGGGGAAAACCGGTTGGGGCGGCGCAGGAGGGCAGACAGAATGACGGGGCGGCCGACCTGGCCGACCTCCGGGAACTCCGGGGGCAGGAGCGGCCGGACGTCCTGCGCGACGTCCTGACCGCGGTCGGGCGACGCCCGGGCGACTCGGTGCGGCTCTTCCCCAGGGCGGTCACGGTTCCACGCGACCGCTGCCCGGATTCGACGCCACCGCCGACGGGGTCGGGGTGATGCGGACGGCGCCGGACATACGAGGCTCCGCACCGGGCGTTCGAGCGGGGGGGCGGTACACACACTTGTCGGACGAGCAACAGCGGTAGAGGTGATGACGCGATGAAACTGGCTGAGGCGCTCGCGCAGCGTGCGGCGGCGGCGCGGCAGGTGGAGCAGTTGCGGGCGCGCGTCGTCGGCAGTGCCCGTTTCCAGGAAGGCGAGGAGCCCGCGGAGAACGCGGCGGACGTCCTGGCCCAGGCCGACGAGGCGCTGGACGAGTTGGAGCGGCTGATCCGTGCGATCAACCGGACCAACTCCGCCGCGGTCGTCGAAGGCGGCGGTACCGTGACCGATGCCCTCGCCCGCCGGGACGTCCTCCGGCTGCGCCACTCGGTGATCACCTCGGCCGCCGACGCGGCCTCCGGACGCGACCAGCGCGGAGCCGTGCGGCAGCTGCGGTCCGAGCTCCGGATCCTCTCCGCCCTGCCGGTCGCCGAGCTCCGCGCCCGGGCCGACGTCCTGGCCAAGGAGATCCGCGAGGTGGACACGCTGATCCAGCGCACCAACTGGGAGATCGACCTGATCGAGGACTGATCACCGACCGGGTGCGGGAAGCAGGTAGTCGCAGCGGAGGCGTGCACACACCGCGGCCGGCGGTTCATCCGGCCCGGCGCGTGAAGAGCAACGCAGGGGTTCAACTCCCCATCGACAACGCAGCTCAGCAACGCGTACAGGTGACAGAGCAGACCGTACGGCTCATTACCACGTGCAGATCCGCCGACGAGGGCAGGGAACGGGGCGCCCCGCACCCGGGGAAGGGGGCCGTGCGCACAGCCACGGCCCCCTTCACCGCGTCCGGCCGTACTCCGGTTGAGCTCCGGTTGAGCTCCGGCCGTCCGGTGATCCGGCCGGCCGGCCGGCGCCGGGTTGCGCGAGATCCTCGACAGCCTCGCGGCACACCACCTCGCACGACTCCTCCAGCCGCACGTCCTCCCGTCGCACGACCGTTCCGGCCGGAGGCCCCGGCGGCGCCGGAGGGCCTCGGTACCGGACGGCACGGACGCGGACCGCAGGGGCGCGCAGAGCCTGTCGGAACGGCCCACGGGCTCGCGTGCCGCGCGGGGGTGGTGGGGGGCGTGGGAGGATGGCAGGGCTGATGGGGACGACCTCCGGGCGGTGCTGGCCATGGTGACCGAGCATGGTGAACGAGCGTCCTGAGCATGAGACCGACGGGCCCGGGCGGGTGCCGTCCGGGGATGGGGTGCGTCCGGCACCGGCCGGGGGCCCGGAGGAGGCCGCGGCGGACTCGGACGCGCTGCTGATGGTGCCGATCGCGACCGCGCTGATCGAGGCGGACGGCCGGATCCTGCACTGGAGCAGTGACGCCGAGGCCCTGCTCGGATACTCCGCGCAGGAGGCGATCGGCGCGCGGGCCGCCCAGTTGCTGGCCTCGGACGAGCAGCGGCCGGACGTGCTGGAGCTGTTCCAGGAGATCCTGGACGGCCGCGGCTGGTCCGGTGTGTTCCCGGTGCGCCACCGCGACGGGCACCATGTGAACCTGGAGTTCCGTACCCATCCGATCGCCGGTCCGGCCGGGAGCCCGCTGGTGCTGGCGGTGGCCTCGGACGTGACCACGCTGCGCCGGATCCAGGCGGACCTGGCGGTGCTGGACGGCTTCTTCTCGCAGTCCCCGGTCGGGATGGCGGTGTACGACGCCCAGCTCGCCTTCGTACGGATCAACGAGGCGCTGGCCCGGGTGAACGGGCTGCCGGTGGAGCGGCACCTCGGGAACCGGCTGACCGAGCTGCTGCCCGGGATCAACGGCGCCGAGAGCGAGGCGGTGATGCGCCGGGTGCTGGAGACCGGCGAACCGGTGCTGGACGCCCGTTCGCACGGCCGTACGCCGGGCGACCCGACCCACGACCACGCCTGGTCGGCCTCCTACTTCCGTCTGGAGGAGCCGGGCGGCCGGGTACTGGGCGTGAGTTCGACCATCATCGACATCACCGAGCGTTTCCGGGCCGACGCCCGCGCCGCCCGCGCGCAGGAGCGGCTGGCCCTGCTGGTGGAGGCCACCGCCTCCATCGGGACCACGCTGGACCTGCGGCAGACCGCCCGGGAGCTGGCCGACGCCATGGTGCCCAAGGTGGCCGACATCAGCGGCGTCTTCGCGCTGGAGGCGCTGGCGGCCGGCCGGACCGTCGAGCCGCTGGACCCGTCCGCGCCGCAGCACGTGCGGCGGCTGGCCCTGGCGACCTCCGACCCGTTGTACCCGGCCGAGGCGCTGCCGGTCGACACCGTGTACGAGGTGACGCCGGACACCCCGTACGCGCGGGCGCTGGCCACCGGGCGGACGGTGGTGGTGCCGTCCTGGGAACTGCCGCCGCTGAGCGACGCGATCACCGAGAGCCGCCGGCAGGCGTACCTCGGTGACCGTCCGCGGTCGGTGCGGATCACCCCGCTGGTGGCGCGCGGCACCACCCTCGGCATGATCGTCTACTCGCGGCGGGGCGAGCGGGAGTCCTTCGCCGAGGCCGACATCACACTCGGCGACGAGCTCGCCTCCCGGGCCGCCGTGGCCATCGACAACGCCCGGCTCTACCTGCGCCAGCACCAGATCGTGCTCGCCCGGCAGCAGGCGCTGCGCGAGGCGAAGGCCGCGCAGGAGCGCCTGGCGCTGGTGAACGTGGCCTCGGCCCGGATCGGCACCACCCTGGACCTCGCCCAGACCGCCGAGGAGCTGGCCGCCGTGGCGACCCCCCGGCTGGCCGACACGGTGGTGGTCGAGGTGCTGGAGGACCTGGTGCGCGGCGAGCGCGAGGCGCGGCCCTCGGGCGACGGCTCGGCGCTGCTGCGGCGGATGGCCTTCCATTCGGCGGACCGCTCGACCCTGCGGCCGATCGACCGCAGCGGCGGGGTGCACCGCTTCCCGGCCACCTCCCCGTACGCCTGGGCGCTCGGGCACCGCCGTCCGGTGCTGGTCCCGCGGATGGACGAGGCCGGGATGGCCTGGTTCCGGGACGATCCGGTGCGCGCGGCGGCGGTGCACGAGCAGCGGGTCCGCTCGTTCATGGTGGTGCCGCTGATCGCGCGCGGTTCGCCGGTCGGCGTCGCGGCGTTCTACCGGACGGTGGTGGACCGCCCGTACGAGGACGACGACCTGGCGCTGGCCGGGGAGTTGGCGGTGCGGGCGGCCGTGTCGATCGACAACGCGCTGCTGTTCACCCGGGAGCGGGACGCGGCGGCGGCCCGGCAGCGGGCGCTCGACGAGGCGTGGGCCGCGCAGCAGCGGCTGTCGTTGTTGAACGAGGCGTCGAACCGGATCGGCACCACGCTGGATCTCTACCGCACCGCCCACGAGTTGATCGAGGTGGTGATCCCCCGGTTCGCCGACTTCGTCACCGTCGACCTGCGCGAGGCGGTGCTCGGCGGCGAGGACCCGGCGCCGGTGCCGCCGGACGGCTCGGTGCTGATGCGGGCGGTGGCGGTCGGCGAGGTGGACGCCGACGGGGTGATGTCGGACGCGGCCGACGCGGTGGGCGAGACCTCGCAGTCGGCCCAGGTGTACGCGGAGAGCCTGCGCACCGGGCGGTCGATCCTGGTGTCGGAGGTCGACGAGGCGGCGCTGCGCCGGATCGTGGCCTCGCCGGACCGGGTGCAGCCGGGCCTGGACGCGGGTGTGCACTCGTACCTGATGGTGCCGTTGCTGGCGCGCGGACTGGTGCTGGGCGGCGCGGAGTTCATCCGGACCCGCAATCCGCTGTCGTTCGGCCCGGCGGACCGGGCGCTGGCGGAGGAGCTGGTCGGCCGGACCGCGCTGGCGATCGACAACGGTCGGCTGTACCGGCGGGAGCGGGAGACGGCGTTGACCCTGCAGCGGAGCCTGCTGCCGCAGGAGATCCACCGCACGCTGGGGCTGGAGATCGCCTACCGCTATCTGCCGAGCAGTGTGGTGAGCGAGGTCGGCGGGGACTGGTTCGATGTCGTCCCACTCTCCTCGGGCCGGGTCGCGCTGGTGGTCGGCGATGTGATGGGGCACGGCATCAGGGCGGCCGCGACCATGGGGCAACTGCGGACTGTGGCAAGGACGTTGATCACGCTGGAGCTGGCGCCGGACCGGGTGATGCAGCGGCTGGACGAGGCGACCACGGCGATCGGCGAGGGCCAGTTCGCCACCTGCGTCTGTGTCGTCTACGACCCGGTCGACCGCCGCTGCACGGCCTCCTGCGCGGGCCACCTGCCGCCGGTGGTGGCCGACACCGGGGGGAACGCGCGGCTGCTGGAACTGCCGCCGGGCGCGCCGCTCGGGGTGGGCGGGGTCCCGTTCGAGAGCGTGGAGTTCACGCTGCCGGAGGAGGGGTTGCTGGCGCTCTACACCGACGGCCTGGTGGAGCGGCGCGGCCGCGACCTCGACGAGGGGCTGCGGCTGCTGTGCCGCACGATCGCGGACCGGCGCGGCTCGCTGGAGCAGACCTGCGACGCGGTGCTCTCCGAACTCACCGGCCGCAGCAGCGAGGACGACATCGCGGTCATCATGGCGCAGGTGCGGCCGGCCGGTTCGGACCGGATCGCCACGCTCCCGCTCGACGACGACCACGCGATGGTGGCGCACTCGCGCCGGTTCACCCGGGAGACGCTGACCGGTTGGGGGCTGGCCCCGCTCGCCGACTGGGCCGAGCTGCTGACCAGTGAGCTGATCACCAATGCCCTGGTGCACGCGGGTTCGCCGACGCAGCTGCGGCTGCTGTGCAACCGGACGCTGACCGTGGAGGTGGCCGACCGGGACGCCGAGGCGCCACGGATGCGGCGCGCCGACGAGGAGGACGAGGGCGGGCGCGGAATCCATCTGGTGAACGAACTCGCGCACCGCTGGGGCACCCGGCGGACGCCGGACGGCAAGGTGGTCTGGTTCGAACTGGAGCTGCCGCCGGGCCTGTCGGGGCCGTCGGGGCCGTCGGGGCCGTCCGACCGGTGAGCGGCCCGGCCCCCGGCGGGGGCCGGCGGGGGCCGCCCGGACGCGAAGACCGAGCACGAGGACCGGACGCGAGGACCGGACGCGAGGACCGGACGCCGCGGTCAGGTGTCCTCGGCGGCCAGCAGGTGCTCCAGGACCGGCAGGGCCGCGAGCAGCAGTGCCTGTTCGTCCGGGGTGAGGTTCTCGGCCCGGCGGGCCAGGAGTTCGGAGCGCTGCCGGCGGATCCCGGCGAGCAGTTCGGCGCCGGCCGGGGCGAGGGCGACCAGGAAGGAGCGGCCGTCCGTGGGGTCGGGGAGCCGTTCGACCACCCCGGCGGTCACCAGCGGGCCGACGGTGCGGGTCATGGACGGCGCGGACACCCCTTCCAGGGCGGCGAGTTCGCCGAGCCGCAGCGGTCCGTGCTGCTCGATCCTGGCGATCGCGGACTGCTGCGCGAAGGTGAACTCCTGGCCGGCCGAGGACTGCGCGAGCCTGCGGTGCAGCCGGGCGATCACCAGCCGCAGCCGGGCGACGGCCGCCGCGTCCAGCGGGCCGGGTTCCGCGCCCCCGGGCGCCGGTCCGAGCGGCTCCGGGGCGGTCACGAGCCCGCTCCCCGGGTCGCCGCGCGGGCCTTCCCGGTGCCGCCACCGCCCGTTCCGCTGCCGGTACCGGTTCCCGCCCCGGCCGTCGCGCGTCCGGCGCGCCCGCGCAGCAGCGAGGCGACGGCCCCGACCAGCGACATCGCGATGGCGAGCGCGAACACCACCACGAGGCCGTCGTGGAAGGGGCCGGAGATCAGGTGGGGGAAGAACTCCCGACCGGTGAGCGTCCCGGCGGAGTCGGCGGGCACCTGGGCGAGGACGTGCGGGCCGAGCAGTTCGCGGATCGGGTTGTAGCCGAGGAAGGCCGCGAACAGGATGCCGACCGGGGGCAGTTGAGCGACGGTGTGGGCGTCCGCGGCGGGCACGCCCTGGGCGGTGAGCCCGTCGGCGAGGGTGTGCGGCAGGGAGCCGGCCAGTCCGGCCACCATGAGTGAGAAGAAGACGCCGATGGAGAGCACCATGCCGGCGTTCTGGAAGGTGGCCCGCATGCCGGAGGCGGCGCCCCGGTCGGCGGCGGGCACGCTGGACATCACCAGGGCCGTGTTGGGCGCGGCGAACAGGCCGCCGCCGAGGCCGTTGAGGAAGACCAGCAGCGCGAACGCCGGGTAGCCGAAGTCGGTGGGCAGGGCGAGCAGTCCGGCGAAGGAGGCGGCCGTCACCAGCAGGCCGCCGGCGGCGAACAGCCTGGCCCCGAACCGGTCGGACAGGTGCCCGGCGACCGGCCCGGCGACGAGGAAGCCGACGGTGAGCGGTACGAGGTAGATGCCCGCCCACAGCGGGGTGTCGGCGTAGTCGTACCCGTGCAGCGGCAGCCAGATGCCCTGGAGCCAGACGATCAGCATGAACTGGAGGCCGCCGCGGGCGATCGAACCCAGCAGGGTGGCGAGGTTGCCGCCGGCGAACACCGGGTCGCGGAAGAGCCGCAGCGGGAACATCGGTTCGGCGACCCGGCGCTCGATCGCGCAGAACAGCGCGAGCACGGCGGTGCCGCCGATCAGCCCGGCCAGCACCCACGGGTCGGTCCAGCCCATGGTGTGCCCGCCGTACGGCTGGATGCCGTAGGTGATCGCCGCGAGCAGGGCGGTCAGGCCGACGGCGAAGGTGATGTTGCCCCACCAGTCGATCCGGCCGGGGCGGCGGACGCCGGTCTCGCGCAGCGAGCGGTAGGCCCAGACGGTGCCGATCACGCCGATCGGCACGTTCACCCAGAAGACGGACCGCCAGTTCCACTCGGCGAGCAGTCCGCCGAGGACGAGGCCGACGAAGGAACCGGCGATCGCGGCGACCATGTTGACGCCGAGGGCCATGCCGCGCTGCCGGGCGGGGAAGGCGTCGGTGATGATCGCGGCGGCGTTCGCCATCAGCATGGCGCCGCCGACCGCCTGCACCACGCGCCAGCCGATCAGCCAGAGCGCTCCGCCGCCGCCCTGGAAGGGGTCGAGGGAGAGGACGACCGAGGTGACGGTGAAGATCAGGAAACCGGCGTTGTAGATCCGCACCCGGCCCCAGATGTCGCCGAGCCGGCCGAGGGTGACCACGAGCACCGCCGTGACCAGCATGTAGCCCATCAGCATCCACAGCAGGTAGCCGACGTTGCCGGGCCGCAGCGGGTCCAGGTGGATGCCGTTGAAGATCGCGGGCAGCGAGATCAGCACGATCGAGGAGTTGATCGTGGCGATCAGCATGCCGAGTGTGGTGTTGGAGAGTGCCACCCATTTGTAGCGCGGGTGGTCCGTGTCCACGTCCATCGCCCCGTCCTCCCCCGGATGGGCCGGGCCCCGGACGGGCCCGAGAATATTTAGCTGAGGTCAACTAAATTACTCCGTACGGGGCCCCCGGAGAAGACCCCCTCGGGAAGACCCCCTCGCACGGGCGGGCGGGGCTACCAGGACTCCGGGTCCGACCAGGCCGCCAGCGTCCGTCGGCTGTCGAAACGGCGCGGACGGCCGGTCAGCGGATCGGTGAACTCCATCGCGGCGGAGAGCAGCTGGAGCGGCCGCCGGAAGTCGTCCGGCGCCGGCTCCGGCAGCAGCACCGGGTACACCGGGTCGCCCAGGATCGGCAGACCCAGGCCGCTCATGTGCAGCCGCAGCTGGTGGGTCCGGCCGGTGGACGGCCGCAACAGGTAGTGGCCCAGCCCGTCACGCCGCTCCAGCAGGTCGATCCGGCTCTCGCTGTTCGGCGGCGCGTCGAGCTCCTGGGCGGCGATCACCCCGCGCTCCTTCACGATGTGGCTGCGCACGGTGCGGGGCAGCTCCACCGCCGGGTCGAACGCCGCCACCGCCCGGTACTCCTTCCGGACCAGCCGGTCCCGGAACAGCGACTGGTAGGCGCCCCGGTCCTGCGGGCGCACCACGAACATCGCCAGCCCCGCCGTCAGCCGGTCCAGCCGGTGCGCCGGGCTCAGCGCGGGCAGGTCCAGTGCGTGCCGCAGCCGGCTCAGCGCCGTCTCGACGACGTGCCGCCCGCGCGGGGTGGTGGCCAGGAAGTGCGGCTTGTCGACGACCACCAGGTGCTCGTCCCGGTGCAGCACCTCCAGCTCGAACGGGACCGGCACCTCGGCCGGCAGCTCCCGGTAGAACCACAGGTGGGCGCCGGGACGGAACGGGTCGGCCGGGCCGACGGACCGGCCGTCCTCGCCGACCACCTCGCCGGCCCGCAGCAGCCCGTCCACCCGCTCGGCCGCCACCGCCGGCAGCCGCTCCCCCAGGTACTCCCGCACGGTCTCCCACGGCCCGCCGGTCACCGGCAGCCGCAGATGCACCGGATCGACCCCCTGCCGCTGCGGCAGGGGGGAGGTCGGGGCCGCGCTCCTACGTCTCATCGCGCCCGTCAGCCTAGTTCGTCCCGGCTCCCGGGCGGACGACGGGCGAGCGGGCCGGTACGGCGGACACCGGTGCGGAGGGCCCCCGGACCGGGCGCCGGGATGCCGGTGGGGCGGGCGGCGGTGGAGAGTGGACGGAGGGGACGGCGCCCCGACGGGCGCCGCCGTCGAGTCGTCGGACCGTCGAGTGACCGGGAGGCGGGTGCGTGAGCGCGAGCGGCGAGGACACCGGGAGCGCGACGGCGGTGGACGCCGCACCGCCGCCGCCCCGGCTGCCGCGGCGGACCAGGCTGCTGCTGGGCGGCGCCTTCCTGCTGCTGGTCGCGGCCGTGGTGACGGACCTGCTGACCGGCCCGGGCAGCACCCTCTCCCCCGTGCTCGCCGCGGCGCCCGTGCTGGTCGGTGCCACCACCCGCCGGGCCCGGGTGCCGCTCGCCACCGGCGCGGCCGCCGTCGTGGTGGCGGGTCTGCTGGAGGACCTCAACTCGCAGCTGCCCGCCTCCGTCCACCTCGTCTCGCTGGTCACCATCACGGCCACCACCCTCGCCAGCACCGCCAACGTGGTGCTGATCGCCGCCCGCGAACGCGAGCTGTTCCACGTCCGGACCGTCGCCGAGGCGGCCCAGCGGGCCCTGCTGCGCCCTCCGCCGGAACGGATCGGGCCGCTGCGGATCGCCGTCCGGTACGTGGCGGCGGCCGCCGAGGCGAGGATCGGCGGGGACCTGTACGAGGTGGCGGACACGCCGTTCGGGATCCGGATCCTGCTCGGGGACGTCCAGGGCCACGGCCTGTCGGCGGTCGAGACGGCGGCGGACGTGCTCGGCGCCTTCCGCACGGCCGCGCGCACCGAACCGGACCTCGCCCGGCTGGCCGAGCACCTCGACGCCGCGCTGACCGGACGGCCCTCCGACGGGCGGTTCGTGACCGCGGTGCTGCTCGGCGTGGACCGGGGGGACAACGCGGCCCTGCTGGTGAACTGCGGCCATCCGTACCCGCTGCTGCGCCGCGCCGGCCGGGTCACCGAACTCGTGCCCGCCCGGCACGCGCCGCCGCTGGGACTGCTCGACCTGCTCGGCGACGGCCGCTACACCGCCGAGCCTGTCGATCCGTGTCCCGGCGACCTGCTGCTGCTGTACACCGACGGGGTCTCCGAGGCCCGTGACGCGGCGGGCGGGTTCTACCCGCTCCCCGAGCGCTTCGCCGAACTCCCGGCCGGGACGCCGGAGGACCTGATGGACGCCCTCCTGCCCGACCTCGCCGCCTGGGTCGCCCCGGCCGGCCTCGCGGACGACGCGGCGGCCCTCGCGGTCCGCTGGGACCGCTGATCGCTCGATCGCCGGTCACCGGTCGCCGGTCGCCGGTCGCCGACCGTCGGGACCACGGCGGCCGGGCGCACGGCCCCACCGGAACACCGCCCCCGCCGGGAGTCACGGCGCGATTGTCAGTGGGGCGTGCGAGGGTGGCCCCGCGGTCGGTACCGACCGGGCGCACGGGCTTTCGTCGAGGGGACGGTGCGATGGGCGACAGGACGAGCGGGGCCTTCGAGGTGACGGCGTTCGAGCCGGAGGAGACGGACGAGCAGCCGGGCGCGACGCTCGGCCGGGTCCGGATCACCAAGGAGTTCACGGGTGGGCTGACCGGGGCGAGCGTGGTGCGGATGCTGTCGGTGCTGGACGGCTCGGGCGGCCCGGCCGCGTACGTGGCGGTGGAGCGGTTCACGGGCGCGCTGGACGGGCGGCCGGGGTCATTCGTGCTGCAGCACTCGGCGCCGGGGAGCCACGGCGAGCGGCTGTCGATCCGGGTGGTCGCGGGGACCGGCACGGACGGGCTGGCGGGGATCACCGGGGTGTTCGAGCTGGAGGTGGACGAGGAGGGCCGGCACACGTACGTCCTGGAGTACGAACTGGGCTGAGGCGCGGCGTCTGTGCGGCGCCTCCGACTCCTGTCACGATGATGCGATCAATACACGATCGACGTCGGAGGGTGACGGATGACCGGGGTGCCCACAGGGATCGCGGACGGGGCGCGGGGGATCGACGGCGTCGTCCGGCGGCTGCGGGCGATCGCGGCCGACCTCCCGCCCACCGACGGGGTGGCGGTGTTCAACCGGATGTACCTCACGGTCACCGAGGGCGTCGGGACCGGGCTGGGCGGGTTCGCCGACCCGTCCGCCGTCGCGGAGCTGGACGTGCTGTTCGCCGGGCGCTACCTGCTGGCGGTGGACGCGGTCGCGGCCGGGCGGAGGCCGCCGGCCTGCTGGCGGCCGCTGTTCGAGCAGCGCGCCGACCCGGAGGTGCACCCGCTGCAGTTCGCGCTGGCCGGGATGAACGCCCATATCCAGCACGACCTGCCGCTCGCCGTCGTCGACACCTGCCGCCGGCTCGGCCTGGAGCCCGAGCAGTTGGAGGACGACTACCACCGGATCAACGCTCTGCTGGCGGGGGTCGAGACGGCCGTGCGCGAGCAGCTGATGCCCGGGCCGGACGTACTGGAGCGGCTGGAGCCGATGACGCACCGGATCGGGGCCTGGTCGGTCGACACCGCGCGGGAGGCCGCCTGGGGCTCGGTGCGGCTGCTCTGGGGGCTGCGCGGGCGGCCGGCGGCGGCGCGGGCGTGCGCGGCGGCGCTGGACGGGGCGGTCGGGCTGCTCGGCCGTGCGCTGCTCCTGCCGCTGGGCCTGCGGGACGAGGCCGCCGAGGCACCCGCCGCCGCCGGCGCGCCGGTACCGGTGCCAGTGCCGGTACCGACGTCGGAGCCGGACCCGCAGGTATCACCGGCGCCGGACGCGCCGGTGGCCGGCCTGCTCCCCGTGGCGAGGAGCGGACCGGCCACCGACGGACGCCCGCCGGGCGGTGATCAGGCCCAGCTGGAGTGCAGCGGCTTGCCCTCGGCGTAGCCGGCCGCGCTCTGGATGCCGACCACGGCCTTCTCGTGGAACTCCTCCAGGCTCGCCGCGCCCGCGTAGGTGCAGGAGCTGCGCACGCCCGCGACGATGGAGTCGATGAGGTCCTCGACGCCCGGGCGGGCCGGGTCGAGGAACATCCGGGAGTGCGAGATGCCCTCCTCGAACAGCGCCTTGCGGGCGCGGTCGTAGGAGGAGTCCTGGGAGGTGCGGTTGCTCACGGCCCGCTTGGAGGCCATGCCGAAGGACTCCTTGTACTGGCGGCCGTCGGCGGTGGTCTGGAGGTCGCCGGGCGACTCGTAGGTGCCGGCGAACCAGGAGCCGACCATCACGTTGGAGGCGCCGGCGGCCAGCGCCATGGCGACGTCGCGCGGGTGGCGCACCCCGCCGTCGGCCCAGACGTGCTTGCCCAGGCGGCGGGCCTCGGCGGCGCACTCCAGCACGGCGGAGAACTGCGGGCGGCCGACGCCGGTCATCATCCGGGTGGTGCACATCGCGCCCGGGCCGACACCGACCTTCAGGATGTCCGCGCCGGCCTCGACCAGGTCACGCACACCGGCCGCCGAGACGACGTTGCCCGCGACGACCGGGACCTGCGGGTCCAGCCCGCGCACGGCGCGCAGCGCGTTGATCATCGACTCCTGGTGGCCGTGCGCGGTGTCCACGACGAGCGTGTCGGCGCCGGCCTCCAGCAGGGCCTTGGCCTTGCCGGCGACGTCGCCGTTGATGCCGACGGTGGCGGCGATCCGCAGCTTGCCGGCGGCGTCGACGGCCGGGGTGTAGAGGGTGGCGCGCAGGGCGTTCTTGCGGGTGAGCAGGCCGACCAGGCGGCCGTCGGGGCCGACCACGGGGGCGAGCTTGCGGTGCGCCTCGCTGAGCCGGTCGAAGGCGTCGCGGGGGTCGATGCCCTCGTCCAGCAGCAGCAGGTCGCGGGACATCACCTCGGCGAGCGAGGTGAAGCGGTCGACGCCCTGGCAGTCGGAGTCGGTGACGACGCCGACGGGGCGGCCGTCCTCGACCACGACCAGCGCGCCGTGGGCGCGCTTGGGGAGCAGCGAGAGGGCCTCGGCGACAGTGGCGCCGGGGTCGAGGGTGATGGCGGTGTCGTGCACCAGGTGGCGCTGCTTGACCCAGCCGACGACCTCGGCGATGACCTCGGTCGGGATGTCCTGCGGGATGGCGACCAGGCCGCCGCGGCGGGCGACGGTCTCGGCCATCCGGCGGCCGGCGATGGCGGTCATGTTGGCCACGACCAGCGGGACGGTGGTGCCGGTGCCGTCGTTGGAGGAGAGGTCGACAGCCTGGCGGGAGCCCACGGCGGATCGGCTGGGGACCATGAAGACGTCGTCGTACGTAAGGTCGTACGAGGGCATGAGGTCGTTCAGGAAGCGCATGAAACGGGGCTCTCTGGCTGGGAGAAATTACACCTCGGGTGCGGGTGCGGCACGGCCGCAGGGCGCACTCGGGCGCCCCGCACCCAACGTTCGATTCTCCGGTACCGGTAGGACAAACGCCAGCTGGCTGCCGTTTGCTGGGGCTGCCTACAAGTCATGATCAAAGCTTCGCGCGTAGATATGGAGGATCGTCCAAACCTCGGCTTTTCGCCCCGGCCGGGGCCGCTCCCGTAGCATTCACGCGGTAGACGCGGCGGACGCCGTGATCGGCGAGGCGAGCGGGAACGGCAGAGGCATGGCGGCGGGACTGACGACGGCGGCGGACGTGGACACCGGGCAGCAGCGCCCGGGCGACGAGGGCATCGAGGGCACCGAGGAGATCGACTACGGCCCCGGCCTCGACCCCGAACGGCTCCGGCTCTGCCTGGAGGTGCTCGCCGAGCTGGACGAGCTGCATGTCGACCACCCGGACGCGATCACCGTCCGCCAGGCCGTCGGCGGCATATTCCGCACCCTCAAGCAGCGCCGCCGCCAGGAGACCCGGGCCCGCAAGACCGCCAACGACCGCGAGGTCACCGCGCGCACCGCGACCGGCGCCCCGAGCCGGATCGACGACGAGACGGCCGGCGCCTTCGGCCTGACCACCGTCACCACCACGGAGATCGCCGGGATCCTGGAGCGCCCCCGCTCCTGCTACATCTGCAAGCAGCGCTACATCGAGGTCGACGCGTTCTACCACAACCTCTGCCAGGGCTGCGCGAGCAAGAACCGGGCCCACCGCGACGCCCGCGCCGACCTGACCGGCAAGCGCGCGCTGCTGACCGGCGGCCGCGCCAAGATCGGGATGTACATCGCGCTGATGCTGCTGCGCGACGGCGCGCACACCACCATCACCACCCGCTTCCCCAACGACGCGATCCGCCGCTTCACCGCGATGCCGGACAGCGCCGAGTGGCTGCACCGGCTGAAGATCGTCGGCATCGACCTGCGCGACCCGGCCCAGGTGATGGCGCTGGCCGACGAGGTCGCGGCGGACGGCCCGCTGGACATCCTGATCAACAACGCCGCGCAGACCGTGCGCCGACCGCCGGAGTCCTACCGGGAGCTGGTCGCCGCCGAGTCCGCGCCGCTGCCGGCCGGGGAGCTGCCGCAGTCGACCACCATCGGCCGCTTCAACAGCGGCAGCGTCGACCTGCCCGCGCTGCCGCACCAGGCGTCGGACCCGGCCGAGCGGATCTCCGCCGAGGACGTCACCTCGCTCGCCCTGGTCACCGGCTCGGCCACGCCGGAGCGGATCCGGGCCGGGACGGCGATCGACGCCGGCGGCCTGGTCCCGGACCTCGCGGACACCAACAGCTGGGTGCAGACCGTCAGCGAGGTCGGCCCGGTCGAGCTGCTGGAGGTGCAGCTCTGCAACTCCACCGCGCCGTTCATCCTGATCAGCCGGCTCCGCCCGGCGATGGCCGCCTCGGCGTCCCGCCGCAAGTACGTGGTCAACGTGTCCGCGATGGAGGGCGTCTTCACCCGCGGCTACAAGGGCGCCGGCCACCCGCACACCAACATGGCCAAGGCCGCGCTCAACATGCTGACCCGCACCAGCGCGATGGAGATGTTCCAGACCGACGGCATCCTGATGACCGCCGTCGACACCGGCTGGATCACCGACGAGCGCCCGCACCCGGACAAGATGCGCCTCGCCGACGAGGGCTTCCACGCCCCGCTCGACCTGGTCGACGGCGCGGCCCGGGTCTACGACCCGATCGTGCGCGGCGAGCAGGGCGAGGACCTCTACGGGTGCTTCCTGAAGGACTTCGACCGCGCCGCCTGGTAGTCGTCCGGCAGGACGGCGTGACCACCGCGCCGTCCTGCCACTGCCACTGCCGCACCGTCACCCCGTTCGGAGGAACCGACGTGATCCACGCACCGCTGCTCGGCGCCGGAGTGATCGTGCCCACCGGGGACGGCCGGGTGCTGATCGGCCGCCGCACGACGGCCGGCGAGCCGCCGACCTGGAGCCTTCCCGGCGGCAAGGTCGACCCCGGCGAGTCCTTCGAGCGGACCGCCGCGCGCGAGCTCGCCGAGGAGACCGGGATCGTGCTCCCGGCCGAGGAGATGCGGGTACTGGCACTGCTGCTCGACCACGAGCTGGGCCGCCCCAGGCTCACCGCCGCGGTGCTCGCGCCGCCGAGCCTGGCGCCCGCGGTGGTCATGGAGCCGCACTCCTGCGGCGGCTGGGAGCGGCTGCCGCTGGACGCGCTGCCGGAGCCGATGTTCTACCCGTCCGGGCTGGTGCTGGGGGCCTGGCGGGTGGAGCTGGGGTTCGCGCCCCGGCCGGGGACGCGCGCGTACGCCGTCCAGGGCTGACCGGCCGCCGGTCCGCACACGCGTGAACCCCGCACCCCCTGACAGCGGGGTGCGGGGTTCACGCGTGTCCGGCCGAGCCCGGAGTCAGCCGTTGCGGGCGGCCTCCGGGCCGGTGATCCGCTTCAGCAGCGGAAGCGTCGAGGCGATGATCCCGAGCGAGGCGACCAGCCCGAACAGCACCAACCCGAAGTACACCCACCCGGGCGACACCAGGTCGTAGTCCATCTGCGACTTGAGGAACATCGCGGCCGCGCCGAAGCCCGTCCCGATCGCGACGGCCGACACCAGGAGCAGCGGCAACGCGCTCTCCATCGCGATCACCACCCGCAGCATCCGCAGCGGCGCCCCGGTGAGCCGGAGCATCGCGAACGGCCGCCGCCGGTCGGACAGGCCCGCGACCACGCTCACCGCCAGGCTGCAGCCGGCGATCGGCAGGGTGGTGAGCAGCACCACGTCGGCGAGCTGGCGCCAGCCGGCGAGCGTCTTCTGCTGGGAGGACCCGAAGTCCTGCACCATCCGGGCGTGCTGCTCCGGGAAGGTCCGGCTGAGCAGGGTGCGGACGCGCTCCTTGGCGGCGGTCGTGCCGTCCGTCGTCACGTAGAGCGACAGCACCGGCAGTCGGTCGGCGGCCTCGGCGGTGATCGGCGCGGCCGGCCACTCCCTGGCGGCCTGGGAGGTCAGGCTCAGGAAGCCGAACGGCTCGACGGCGGCGACGGCGGCGCCGGGGGCGCAGTGGCCGATCACCGGGGCCAGGGCGAGGTCGGCGCAGGACACCAGGGACGCCTCGGGCCAGTCGGGCGGAGCGGTCGGGTCGTGCGCCAGGCCGTCCGGGTTGGCGTGGGCGACGGCGAGGGCCCGGAAGCCGGGGACGGAGCGCAGTTCGGCGAGGAAGCCGTCCGGGAGGGCGTCGGCCATCACGGGGTCGCCGGGCAGGGCGCCGTGCTCCACCGCGACCCGGGTCTGCGCGTCACCGCCGAGCGCGCCGCGGTTGGTGTCGATGGTGCCGATGACGGCGACCGTGGCGGTGGTGACGAACAGGGCCAGGATCAGGCCGGCGACGGCGCGGAAGCCCGTTCTCGGGTCGTCGGCGAGCCGGCGGACGGCGATCAGGGTGGCCGGGCGGCTGGTCCGGGCGGCGACCAGGCGGGCGACCGACATGGTGAGCCAGGGGCCGGCGATCACCAGGCCGGCCATGATCACCAGGAAGCCGGTCAGGTAGGCGGCGGTCTGGCCGCCGGTGGTGTGCGGGCGGCGGCCGACGAACCAGGCGAGTTCGGCGAGCCCGGCCGCCAGCGGCGCGGCCCGCCAGGCGGAGGGGGGCCGCGGGGTGGTCCGGCGGCTGACGCCGAGCGGGGAGACGGTGACCCGGCGCAGGGCGAGCCGGGCGGCGACGGCCGCCGCCACCGGGACGCCGACCAGTACGGCCAGGCCCTGC
Organism: Kitasatospora sp. NPDC094019; assembly: GCF_044764505.1. NCBI lineage: Bacteria > Bacillati > Actinomycetota > Actinomycetes > Kitasatosporales > Streptomycetaceae > Kitasatospora > Kitasatospora sp. NPDC094019. The sequence goes on from NZ_JBIWIF010000018.1 coordinate 110,554, forward strand.
GGCAGGGTGAGGGTCAGATCGTCCACGAAGAAGCGGTCCCCGGTGAACGGGACCGTCGCGACCAGCGGGCGCAGCAGCAGGTGGACCCCGAAGCCGAGGACGGTGCCGGCCACGGCGGCCACGGTGGACTCGGCGGCGGCGATCACGGTGATCTGCCGGGGTGTCGCCCCGACCAGGCGCATCGCGGCGTAGCGCTGCTCGCGGGTGGCGGCGGACAGGCGGGTGGCCGTGCCGATGAAGATCACCACGGGGAAGAGCAGCGCGCCGGCGACCACCGAGAGGATGAGGGTCATGGCGTCGCCGCGGACGCCGGTGCCCGGGCAGTCGGCGTCACAGGTCGGCGGCAGGGTGGTGGCGATGGTGGTGACCTGCCGGGCGCCCGAACGGGCGGCGAGGGTCGCCGGGTCCTGGCCGCTCACCATGACCAGGGAGTCCGGGGAGGCGAGGGCGGCCTTGCCGATCTCTCCGGCGAGGTGGCCGGGGAAGCGGTCGGCGAGCTGGTCCGCGGGCCGTTCGCGGAGCAGCTCCGCCAGGGCGGGCGAGGCGTAGAACTCGCCGGCCGCGGGCAGCTTCGACAGGCCCGGGGGGACCGGCGAGGTCGGTCCGGTGGCGGCGACCTCGACCAGGAGGAGTTCGTGGCCGTCGTAGTACTCGGGGGTGCGGTCGCGCCACCAGAGCGGGTCGACGTTCGCGCTCTCGGTGCGGCTCTTGGCCCCGCTGTTGGCCCAGAGCGTCCGGTCGTTGGTGGCCCCGACGGCGTTGACGGCGGCGAGCGTGGAGAGCAGCAGGCCGACGCCGATGGCGGTGGCGGCGGTGATGATGAGCAGTCGGGCGACGGCCTGGCGGCCGCCGCTGACGGCGAGGCGGAGGGCGAAGGAGATCACGGGGCGACCCGCTCCGCGGCGGCGGCCGGCGGGTACGGGTTGGTGAGCGCCCGGGCCCGGCCGTCCCGGACCAGGGCCTCGCGGTCGGCGTAGGCGGCGACCCGGGGCTCGTGGGTGACCAGGACGACGGTGGTGCCCTGTTCGCGGGCGGCGCCGACCATCAGCTCCATGACCTGTTCGCCGGTGAGGGAGTCCAGGGCGCCGGTCGGCTCGTCGGCGAACAGCACCCGGGGGCGGGTGACCAGGCCGCGGGCGAGCGCGATCCGCTGGGCCTGGCCGCCGGAGAGTTCACCGGAGCGGCGGCCGCCCAGGCCGTCCAGGCCGAGCCGGGCGAACCAGGGGCGGGCCTCGGCGAGGGCGGCGGTCCGGCGGACGCCGCCGAGCAGCAGCGGTAAGGCGATGTTCTCCTCGGCCGTCAGTTCCGGGACGAGCTGGCCGAACTGGAACACGAAGCCGAAGGAGTCCCGGCGCAGGGCGCTGCGCCGGTTCTCGTCGAGCCGGTCGATCCGCAGGCCGTCGAAGTACACCTCGCCCGCGTCGGGGACGAGGATGCCGGCCAGGCAGTGCAGCAGGGTGGACTTGCCGGAGCCGCTGGCGCCCATCACGGCGAGGACCTCCCCGGCCTCGGCGGCCAGGCTGGCGCCGCGCAGGGCCGGGGTCTCACCGAAGGCGAGTTCGACGTCGCGGGCTTCTATCAGGGCGTTCATGCGCGTACCTCCGCGGCGAGGGCGTCCAGGCGGGCAGTGGTGACGTCGATCCAGCGGAGGTCCGCCTCCAGGTGGAAGAGGCCGTGGTCGGCGAGCAGGGCGTCGACCAGCGGACCGGTGCGGCGCAGTTCGGTCAGTTCGCGCATCCGGCGCAGGTGGGCGGCGCGCTGGGTGTCGAGGTACGCCTCGGCGTCGCGGCCGAGCAGGAGGGCGAGGACGACCTTGGTGAACAGCACCGACTGGAGGGTGGGTTCGGGGGCGACGGGCTCGGCGAGCCAGTGCTCGAACTCGGTCACCCCGGCCTCGGTGATGACGTAGCGCTTGCGTTCGGGTCCGTCGCCGGGCTCGGCCTCGCCGGCGACGACCTTGCCGTCCCGGGCCAGTCGGCCCAGCGTGGAGTAGACCTGGCCGTAGGGCAGGGGCTTGCCGCGCCCGAAGAGGGCGTCGTAGTCGCGCTTCAGGTCGTAGCCGTGGCTCGGCTCTCGCTCCAGCAGCCCGAGAAGGGTGAGGGGAACACTCATGGGAGGACCATACACCAGGGGTATACACCGAGTGTATAGACCGCGAGAACAAGGTGCTGAGCTGGGAGAACGTCGTGTCGTCCGGTCGGATGCCGCGTATCGCCCGGCCTCGGACTCCCGGGTCGCCCGATCGCCGGCCGGCCCCGGAACGCCGCGAGCGGGGGACGGCCCCATACCCCGTCCCCCGCCCTGCACGGCGGCCCGGCGAGCCCCCACAGCGGGCCGGACCACCGCGCCCCCGGCACAGGGGGCGCGGCCGGTGCCAGCCTGCCCCGTCCACCCCCGGCCCGCCGAGGGCCGAACGTCCCGGTCCCGGCGCCCGGCCGGGGACCTCGGTCCCGTGGCGCGGCCGCCCTACCGACTCTTGTGCCCGGGGGCGGTGCCGGGGGAAATTGGAGTCCGACGGGGCCCACGCACGCCACCAGCCGTGAGGAGCACGCATCGTGTCCAGGACACCCCGCCCGGCCCGAACCGGGTCGCCGCCCCGGCGGGCCGGCCGCGCCCTGCGCCTCGCCCTCGGCCGCCGGCACACCGTCCGGGCCCGCGAACCGCTCGCCCGCCCGGTCGACCGCGCCCGCAGCCGCGCCTGGCTCGCCGCCGGCCTCGCCCTGGTCCTCGGGCTGGCCGGGATCGCCGCCGCCGCCGTCCTCGGCTACCGCGCCGCCGGGCGCACCGCCGAGGCCGAACGCGGCCGGCTGCACCGCACCGAGGCGCTGGTCCTCGGCCGGCTCCGCGCCGAGGACCCGGGCGTCGGCCGGTGGAGCGGCGGCTACGAGAAGCGGGTGGACACCTCGCTCTCCTGGACCTCCCCCGACGGGCTGGCCCGCACCGGCACCGTCGAGGTGCCGCGCAGCGCCCCCACCGGGTCCACCGTCACCCTCTGGCTCGACGACGACGGGCGGCCCGCCACTCCCCCGGCGACGACGCTCGGCCTGGTCGTCGGGGTGGTCTGCACCGGCCTGGCCGCCACCGCCACCCTGACCGCCCTGTTCGGCGGCGCGCTCGTCCTGCGGCTGCGCGCCCTCGACCGGCGGGCCGCCCGTGACTGGGAACGCTCCTGGGCCCGCTGGGAGCCCCGATGGTCCGGCCGCACCAGCCAGCCGCAGGACGACTGAACGGCACCGAGGACCCTCGAACCCCCGATGGAGACACCCTTGTTCAGCACCGAACGGCTGACCGCCCGCCTCTGGCAGCACGCCGACGCCGAGCGCGCGTTCGACACCTACGCGCGCTGGGAGGTCGCCCGCTGGCTGGGCGCCGTCCCGCGGGTCCTGGAGTCGCCCGCCGAGGCGCCGGCCATGATCGACCGCTGGCGGCGGCGCTCGGCCGACCCCCGCTACGGGATCTGGGCCCTGGAGCGCAAGGACACCGGCGTGGTGGCCGGCTCGGTGGTCCTGATCCCGTTGCCGGACGAGGACGGCACCGGCAACGGCGAGATCGAGGTCGGCTGGCACCTGCACCCCGACTCCTGGGGCCACGGCTTCGCCACCGAGGCCGCCACCGCCGCCCTCGCCAAGGGCTTCTCCGACGGCCTCGGCGAGATCCACGCCCTGGTCCGCCCCGGCAACGAACGCTCCGCCGCGGTCTGCCGCCGCCTCGGCATGACCCCGCGGGGCCGCACCGCCCGCTGGTACGGCGCCGAGTTCGACAGCTACCTCGCCGCTCGCCCCTGATCCCCGGACCGGGCCCGGACCTGACCCTGGCACCGGGCCCGGCGGGACCCCCGGACGGCGCGTCGGCGTGTCGGCGTGTCGGGTGCCGGCGCGTCAGCGGGCGCCGTCGGGGTGGGTCCAGGGAGCGGCCGGGTGTCCGGAGGCGCGGTGGGTGAGCGCGGCGACGGCGAGGAGGAGGGCCAGGGCGACGGCGAGGGCGGCCGGGACGCTGGCGTGCAGGACGAGGACGGCGCCGACCAGGGCGCCCGCGAACATCGAGACGGCGGAGGCGAGGCGGCGGGGGCCGGCGCGGTCGGCGGCCAGGGCGGTGAGGGTCATGGTCAGCACGGTGGTGGTCAGGTCCGGCACCCGGAGCGCGCGGACGACCGCATTCTGCAGGCCCATCGCCGCGCCCAGCACGCCGATCAGGGTGTGACGGACCGGTTCGGCGGTGTGGCCGAGGGCCGCGGCGAGCACGGTGCAGGCGGCGAACACCGCCGACTGGGCGACCAGGGTGAGGACCAGCAGCCGCCCCCGGTGACCGGGGCGGCGTTCGGCGAGGCGGCCGCCCACGAGCGCGCCGGCCAGGAAGGCGGCGAGCGCGGTGAGCGAGGAGGTCGCGGACAGGCCCGGCGCCCCCGCCAGGGCGAAACCCAGGAAGATCACGTTGCCGGTCATGTTGGCGACGAAGACGTGCCCGAGGGCGAGGTAGCTGATCGCGTCGACCAGCCCGGTCACCACGGTGAGCACCAGCAGCATCGCCACCAGCGGCCCGTGCCGGGGGTCGCGCATCCTGCCCTCCTGCCGCTCGGTCCTGGTCCACCGGCAGCCTAGCCGGACCGGCCCGGTGGGGCCCGACCTGTGTGGTCGGTCCGCACCGGGCCGGTCGGCGGGACGGGATCCGTCAGACGGCGAGCGCCGGGCGGTGGTGGTCCAGCCAGAGGGCCAGGTCGACGACCCGCTCCAGCCGGAGCCGGTGGCCCCACTCCAGCTGGTCGGCCGGCGTGTCCAGGCTGGCCTTGATCACCGTCTCGTCGGCGATGTCGCGCACGTGCGGCGCGTCCAGGGCCTCCCGGGCGAGCCGCTGGAGCCCGCTGTTGTAGTCGGCGTGGTGGGTCGCCGGGTAGTGGTTCTTGGGCCGCCACAGCACCGAGTCCGGGGCGATGCCCTGGCCGGCCGCGCGCAGCAGGCTCTTCTCCCGGCCGTCGTAGCTCTTCATCGCCCAGGGGGCGTTGAACGCGTACTCGACCAGCCGGTGGTCGCAGTACGGCACCCGGACCTCCAGGCCCTGGGCCATCGAGAGGCGGTCCTTGCGGTGCAGCAGCTGGCGCAGCCAGCGGGTCATCGACAGGTGCTGCATCTCGCGCTGGCGGTGCTCCTCGGGGCTCTCGCCGTCCGCGTGCGGGACCGCGGCCAGCGCGCTGCGGTAGGTGTCGTCGCGGAACTCGGCGATCCGCAGGTGGGCGGCGAGGTCCGGGTTGATCGGCATGGCCGCCTCGTCCCCGGTGACGAGCAGCCAGGGGAAGGTCTGCGCGGCGAGCGCCTTGGGGTTGTGGAACCACGGGTAGCCGCCGAAGACCTCGTCGGCCGCCTCGCCGGAGAGCGCGACCGTGGAGTGCTTGCGGATCTCGCCGAACAGCAGGTAGAGCGAGGTGTCCATGTCGCCGACACCGATCGGCGAGTCCCGGGAGACGACGACGGCGCGGCGGTTCTCCAGGTCCAGCAGGGTGCGCGGGTCGAGCACCACGGTGGAGTGGTCGCTGCCGATGAAGGCGCCGGCCTCGGCCGCGAACGGGGTGTCGTGGCCGGTGCGCAGCACGTCGCCGGTGAACTGTTCGGCCTGGTCGCTGTAGTCGACGGCGTAGGAGCGCAGCTTGGCGTCCGGCCCCTCCTGGAGGCGCAGCTCGTCGGCGACCAGGGCGGTCACGATGGTCGAGTCCAGGCCGCCGGAGAGCAGGCTGCAGAGCGGGACGTCGGCCTCCAGCTGGGCGCGGGCGGCGCGGTTGACGAGTTCGCCGATCCGCTCCTTGGTGGCGTCCAGGCTGTCGGTGTGGGGGCGGGCGGTGAGCTCCCAGTAGCGGGTCTCGCGGACGCCGGTGCGGTCGAGGACGAGCAGGGCGCCGGGGTGGACCTCGCGGACGCCGGCCCAGACCGTGGGGCCGGTGTTGAAGAGCAGGCTGTACGCCTCGCGCAGGCCGTCGGCGTCCACCGTGGGAGTGATCTCCGGGTGGGCGAAGAGCGCCTTGGGCTCGGAGCCGAAGGCGACGCCGCCGTCGATCTCGGCCCAGAACAGCGGCTTGACGCCGAGCCGGTCGCGGACCAGCAGCAGGCGCTGCTCGCGCTCGTCCCAGACGGCGAAGGCGTACATGCCCTCCAGCCGCTCGACCAGGGCGTCGCCCCACTCCTGGTAGGCGCGCAGCACCACCTCGGTGTCGCTGCGGGTCTCGAAGCGGTGACCCTTGGCGCGGAGTTCGGCGCGCAGCTGGTGGTGGTTGTAGACCTCGCCGCTGTAGGTGAGGACGACGCCCGGCTCGTCGCGGCGGTCGGGCATGGGCTGGGCGCCGCCGTCGATGTCGATGACGGCGAGGCGGCGGTGGCCGAGGGCGGCGTGGCGGCCGAGCCAGACGCCGCCGGCGTCGGGGCCGCGCAGGGTCATGGTGGCGGTCATCGCCTCGATGACGGGGGCGCTTTGGCGGACGTCCTGGTGGAAGGACACCCAGCCGGTGATTCCGCACATGCGCGAGCACTCCTTGGCGAGCTTGAACGAGCTTGAACGAGCTTGGGCGAGCTTGGGCGAGCTTGGGCGAGCAGACGATCGGATCCGGACCACCAGTCGGCCGAGCACCCGGGGTGGTTCCACGGATTCGGACACATTTCCGGCCATGTCCTGGCGACAACGGCATTTTGAACACGTTCAGGTCGACCGCTACGGTGTGCACGACCAAATGATTCGAGGGGGGATCCCGATGAGGATCGTCATACCGGGCGGTACCGGCCAGATCGGCCGCATCCTGGAGCGGGCGCTCACCGAGGACGGCCACGAGGTCGTGCTGCTGACCCGCCGGCCCGGCCGTGACCAGGAGATCTTCTGGGACGGCCGCTCGCTCGGCCGCTGGACCGCCGCCGTCGACGGCGCCGACGCCGTGATCAACCTCGCCGGGCGCAGCGTCAACTGCCGCTACACCGAGCAGAACCTGCGCGACATGACCGACTCCCGGGTCCACTCCACCCGCGCCGTCGGCCGCGCGATCGCGGGCGCCCGGCGCCCGCCCCGGGTCTGGCTGCAGATGAGCACCGCCACCATCTACGCCCACACCTACGGCACCCCGCACGACGAGGACACCGGCGTCATCGGCGGCGCCGAGCCCGGCGTCCCCGCGTACTGGGAGCGCAGCGTCCGGATCGCCCGCGCCTGGGAGCGCGAGCAGACCGAGGCCGCCACCCCGCGCACCCGGCGGGTCGCGCTGCGCTGCGCCATGGTGATGAGCCCGGACGCGGGCGGTGCCTTCGACCAGTTGGCGCGGCTGGCCAGGACCGGCCTCGGCGGGCCGGTCGACGGCGGCGGGCAGTACCTGTCGTGGATCCACGACCGGGACCTCGTCCGCTCGGTCCGCTTCCTGCTCGACCGGGAGGACCTCTCCGGCCCGGTCAACCTCGCCACACCGACGCCGGTGCCGCAGCGGGCGTTCATGCGCACGCTCCGGCGGGCCGCGGGCGTCCCGGTGGGCCTCCCGGCCACCCGGTGGATGGTCGAGCTCGGCGCGTTCGCGCTCCGCTCGGACACCGAACTGCTGCTGAAGAGCCGGGCAGTGGTCCCGGGGCGGCTGCTGGCCGCCGGGTTCGCCTTCGAGCACCCGCACTGGCCCGCGGCGGCCACCGACCTGCTCCGGCGGACGCGCCGCTGAGCGCGGCCTTACGATGGGCGGCGGGCGCCGGGGCAGGACTGCCCGGGGGCGGAACGATCCGGGGCACGACGACCCGGGGGCGGGACGGCGGAGGAGCGGACGGGTGCTGCGGGGATTCGGCGATCTGGAGGCCGAGATCATGGACCGGCTGTGGTCCTGGGGCCGCCCCGCCACCGTCCGCGAGATCGTGGACGACCTGGGCCGGCAGCGCCCGGTCGCGTACACCACCGTCAACACCGTCGCCGACATCCTGCACACCAAGGGCTGGCTGCGGCGGACCAAGGCCAGCCGGGCCTGGGTCTACGAGCCGACCTGCACCCGGGAGTCGTACACCGCGCAGCTGATGCACCAGGCCCTGGAGACCAGCCCGGACCGCGCCGGGGCCCTGCTGCACTTCGTCGACCGGATCAGCGGCGACGAGGCGACGGCCCTGCTCGCCGCCCTGGAGCAGGTCAGGGCGCGGGACGACGACCGGTGACCCTGGCCCTGCTGACGCTCCACCTGCTCCTGGTCGGCGTCCTGCTCCCGCGACGGCTGGCCGGCTCGCCCCGGGCCCGGGCCCGGATCCAGGCCCGCCCGGCCCTCGGCGCGGCCGTCTGGCTCGCGCTGATGGCCTCCTTCGGTACCGGGCTGCTGCTCGCCGCGCACCACCTGGTGGCGCCGCTCGGGCACGAACCGGCCGGACTGGTCGGTCTGCTCCCGCACCTGGAACCGGCCCCCGCGCCGCACGCCCACGCCTGGTGGGCCCCGGTCGCGGCCGCCGGCGCCGTCGCGGCGGTCGCCGCCGTGCTCGCCGCGCGGGCCGCCCGGGCCAGGCGGCGGCACCGGGAGACGCTCGACCTGACGGCCACCAGGGACCGGGGGCGCCGACTGCTCGTACTGGAGGACCCCCGGCCCGCCGTCTACTGCCTGCCCGGCCGCCGGGCCCGGGTGGTGGCCACCCGGGGCGCCGTCGACCTGCTGGACCCGCGCGGGCTCGCCGCGGCCGTCGCCCACGAGCACGGGCACCTGCGCGGACGCCACCACCTGGTCCTGCTCGCCGCCGACACCTTCGCCCTCCTCCTCGGCCGGCTCCCGCTGGCCCGGCTCGGGCGGGCCGAGGTGGCGCTGCTGCTGGAGATGGCGGCCGACGACGCCGCGCTCACCCGGGTGACCCCCGCCGAACTCGCGGGCGCGCTCTGCGCCCTGGCCACCGCGGGGGCCGTCCCCGGCCCGACCGGCCTGGCCGCCGCGTCCACCGGGGTGCTCGCCCGCGTCCAGCGCCTCGCCCGCACCCCCGCGCCCCCGGCCCCCGCCTACCGGCTGGCCGCCCTCGCCGCCCCGCTCCTCCCCTACCTGCTGGCCTGCGCCCCGCATCCGTGACACCGGTCGCGCCCTGGCTGGGGTGACCGCATGGATCTCACCGGTTTCCCCTTCACCGCCACCGACCGGACCCAGGTCGCCGAGGAGCGCAAGTCCGGCGGGAGCGGCGAAGTCACCAGCCGTGTGCAGCGGTTCGGGGAGGTCCGGGCCCGGCGGGTCGACCACAGCCCCGGGTATGTCGCCGACCACTGGTGCCGCAAGGGACACGTCCTGTTCGTCCTGGAGGGCGAGCTCGTCACCGCGCTCGACGACGGCCGGGTCGTGGTGACCGGCCGGGGCGGCAGCTACCAGGTGGCCGACGACGCGGAGGCGCACCGCTCCAGCGCGCCGAGCGGTGCCAGCCCGCTGATCGTCGACCGACGGCCGCCGGGAGCATCCCTCGGCGCGTCCACCGGCGCGTCCACTGACGTCCACGGGCGCGTCCACCGGCCGCGCCCGGCGGCCGTCAGGGGCGGACGGCGCCGACGTAGGGCATCGCGGTGATCGGGAGGACCTCGACGTTCTTGCCGGTGCGCGGGGCGTGGATCATCTTCCCGTCGCCGATGTAGAGGCCGACGTGGTGCAGGTCGCCGTAGAAGAAGACCAGGTCGCCCGGTTGGAGGTCGGCGCGGGCGATGCGGGCGCCGGCCTTCCACTGGTCCTGGGAGACCCTGGGGAGCTTGACGTCGGCCGCGCGGTAGGCGGCGCCGGTGAGGCCGGAGCAGTCGAAACCGGACGGGCCGGTGGCGCCCCAGACGTACGGCTTGCCGAGCTGCGCGTAGGCGAACCGGATCGCGGCGGCCGCCCGGCCGGAGGCGGGCACGGCGGGGTCGGGACGCTCGGCGGCGGAGCGGGAGGCCCGGGTGGCGGCTGCCTCCTGGGCGTTGATCTTCGCCCGGTCGGCGGCGCCGAGCTTGTTGAGCAGGGCCTGGGCCCTGGCCAGCTTGTCCTGGACCGTCTTCTTCTCGCCCGCGAGCGAGCCGGCCGCCCGGTCGAGTTCGGCCAGGGTGGCGGTGGCCTCGGCGCGGTCCTGGTCCAGCCGGCGCTGCTCGGCCAGGGCCTGGCGCAGCAGGGCGGCCTGCGAGTCGACCACCTGGTTCTGGGTGGCGGCCCGGGCCAGGTAGGCACCGGGGTCGGAGTCGAGCATCAGCTGGACGGACGGGTCGATGCCGCCGGTGCGGTACTGCTCGGCCGCGATGCCGCCGAGCTGGGTGCGCAGCTCGTTCATGGCGTCCTGGCCCCGGGCCACCTTCTCCTGGATCCGGCCCGCCTCGCCCTGGAGCTTCTGCTGCTTCTCCTGGAAGCCGTTGTAGCGCTCGATCGACTGCTCGGCCTCCTCGTTGAGCCGGTCCACCTCCTCCTTCACGGTGGCGAGGGAGGGCGCCGGTTCGGCCTGGGCGGGCCCCGCGGTGAGGACGACGCCGCCGGCCATCGCGGTCGTGAGGACCGCCAGACGGGCCCGGCTGGGCGGGCTGGGCTTGCGGCGCTTTCCCATGACGGCGGACTCCTGATGGCGAGAAGGGGTGGGGTCGAGGCGAGAGGCGAGAGGCGAGAGGCGCGAACACGGGCGGGTGAACGGAAAGGCGAACGGACAGACGAACGGACAGGCGAACGGGCAGGCCGGCGCGAACCGCGGGTGCGCCACCCTCCACCCACGCTCTACTAAGTAACTTAATAGATAACCGTCGGGGTTCCGCAAGCCGCCCGCGCCCGGTACCCCGCCCACCCCCTGCCCGCACCCCTGTCCGCCCCCTGCTCCACCCCTGCCCCGTCGCCGCTCAACCCCTGCTCGACCCCCTGTTCGCACCCCCGTTCGCGCCCCTGGTGGCACCGGTAGTGCAACAGAGTGCACAGAGAGGGCAAGGTCACACCCTTCGCCTCTCCTGCGCCCCCGCGAACGGGCGCTAACCTGCGGGGCATGACGGTCCCGCCCGAAGGGCTTCCCCTGGCCGCCGAGTTCCCGGCCGCCCACCGCGAGCAGTGGCAGACCCTCGTCGAGGGTGTGCTCCGCAAGGCGGGGGCGCAGCCCGAGGACGGCGCCGCGGCCGAGCACGCGCTCGGTACCGCGCTCCAGGACGGGCTGCGCGCCCGCCCGCTGTACACCGCCGAGGACGCCCCGGCCGACCCCGGCCTCCCGGGCTTCCCGCCGTTCGTGCGCGGCGCCCGGCCGCAGGGCGCCTCGGTCTCGGGCTGGGATGTGCGCCAGCGGCACAGCGACCCCGATCCGCGCCGCACCAACGAGGCCGCGCTGGCCGACCTGGAGCACGGCGGCGGTTCGCTCTGGCTGGAACTCGGCGGCGCCGGACTGCCGGTCGCCGCCCTGGGCGAGGCGCTCACCGGCGTCTACCTCGACCTGGCCGGCGTGGTCCTCGACGCGGGCGCCGAATTCCCCGCCGCCGCCGAGCGGTTGTTCGAGCTGTACCGGGAGCGCGAGGTCTCCCCCGGCTCCGCCGTCGCCACCCTCGGCGCCGACCCGCTCGGCCTCCAGGCCCGCACCGGCGACGCAGCCCGCACCGACGCCCTGCTCGCCGAGGCCGCCGCGCTCGCCGTCCGCTGCGCCGAGGGCTTCCCCGGCGTGCGCGCGCTGGCCGTCGACGCCCTGCCCTACCACGGCGCCGGCGCCTCCCCCGCCCAGGAGCTGGGTGCCTCGCTGGCCGCCGGCGTCGCCTACCTGCGCGCGCTCACCGCCGCCGGCCTGTCCGTGGACGCCGCGCTCGGCCAGCTGGAGTTCCGCTACGCGGCGGACGCCGACCAGTTCCTGACCATCGCGAAGCTCCGCGCCGCCCGTCGGCTCTGGGCCCGGGTGGCCGAGGTCTCCGGCGCCGCCCCGGCCGCCTCGGCGCAGCGCCAGCACGCCGTCACCTCCGCCGTGATGATGACCGCCCGCGACCCGTGGGTGAACATGCTGCGCACCACCATCGCCTGCCTGGCCGCCGGTGTCGGCGGGGCGGACGCGGTCACCGTGCTGCCGTTCGACGAGGCGCTCGGCCTGCCGGACGCCTTCGCCCGCCGGATCGCCCGCAACACCCAGGCGATCCTGCTGGAGGAGTCGCACCTGGCCCGGGTCGTCGACCCGGCCGGCGGCTCCTGGTACGTGGAGCGGCTGACCGACGAACTCGCGCACGCGGCCTGGGCGTGGTTCCAGGAGATCGAGCGGGCCGGCGGCCTGCGCGCCGCACTGGAGTCCGGCCTGGTCGAGGAGCGGATCGCCGCCACCTGGGCCGAGCGTTCGGTCCGGCTCGCCAAGCGGCGCGAACCCGTCACCGGCGTCAGCGAGTTCCCCAACCTCGGCGAGCAGGCACTGGTCCGCGCGCCGGCCCCGGCCGGCCCCCGCGGCGGGCTGCCGACGGTGCGGCGCGCCGAGGCGTACGAGGCGCTGCGCGACCGCTCCGACGCGCACCTCGCGGCCACCGGCGGGCGCCCGGCGCTGTTCCTGGCGTCGATCGGCACCGCTTCCGCGCACACCGCGCGCACCACCTTCGCCGCCAACCTGTTCCAGGCCGGTGGCATCACCACCACCGCGCACGAGGGCACCGACCCGGCGGCCTTCGCCGAGGCGTTCGCCGCCGGCGGCGCCGCCGTGGCCTGCCTCTGCTCCAGCGACGCCCTGTACGGCGAGCACGCCGAGGCGGTGGCCGGCGCGCTCAGGGCCGCCGGCGCCCGGCGGGTCCTGCTGGCCGGCCGGCCGGGCGAGAACCCGCCCGCGGGCGTGGACGGCTTCGTCTTCGCCGGCGGCGACGCCGTCGCCGTCCTCACCTCCCTGCTCGACGAGATCGGAGTGGCCCGATGATCCCCGACTTCACCGCGATCGGGCTGGACCCGGACGCCGACGGCGCCCCCGCCCACCAGAACACCCCGGCCCGCTCGGAGGCCCCGACCGGACCCGGAGCCCCGACCGGACCCGGGGCACCGAACCGCCCGGACGCCACCGAGGACCAGTGGCGCGCCGCCTGGCGGCAGGCCACCGGCAAGGACGTCGAGGAGCAGCTCTGGGACACCCCCGAGGGCATCGGCGTCAAGCCGCTGTACACGGCCGAGGACCTGGCCGGCCTGGACTTCCTGGGCACCTACCCGGGTATCGCCCCGTACCTGCGCGGCCCGTACCCGACCATGTACGTGAACCAGCCGTGGACGGTCCGGCAGTACGCGGGCTTCTCCACCGCCGAGGAGTCCAACGCCTTCTACCGCCGCAACCTGGCGGCCGGTCAGAAGGGCCTGTCGGTCGCCTTCGACCTGCCGACCCACCGCGGCTACGACAGCGACCACCCGCGGGTCACCGGCGACGTCGGCATGGCGGGCGTCGCGATCGACTCGATCTACGACATGCGCCAGCTGTTCGACGGCATCCCGCTCGACAGGATGTCCGTGTCGATGACCATGAACGGCGCGGTGCTGCCCGTCCTGGCGCTGTACATCGTGGCGGCCGAGGAACAGGGGGTGCCGCCGGAGAAGCTCGCCGGGACCATCCAGAACGACATCCTCAAGGAGTTCATGGTCCGCAACACCTACATCTACCCGCCGCAGCCGTCGATGCGGATCATCTCCGACATCTTCGCGTACACCTCGCAGAAGATGCCCCGGTACAACTCGATCTCCATCTCCGGCTACCACATCCAGGAGGCCGGGGCCACCGCCGACCTGGAGCTGGCGTACACCCTGGCCGACGGCGTCGAGTACCTGCGGGCCGGACTGGACGTCGGCCTGGACGTGGACGCGTTCGCGCCCCGGCTGTCGTTCTTCTGGGCGATCGGCATGAACTTCTTCATGGAGGTCGCCAAGCTGCGCGCGGCCCGGCTGCTCTGGGCCAAGCTGGTCAAGCAGTTCGACCCGAAGAACGCCAAGTCGCTGTCGCTGCGCACCCACTCGCAGACCTCCGGCTGGTCGCTCACCGCCCAGGACGTCTTCAACAACGTCGCCCGCACCTGTGTGGAGGCGATGGCCGCCACCCAGGGCCACACCCAGTCGCTGCACACCAACGCGCTGGACGAGGCGCTCGCGCTGCCGACCGACTTCTCCGCCCGGATCGCGCGCAACACCCAGCTGCTGCTCCAGCAGGAGTCCGGCACCTGCCGGGTCATCGACCCGTGGGGCGGCTCGGCGTACGTCGAGAAGCTCACCCACGACCTGGCGAACCGCGCCTGGCAGCACATCCAGGAGGTCGAGGCGGCCGGCGGCATGGCCAAGGCCATCGACGCCGGCATCCCCAAGCTGCGGGTCGAGGAGGCGGCCGCCCGCACCCAGGCCCGGATCGACTCCGGCCGCCAGCCGGTGATCGGTGTCAACAAGTACCGGGTCGACAGCGACGAGCAGATCGACGTGCTCAAGGTCGACAACTCCGCGGTCCGTACCGCCCAGATCGAGAAGCTGCGCCGACTGCGCGAGGAGCGCAACGAGGCCGCCACCCGCGCCGCCCTGGACGCGCTCACCCGGGCCGCCGAGGCCGGGCCCTCGCGCGGCGGCTCGCTCGACGGCAACCTGCTGCACCTCGCCGTGAACGCGGCCCGCGCCAAGGCCACCGTCGGCGAGATCTCCGACGCCCTGGAGAAGGTGTACGGCCGGCACTCGGGCCAGATCCGTACCATCTCCGGTGTGTACCGAGACGAAGCGGGCGCCTCCGCCCCCCTGCAGCGCACCCGGGAACTGGTCGAGCGGTTCGAGCGGGCCGAGGGCCGCCGGCCCCGCATCCTGGTCGCCAAGATGGGCCAGGACGGCCACGACCGCGGCCAGAAGGTGATCGCCACCGCCTTCGCCGACCTCGGGTTCACCGTGGACGTCGGCCCGCTGTTCCAGACCCCCGCCGAGGTCGCCCGGCAGGCCGTCGAGGCGGACGTGCACATCGTCGGCGTCTCCTCGCTCGCCGCCGGCCACCTCACCCTGGTGCCCGCGCTGCGCGCCGAACTCGCCGCCGCCGGACGCGAGGACATCACCATCGTGGTCGGCGGGGTGATCCCCCCGCAGGACTTCGACGCCCTCTACGAGGCGGGCGCCGCGGCGGTCTTCCCGCCCGGCACGGTGATCCCGGAGGCCGCCTACGACCTCCTCAAGTCGCTCGCCGCCGACCTCGGCCACGAGATCTGAGGCCCGGCCCGGATGCCGCCCCGGACGATCGACCTCGACAGCTACGCGACGGGTGTGCGGGAGGGCTCGCGCGCGTACATCGCGCGGGCCATCACCCTCGTCGAGTCCACCCGGCCCGACCACCGCGCGCTGGCGCAGCAGCTGCTGACGGTGCTGCTGCCGCACGCGGGCGGGGCCGTCCGGGTGGGCATCACGGGCGTGCCCGGCGTCGGCAAGTCGACCTTCATCGACGCCTTCGGCACCATGCTCACCGGGCAGGGCCACAAGGTCGCGGTGCTGGCCGTCGACCCGACCTCCAGCCGCACCGGCGGCTCGATCCTGGGTGACAAGACCCGGATGGAGCGCCTCGCCGTCGACCCGGACGCCTTCGTCCGGCCGTCGCCGACCTCGGGCACGCTCGGCGGGGTGGCCAAGGCCACCCGGGAGTCGATGCTGGTGATGGAGGCCGCCGGCTACGACGTGGTGCTGATCGAGACGGTCGGCGTCGGCCAGTCGGAGACCACGGTGGCGGGGATGGTGGACTCCTTCCTGCTGCTGTCGCTCGCCCGTACCGGCGACCAGCTGCAGGGCATCAAGAAGGGCGTCCTGGAGCTGGCCGACGTCATCGCGGTCAACAAGGCGGACGGCCCGCACGAACTCGACGCCAAGGCCGCCGCCCGCGAACTCGCGGGGGCGCTGCGGCTGTTGCAGGCCCCGGACGCGCCGTGGACGCCGCCGGTGCTGACCTGCTCGGGGCAGGACGGCAGCGGCCTGGACGTGCTCTGGGAGCGGCTCCAGCAGCACCGCAAGGTACTGGACGCGACCGGCGCGCTGGCGGCCAAGCGCCGCGACCAGCAGGTGGAGTGGACCTGGGCCATGGTGCACGACCAGCTCCTGACCCGGCTGCACTCCCATCCCGAGGTGACCCGCCTGGTCCCGGAGCTGGAACGCCGGGTGCGGGAGGGCACCCTCACGGCGACCCTGGCGGCGGACAGCATCCTGGACGCCTTCGGCCTGCCGCCGGTGCCCTGAACTGCACGCTACGCCGCGAGAACACCGAGCGCCGTGCCCCACCCGTGTGTGGGGCACGGCGCTTCGTGCTGCTCGGGGAACTCGAACCACACCACCTTGCCGGGGCTTTCGGGGTGCCACCCCCACGCCTGCGCCAACGCCGCCACCAGCACCAGCCCCCGCCCACCCGTCTCGTCGGCCCCGCGCTCCCGCCCCGGGAGCGCGGGGCACCGATCAGCCACCTCGACCCGGAGCCGCCCCGGCCGCCGCAGTACCGTGACAAGGCAGCGGTCCCCGGTGTGCAGCATCGCGTTGGCGATCACCTCACTGGCACACAGCTCCAGGTCCTGGAGCGCATCGTCCGAGAGCGGAACGCCCCACTCCCGCACGATCGCCGCCACCAGCCACCGCGCCGCCGGCACCGCCTCGGGCCCCGGCGGCATCCCCCATTCCAGCGGAACCGGAAACCGGGCACTGCTGAGCGGGCTGACGGTCACATTCGACCCCATCGATCCTCCACCACCACAGATGGACAGCACTGCCGACAGACGGCAACGCAAGGGAGCCGATCGTGGCTCTCGGCCACGACGGTTGCACCGAAAGTAGTCGCAGAAAAACTGCGAGTCAAGAATCTCTCTTACTCACAGTTCTTCACTGAATCATGCGAGACTCGACCGACCCAGGAAGGGGAGAAGCATGGGGTTCGGCCTTGTTGTACGTTTCGTCGCACGCGATGTGACGGCCGCTCACGCCTTCGACGCGTTGGCACGGGAAGCACTCGAAGGGATCCGCACGAAGGAGCCCGGCACTCTCGTCTACGTCAATCACGCTGTACCGGACGAGCCACGCGTCCGGGTCTTCTACGAGCTGTACACGGACCGCGAGGCGTTCGAGGAGCACGAGCGACAGCCCCACGTCTGCCGCTTCCTCGCCGAGCGCGGCCAATACCTCGAATCGTTCGAGGTCACGTTCCTCGACAAGATCGACGGCAAGGGTCCGGCCGCCCCTGGGGACGGCCGGTGAGTCCCGAGGAGCAGCGCGCATTCGGCGCCCGGGTGGCCCAGCTCCGCAAGAGCCGTGGCATGCGGCAGGATCAGCTCGCCACAGCCGTCAACCGGACTGCCAGTTGGGTGTCACAGGTCGAACGCGGCATCCAACCTGTCGTCCGTCTCGACGTACTCCAGTTGCTCGCAAACGGCCTCGGAGTCTCCGTCCAGACGCTGAGGCCGGATGCACCGTCATCGCCGCGATCCGGATCGGCGACTTCCGATCGCGTCAACGACCTCGATCTGGTACGGCTCGTGCTCTCGGGGCATCCCGCGCTCGATGCCGTGCTCGACGACCGTCCCACCGCTGCCGCAACCGACGTGACCGAGCTGGCTACCGCCGTTGCAGAACTCTGGCATCTGACACACAACGCCCAATTCGCGGAGCTCAGCACAGCCGTCACCGAGGCCCTGCCACGACTTGAGAGCGCCGCGCGGACTGCCTCCCCGGAGAAGCGGCCCGAGCTCCAGCTCCTCCTCAGTCAGGCGTATCAGGCGGTCGCGGCAGCGTTCGTCCGCCAAGGCGAGGCGGACGCTGCCTGGGTGGCCGCCGATCGGGCCGTCCGGGCCGCCGAACAGTCCGGACATGCTCTGCAAGTCTTCGCAGGAATCTACCGTTTGGCCCACGCATTCGTCCGGCTCCGGCGGTTGGACCAGGCAGAACACGCGGCCGAGAAGGGCGTGGCCGCTCTTGAGAGCTACGTCTCGGCAGCCGGTCCACCCTCACCGGAAGCGCTTTCCGTGCTGGGCTCACTCCATTTGGTCCTCGCGTTGGCCGCCGCCCGCGCCGGCCAACGCGAGAAGGCTCACAAAGAACTCGCCGACGCGCGCGAGGTCGCTGCACTGCTCGGCGAGGACCGCAACGACTTCAACCTGGAGTTCGGCCCCACGAACGTCGAGATCCAGGCGGTGTCGGCGGCGATCGACCTCGGCGACGCGGGCGAGGCACTGGACCTGGGGCAGCGGATCGATGCGGATAGGCTCTCACCCGAGCGGAGGTCACGACTTCTGGTCGACCTCGGAAGGGCTCATGCGCAGAGGCGGCACCTCGGGGAGGCCGTCGCTTGCCTACTCCGGGCCGAGGAACTGGCACCGGAGAGCGTCCGGACCCATCCGGCGGCCCGGTCGGTGATCCACGAGCTCGTTCTCCTTGCGGGGCGGAGCGCGCCGCCTGAGCTGGTGAAGCTCGCCAAGCGCGCCAACGCCGCAGGGTGACGGGGGCTCGACGCGGAAGTCGGATGAGCAATGACGAAGGGCCCCCGGCCGGTTCGCACCGGCCGGGGGCCCTTCGTTACCTGCCCTGCCCTGGGTCAGGTGTGTGCGGGCGCTGCACCCCTGCGAGGGATCAGGCGCTCTTGGCCGCCGTGAAGCGGGCCGAGACGTCCTGCCAGTTGACGACGTCCCACAGCTTGGTGACGTAGTCCGGGCGGACGTTGCGGTACTGGAGGTAGTACGCGTGCTCCCAGGCGTCGAAGGCCAGCAGCGGGGTGGTGCCCTGGCCGACGTTGCCGTGGTGGTCGTAGACCTGCTCGACGATCAGGCGGCCGCCGAGGGGCTCCCAGGAGAGGATGCCCCAGCCCGAGCCCTGGACGCCGGTGGTGGCGGTGGTCAGCTGCTTCTTGAAGGCGTCGAAGCTGCCGAAGTGCTCGGTGATGGCGTCGGCCAGCTCGCCCTCGGGGCGGTCGCCGCCCTCCGGGGAGAGGTTCTCCCAGAACAGCGAGTGCAGCACGTGGCCGGAGAGGTGGAAGGCGAAGGTCTTCTGGAGGCCGACCAGACCGCCGAACTGCTCCTTGTCACGCGCCTCGGCGAGCTGCTCAAGGGTGTCGTTGGCGCCCTTGACGTACGCGGCGTGGTGCTTGGAGTGGTGCAGCTCCAGGATCTCCGCGGACATCGCGCGCTCCAGCGCGGAGTAGTCGTACGGCAGGTCGGGAAGCGAGTAGGTGCCCATCAGGACACGGCCCCTTTCGGCGAGTTCAACGGTGACGATCGTGCCGGGTCAACACTATTGCGTATGAGTTGCAAGAACGAACAAGGGGCTCCTGCTTATTCCTCACGTCGCGTCGGGCACAATGGAGCCGCAAGCATGTAATGAGTGACAAAGGTGAGCGACCATGACAGACGCGCCGGTGGTGCTGGGGATCGAGTCGTCCTGCGACGAGACCGGCGCGGGACTCGTGCGCGACGGCGTACTGCTCGGCCAGGCGGTGTCCTCCTCGATGGACGAGCACGCCCGCTACGGCGGCGTGGTCCCCGAGATCGCCGCCCGCGCGCACCTGCACGCGATGGCGCCGGTGGTCGACGAGGCCCTGCGGCGGGCCGGGCTGACCCTGGCCGACGTCGGCGCGGTGGCGGTGACGACCGGTCCGGGCCTGGCCGGGGCGCTGCAGATCGGGGTGGCCGCCGCCAAGGCGTACTCCTTCTCGCTCGGCGTTCCGCTGTACGGGGTGCACCACCTGGCCGGGCACGTGGCCGCAGCGACGCTCGACGGCGGGCCGCTGCCGGACCCCTGCGTCGTGCTCATCGTCTCCGGTGGGCACACCTCGCTGCTGCTGGTGCGGGATCTGGCGCGTGATCCGATCGTCCATCTCGGGGACACCCTGGACGACGCGGCCGGCGAGTGCTTCGACAAGGTCGCCCGGATCCTGGGCCTGCCCTACCCGGGCGGGCCGGCGATCGACCGGGCGGCCCGGGACGGCGACCGGCGCGCGGTGCGTCTTCCGCGCCCCCTGAGCGGGCCGAACGACCCGCCCTACGCCTTCTCCTTCTCCGGCCTCAAGACCGCCGCCGCCCGCTGGGTGGAGGCGCAGCGCGCCGCCGGCACCGAGCCGAACGTCCCGGACGCGGCCGCCGCGCTCCAGGAGGCGATCGCCGACGTGCTGACCCGCAAGGCCGTCAGGGCCTGCCTGGACCACGGGATCGGCACCCTGGTGGTGGTCGGCGGGGTGGCCGCCAACTCGCGGGTGCGGGAGCTGGCGGAGCGACGCTGCGCCTCGGCCGGGATCGCCCTGCGGGTGCCGCCGCTGCGGCTGTGCACGGACAACGGGGCGATGATCGCGGCGATCGGGGACCTGCTGGTCCGGGCCGGCGCCGAGCCGGCCCCGGCGGACCTCTCGGTCGACCCCTCGGCGCCACTGGAGGCCGCGGCGCTCACCCCGCGCGCAACCGCCGCGCCCACCCCGCGTCCCGACGCCGCAAGCCCGGCGACACCGGCCGCCTGAGCCCTACCAGGACAAATGCCCCACCTCGGGGCTCCCTGACAACGTTTCGGTTGCGGCGAACGATAATTCGGCCCCGGATCTTCCCGACGGCTGGAGGTGTGTGCCATTTTACATGTCACACATCGAGTGGCCGCGTCCCCCAATGCCGCGGCCCCGAACGGCCCCGGAGGCCCCCACAGATGCGTCCCTTCCGGATATCCACGGCCAACGCGCGCAAGCTCCCTGCGCTCGGCGCGGCCTTCTTCATCGCCCTCGGCCTGTTCGCCCCGCAGGCCGCCCAGGCCGCCCCGGCCGGCGCCACCACCCCGGCCGGCGGCAGCAGCACCGCCGCCACGCCGCGGTCCTTCCCGGTCCCCAAGTCGCCCGATGCCAAGAGCACCAGCGCCTACAAGATCTCCGCCCAGGACAGCACCGCGGCGCACACCCCGCCGGCCGCCCCGGTCACCGCGCCGGTCAAGGCCGCCAAGGGCTTCTCGGCCGCCGCCGCGGACCCCTGTCCCGACCTGTCCGGCGTGATCAACGCCACCGGCGGCTCCCTGGTCCAGCAGCTCAAGGCCCTGCCGCGGGTCGAGTGCACCTGGCCGCTGTTCAACATCGACGCCACCGCCGCCGGCACCGCCTTCCGCGAGGCCAACATGGTGACCGTCGCCAACGCGCTGCGCGACGCCGCCCCGGCCTACCCGGGTGACAACAGCACCTCCGTCGGGCAGCTGGTGCTCTTCCTGCGCGCCGGCTACTACCTGCACGAGACGATGCCGAACGCCGTCGGCAGCTACGGCCCGACCCTGGCCGCCGCCACCCGCGGCGGGCTGGACGCGTTCTTCGCCAACAACCACAGCAAGGACGCCACCGCCGCCAACGGCGACCTCATGGTCGAGGTCGTCAAGGTGATCGGCCAGACCGACACCCTCGGCCGCTACGCCGGCTACTTCAAGTGGCTGCTCGACAACTACACCGGCACCTGGCCGGAGCGGATGACGGCCACCGTCTCCGAGTTCGACTGGGTCCTCAAGGACGGCTTCGCGGCCAAGGACGACAGCAAGGGCTGGAAGGCCGCCCTCAAGGCCGACCCCAGCATCCTCAACTCCTGGTCCGGCTTCATCACCCGCAACGACTCGCTGCTGAACCGCTTCGACATCGTCAGCAACATCGGCCGCTACCTCGGCTACGCGCTGGACGTGCCGGAGCTGAAGACCCAGCTGCGGCCGATCATGAAGGACCTGATCAACCGCTACCCGAACGTCGGCCCGACCGCCCCGATCACCATGAACCTGGGCTGGGCGACGCGCAAGTTCGACAAGGGCCACTGCGCGGACTTCGGCATCTGCGACCTGAACACCCGCCTCATGCCGGTCATCCTGCCGATCCAGAAGGTCTGCAACGACGGCCTGAAGATCAAGGCCCAGGACATGTCCCCCGGGCAGCTTGCGACCACCTGCACCAGCCTGATCAACCAGGATGCCTACTTCCACAAGATCATCGGTGACAAGGGCGCCATCCCCGGCGACGTGAACACCAACCTCGAGGTCGTCGCCTTCGACGACTACGACCAGTACTCGCTGTACGCCTGGGCCTTCTACGACATCGACGTCGACAACGGCGGCATGTACGAGGAGGGCAACCCGGCCGTGGCCGGCAACCAGGCCCGCTTCATCGCCCACGAGGCGTCCTGGCTGCGTCCGGACTTCCAGATCTGGAACCTCAACCACGAGTACACCCATTACCTCGACGGCCGCTACAACATGTACGGCGACTTCGAGGCCGGCATCGTGACCCCGACCATCTGGTGGGTCGAGGGCATCGCCGAGAACATCTCCTACGGCTACCGCAACGTGCGCAACGCCGACGCGATCGCCGAGGCCGGCAAGAAGACCTACAAGCTCAGCGAGCTCTTCGACACCGTCTACGACCAGACCGCCGACGCCGACGTCAACTCCAACCGGGTCTACCGCTGGGGCTGGCTGGCCACCCGCTACATGCTGCAGCAGCACCGCGCCGACATGGACGCCGTGCTCGCCAAGTACCGCACGGGTGACTGGAACGGCGCCCGCACCATCCTGAAGACCACCATCGGCACCCGCTACGACGCCGACTTCAGCACCTGGCTCGGCAACTGCGCCAGCAACGACTGCGGCCCGCTGCCGGAGGCCCCCACCGGCCCGGTCACCCCGACCACCCCGCTGTGCACCATCGCGGACACCCGCCAGTTCGACAACAACTGCCGCCGCGAGAACCTGGCCGCCGCCACCGGCAACTACAGCTACCACTTCATCAACCTGCCGCCCGGCGTCAGGACGCTGACCATCACCAGCAGCGGCGGCACCGGCAACGCCGACCTCCTCTACGGCGGCTCCAACTGGGCCACCACCGCCAACACCCTCGCCAAGTCCGCCAACCCGGGCAACGCCGAGACCCTCACCGTCACCAACCCCCCGGCCGGCTGGGTCTACTTCAGCCTCCTGGGCGTCCAGGACTTCGCGGGCGCCACCCTGTCCGTGCAGTACCAGTAGGAACCCGCACCACCGGGTGAACCGCTGAACACCCGAGGGCCCCGCCGGTACCACCGGCGGGGCCCTCGTCGTGCTCCCCGGCGGGTCAGAGCAGGGCGTCCGGGTGGAGGCGGTGGACGCCGGGGAGGTGGGAGTCGAGTTCGCCCGGTTCGAAGCGGCACATGCCGACGGCGTGCCAGAACTCGCCGGCGACGTCGCCCTCGCACTTGTAGGCGCCGGAGGGCAGCAGGGCGGCCCAGCCGTCGGGGGTGCCGAGCAGGGTGGCGAGCGCGGTGGGGCGGCCCTCGGGCGGGATCCGCCAGAGCCGGATCGTGCCGTCCTCGCCGCCGCTGGCCAGCAGGGAGCCGTCCGGGCTGAAGGTGACGGCCAGGATCCGGCCGGTGTGACCGCGCAGGCCCGCCACCTCGGTGCCGGAGAGCGGGTCCCAGAGCCGGACCACCCGGTCGTCGCCGGCGGTGGCGAGCAGCGGGCGGCGCGGGTGGGCGGCGGCGGTCCACAGCCGCCCGACGTGACCGGTCAGCCGGTGCCGGACGGCCCGGTCGACCCAGATCACCGCGGTGCCGTCCCAGGAGGCGCTGGCCAGCCAGGTGCTGTCGGCGGCGGGCGAGACGGCGTACACCCGATCGGTGTGGCCGTCGAGTTCGGCCACCACCCGGCCGTCGTCGAGGTCGGAGATCCGCACCCGGCTGTCGTCGCAGCCGGTCAGCAGCTGCCGCCCGTCCGGGCTGAACGCGATCGAGCGGACCCGGCCCCGGTGCTCGCGGAGGGTGGTGAGGTGGGCGCCGGTGCGCCGGTACCAGAGCCGGACGGTGTCGTCGTCGTTGGCGGTGGCGACCAGGACGCCGTCGGCGCTGAACGCCTCGGCCCAGACGTGCTCGGTCTCGACGTCCATCTCGCGCAGGTACTCGCCGGTGCGGGCGTTCCACAGGCACAGGTCGCCGTCGTTGGTGGCGGTGGCCAGCACCGCCTCCTCCGGGCTGAACACGGCCGAGACCAGCCGGCTGCTGCGGCCCGAGAGCTCGCGCAGCCGGCGACCGGTGGACGGCTCCCAGAGCCGGACCCGGCCGTCGTTGCCGCCGGCCGCCAGCAGGGTGCCGTCACCGCTGAAGGTGAGCGAGCCGATCCGCCGGCCGTGGCCGCGCAGCAGTTGGCGGCTGCGGCCCGAGGACGGGTCCCAGAGCCGGACCCGTCCGTCGTTGGCGCCGGTGACGAGCAGCGGGTCGTTCTCCGCGCCGCCCCGGCCGGAACCGGGCCGGAACCGGCAGGCCCAGACCGAGCCCCGGTGCTCGGGCGGCTGCCGCCGCAGCGGCGTCACCTCCCGGGCGCCGCCGGTGCCGTCGGCGGGGCCGACCCGCCAGACCCGGACGCCGCCGTCGCTGTCGCTGGCCGCGAACCGGGTGCCGGCCTCGTCGAAGGTGACCTGGTAGATCTTGCCGGTGGAGTCCTCCGGGCGGCCGGCCGAGGTGCCGTCGAGCGGGTTCCAGAGCCGGATCTGCCCCTCGGTGTCGCCGCTGGCGATCAGGTCGCCGTCGGGGTGGAAGGCGAGGGTGTAGATCCGCCCGGCGTGGCCGGGCAGGCTGTGGCGCAGCCGGCGGGAGGCGACCTCCCAGATCCGGACGGTGCCGCCGGTGCCGTCGTCGGGGCCGCCGTCGGCGGTGGCCACCAGGGTGCCGTCCGGGCTGAACGCGGAGCGGTAGAGGGTGCCGCGGTGCCCGGGGAGTTCGGCGAGCCGGCGGCCGTTCGCGGTGGACCACAGCCGGCCGCCGCCGCGCTGGTCGCCGGTGACGATCAGGGCGCCGTCGGGGCTGAACACGGCCGTGTAGACGGGCGCGGCATGGCCGGGCAGGCGGTGCCGGGGCTCGCCGGTGACGGTGTCCCAGAGGGTGACCACGCCGTTCAGGTCGCCGGTGGCGACGAGTCGTCCGTCCGGGGCCAGCGACAGCGGCCAGACGCCGCCGGGGTGCACGTCGAGGCGGTGGCGGCACTCGCCGGAGACCGGGTCCCAGAGCCGGACGGTGCCGTCGGCGCTGCCGGTGGCGAGGACGTCGCCGGCGAACTTGACCGAGTAGACCCGGCCGATGTGGTCCTTGAGGGTGCGCAGGGGGACGCCGGTGACGGCGTCGCAGATCAGCACGCTGCCGTCCTCGGAGCCGACGGCGAGCAGATGGCCGTCGCGGCTGAAGGCGACCGGTTCGGGCAGCCGGGTGGACCGCACGTCGAAGCCGTAGGGGACGCCGACCTCGGAGGGGCTGAAGCCCGCTTCGACCGGGAGCCCGGGGGCGATCGCGGCGGCGCGCAGTTCCGGGGCGGCGAGCACCTCCTCGTCGGTGACGGCGGAGATCAGCGCGGCCCGCTGCCAGCGGCTGCCGCGCAGCCGGGCGCCGCGCAGGTCGGTGCGGACCAGCCGGGCGCCCTGCAGATCGGCGAAGCGCAGGTCCGCGCCGGTGAGGTCGGCGGAGTCGAGGCGGGCGCCGGCCAGCCGGGCGCCGCGCAGGTCCGCGCCGGAGAGGTTGGCGCCGAGCAGCCGGGCGCCGCGCAGGTCCGCGCCGAACAGGTCGACGCCGGACAGGTCGCGGTGCGACAGGTCCTCTCCGGCCAGGGTGGCGCCGCGCAGGTCGGTGTGGGCGGGGACGCGCAGCCGGTCGAGCACCTTGACGGCGTTGAGCCGGGCCACCTCGCTCGCGGTCTCGGGGGCGTCCAGGACGGCGCGGGCCCAGCGCTGGCACGCCTGGTGGTCGGCCAGGTCGCAGAGGAACTCGACGGCGAGGCGGCTGAGCGGGCCGCGGGCGAGCAGGGTGGTGTCGTCGCGGGCCAGCGCCTCGGCGGCGGCGCGGGCGACCAGCCACTCCCCCACCGAGCCGTGGATGAAGTGGAACATGCCCTCGTCGGAGCGGACCAGCAGGCTGCCCGAGCCGACGGCGTGGGCGACCTGGGGGGTCGGCATCCGGTTCTCGGCGAGTCCGTTCAGCACACCGGCGATGTCGACGATCTCGTCCAGCGGGATGGAGTTGCGTCCGCTCTCCCACAGCCGCAGGGCGAGCAGGGTGACGGCCTGCCAGAGCTGGTCCAGTTCGAGTCCGGGCGCGGCGCCGGGGCCGCCGTGGCCGCGTCGCTCCTCGAACCGCAGCCAGGAGGTGAACACCTCCTCGTACAGGCCCGCGGCGCTGAGCGCCCGCCCGGCGCCGGCGACGGCGCGCAGCCGGTCGTGGTCGAGGTCGGCGACGAAGCTCAGCAGCCGGGGGTTGCGGCACAGGGCGAGCAGGTCGGGGACGGCCTCCAGCAGCCGCATCCGGCGGGCGGCGGTCTCCTCGTCGCCGTAGCGGTTGCCGAGGTAGCCGCGGATCTGGTGCGGGGTGAAGTCCTGGACGGCGATCAGCCGGCGCTGCGGGAGCAGGCCGACCCGCTCGCCGAGGGCGGTGAGCACCTGTTCGTGGGAGCTGAAGTGCTGGGTGCGACTGGTGACCACGATCTTGGCGTTGTCGACGGCCGCGTCGAGCAGCACCTGGAGGTGGTCGGCGGCGCGTTCGTAGCTGACCCGGTTGACGAGTTCGTCGAAGCCGTCGAAGAGCAGCACCACCCGACCCTGCCGGAGCATGTAGCGGAAGGCCCGCAGGTCGAGGGTGTCGATGCCGTGCTCGGTCAGGTGGGCGGCGACCAGGCCGTCCAGCGAGTGCGCCTTGTCCAGGGCGCTGAGCTCGATGAACAGGGGTGCCAGGTGCGGGAGTTCGGCGGGAAGGCGACGGGCCAGCTCGCGCAGGGCGAAGGTCTTGCCGCGGCCGAAGTCGCCGAGCAGCAGGACGAAGCGGCCGTGGTCGGAGTCCAGCAGCCGGAGCAGTTCGTCGACCAGACCCTCGCGTTCGTCGGCGCCGGGGCGTTCGGTGTCGCGGTAGCGCTGGGGGAGGTAGAGGTCGGGGTGGTACTGGCTGTCGGTGGAGAGCCGTTCGGTCTGGGCGCCGACGTAGCCGCGCAGGTCGAGCAGCCCCTGGAACTCCAGGAAGCTGCGCAGCCGCACGCCCCGGCGGCGGGCCCGGTCGCGCAGTTCGCGGGCGGGCGGCGCGCCGTCGTGCACGAGTTCCGCGTCGAGGCCGGCGCCGTCGGCGTGCACGGCGTCGACGAACTCCTCGACCTCCCGCTCGGTGGGGGTGCCGACGCAGGCGGCCACCCGCTGCTGGCGGACGAGTCCGGACTCGGCCCAGGTGACGAAGAGCTGGGTCGTGGTACCGGCCACCGGGCGGATCTGGGCGCCGGGGTGGCGGGTGCGGCAGACCTCGGCGACCCGGGCCAGCAGGGCCTCCTGCGGGGAGGCGAGGGCGCGGGTCTCGTGGTCGGTGTCGGCGGGCTCGCGGGACTCCTCCAACTGCGGGGGGCCGGAGCGGGGGGCCGGTTCGGGGGCGGGGAAGGCGCGCTCGGCCCGGCGCCAGGCCACGGTGAGACGTTGGGGGGCGGCGGCGGGGCTGCCGGGGGCGGACGCGGGCCAGCGGGTGAGACCGTCGCGGGTGAGCCGCAGCAGTTGGTGGCTACCGGGCGCGGTGGCGCCGAGCACGGGCAGTTCGCCGGCCGTGGTGGGGAGCAGGTGCGGGGGCAGCGGGCGCGGGGAAAGCGGGCGCGCGACGGGGCCGCTCCGGGCGTCGGCGTCGGTGGCGGGGCCGTGCAGCAGCAGGTGGAGGCGGGGTGCGGTGAGCCGGGTGAAACGGTCCGCGTCGCGCAGCGGTTCGACGCCCTCGGCGGGAGCGGGAGCGGGAGCGGGGCCGCCGGGGCCGGGGCCGGTGCCGGTAACGCCGGGGGCGACCGGGTGCCGGACGGCGCCGATCCGCAGCCAGCCGTCGTTCTCGTAGGGGCGCAGCGCCTGGGCGAACCAGGCCGCCTGCTCGGGCCCGAGCCAGCCGTACCGGTCCTCCGGCCGGTGGGTCCAGGCCATCGAGGAGTTGAGTCCGGCGACGACGGTGCCGAGCTCGGGCACCGGGAACAGCGTCCACGGCTGGGCGCTGTCGAAGACCACGTCCAGGCCCTGGTAGAACTCCTGGAACAGCCGGGAGTAGTGCCGCCACTTGGGCCAGTACGGCGGGGCGGGCCGCAGTTCGTCGGCCTCGCAGGTGGCGAAGTAGGCGCGGGAGGCGGCCTGGCTGACGTCCAGGCCACCGGGCAGGACGGCCACCCGGTGCGGTTCGAGCCCGAGCAGGGACCGGATCCCGGTGAGGAAGGTCAGTGCCTGCTCGCACTCGCGGGGGCTGCCGGTGGCGGTGAGGTCGCCGGTGACGACGACGAGTTCGGGCGCGGGGGCACCGGCGTCGGCGAGTTCGACGAGGTCCCCCCAGAGCGCCGCCTGGAGATCGACCGGGTCGGCTCCCCGGCCGAAGGCGGGGCCGGCCAGGTGGAGGACGGAGACCTCCTCGCGGCCGACGGCGCGGCCGACGGCCTGCGGGTACTCGGGCCGGACGGACGGGCGGCGGCGGCCGGCCCGGCCGGTGTCACCGCCCGGGCGGGCGGTGGGGGCGAGGTCCCGGCCCCGGTCGGGGCCGGCGGTGCCGTCGCCCGGGTAGCCGGGGGACAGCTCCGGGCGGGCCCGCCCCTCCATCGCCTGGGCGACCCGGGTGAGCAGCAGCCCGCGGGCGTGATCGGGCTCGGTGACACCGACCAGGTCGATGTAGGTGAGCGTGGCGAGCAGGCCGTCCACCGGGATGTCCTCGATCCGGACGGTCACCAGCCGCCGTTCCGGCTCGTCCGGGTCGGCGCGCAGCGCGGCCTGCCACTCCATCCGGCCGTAGCGGGAGCGCTCGTAGTTGCGCGAGAGCAGGGCGATCACGGCCGCGGACTCGGTGATTCCCCGGTCCATGAAGTCGACGAAGTTGGTCCCGGGCACGAAGTCCCATGCCTGGAGGAAGGCCCGGTAGCCCGCCTCCTCCAAGGTCCAGGCGATCCAGGCCGCCCAGCGCTCGTCGGCCGGGGAGTAACTGATGAAGAAGTCGATCGGCCCGGGGCCACCCGGGATCGCGTCAAGAGCCCCCATGGATGGAGCTTATGACCGATCGGGACGGGCTCAACCCTGTTTCCCCGCAATGGATCCGGGTGGTCTTCCGTCACCATTGTTCGAACGCGATGTCGATCAGTGGCCGGATGTTCGCACGGCGGCCTCGACCGGCAACGCCTCGTGTGCGACCCTGACGTCCGTGTTCGCGTACCGGCCCGCCGTCAAACGGCTTCATCCCCTGGACCTGCTGGCGGCGGGGCTGCTCGCCTGCGGCCTGCTCCTCCTCGCCACCGGGCTCCTGCCCGCGGACTCCGCCGGGTCGGCCTTCCAGCGGATCGCACCGCTGCTGGCCTTCCTCGCCTCGGTGATCGTGCTGGCCGAGCTGACCAGCGCCGCCGAGGTGTTCGACGTGGTCGCGGCCTGGGTGGCACGGGCCGGGCGGGGCAGCTATCCCGCGCTGTTCCTGCTCTGCGTCGGCTTCGCCGCGCTGACCACGACGGTGCTCAACCTGGACACCACCGCCGTGCTGCTGACCCCCGTCATGCTGGCCCTCGCCACCCGGGTCGGCATCGCCCCGCTGCCCCTGGCCATGACCACGGTCTGGCTGGCCAACACGGCGAGCCTGCTGCTGCCGGTCTCCAATCTCACCAACCTACTGGCCGCCGACCGGGTCGCGCTCTCCCCGGCCGGCCTGGCCCGCGCCATGTGGGCACCGCAGCTGGCCGCGCTGCTGGCCACCATGGCCTGCCTGTGGGCCTTCTACTGGCGGCGCGGGAAGCGCGGCGCCGCCGACTACCGGCCGCCGGCCGCCCACCGGCCCGGGGACCGGGTGCTGTTCCGGATCTGCGCACTGGCCTGCGCCTGCTTCCTGGTGGCCAGCCTGGCGGCGGTCGTCCCGCTCTGGGTGGCCTCCGGCGCGGCGGCGGCCGTCGTGGTGGCGGCCTTCGCTCTGCGCCGGCCGGACGCGCTGCGGGCCTCGCTGATCCCGTGGCGGCTGCTGGTGATGGTGCCCGGCATGTTCCTGGTGGTGCAGACCGTCGACGCGCACGGACTGCACCGGCTGCTCGCCGACGCGATCGGCACGGACGGCGGCGCCCTCGGCCTGTTCCGGGCCTCGGCGGTCGGCGCGGGCCTGTCCAACCTGCTGAACAACCTCCCGGTCTACCTGGCGGGGGAGGCCGCGGTCCCGGCGGGCAACCACACCCAGCTGCTGGCGCTGCTGATCGGCACCAACGTCGGCCCGCTGGTGGCACCCTGGGCCTCACTGGCCACCCTGCTCTGGTACGAGCGCTGCCGGTCGGCGGGCCTGCGGGTGCCGCTGCGCGCGGTGACCGGGGCGAGCGCGGTCCTGGCGGTGGCCGGCGTCGCGCTGGCGACGGCGGCGCTGGCGCTGACGGCCTGAGGGACTGGGGGTACCGGGGGACCGAGGGTCGCGGGGCGCCGTGCGCCGGGGCCGGACTCAGGTCGACCCGGCGACCAGGTCGAGCAGGTACGGCAGCAGCTCCGGCCGCCCCGCGACATAGCTGCGGGCCGTTTCCGGCTGCCCCGTCCCGGGGCTGAACGGCCCGCCGTCCAGCCCCCGCACCACCACCCCCGCCTCGGTCGCCAGCAGGCAGCCGGCCGGCAGGTCGATCTCCTCCGCCCGGTAGCCGACGAAACCGTCGATCAGCCCGGCGGCCAGCAGGGCCCACGTCAGCAGCGGCGCCCACAGCTGCAGCACCCGGCGGGCGCCGCCCTCCAGCCCGTCCTTCAACGCCCGCGCCACCGGGTCACCGCCCACCCCGTGGCCCTGCGTCCAGCCGAGCACGGGTCGTCCGCCGCCGCGCGGCCGCGCGGACACCCGCAGCCGCCCCCCGGGCCCGTACGCTCCCGCCCCGCGCACCGCGCGCCAGGTGCGGCCGGCCACCGGGTCGTGCACCACCCCGAGCACCGGCTCCCCGTCCACGCACAGCGCGATGCCCACCACGTAGGCGGGCAGACCCACCACCACGTTGTTGCTGCCGTCCAGCGGGTCGACCAGCCAGGTCCGGCGGGCACCGGGCGGACCGGCGCGCTCGCCGCCCTCCTCCGCCCGGATCCGGTCCCCGGGGAAACGCCCGGCCAGCCGGCCGACGACCAGCTCCTCGGCGAGCAGGTCGAGTTCGGTGACCACATCGCCGTCCGTACCCTTGCTGTCCACCCGGAAGGCGCCCGCGAACCGCGACCTCAGCAGCGCGCCCGCCGCCTCGGCGGCCTCCACAGCCACCCGGCACTCCTCCGCGAACCCGCCCGCCCCCTCACCCGGGACGACCGCCGAACCGTCCACCGATCCTCCCGGCCGTCTCCCCCGCGATCCGGGCCGTCCGGTCCGCGTCGCACAACCGCCGCACCACCCGTCGGGCTCCCCCGTCCACCGGCCCCAGCACCACGTCCACCGGACCCGGCACGGTGCGGCCGAGCACCACGGTGGCGGCGGGCTCGTCGTCCGGCAGCGCCGTGACGTGGAACTCCCCCGCCGCCAGGGTGTACGTCTCGCCCGGCCCGCTGACCTCCTCGCCCAGCGGCTCCCAGCGGACCAGCCGCGTCGTGGGCCGGACCTCGTCCACCCCGGCGGCGGCGTCGCTGTACACCTCGAAGGCCCGGTGGCTCGGCCGGGCGGGCTCGTCGTACACACCGACCCGCAGGTTGCCGACCCGGCCGTAGAGCACGCTGCTCTTCAGCTCCCAGCTGTGGCAGTGGATCTCGCGCCGCCCGGCGGCCCTGACCGGGTCGAAGACGTGCACGCACACCCCGAGCACGCCCTCGCGCAGCACCGGCAGGCAGTAGAACCCCAGCGGATGGTCCACCGCCCGCAGCACCCGTCTGCCGTCCGCCACCTCGGCCAGCAGCCCGCCCACCAGACCGTCCAGCCCCGGCCCGGCGGCAGTGCGCCCGGCGGCCCGGTCGAGCGTCGTGAAGAGTTCGTTCATGGCTCCCCCTGCTCCCCCTCAACATGCTAGGCCCGACAACGAGTTGACGGCCATAACGCGGACACGCCCGACTGTGCGGAAGGACCCCGGAACGGGCCCGGGGCCGGCGCGGGGGGGGGGGGGGGGGGCCCGGGGGGGGTCGGGGGGGGGGGGGGGGGGGGGTGGGCGGGTGGGGGCCCTCTTTGTGGGCGGGCGGGTGCCGCCGCCCGGGGTGGCGGGTGAGGCGCTCGA
>NZ_JBIWIF010000018.1:142557-180164 GCF_044764505.1 Kitasatospora sp. NPDC094019
CCCACCCCCCCCCCCCCCCCCCCCCCCCCCCCCCCCCCCCCCCCCCCCCCCCCCCCCCGCGCCCCCCCCCCCCCCCCCCCCCCCCCCCCGGCCCCCCCGCCCCCCCCCCCCCCGGGCCCGGGGGCGTATCGGCGGTACGGTCAGGCGGTGTTGGGGGACAGCGTCCACCGCTGGTTGGCGTTGCCGTAGCACTGCCAGATGCCCAGCACCGTGCCGATGCCGTCGTTCCAGGCAGGCAGTTCCAGGCAGGTGTCCGAGGCCGGGTTGTAGATCGAACCGTCCTCCCGGAACGTCCAGATCTGGCCGCCGGCACCCCGGCAGTCCGTGATCACGACCGGCGCGCCCCAGTCGGTCCGGTCGTCCTCGACGCCGACGCAGCGGCCACCGGTGCGCAGGGTACCGTCGGAGCCGAAGGCGAACTTCTGGTTCGCACCGTTCCAGCAGTCGTAGAAGCGCAGCGGACCGCCGTTCGGCGCACCGTAGTTGTCGAGGCAACGGCCCTGACTGTAGACGGACACGACGCGGTAGGGGTCGGAGAGCCGCACTCCGAGTTCCAGCGGCCCGCCGAAGCGCGGCCGGTCCCCGTCCGGAGCGGCGCCCGGGTACTGGAGCCGCTGGCCGTCGGCGGCGGTGACGACCAGGTCCGGGAGGCCGTCGGTGTCGATGTCGCCGGGAGAGTCCACGGCGGGGAAGGCACCCTGCGCGAGGCCGAGCGGAAGCAGGGAGTGGACGGCGGGCGTCGTCCAGCGCGCGCTTGCTCCGTCGTGGCAGTCCCGGATCACCAGGCGGTCGCCCGCGGTGGCACCGTCCCCGGAGTCGAGGCACTTGTCCGCGTTCGGGTTCTTCAGCGTGCCCGGGTACGGGCCGGCCACCCAGCTCTGGGCCGCGCTGCTGTTGCAGTGCCACACGTTGACGGGCGAGCCGTTCTCGGTGTTGCCACCGGTGACGTCGAGGCACTTACCGAGGACGTGCACGGAACCGTCGGTGCCGAGGGTGAACGCCTGGCCGGCGCCGGCGCCCTGGTCCGAGCAGGTCCCCAGCACGGTCGCGGTGCCGTTGCCCGTCCCCCCGTGGTCGACCTCGGCGCACAGGCTCGCGCCACCGGCGCCCTGGAGCGCCGACGTCAGGGGCTTGCGGGCGGGCAGCGGCAGCGGCGCGGAGCCCTGCACGACCTGGCCCGTGGCATTCAGCGGCAGCGGCAGGCCGGCGACCGCCCCGGTCACGGTGTCCCGCACCCACAGGGTCGGCACGCCGTTGACCTCACCCGGGTACATCAGGGTGAATCCGCTCCAGTCCTCGCCCGGAATTCCGAGCTCGACACCGGGGTTGAGGCAGTTGTTCCGGCCACTACGGACACCGCCGTAGTACCGCAGGTGGCCCTTCTCGACGGTGACCAGACCGGTCCCACCGGTGCCCCGCCGTACGGCGGTCATCCTGGTGATGTGGTTCCAGGTGCCGTCGATGCCCCCGCGGCAGACGGTGTTCCCGCCCAGCGGACCGACGGAGCGGGTGAAGCGGCCGAACTGGGGGTTCGGCGTCGCGTTCCCGTCGTTGGCGTAGACGAACAGCTGCTTGGTGCCCTGGTGGTACGCGAAGAGCGAGTCGCCGTCCCCGACGACGGCGCCGCGGTGGGCCAGCAGGTAGTTGTTCCAGTCGTCGTGCAGGGGGCTGCTCGCGGCCGGGGACACCGTCTCCGGCCCGGACGTGCCGCCGCTGCCACCCCGGAACAGTGCCAGCGAGCCGTCGGCGGCCGGAGCCAGGAAGTCGGGCACGCCGTCGACGTCGACGTCGCCGGCCACGTCCGGGCGGTCCTTCTTCCACGGGGCGTAGAAGTTGTAGCCGGCGATCCGCGGGTCGGAGTTGCCAGCCCCGTCGACAGCGCTGACCGTCAACTGGTGCGCGCCCCAGTCGCCGGATCCGACACTGATCGGGAGATCGGCGTACGCGGTGCCGTCCGCGGCCAGGGAGGCGGGGACGGTCCCGGTGGCGCCGGTCGAGCGGGAACTGCTGAGGGTGTAGCGGAACTCGCTGACGCCACTGGCGAGGCAGCCGTCGGCGCAGCCGCTCGGCACCGGGTCCTTGCTGGTGACCCGGACGGTGATGCCGGCGTCCCCGGCATAGCCGGTGGGCGTGGCGCCGCTGCCGGTCGGCGGAAACACCGAGGAAGGCGCGATGGACGCCAACGCGGCCGCGGTGATGTCGACATTGAAGGCGCAGTCCGCCGTGACGGGGCTGTTGACGCCACCGCCGGTGGACCAGGCGTTCCAGCCGTACCGGTGACCGTCCGCGAGCGCGCGGCCGACGGTGGCCTGCCCCCAGCCCCCGGCGGCGGCGACGCTCTGGCTGGTCCGGATGACACCACCGGAGTCACCGGACTCACCGGCCGTGGCATCCCACACCCGGAAGCCGACGGTGACAGTGCCGACGCCGGGCTGCGCGGCGCCGCTCCAGGCGAACAGGCTGACGTCGGACGTGCCGTCACTCAGAGGAACGGTCCTGCCGATCCACCCGGGCGCGCCGGCTCCGCAGCCGTCGCCGCCCTGGGCCACGGGCTGCGGCTTGACGTACAGCTTGCTGGGGGTGGAGGGTCCCGGGCCGTCCGCGGCCGGGGCCTGGGCCGGGACCTGGGCCGGGACCGGGACCGGGGCCTGCGGCTCGGTCCGGGCCTGCTCGGCCACCGGTGCGGACTCCTGGGCCGTTGGAACGCCGGTCGGAACGCCCGTCGGGACACCGGTCGGAACGCCGCTCGGGGCATCGCTCGGGGCATCGGTCGGAACGCCGCTCGGAGTATTCGTCGGAACGCCGGTCGGGATTGCGCCGGGATCCGCGAACGCGGCTCCGGGGGCTGCCAGCACAAGGCCGATCGCGAGCAGCGGCGCCAGGTGCCTCGCCGACCGGCCGCGCGGAGGCGGCGCGGATGAACGGTTTTCTCGCATGACGTGTCAGTTCGCCTTCACAGCAGGGAACCTCGGCCCACGGGCGATCGCCGGCAGTCTGCCGCTGTCGACGTGAACGAGGGGATCCGTCCGGGTCTGGTGCGCGTTCCGATCACGCGTCAGGTCATGTGCTCGCGCTTCGACGATCGGTGCGCGGTCGAACGTTAGTGCGTGGCGATCCTGGCTCGCAATCCCGTTTCCCGGGTGCGCCGGACGTGTCCCGTTCTGTGTATCGGCACAGGTCACGGGAGAGGCGGGACAACGGAACGCCCGCCCCGGGCGGCGGGGCGGGCGGGGCGGTCGGGGTGGTCAGCGGCGGTCAGCGCAGGTCGAAGACCAGGCGGGCGGGGGTGCGGCCGGTGAGGACTTCGTCGAAGCAGGTGTTGACGTCGGTGAGGTGGCGGGTCTCGCGGATGACGCGGGTGCGGCCGAGGGCGTGGAGGCGGAAGACCTCGGCGAGGTCCTGGCGGGTGCCGACGATGGAGCCGATGACCCGGGTGCCGTTCAGGACGGTGTCGAAGACCGGGAGTTCGAGCCTGCCCTCGGCGGGGAGGGCGACCAGGACCAGGGTGCCCCCGCGGCGCAGCGAGGCGTAGGCGGCCTGGAACGAGACGTTGCTGACGGCGAGGGCGATCGCGGCGTGGGCGCCGCCGAGTCGTTGGACCTCGGCGGCGACGTCCTGGACGCGGGCGTCGAGGACGTGGTCGGCGCCGAGGTCGCGGGCGAGGGCGAGTTTGTCGTCGGTGACGTCGACGGCGATGGTCTCGGCACCGGACAGGCGGGCGTACTGGAGGGCGAGGTGGCCGAGGCCACCGATGCCGGAGACCAGGACGCGGGTGCCCGGTCCGGCGCCCGAGACCTTGAGCGCCTTGTACGTGGTGACGCCGGCGCAGGAGAGAGGGGCGGCGTCCAGCGGATCGATCCCGTCGGGGACGGGGACGACGTAGTCGCCGTGGGCGAGGGCCTGCTCGGCGTAGGCGCCGTCGACGGAATAGCCGCTGTTGTGCTGCCGGACACAGAGGGTCTCCCAGCCGGAGACGCAGTGGTCGCAGCGGCCGCAGGCGTCGGCGAGCCACGGGATCGCCACCCGCTCGCCGACCCGGACGTGGCGGACCTCCGCGCCCGCCGCCTCGACGATGCCGACGCCCTCGTGCCCGGGCACGAACGGCGGGGTCGGCCGGACCGGCCAGTCGCCGCGGGCGGCGTGGATGTCGGTGTGGCACAGGCCGGAAGCCTCGATCCGCACCCGCACCTGGTGCGGGCCGGGTTCGGGGACCGGGCGGTCCTCGATCACGAGCGGCTGGGTGAAGTCGTGGACGACGGCGGCCTTCATGTTCCTGCTCCTGCCCTTCGTTCCGCCGGAGCCGCTTCCCGACCCCCCGGGCCCCGGTCACACCTCCATCCCACCCCGGTGCCGGGCTCGCCACCAGGGCCGGACGGGTGGAACCGGGGGGTCGATGGTCCCGGCCGCCGCACGCACGGCGGGCCGCTGTCGGACGGGGAATCCGGTCGAACCGGGTCCGGGGGCCCGAGTAGCCTCGCGCCCATGGTGGATGAGAAGCGGTACGCGCTTTACCGGGAAGAAGCGAAGGCGCTGGCCGCGATCGGGGAGCACGTCCACGCCCAGGTCGGCCGGGTGACGGTGCGGCTGCCCCGGGCCGTGGCGCAGGCCGCGGTGGACGCCTGGGAGCGCGACGACTCCGACGACGGGCTGCGTGGCGAGACCATCGAGCAGTACGAGGTCCGCGGCCGGGCCGGCGACGTGGCTCTGATCGGCCTCGTGATCTCGGACCACGGCCGCTGGGACGACGAGGAGGTCGTCGTCGACCTGGACGTCTCGTGCGCGGGGTCGGCCCTGCTGGCGTACATCGAGGCAGCGGGGCCCGACTACCGGCCGGCGGAACGTCCGGAGCGCCGACCGCCGGTGGGGTGACCGGGTCGGACGGCCCGCTGGGGTCGACGGGCGGGCGGGTCGGACGGTGGCCGTACTCGAACGGACGGGATTCCGCGTGCCTCGGGCGCCGCTCCTGCGAGCGGGACAGCGGCGCTGGTGGAGCGCGGCCACGCCGGCGGGGATCGCCGGGGAGCTCAACGGCCTGTTGCGCGACCCCGAGGTGCGCGGGCGGCCCGGGTCCGTCCGGGGAGGCCCGGGTCCGTGCGGACAGGCCCGGGTCCGTGCGGGGAGGCCCGGGTCCGTGCGGACAGGCCCGGGTCCGTGCGGGGCGGCCGGTCAGGATCCGCCGGAACGGGCCTGGCGGGGCCGGACCGCGCGGTCGGCCTCCCAGGAGATCAGCATCCGCAGGGCGTCCTCGGACGGGCTGCCGGGGTCGGCGGTGTAGGTGACCAGGGCCTGGTCGGGGTCGTCGGCGGAGCGGAGGGTGTCGTAGACCAGTTCCATCCGGCCGACCAGCGGGTGGTGGAACACCTTGTGGCCGGAGGTCTTGTCCC
Organism: Kitasatospora sp. NPDC094019; assembly: GCF_044764505.1. Lineage (NCBI taxonomy): Bacteria > Bacillati > Actinomycetota > Actinomycetes > Kitasatosporales > Streptomycetaceae > Kitasatospora > Kitasatospora sp. NPDC094019. Next base: position 147,942 of record NZ_JBIWIF010000018.1, read on the forward strand.
GGACCGGGTGTTCCGCCCACCAGTGGCGGAACTCCTGGCTCCGGACGGACAGTTCACCGACCAGTTCGGCGAGCCGGGGGTCGTCGGGGCGGCGGCCGGCCTCCAGGTGGAGGAAGGCGACGTTCTCGCGCGCGCAGGCCACCCAGTCGTCGTAGAGGGTGCGCGAGGCCGGGTCGAGGAAGGTGATCCGAGCGATGTTCCGTTCGGCGGGGGCGAGGGTGCCGTAGTCGCCGAGGAGGGCGACGGCCGCGCTGTTCCAGGCCAGGATGTCCATCCGGCGGCCCATCACCACGGCCGGGACGTCGGGCATCGCGTCGAGCAGCCGGGCCATCGACGGCCGGACCTGCTGCGGGGCGGCCGGGCCCCGACCGCGACCGGGGCGGGCGCGGTCCGGTCGGGCGCGGGCGAGGCGGTGCAGGTGGCCGGACTCCTCGGGGTCGAGGCGCAGCGCGCGGGCGACGGCGTCGAGCACGGCGTCGGAGGGGTTGCCGACCCGGCCCTGTTCCAGCCGGGTGTAGTAGTCGACGCTGACACCGGCGAGTTGGGCGAGCTCCTCGCGGCGCAGGCCGGCCACCCGGCGGCGGCCGCCGAAGTCGGGGAGGTCGACGTCCTCGGGGCGGAGCCGGGAGCGGCGGGTGCGCAGGAACTCGGCGAGGCCACCGCCGGGGGTGCTGGTCGCGGCGGTGGTGGGGGTGCCGGCGGTGGGGTGGGCGTGGGTGGCGGCGGTGGGGTCGGGGCGGCTCGTTCGGTTCGCGCTCATGCGGCCATTCTGTCCGCCCGGCGCCCGGTCAGCCTGGCCCTGGCGGGACCAGGCTGAACCGGCGCCGGACCGGGGTGCGGGGACGGACGGGTGGTACGGGGGAGGCCGGGGCGTCACCAGGGGCTGGCGACCGCCACCACGCCGCCGTCCACCACGAGGTCCTGGCCCGTGATGTACGCGGCCCGGGGCGAGAGCAGGAAGGCCACCGTCTCGGCGACGTCCGCCGACTCGCCCAGCCGACCGAGCGGCACCGCCGCCCGCACCGCCTCCTGCTGGGTGGGTTCGGTGATCACCTCGTGGAACATCTCGGTGACGATGTAGCCCGGGCTCACCGAGTTGACCCGGATCCCCCGCCCGGCGAACGCGCTGCCGAGGGTGCGGGCGAGGTTGTGCACGGCGGCCTTGGTCGCCGCGTACACCGGGGCGTCGGGCAGGCCCCGGTGCAGGGTCCAGGAGGCGTTGAGGACGATCGCGGCCCCGCCGCCCGGGGCCCGCTCCAACAGTGGCAGGGCGTGCTGGACAGTGAAGAAGACGCCCTTGAAGTTGACGTCCACGGTGCGGTCGAAGCTCTCCTCCGTCACCTCGGCCGGCGGCTCGAAGACCCCGACCCCGGCGTTGGCGAACACACCGTGCAGGTGGCCGTACCGCTCCCCCACGCGCTCGGCCAGCCGGGCCAGGTCGGCCGGGCTGGCGGAGTCGGCCCGCACGGCGAACACCCGGTCGCTCGGGGCGGGTCCGGTTCCGGCGCGGCCCGCTCCGCCGAGCGCGGCGCCGGCGAGCGCGGTCTCGGCGCGGCGGAGGCGGGCGTCGTCCCGGCCGGTGATCACCACGTTGGCCCCGCGCTCCAGCAGCACCCTCGCGGTGGTGAGACCCATGCCGCTCGTGCCTCCGGTGACCAGCACCGTTCGGCCGTCGAAGTCCTTCTCCGGGGTGGCGGGTCCGGTTCCGGTGACGGGTTCGGCCCTGATGGCGGTGGTGGCGGAGGCGGTGATGGCGGAGGCAGTGGTGGAGGCGGTGGTAACGGCGGCGGTTGGGTTCTGGTGGCTATTGGTCATGTGCCCAGCCTCACCGCCGGGGGTCGGACCGGACCAGACCCCGTCCGACCCCCGGTCCGGCAGGACCACCCTTGGAGGACGCGACGATTCCCGGGTGGGGGTCCGCCCCCGCCGGGATCGGCGGGGGCGGACGAGGTGACAGGTCGGACCGGAGGCAGTCAGGACTCCCGACGGGCACCGGCGGAGGGCACGGCCCGGTAGACCTGCGGCTCGGCCCAACCCTCGGCCAGGAAGGCTTCGGTGACCGCCTTGGCCACCGCCTCCGCGTCGGCCGTCCGGGTCAGGGCGATCACCGAACCGCCGAAGCCGCCACCGGTCATCCGAGCGCCGAGTGCCCCGGACGCCACGGCGACGGCGACGGCGAGGTCCGTCTCCGGGCAGGACGTCCCGTAGTCGTCTCGCAGCGAGGCGTGGCCGGCGGTGAGGATCGGCCCGAGCGCGGCCGGACCGTGCTGCTCCAGCTCCCGCATGGTCTGCTCGACCCGGCCGTTCTCGGTCACCACGTGCCGGACCAGCGGGACGAGTTCGGCCGGCAGCCGGTCGAGCGCGGCGGGGAGGTCGGCGGCGGCGAGGTCGCGCAGCGCGGGCAGACCGAGGAGCGCGGCGGCGCGTTCGCAACCGGCCCGCAGGGCGGCGTAGGCGCCGTCGGCGAGGTCGTGCTGCACCCGGGTGTCGAGGACCAGGAGGGTGAGGTCCGATCCCGCCAGGTCGAGCGGGACGTACCGGGCAGCGAGGTCGCGCGTGTCCAGGTGCAGGGCGGTCCCGGCGCGACAGGCCATCGAGGCCATCTGATCCATGATCCCGCAGGGAACGCCGACGAAGTCGTTCTCGGCACGCTGCGCCACCAGAGCCAACTCGGGCGCATCCAGGCCGAGTTCGTACAGGTCGTTGTAGGTGGCCGCGACCGCGCACTCCAACGCGGCGGAGGAGGAGAGGCCGGCACCGCCGGGCACGTCGCTGTCGAGCAGGACGTCGGCACCGCCGATCCCGTGGCCCGCCTCGCGCAGCGTCCACACGACCGCGGCGGGGTACGCCGCCCAGCCGGGCGCGCCGCCCGGAGCCAGGGCGGCGACGTCCAGTTCGACGACCTCGCCGGGGACCCGGGTCGAGGCGAGCCGAAGCACGCCGTCGGCACGGCGGCGGGCGTAGGCGCGGACGGCCTGCGGGAGGGCGATCGGGAGGACGAACCCGTCGTTGTAGTCGGTGTGTTCGCCGATCAGGTTGACCCGGCCGGGTGCCGCCCAGACACCCTCGGGGGCGTGGCCGTAGAGCTCCTCGAAGGCGGCGGACGGGGACGCGGGGGGCGGCGAGGCCGGGGACGGGGAGGCGGGGGACGGGGAGGCGGGGGGCGTGGGGGTCATCGCTGCGGTTCCTCGTCGGTCGTCTCGGCGGTCAGGGCGGTCTCGGTGGTCGGGGCGGTCTCGGTGGTCAGGGCGGTCGGGCTCGTGGGTCCGACCTCACGCAGCCGCCGGGCCGCGAACTCCGGGGCGACGTCGTTCATGAACGCCTCCATTCCGGACTCGGTGCCCGCCAGGTACTTGAGCTTGTCCGCCGTCCGCCGGACGGTGAACAGCTCCAGATGGAGGGCGAGTTCGTCCTCGTGCCCGGACGGAGCCTGGTGCCAGGCGGCGATGTAGGGCGCGCGGACCCGCCGGTCGCCGTCGCCGAAGAGCCGGTCGAAGCGGCGCAGCAGGTCGAGGTAGATCCGCGGGAACTCGGCACGCTCGGCCTCGTCGAGCCCGGTGAAGTCGGGGACACGGCGATTGGGGAAGAGGTGGACCTCGTAGGGCCAGCGGGCGGCGAAGGGCACGAAGGCGGTCCAGTGCTCCCCCGCCAGCACGACCCGGCTCTCCTCGGGGGGCCGGGCGGACGCGTGCTCGGCGGAAGTGCGATCGGCGGACGTGTGCTCGGCGGACGCTCGCTCTGCGGCCACGAGGTCGTCGAAGAGGTTGCGGCCGGTGGCGGCGCGGTGCCGGGCGGCCTGGTCGATCATCTTCGCGGTGCGCGGCGGGACGAACGGCAGCGCGTAGACCTGACCGTGGGGGTGGGCGAGGGTGACTCCGATCTCGGTGCCGCGGTTCTCGAAGCAGTAGACCTGCCGGACGCCGGGCAGGGCGGAGAGTTCGGCGGTGCGGTCGGTCCAGGCGTCCAGCACCAGCCGGGCGCGGTCCTCGTCGAGGTCGGCGAAGGAGGCGTCGTGGTCGGCGGTGAAGCAGACCACCTCGCAGCGGCCGACGCCCGGCCCACGGGTGTGCAGCGGGTCGTCGACGGCGAGCGGCACGGGGTGGGTGCCGGGCTCGCCCGCGAGGGAGGGGAAGCGGTTCTCGAAGACGGCCACCTGGTAGTCCCCGGCCGGGATCTCGCTCAGCCGGCCCTCGCGACTGGGGCAGAGCGGGCACTCGTCGGCCGGCGGGTGGTAGGTGCGCGCCTGGCGGTGGGCGGCGACGGTCACCCAGGCACCGGTCATCGGGTCCTGCCGGACCTCCGAGGAGGGCGCGACGGCGTCGAGCGGGCGCCGGTCGGCCACGGCCCGACCGGCGGGCGGCGTGCCCCGGTCGTAGTAGATCAGCTCGCGGCCGTCGGCCAGTTCGGTGACCGTCCTGGTCGTCGCGCCGGCCTGCCTGCTCGTGTCGGCCTGGGCGCTCGGGCCGACCGGCGCGGCGGTGCCGGTCGTTCCACTCGCGCCTGCCGACCCGCTCGCACCGGTCTGGCCGGTCGCGTCGGTCACCGTTGGGGCCATGACGTGCTCCCTCTCCTGGGGCTTCCCTTCAACCACATGAACAAACAATATCGAACATGAATCAACATGCGAGCCCAGGGTCCACTCCGATTCCGGAATCAGTCTCCGACCGGGTGCCAGGGCGCGTCCGCCCTGGTCGGAGTCGGGTCGGCCGCGAGCCGCAGCGCGTACACATCACGCCCGGCGGCGTCGGGCACCGGCCCCAGATAGGCATGGCCCGTGAGGTGGCACCAGGCCGGAAGGTCGAGCGGCGCCGCCGGATCGGTGCTGACGATGTGGACGACCGTTCCGGCCGACAGGCCGGTGACGCGCCTGCGCAGATGCAGCAGCAGCGTGACGCAGAGCATCCCGCTGCCGTCGACGACAACCGGCCCCTCGGCGGGACCTCGGGCACCCCCGGCGCGGGCGGTATGGCCGTGGGCATGGGCAGCGGCAGCAGCGGCGCTGGCACTGGCACTGGCACTGGCACTGGCACTGGCACTGGCAACGATCGGGGCGTCGTGGAACGCGGCCCGGTCCGTCGGGTCTCCCAAGATTTCCTCCCGGTACTCGCGGACCAGCCTAGGAGCCGACGCGAGTCGCCCCCAACCCCCGCCCCGGAACCCGCGCGAGCGACAGCGACCTCACCTCCCCGGCGTCACGCGACCACCGAAGTGCCGACGACCCGGGACCCGGGCGGCCCCTGACCGGGACGTGGTCGGCACGCGGAGCGCCCCCGGAGCGGAGGCTTCCGGGGGCGCGGGGCGGCCGTCGTCAGGAGGCGGCCGGATGGCGGTGGTGGTGATGCCGGACCAGGACCCGACCGGACGGGGCATGCAGCGGACGGCGATGGACGGGCCGGCGGACCTGACGACGGTGGGGACGGACCGTCACGGCGACCGATGCCGGGCGGACGGCCGATCCCCGACCGGCATCGGTCACCGGGCGGGCGGCCGGAGCGGCCTTGCGCCAGACCCGGGCGGCCAGACCCGCCGCGACCAGGGCCATGACGGCGAGGGCGACCGTGGCGGCCGGGAGCCCCGCGGTGGCTCCGAGCCAACCGGCCAGCGGGTAGGCGAGCAGCCAGCAGACGTGGGTGAGCGAGAACTGCGCGGCGAAGGCGGCCGGCAGGTCGGCCGGCGGGACGGCGGACCGCAGCAGACGCCCGCCCGGCGTCAGGATCAGCGAACCCGCCGCGCCGAGTCCGGCCCACAGGGCGAGCAGCGCGGGCCAGCGCCACGCCCCTCCGCCCGCCGTGGTGACCATCGCCAGAACGGCGAGCAGGCCCGCGACGGCGAAGGCGGCCGGCAGCATCACCGTTCGGTCCGCGACCCGGTCCAGCACCCGGGGCAGCAACAGCGCGACCAGCATCGAGCCTCCGCCGTACGCACCGAGGGCGAGCGGGACGTCGCCCGCCGGACGACCCAGCTCCTCCCGGACGTAGACGACCGTGTTGACGATCACCATGGCGCCGCCGGCCGCCACGGCGAGGTCCAGGGCGAGCAGCGCCCGCAGTCGCGGCACGGAGAGGAAGAGCCGGATCCCGGCCAGGGAGCGCGCGCCGACCGAACGGGCGCGGTCGTCGGCCGCGCCGCCCCGGACGGTGCCGGTCCCGGCGGCGCCGGAGGTGGCTCGTGCCGCCCGGACCGCGCCGGGCAGCACCACCGAGACGACCAGGACCGCCGAGGCCAGGAAGCCGACCACCGTTCCCCAGAACAGCCACCGGTAGCCGACCAGCGCCAGCAGCGCGGCCGCCAGCACCGGGCTGACCAGGGTTTCCGTGTCGTACGCGAGCCGGGACAGCGACAGCGCCCGGGTGTAGTCGCGCTCCTCGGGCAGCACCTCGGGGATCACCGACTGGAAGGCCGGGGTGAAGGTGGCGGAGGCCGCCTGGAGGACGAAGATCAGCAGGTAGACCTGCCAGACCGAACCGACGAACGGCAGCGCGAGCGCCACACCCGCGCGGGCCAGGTCGGCGGCGACCAGCAGCCGACGACGCGGGATCCGGTGCGCGACAGCGGCCACGACCGGGGCGATACCGACGTAGGCGACCATCTTGATCGCCAACGCCGTACCGAGCACCGACCCGGCGTCGGCCCCGGCGAGATCGTAGGCGAGCAGGCCGAGCGCCACGGTGGCCAGGCCGGTCCCGGCGAGGGCGACGACCTGGGCGACGAACAGGTGCCGGTAGGTGCGGTTGCGGAGGACGGAGAGCATCGGGGACTCCGTTCGTGCGGAGCGCGCCGAGGTGACGCGGGCCGGTGGGGTCCCCTCCAGGATAGGACAACATGTGCGCACGTGCGCACCTATTGACAGAAAAAGCAGCCCGGAGCGCGACTCGGAGGGCGGCGGGGCGCCGAGATGCCGGAGCGGCGGGACACCGGGCGGGCGACAGGAAAGGCGACAGGAGGACTTCGCAGGGCGACGCGCAGCAGCTCAGTCGTGCGGCGGCAGTCCGCTGATCTGGTGATCGGCCACGTTCAGCGCCTCCTGGACCAGCCGCCGCAGATGCCCGTGCCGAAGCGCGTACACGACCCGGCGCCCGTCCTTGCGGGTGGACACCAGTCCGGCCAGCCGCAACTTGCCGAGGTGCTGGCTGACGGACGGGCGCGCCGCACCGGCCGCCTCGGTCAGCGTCGTCACGTCGGCCTCGCCCTCGCTCAGCCGCTGGAGCAGCGCGAGCCGGGTGCGGTCGGCCAGCAGGGCAAGGATCCCGGCGGCGACATCCAGCCGCTCGTCCACCCCGGCCACCTGCGAGGTGTGCGCACCTGATACCTGGAGGCTCCCGCTCATGACCTCATCGTAGAGGGCGGGCGGCGTCGCCCCGCCCCGTCCAGCCCCGGCCGCCGAGTACGGTCGCTTCAGCGGGGGGTGCGGCGGACGCGGGCACGCAGGGCATCCTGCGACTCGACGTACTTCACCATCAGGCGGGCGAACTCCAGCCGCTCGGTGTCGGGCCACTCCGCGGTGATCTGCTCGAAGGCCGAACGCTGGAACCGGCGGAAGCGCTCCATCAGGTCCTCACCCTCCGGACTGAGGAGCAGGACTGTCCGGCGGCCGTCCTGCTGGGAGGCGGCACGGACCAGATATCCGGCGGCGATGCAGTCCGACACCATGCGACTGCCCACCGAGGGGTCGACGGCCAGATGCTCGGCGACGGCCCCGACGGTCACCTCGCGGCCATCGTGGAAGGTGACGTCCTGAACGACCCGAAGGACCAGTGTCCGACTGAGGTCCTTCTGGGGGATCGGATCCTCGACATCGAGCAGCGAGGAGCGCCGCAGCCGCCCGAAAGCCGGCCCAACGGCGTCCAGGAGATCCTCGCCCTCACCGGGCCCGCGCTTCGTCGTCATACCGCCAGCCTATCTGCGTGCGTGACTCGGCGAATACATGTGTTGACATGAAAACGTGTGCACGACATCATGCATATGCGTGTCAGCACCCACTTTAGTGGGACAGCTCGCCGCCAACCCTGTCGGCCCTCCGGCCTCCCGGCCCGACCGATCATCACCCGACGAAACGAACGGACTCCTTCCTGTGGCCATCACCCTCGTCACCGGCGCCCGCGGCCAGGTCGGCCGCGGCGTCATCGCCCGCCTGCACGCCGCCGGCCATGCCGTCCGCGCCGCCAGCGCCCGCCCCGCCGACGTGACCGTCCCCGACGACGTCGAGTGCGCCGAGCTCGCCCTCGACCGGCCCGAGACCTTCGAATCGGCGCTGCGCGACGTCCGGCAGGTCTTCCTCTACCCCCAGCCCGCCGGCATCCACGCGTTCGCCGAGGCCGCCGAAGCGGCCGGCGTCGAGCACGTCGTCCTGCTCTCCTCGTCCTCCGTCCTCGGCTCCGACGCGGAGAACGACGCGCTCGCGAGCCACAGCCTCCTGGTCGAGCGTGCGCTCGCCGCCTCCGACCTCACCAGCACCTTCCTGCGCCCGGACGCCTTCGCCAGCAACTCCTTGGGCTGGGCGTACTTCATCGGCCGGGGCCTGCCGATCCAACTCGCCCACCCGGACGCGCACATCGCGCCCATTCACCCCGACGACCTCGCCGACATCACCGCCGAGGCCCTCACCGGTAGCTCCCTCACCGGCTCCGCTCCCGTCCTGACCGGCCCCGAGTCGCTCACCTTCCGCGAGCAGCTCGCCACCCTCGCCGGGGCCCTCGGCCACGAGATCCCGGTCGAGCGGATCAGCCGCGCCGAGGCCGAGGAACAGATGGGTCGCCGCATGCCCGCCCCCGCCGTCACCTCCCTGCTGAACCTCTGGGAAGCCGCGACCCATGGGCCCGCCCCCGTTCACGACACCACCCTGACCCTTCTCGGCCGCCCCGCCCGGACCTACCACCAGTGGGCCCAGGAGAACACCGCCGCGTTCGCCCGGCTCTGACTCGACCCCGCCGCGCCAGCCCATCCACGCTCGGGGCCCAAGAGCGAACGGCCCTCCGCCTGGGGCCCCGGGGCACTGAGCCGCAGCCCGGACGGGACCGGTTGTCGACCGGTGGCGATCTCGCTCCTCCCCCTCCCTCCTCAGCTCACCACGCCGCCTCCCTCCCCTCCGCCCGCACGAAGGTCCTCGATCCGACGGATCTTGCCGACCGAACGTTCCAGGGTGTAGGGGTCCACCACCTCGACGTCCACACTCACCCCGACGCCGTCCTTCACCCCCCGTGCGATCGCCTCGACGGCCGCCTCACGCTGCCCAGGTCCGGCGTCGGGCCGCGCCTCGACCCTGACCGTCATCCGGTCCAGCCGCCCCCGGCGGGTCAACCGCAACTGGAAGTGCGGTGCGACGGCGGGCACTCGCAGCAGGATCTCCTCGATCTGGGTCGGGAAGACATTGACTCCGCGCAGGATGATCATGTCGTCACTGCGCCCCGTCACCTTGGCCATCCGGCGGAACGCGGGGCGGGCGGTGCCGGGCAGCAGTCGGGTGAGGTCGCGGGTGCGGTAGCGGATGACCGGCAGCGCCTCCTTGGTGAGCGAGGTGAAGACGAGCTCGCCGTTCTCGCCGTCCGGGAGCACCTCGTCGGTCAGCGGGTCGACGACCTCGGGGTAGAAGTGGTCCTCCCAGATGTGCAGGCCGTCCTTGGTCTCCACGCACTCCTGCGCAACGCCCGGCCCCATCACCTCGGAGAGTCCGTAGATGTCCACGGCGTGGAGGTCCATCCGCCGCTCGATCTCGGCGCGCATCTCCTCCGTCCACGGCTCGGCGCCGAAGATCCCGACCCGCAGCGAGGTGCCGCGCGGGTCGACACCCTGCCGCTCGAACTCGTCCAGCAGGGTGAGCAGGTACGACGGGGTGACCATGATGATCTCGGGCCGGAGGTCCTGGATCAGCCGGACCTGGCGGGCCGTCATACCGCCGGAGGCCGGGATCACGGTGCACCCCGCGCGTTCGGCACCCGCGTGCGCGCCCAGCCCTCCGGTGAACAGGCCGTAGCCGTAGGCGATGTGCACCGTCTGGCCGGGCCGCCCGCCGGCCGCCCGGATCGACCGGGCCACCACATCCGCCCAGACGTCCAGGTCGTGCTCGGTGTAGCCGACCACGGTCGGCAGGCCGGTGGTCCCGCTGGACGCGTGGATCCGGCGGACCTTCTCCTTCGGGACGGCGAACATGCCGAACGGGTACGTGTCGCGCAGGTCGGCCTTGGTGATGAAGGGGAAACGGGCGAGATCGGCCAGGGTGCGGCAGTCCTCGGGCGCGACACCCGCGGCGTCGAACTTCCGCCGGTACAGCTCGACATTGTCGTAGGCGTGGCGCAGCGTGGCCCGGAGGTGCTTGAGCTGGTGCGCCCGAAGCTCCTCGGCGGTCATCCGCTCCCCCGCGTCCAGGAGTTCCAGCGGCGGCGCCTCGCCGAGACCCACCCGCGCCCGCACCTCTCCTCCCGGGTCCACGGACGCACCCGGATCCGTCGCTCCGCCGCTCATCGCGCCTCCTCCAGAACTCGCTACCGACCATTCGGTCGGCCCTGGCCGGAGCCAAGTAATCCAGTACCCGAACCACCTGTCAAGGCTCGGCACGCCGACGACCTCTCCGGTCTGCGGCCGTCGTCCTCACCAAGGAATCTGCCCCCGCGCCGGGGCGCCAACCTGTGCCGATCGGCAGGTTCTCGCGCCGAGAAAAGGCGCCGGATCTATGCCGATCGGCAGATGGCAACGCCCGACCGAGGAGGAAGGCTGGTCGCAGTCAGTCACCACATCCCGTCCACGACCGGGAGAGCGGAGTACGGCACATGAGCGGACCCGATGTCACACCCCACCTCGAACTGGCCGACGTCAGCAAGGTGTACCGTGGCGGCAAACACGCCGTCGACGGCCTCTCGCTGCGGCTCGGTCCCGGGTTGCTCGGCCTCCTCGGACCGAACGGCGCGGGCAAGTCCTCCCTGATGCGGATCGTCGCCACCGTGACCCGGCCCACCTCCGGACGGATCACCTACCGAGGGGCCGACGTGCTCGCCCACCCCGACCTGCTCCGCCGCGAACTCGGCTTCCTCCCGCAGGACTTCGGTGTCCACCCGCACCTCACCTCGCGCGAGTTCCTGTCCTACCTGGCCGCCGCCAAGGGGATCCCCGCCCGCGCCGCCCGGACCCGGATCGACGAACTGCTCGCGCTGGTCAACCTGACCGAGGCGGTACGGAGGCCGCTCGGCGCCTACTCGGGCGGCATGCTGCGCCGGGTCGGGATCGCCCAGGCATTGCTCGGCGACCCCGGCGTCATCGTCGTCGACGAACCCACCGCCGGCCTCGATCCCGAGGAACGGGTGCGCTTCCGCAACCTGCTGAGCACCCTCGCCGAGGAGCGGGTGGTGCTGCTGTCCACCCACATCGTCTCCGACATCGAGTCGGTGGCCGGGGACATCGCGGTTCTCGCCGGTGGGCGGCTGCTGCGCCGGGGCAGTCCGGAGGAACTGCTGCGCGGCCAGGCCGGCCGGGTGTGGGAGGTCCTGGTGGACGCGGGCTCGGTGGCGGCCGTGCAGCAGCATTTCGTGGTGAGCCGGATGGTACGCACGGGGGACGGGCGGGTACGGCTGCGACTCCTCGCCGACGGCCCGCCGGATGCGGCGGCGGTGCAGGTCGCACCGGACCTGGAGGACGCCTACCTGGGGCTGGTCCGATCGGTGCCCGACAGGCCCGTCCTCGCCCCTTCGGTCCCCGGCGCCCGTACGGGGGTGCGGCGATGACGCGGACCGTTCTCCGCCCGTCCCACCCCGACGGGCCCCGCGCACCCTCCCCCCGAGGTCCCGCCGCCACTGCGGGCGGGCCCGTGCGGACCGGCCCGGTCGGTCGGATCGGCCGACTGGCGCTCGGCGACTTCCGGGACCGGACCCGCCGCCCCGCCTACGCGGTGACGCTCCTCGCCGCGGTGGGCCTGGGCCTGCTCGCCGTCCCGCCGACCGACGGGCACTGGGCGATCCTCGCACTCGGCTCCTACCGGGGGGAGTACAACAGCGCCTACGTCGGTACTGCGACCGCCCTGGCCGGCACGCTGTGGCTCACCCTCGGCGGGTTCTACGTGGTTCGCAAGGGCCTCGGCCGCGACGAGGAGACCGGGGTGGGCCAGCTCCTGGCCGCGGCCCCGCTGCGGAACACCGAACTGATGCTGGCGAAGTTCCTCGGCAATCTGCTGGTGCTCGGTTCGATGCTCGGTGTGCTCGCACTCACCGCACCCGCCCTGCAACTGGTCCGGGGCGAGGACCGACTGCTCGACCCGGTCGCCCTGCTGACGCCGTTCCTGGTGTTGACCCTGCCGATGCTCGCGGTGACGGCGGCACTGGCCGTCCTCTTCGAAACGGTGCCGCTGCTGCGCGGCGGGCTCGGCAACGTCACCTGGTTCGCCTTCGCGCCCGCCCTCCTGATCGCCGGGGAGGCGCCCGGCGCACCGTTCGGCGGGCTCGGGCTCGGCCCCTTGGCCGACTCGCTGCGCGCCACGGCCGCCGCACGAGGTGTCGACCTCGTCGGCGACGAGTTCAGCCTCGGCCTCACCAAGGTGGACTCCCCGCTGGAGGCGCTCCACTGGGACGGCGCGGACTACGGGACGGGGTTCCTCGCCCAACGGCTGCTGCTCGCCCTGCTCGCGGTGACGCTCGCCGCGCTGCCGGCCCTCTGGTTCACGCGCTTCGACCCCGCCCGCGGCAGGGCCTCCGAGCAGCACCCCGGTGGTACAACACCCGCCGCCGCCCCCCTCCCCGGCCCCGTCCGCCCGACGGCCCCGCTCGTCGATCCGGCGACCGAACCCACCTCCGCACTCCACGCCCACGCCCACAACCGTGCCCATCACCGATACCGCTCCCGCTTCGGCTCCCACTACGGTCGGCTGCTGATCGGTGAGGTGCGGATCCTGTTCGCCGACGCCTCGCGCTGGTGGTGGCTCGCGGCGGCCGTCCTCGTCCTGGCCGGACTCTCCGTGCCGCCGGACGTCGGCGTCGGCGCGGTGCTGCCCGCCGCCTGGGTCTGGCCGGTACTCCTCTGGTCCCGTCTCGGCAGCCGCTCGGCGGAGAACGACCTGGAGGTCCTGCTCGGCGCCTATCCGGCCACTCGCGCCCGTCTGCTCGCCGAGTGGGGCGCCGGGGTGCTGCTCACCGCCCTGATCGGTGCGGGTGTCCTGGTCCGTCTCGCCGCGGCCGGAGACACCGCCGGGCTGGCCGCCTGGTCGGCCGGCGCCCTGTTCATCCCCTCGCTCGCCCTCGCCCTCGGCACCCTCTCCCGCACCCACCGCCTCTTCCAGGCCCTCTACCTGCCGCTCTGGTACCTGGCAGTGAACCAGGTCGCCGCACTCGACTTCATGGGCACCGTCCGCCGGGCCGGCCACCCTGTCGGCCCCTCCCCTGCCCTGGTCACCGCCGTCACCCTGGCCCTCCTCATCACCGCCCTGCTCACCACGACCACCCGTCGTGCGCTCCGCGACTGATCCGGACCGAGGCAGTTGCCGTTCAGCGGGCGCAGGGGACCCGCCGACCAGCAACCAAGTGGGCCCGTCCCCGCCGACGGCCGCTCCGTCCGGTGCCGGCCGACTGCCTCGATCCACCGGATGCAGAGCGCGAGGTTCCGCTCGGGATGGACGGGGTGAAGCCGAGAGATCTGCGCCCTCGCCCGAGCGGGCGGCCGACTTCTGGCTGCAGCAGGGGCGGGGACGACCGGGACAAGCCACCTCCCGGCGAGGCGGCGTGGGAGACGGTCCTCGCGCTTCCGGTGCCGAACGGTCGTCGAGTTCGTCGATTCGTCGATACGAGTCCGTCCATGGCTCCCGGCCACTGAGCGCAACCGCTGCGACCTCCGGCCGTTTCGAACGTCGGACCGTCCGGAAACGCCGTGGACGGCACCGGGACCGGCTTGCTGGAATGGGAGGTGACCACTGTCGGGGCAGCAGGAGTCATGGGGAGGCGGCGATGACCGAGATCAGGCTCCACCTGTCGGTGCGCGACCTCACCGACGCGGACGTGCCGTCGTGCGGCTGGGCCGGCTCGGCCAAACACGTACGCGAGCTGGTCCACCAGATCCGCCGCGCCGAGGCCGGAGAGATCGACTACCTGGCTGTCTGCACGCCGACCGGGCTCCCGGTGGCGGTCGGCGGGGTCGACTACACGGTCAAGCCCGCCGCCGGCACGCTCTGGCAGCTCGGCGTCCACCCGGCCCTGCGGTCCTGCGGGATCGGCACGCTGCTGATCCGCTCAGCCGAGCAGCGGATCGTCGACAGGGGCCTGGCCCGGGCCGAACTCGGCGTCGAGGCGAACAACCCACGTGCCTGCTCCCTCTACGAGCGCCTGGGCTACCGGGCCTTCGGCAGCGAACTCGCCTCCTGGGACGTGGAGGACGAGGACGGCTCACTCCGGCGACACGAGACACTGTGCACGCTGATGCGCAAGGAACTTCCGTAACGCTGGATTTCGCCCTGCTCGTCGCCGCTCGACCACAGCCCCCGAGCCACGTGACCGTCACGAGCACAGCCCGTACGGGTAGATCGACGGACTTCCCGAACGAGGTGAGTCCCGGAGAACGGGCTCCCCACCCGACACCCCGGGGTCAGCTGCCCCGAGAAGTCCCGGCCCGCGGCATGCATTGCGCAACACCGTCCGTGGTGCCGGCAGAGCGGCGCCCTGGGACGTTCCCCTCGGGAGCCGGAGGACGCTGCCTGAACCTGCGTGAGGTGGTTACACCATGCCGAGCAACCACCGCTCGACGGGCTGTGCCATATCCGTCCCGCCATCGGTGCCGATACAGAGCTTCCCGTCGGCGCCGGGCGCGGTGTGTCAGTGACCGGAGGCGCTCGGCGCGGGAGCCGGTGGGAGGTAGCGCAGCGTCAGTACGGGGGAATTGCGATGACTGCGGGCGACCAGGGCTGCGGCGCGATCAGTGGTGTCCGGGGCGACGGGGCCCTCGGGCGGGAGAAGGAGGAGCAGCAGGTCGAGGCGGCCGCGTCCGGTGCGGGCACTGGCGTGTTCCAGACCGTCCTCGGGCACGGTGTGGGCCCACAGGTTGTCGAGGGCCTCAGCGGCCTCGGTCGCCGGGCCCGGGGTGGTTCCGGGGCAGTGGTTCAGGCTCGTGCGGACGACGTCCACCACCGACTCAGCCCCACTGGAACTCGTCGGGGTCCACCGACGCGGAGGAGGTGGCGGTCGCCGGGGCGACGGGGGCCGGGTCGGCAAGGTCGGCGGCGGCCGTGGGCAGCAGGGTGACAGCGAGGGTCGCGGCAACCGCGGCGGCGACTGCGGCTACTCCGGCAACGGGCAAACGGGCAAACGGGCAAACGGGCAAACGGGCTAACGGATCATGGTCGTTGTCCTTCACGGGGTCGTGGGAGATTGCCTGGACCGGTTCGGCACCCCGCGGTGACGCTCGGTCCGTTCGCCGGGCCGAGGGCCCCGGTGGCGATGCCGCAAGCTTCGCGGCCCGGCGGTGCCGCCGACGGGGCTTCGGAGTGTCGCCGAGGCGCCCTGGCGGGATCCCGACAGGAGGCCGGAGCCGGGACGGTCCCTTCCGGCCCGATTCGTACCGGGGCAGAACATCGCATCAGCCTCACCCCCAACCTTGCGGACAGGCCACTCAATTGCCTCACCTGCAACGAAATGGCACATAGTGGATCTTGAAGAGAGATTGCGCGGGCTGCCATCATGTGCCGTGGATGCCGAAGCGCAACGCGTCTTCACGGGGGGCAAGACCACGATGCTCGAAGCACTGGGGCTGTCCGGCGCCGCCGCAGCCGTCTACCAAGCCATGCTCGACCGGCCCGGCGACGGAGTCGTCGCACTTGCCGCCGACCTGGAACTCACCGCCGGCCAGGTGCACGACTGCCTGGACGAACTCGCCGCCCTGCTCCTGGTGCGCGCCTCCAGTGAACACCCCGGGCAAATGCGCGCGATCAGTCCCGAGGTCGGCCTCGCGGACCTGCTGACCCGCCAGGAGGCCGAACTGGCCGCCCGCCAGGCCCAGCTCGCCGCCTCCCGGGCCTCCGTGACCCGACTGGTTGCCGACCGCGCCGAGACCCGGGCCGCCCACGGCGAACGCCTGTTGGGCATGGACGCCATCCAGGCCCGACTGGAGGAGCTGGGCCGCCGGGCACGGTCCGAATGCCTCGGGGTCCACCCCGGCACCGGACACCGACCCGAGGATCTGGAAGCCGCACGGGCCACCAACGCCGGGGCCCTGGCCCGCGGCATCGTGATCAAGAGCCTCTACCAGGACGCCGTCCGCAACGTCCCGCACACCGTCGCCCACGCCAACTGGGTACTCGACCACGGCGGCGAGATCCGCACCGCGCCGATCATCCCGCAGCGCCTGGTCATCGTCGACCGCACCCAGGCCCTCGTCCCGATCGACCCCGCGGACACCAGGAAAGGCGCGCTGCACGTCACCGAGCCGGGCCTGATGGAAGCGTTGTGCGAACTGTTCGACCACGCCTGGGCCACTGCCGTCCCACTCGGCGCGGTCCGCGCCGAAGACACCAGCACCGGCCTGAGCGGCACCGAACGCGAACTGCTGCGCCTGCTCGGCTCCGGCCTCACCGACGACACCGCCGGCCAGCGTCTCGGTGTCTCCTCCCGCACCGTCAACCGCCTGATGGCCTCGATCATGGAACGCCTGGGCGCCAGCAGTCGCTTCGAGGCCGGTATCAAGGCCGCCCACAGAGGCTGGCTCTGACGCCGCCGTCCGAGCGACTCCCGCACCCGCCGCCATTCCCCCGCACCGAAGTGCGGACGGGTACTGCCAGCGCCGACAGCACTGGCAGCACTGACGATATCTGACGATCCGCCACCCGACTGACCCGAACGCCGTCCCCGCTCCGGGCCGTCCGGGCCTCCCGGCGCGCCCGGGCCGTGCAGAACACGGGCACCGTCCAGGCGATCGCCCCCGGACCGTACCGGGGACATCACACAGGCACAGCCGTGAAACCCTCGCCGGCTTCAGCACGCCCGGACACGGCGGCGGCGACCTCCGCAAGCGCAGCACGACGGCGCGCCTGCCCAACACTCCCAACCAACGCCCCATCGCCCCACCGGCCCCCAGACCTCAGGCCCCCTCGAACGAAGGCGCCCGTTCGAGTCCGGCAGGCACCCCGGAACACCCCCCGGGCGCAACGGCAGGACTGGCACCATTCGAGGATGGTGCTACTCTCACTAGCACCATGTTGCTGAAGCTTGAGGCCGGAGACACCCGGCCGTTGCACGAGCAGGTTGCGGGAGCGATCCGGCGGGCCGCCGGTGAGGGTGAGTGCGTGCCCGGGGAGCGGTTGCCACCGGCGCGGGAGTTGGCACTCGCCCTCGGGGTGAACGCGAACACGGTCCTGCGGGCGCTTCGCGTGCTGCGGGACGAAGGAGTACTGGAGTTCCGCCGAGGGCGCGGCATCACCGTCGCGGTGGGTGCCGACCGACGTGCCGAACTCCTGGAGGCGGCGCGTCGGCTGGTCGCCGAGGCGGCGCACGCGGGCTTCAGCAGGGAAGAGCTCATCGAGATGATCAGGGGGCTGGAGTGAGCGGCGGTTCGCAGGAGAACGGGCGTGACGGCGGGCAGGGCGAGGTCCGCAAGGGCACGGCGGCCCGGACGGTCGGGTTGCTCGTGTCCGGGGCACTCGCCCTCGGGGTGTTCGCGCTGCTGCTCGGGCTGCCGTGGGTGGCGCACGGCCGGCTGCCGGAGCCGGTGGCCACGCACTGGAGCGGGACGCGGCCGGACGGTTCGATGTCGTTGACGGCCGCGGCGGTGTTCCCCGCCGCGGTGTGGGTGACCTCGCTCGGGGCGGCGGCCGTCGCCCGGTGGCGCGGCGGGTTGCAGGCGAAGAGCTGGTCGGCGGCCGGGCTCGGCTTCGGAGGCGCGCTGCTGACGGGCGCGCAGGCGTCGATCGTCTCGGCCAACCTGGACCGCCCGTCCTGGCAGGAGGCCCGACCGCTGGGCGCCGAGGTCCTGCTGGTCCTGGTGGCGGCGGTCGCGGCCGGCGCGCTGGCCTGGTGGCTCACCCGACCGCAGGGGCCGGGGCCGCTCGCCACGGCGCCCGCGGACGGCCCCCGCCTCGACCTGCCGGACGGACAGCGCGCCGTCTGGCTCTCCCGGGCGGTCAATCCCTGGCTGGGGCTGTTGGCCGCGGTGTCCGGGCTGGGCGCGGCGGGGGCGGCGCTGGCCGGGTTCGCCGGGCTGGGCGGGGCGGCCTGGGCGACGGCCGGGCCGCTGGCGGTGGTCGCACTGGCGGGGCTCGGCTGCTCGTCGGTGCAGGCGCGGGTGACCGAGCGCGGCCTGGACGTGGCGTTCGGCCCGCTGGGTAGGCCGTCCCGGCACTGGGATCCGGAGCAGATCGTCTCGGCCCGGGCCGAGACCCGTACCCCGGGCCAGGTGGGCGGCTGGGGCTACCGGCTGAGCGGCCGGGGCACCACGGTCATGCTGCGCGGCGGCGAGTGCCTCGTGATCCGGCCCCGGCAGGGCCCGGAGTTCGCGGTCAGCGTGGACGACGCCGAACGCGGCGCCGCCCTGCTGAACACCCTCACATCACCTCGGAGCCCGCGGAGCGCCTGACCGGCCGAGGCCCCAGGACCGACCGAGGACCCGAGACGGGCCCAGGAACGCGCCCGCGGACCGCCCCGGCGCCCCGGCGGCCCGCCCGGACGTCAGCTGCGACGCTTCGGCCGGCCGCGCCGGGCGGCCGCCGCACCGCCACCGGACGAGGAGCCGGAGCCACCCCGGGCGCGCCCGCCCCCGGCGGTGGCACGGCCTCCGGCAGCCGGCTTGCCCGAGCCCTTGGCGGCACCACCCCTACCCGTGCCACTACCCGCAGCACCCCTGGCGGCACCACCCTTGCCCGCGGCGCCCTTCGCGCCGCCTGCACGCCCCGGGGCGGACTTCCCCGCCGACGCCTCGGCCGGCGTCGCGGCCGTCTGCCCCCGGCCGCGCGAGCTGTTGACCGTACGGCCCCGGACGATGCCGATGAACTCCTCCACCAGGTCGGTGGTCTGCTCCTCCGGCCAGGACAGCGCGATCCGGGACTGCGGGGCGTCCGCCATCGTCCGGTACGTGAGGTCGCGCCGGTGGTGCAGCCGGGCCAGCGACTGCGGGACGAGCAGCACCCCGACCCCGGCCGCGACCAGCTCGATCGCGTCCGCCGTGGTCGCCGGTCGCTCGATGGCGGGCCGCCCGGGCAGCTGCTCCCATTCGAGGGTGTCGTCGAGCGGGTGGAAGACCACGTCGTCGGCGAGATCGCCGAGGGTGACCTCCTCGGCCGCCGCCAGCCAGTGGTCCTTCGGGAACACCACCACCGTCGTCTCGGTGTACAACGGGATCGCGCTCAGGCCGGTCCGGTCGACCGGCAGCCGCAGCAGCCCGGCGTCGGCGTCGCCCGCGCGCAGCGTCGGCTCCCCGTCGGCGGCTTCCACCGCGACCAGGGCGAGCGGAACGTCCGGGAGCCGCTCCGACCAGACCCGCGCCCACTTGCCGGGGGTCACGCCCGGGACGTAGGCCAGCCGGAACGAGGGTGTCACCTGCATCTCTGTCACCCGACCAAGGCTACCGACCGTGACAGCGGGCGTCGGCCGCTCGCTTACCCTGGTGACCATGACATCGCTCAAGCAGAAGACCACGCAGACCATGAAGCCGGCGACGGCGGCGAAGAAGCTCGGGGTCTACCTCGGCGCCACCCCTGCCGACTTCCAGTCGGGCGTGATCTCCCGCGAGGAGCTCACCGCCCTGCAGACCGAGCCGCCGCAGTGGCTCCAGGAGCTTCGCCGCAACGGCCCGCACCCGCGTTCCGTGGTGGCCACCCGACTCGGCGTCTCGGCGTCCGGCCTGGCCCGCGGCGGCATCACGGAGGCGCTCACCACCGACCAGATCGAGGCGCTGCGCGAGGAGAACCCGGAGTGGCTCCGGCGCGAGCGGACGATCCAGGAGGAGGTCCGCCGGGAGTCCGTGCGGGTCAAGGAGAAGCACGAGAAGGAGGAGAAGCAGCGCCAGCAGGCCGCCGCCGCGGCCGAGCGCGAGAAGCGCAGCTGACCTGCGGGGCTCCTGCTCCGCTCTGCTCCTCCCCGGCCCCCCGGCGCTCGCGCCGGGGGGCCGTCGTTCGTCCGGGGACGGGTACGCGGGGCCGGCCGATCGGACGTCGGCGACTCGCGCCGGCGCTCGAACAAGAGGTTCTCGAAGCCGGTCGGACCTCCACCCGAATGCCGGACGCCCGTCCGAAAGGGTTCGCACACGTTCGACCCTGTGAGTACCGTCACCGGACCCGACGGGCCGGTCGGACCTCCCGGCGGACCGGCCCGGGCCCGGGACGAGCGCCGGGCGGGTGGCGGTGCGGAGCCGGGCGGGTGACCTGCTCGACGTGTCGGCGGGGATCCGGCCCACCCGGCGTGCGTCGGTGGAAACGCGCCGCTCCTGGGTGGCGCGCGCCCCTGCCCCCGGACCTGAGAGCCGCCGATGCCCCCCATCGCGCACCTGCGCCGCCTGCTCCCCACCGCCGTGTGCACCCTGGCCGCCGTCCTCGCCGCCCCCGTCGCGGCGCACGCCGCGCCACCGGGCCCGGGAACCGGAGCGGGCATCGATCGGGGGACCGTGATCGACTGGGAGCGGGTCGCCGCCTGCGAGAGCAGCGGGGACTGGCACATCAACACCGGCAACGGCTACTTCGGCGGCCTCCAGTTCGACGAGCCGACCTGGGAGGAGACCGGCGGCCTCCGCTACGCCCCGCGTGCCGACCTGGCCAGCCGGGACGAGCAGATCGCCGTCGCCAACGCCCTCGCCGAACAACGAGGGCTCACCCCGTGGCCGATCTGCGGCGCCCGGGCCGACCGGGACCGCGAACGCCCGCCGGTCGAGTCGGACGCCGAACCGGCGGCCGCGACCACCCCCGGCGCCCCAGCCGCCCCGCCACCGGCCACCGGTCCCGCCACCTGGACGGTGCGCGACGACGACACCCTCGACAGCATCGCCGAACAGCTCCGGGTCCCCGGCGGCTGGCAGGCACTGTACGAGCGGAACCGCGCGGCCCTCGGCGAGGACCCGGACCTCATCCAGCCGGGCCAGGAACTGGCCCTCCCCCTCTGACCGCTCCCTCGGACCGCCCCCTCGGACCGCCCCCTCGGGCCGTCCCCCGTCCGCGACCGGCCGGTGCCCCCACCTCCACGGGGGACACCGGCCGCGTCCGTTCACGTCAGCCCACGGTGGGCGGCCAGGGGCCGTCCTCGGGGCGGGCCTCGGTGGTGGAGCCGTCCGGCCAGGGAGGCATGGTGACCGCGACGATGCGCAGCGGGCCGGGGCTGTCCGGATCGGCACGGAACTGGAAGGCCGTCCCCAGCGGCACCGAGACGGACGTGCCCTCCCGCAGGACGTCCACGGACTCCCGGCCGGACTGCCGCCGCCAGATCCGACCCCGGCCGGACGTGACGCACCAGAGCTCCTGCACGGTCGCATGCGAGACGGCGTGACTGACGGCGCCGGGCGGGAGTTCGAAGACGGCCTGACTGCCGAGGCCGTCGAGACTCAGCAAGGGCCGGACGGTGGCACCGTCCGGAGCGACGACGACCGGGGCGTTCTCCGCCTCGGTGGTGCGGAACGGCTGCTCGTCCATGCGATCCCGGCCCCTTTCGGTTCGGGCATCCCCATGCGCCCACTCGCCGATGGGACCACGCCCCGAACCGTCCCGCCAGACCGCCACGCCCCACCGGGCACCGGGCACCGGGCACCGGGCCTCACGCCTCGGCCGGGTCCGGCTCGGGGCCGGAGCCAAAGCCGGACCCGGACCCGAGGCCGAGGCCGAGGCCGAAGCCGGGGCCGGGGCCGAAGCCGGGGCCGAAGCCGGGGCCGGGGCCGAAGCCGGGGCCGGGGCCGGGGCCGGGGCCAGGGCCGAAGCCGGGGCCGGGGCCAGGGCCGAAGCGAGGGTCGGGCCTACGGTCGCCGCCCGATGACTACGCCTGGGGAGGCCGCACCCACGGGGCCAGGCGCTCGCCCGGCGCCCGATCTCCGCGCCAGTACCGGAGGACGGTCCCCCGGACGATGTCGAGCCCACCGGCCGCGATCAGCCCCGACGCGGGCTCCGGACCGCCCGCGTCGGCCTCGAACGCGACCACCAGCTCGGGTGCCTCCCCGGTCTGCCGGCGAACGGTCCGCATCTCCTCCGGTGTCGGCTCACGGAAGGCCGGATCCTGGAAGGCCGCCGGACACGAGACGAAGAGCGGGTCGCTGAAGACCAGCTCCGGACCGTGGTGGTACGACAGGTCGGAGCCCGCGCCCAGCCGCAATCGGCCGGCGTTCCATTCGACGACGTCCCAGTCCCACCACGACCCCGCGGGCACTTGGATCACGAACCCACCCCCACGTCGACGATCAGGCAGATCGATGATCAGCAGGCTACCCCGGGGCCGGGGTGAACTCTGGTGGAGAGCCGCCCGATCGGCGACGGATGCGGTGGCGCCACGGTGTTCGGCGCGACGGGCCAGGGTCGCCGTGACCGCCGCCTCTCAGTGCGAGGACGGGTGACCGTCCGGGGTCCAGGGGCGGACGAAGGGGCGGTTGAGGTGGGCGGTGCCGAGCAGTGCGCCGGTGCGGCGGGCCTCGCCGAGGAGTTGCTCGCGACTGCGGCGGGCCGTCTCCGGGTCGGCCTCGAAGAGGTAGCTCACGCCGGGGGTGGCCAGTTGGACGGCGTGGACCAGCACGTCGCCGGTGACCAGCAGTCGGTCCCCGCCACCGTCGACCAGGACCGACTGGTGTCCGGGCGTGTGCCCGGGTGTCGGCAGCAGGGTGATCGCGCCTCCTCCGGGGCGGGCCCGCCCGGCGAGGACCGTGCGGCCGTCGACCTCGTGCAACCGGCCTGCGCGCAGCAGCGGTTCGACGACGTAGGTGCGGGCCGTCCGGGTCGGTCCGAGCGCCGCGAGCTCGGCGTGCTGCACCACGTAGCGGGCGTTCGGGAAGACGGGTACGCCCTCAGGGGTGACCGACCAGCCGTAGTGGTCCTCGTGGAGATGGGTCAGCACCACGGTCTCGACGTCCGCCGGGGCGATCCCGGCCCGGGCCAGGACGGCGGGCAACCGGCCGGGGACGGGCGCCCAGCCGGAGGCCGGGCTGCCGACCGGACCGATGCCGGTGTCCACCAGGGTGACCCGGCCGCCGGGGCGGCGGACGGCGTAGCAGCGGAAGTCGAGTTCCCAGGTGCCGCCCGGCCCGAAGGCGGCCGGGTCGAGGCGGCGGGCGCGTTCCCAGTCGGCGGCCGTCGCCTCCGGGAAGGCGGCCTGGGCGGTGCCGGGGAACGGGCCGTGCGCGTCGAGCAGCGCCAGCACCTCGTACCGGCCGAACCGCCGCACCACGACAGCACCCGCGCCGACAGCGGTACCCACCCCGGTAGCGGCACCGGCGGGTTCGGCGGCAGCGGGTGTCGCCGCGACGAGCGGGCGCAGCGCCATCGCGCCCGCGACGGCCAGCGCGCCGCCCAGCACGCGACGGCGCCCGGGCCGGTCGGGTCCGGCCTCGGCTTCAGCCTCAGCCTCGGAACGCGAACCGGAATCTCCTGAGAATGGGACGACGGGAACGATCGGATCGTTCAACGGGACTCCTCGGACAGAACACGAACCGGGCGGGGGCCGAAGGACCACGCTGGGTCGGCGCCCCGACCCCCGTGCGGGGCGCCGACCGGTCCCACTGTCCCGCCGCGCCCGCTCCGGCGGCTTGTCGTTTCTTGTGCAATTCGTTCGCGCGCGGGCGGGCACCGTGCCAGCATCACCGGATGATCGACAACGAGCCTGGAACGATCGCCGCCCTGGTCGGCGCCCGACTGACCCGGGTGACCGCGTCCCGGCACCCTCGGCAGTCCGCCACCGCACCGCCGTTGTCACACCTGTGGCTCCACCTGGAGGGCCTCGGGCCCGTACTCTTCCGCACCCCCGGCAACGGCCTGTCGTTCCGGGCCGCCGAAGCCGGAACAACCGAGGCAACCGAGGCAACCGAGGCAACCAGGGCATCCGGCACCGCCGACGATCCGCCGGACCTGCCGCTGACGCGCTTCCTCGGACAGTCGATCCGTTCGGTGGCAGCGATCGAGTACCGGGACATCCGGAATGACCCGGACAACCTGGACGGCCCGGACGACCAGAACGACCGGACCGCCTTCACCGCCGGACTCGCCCTCGGTTTCGAGGGCGGACGCGTCCGGCTGCTGGGTCTGGACGGCGCCCTCCTGGTCGTCGGCCCCGGGGAGCACCTGGGCAGCACCGAGGCCCGGCTCCACGAGGACACCACGCTCGTGCGTGTCGTGTGGACCTGTAGCAGCCACCCCTCGCAGTGGGACGCCTGGACGGCCGGCGGCCGCTACCTGTACTTCCACTACCGGCGCGGCGAGGGCAGCGTCGAGCACTTCCCCGGCGGCCCGGATCCGGACACCTGGGACCAGGAGGGCTCCGGCCTGCTCGCCCGCTGGCAGGACGGGAGCCGCGGCGGCGCGATCGGCCTCGCGGAGTTCGTCGCCCTGGCCGGCCTTCGACTCGCGCCGAACGCCGAACTGCTGGACGGCCGGTGACGGACCACCGGTGTCGGGTGTCGGGTAGCGGGTAACGGACGGCCGGTGACCAACCGCGACAGTGGCTCGCCCCGCGAGTAGGGTGCGGGCATGGCGGTCGAACGTGCGTCCCTGTTGAACGGGGACGACCTGAGTGTCGCCGACGTGTCCTGCCAGGACCCGCCGGAGGGGTGGACGGAGGCACGGCCGGCACCGGTGTTCGGGCTGGTGATGGTGCGGCGGGGGATGTTCCGGGGGCGGATCGACGGGGTCGACCAGGTCCTGGACCCGGCCTGTGTGTACGTCGAACGGATCGGCTGCGAGCAGCAGTTCGCGCATCCGTGCGGCGGCGACCTGTACACCGAACTGGTGCTCTCGGAGCGCCGGACGGCCGAACTGCTGGGCGGCGACCCGGAGGTGCCCCCGGGGCTGGTGTTCACCACGCCGCGGATGGCGCTGGCGCACCGGATGCTGGTCGTACGGGCACGCGGCGGGGCGGACTCGTTCGAACTCTCCGAGCGCGCGGTCGCCTTGGCGGGCGAGGTGCTGACGGCGCTGGCGCCGACGAGGGTGGCCAGCGGCCGGCCGGTCCGGGACGCGGCGCGGCGGCGACTGGTGGACGCCGCGCGGGCCGCGCTGGCGGCGGACCTCGGGCTCGGGCTGGAGGAGCTGGGCCGGGCGGTCGGCTGTTCGCCGCACCATCTGAGCCGGATCTTCCGGGCCGGCACCGGGGAGGGGATCGCCAGCTACCGCAACCGGCTGCGGGTCACCCTCGCGCTGGAGCGGCTGACCGAGGGCGAGACCCGACTCGCCCTGCTGGCACAGGAGTTGGGCTTCAGTGACCAGGCCCATCTCACCCGGGTGGTGCACCGCGCGGCCGGACTGCCGCCCGGTCGGCTCCGGACCCTGCTCGGCCCGCGCCCCGCCGGGTCCGGCGGGGTGGCCGCCACGGAGCGCGCGTAGGCTCGACGGGTGTCCTCGACCCCCGCCTCCGCCACCGCCGCACCCACCACGCCCGGCGTACCCACCCCGCCGCTGACCAGCCTGCACGACCGGGCGGCGCTCGCCGGGCGGTTCGGCCGGGACCCGGAACTCCACCTCTTCGAACTCGGCGACCTGGACGAGCCGTTCTGGTCCCACACAGCCTGGTACACGGCATCGGCGGACGGTCCGGTGGCACTGCTGTACTCGGTCGGCGAGGTACCCACCCTGCTCGGCCTCGCCCGGCCCGCGGACGCCGACGGCCTGACCGGGCTGCTGCACGCGATGCGGCCCGTGCTGCCGCGCCGCCTGCTCGCCCACCTCACCGACGGCGGGGCGGACGCCCTCGCACCGGACTACCGTGCCGAACACCGGACGGCGATGCTGCGGATGGCGCTGACCGACCCGGCCTCCCTCGCGCCGCACCTGGGCGGGGCACCGCATGCGGTCGGGCCGGTGGCGCGGCTCGGCACGGCGGACCTCGCGGACCTGCGCGCCCTCTTCACCGCCGGCTACCCGGGCAACTGGTTCGACGAGCGGATGCTGACCACCGGCCCCTACCTCGGGATCCGGGACGCCGGGGGCCGGCTGCTCGCGGCGGCCGGCGTGCACGTCCACTCCGCCGCCCGACGGGTCGCGGTGATCGGGAACGTCACCACCCACCCGGACGCCCGCGGCCGGGGGCTCGCCACGGCCTGCACCGCGCGGCTCTGCGAGGTCCTGGCGGACAGCGCCGACCACATCGGCCTGAATGTCCGGGCCGACCACCCCACCGCCCTCGCCCTCTACCGCCGCCTGGGCTTCACCACCGTCACCGGGTACGAAGAGGCCGTCCTCACAGCTCGCTGACGGCCCGCCGACGGGCAGAGCACCGGCAGGTCGGCGCCCCGCAAGCCCTGCTCCAGGGCTTCGCCAACCGCGGGAGCCACGCTCGCCTGCCCCACGGCGCGAGACGACCCCCGCACCGGGAGCGGGGTGGTGGACGGCAGGCCGTGGAACCATCGACTCACCACGAGCTCCGCAGCCGGATCACAACGAGCGAGTGTCAGGAGTTGTGACGGAGCGCCTGGGCGACGACCGCCGACCAGATCTGCTCGGCCAGGATCTCCGGGGTCAGGGCGCCGTCGACGATCACGTCGCACGCCGCGAGGTCGACGAAGACGTCGAGGCGGAGGCAGGGCCGCTGTGGGTGACCCGGCGGGCGAAGAGGCCCTCGACGATCACGAGGGGCGCGACGGCAAGCGCGGCGTCGGTGTCGACACCGAGGCGCTCGATGTCCACCGAGCGGGGATCCCCGACGTCCAGGCGCGGGATCCCGGCCTCGTCGCCGTGTCCAGACGCCTCGCCCGGGGGTGGTGAAGCAGTAGTCGTCACCGTGCAGCACGCTTGCCGGACCTTCCACCGCGGACGACACGAGCGCGCCGGCCAATGTCGTCCTGCCCGCCCCCGCACCACCGGTCAGCGTCAGCGGCGCGTCTCCCCCTCGTCCCGATCGACAGACCGAGGATCTCACGGCGGAGTCGCGTTCATGCTGCGGCCGCAAGCCCACGGCGGCGAAGGCATCGAGGGAGAACTCGCGAGCGACCACGGCCGACCCCGCCGGCAGGGCCGCGGCTATGCCCGCGGCGTCGCACCGTAGTTGGCGGTCAACTCGGCCGCGTAGGCGTCCGGGACCGCACGGGCGCCGAAGACCTGCGGCAGCCGGAGCGCCAGCACGCCGGCTGCGTCGGCGCACGGCCCGTACCGGGTGCGCCACTGGTGCCTCGCGGTCTCGTCCGGGAAGCCCCGGACCACGGCGACCTCCGGATCCCGCTCGCCCCAGCAGCCCCAACGACCGGAGGGGCCGGTCAGTGCGACAGTCCGCGCCGTGATGGTGATCGACTCCAGGGGTTCCCGGTCCGGGCCGAAGCCGACCTCCGCCCAGTAGTCGTCCGGCGTGACCTCGACGGGCAGCGACAGCGCCGGACAGACGATGCCGCCCGCCTCGACCACGAGCAGGTCGACCTGCCGGTCGCCGTGCAGAGTGGCCAGGGCGGCGAGCGCCGGCCAGGCGTCCGGGGTGAGCAGCAGGTCGAACTCGCAGAACACCGCCTCGTCGGCGAGTTGGCGGAAGACCCGTGCGGGCAACCGGGCGTCGAGGTCGAAGACGGACGCGGCGCGGGCCCGGACGGCGTCCGCGGTGGAGGCCGCGGTGGAGGCCGCGGTGGAGGCCGCGAGGTGACGCTTCGATCCCCGGTCAGATGCGGGGCCGGCGTGATCGGTCACGGGGTGAGAGTACTCACGTGACGATCACCCGGACGCCGGCCCCGACCGACTCCGGGGCCACGTGAGCTTCCTCCGACCGTCCGTCCGGCGCGGGGCAGCGCGGGAACGGTCCACTCCACGCACAGCCGCCCCGTACGGGAAGTCGGGCGGTCCGACTTCCCGTACGGGGGCGATCAAGGAGACGGGCCGTCGAGGCGACTCAGCCGGCCCCGGTCAGCGGGTGACCGGCCAGGAGAGGGTGGCCGTCAGACCCGCGCGGAGGGCGGGGTCGAGGACGGCGGGGGTGGGGTCGGTGGCGGTGGCGGTGAGGGTGTGGACCCGGCCGCGGGGGCCGGGGAGCGGGACGGTGCGGAGGTCGACCGTCTTGCGTCCGCGCAGCTGCGGCAGGGTGCGGCCGTCCAGGGACCAGGTGAGGGTGGTGCCGGTGACCGGGAGGTCGACGGTGAGGCGGTCGGTCCGGGTGAGCGGGGTGCCGGCGGGGGTGGAGCTGGTGAGCGGGACGGCGTGCCGGTAGAACCCGGCGATCATCGCCTCCCGTCCGGGCAGGTTGAACTCCCGTCCGAGCGAACGCATGATCGAGTTGTCGGTGGGCCGGTACAGCCCCTTGGGGTAGTAGCCGCCACCCTCGTAGCCGCCGACCACGCCGCCGTCGGGCGAGGTCCGGCCGATCCAGCGGTACCACTTGGCGTGGTCGCGGGTCAGCCGGTCGGCGGTGTACATGCTGATGTTGGGCTCGGCCGGTTCGCCCTCCTCGGCGGGGTAGACGTCGGAGCCGTCGTAGAAGTACTCGTCCGCGAGCTTGCCGAGCGAGTGGCCGGTCTCGTGCACGGCGATCTGTCCGGCCTTCGGGTTGCCGCCCGCGACGGTGGCGATGCCGTCGTAGCCGAGCGGGGAGGCGACGTTGTAGCCCGCCCCGCCGTACTTGGCGGTGTTGGCGACGACGAGGACGAGGTCGGCCTGCGGGGCCTTGACGGCGTAGGTCTCGACGGCCTTGGTGTCGACGCACAGCAGGCGTTCGATGTCCTCGCACCAGAAGTAGGACCCGAGCGCGGTGTTGCGGACGGTGGCGCGGTCCGGGTCGCCGGTGATGCCGGACTCGGCGGAGACGGTCGAGACGCCCCAGACGTTGAACAGGTTCCGGTAGGCGGCGTAGGGCTCGACGGCGCTGAGCTCCTGCCACTTGGCGGCGGCGTCGGCGCGGAACTTCTCCTGTTCGGCGGCGGTGTAACCGTCGCCGATGACCACGACGTCGACCTTGGCCGCGCTGTCGCCGCTCCGCAGGATCGGGATGACCTCGCCGTCCCCGGCGGCGGGGGCGAGGCCGGGACGGCCTGCGGTCAGGTACGGGGAGGCGGCGGGCGCGGTGACCCGTCCGATCGAGCCGTCCTCGGCGAAGACCTCGACCTGGTGCCGGGATCCGTCGGCGGCCGAGGGCACGGGCACAGGCGCGGACTCGGGCACGGGCACGGGCACAGACTCGGGCACGGGCAGCGGCCCCGCGGCGGCCGCCGGGGCGGCGCCGAGGGCGAGGGCGAGAACGCCGGTCAGAAGGATCGGGCCGAACCTGCGACTGCGCACGGAAGTTGCTCCTCTGCGGGTGGGGTGGGCCGGTGGACCGCCAATGCTATGCACCTGACAACCAATCGGCACACCCCATCGACACGACCCGTCCGCACAGGTCCCACCGGTCCGCGCCGCCCGCCGGACCCCCGTCCCGCCCGGCACCCCTCACCACCCCTCAGCCCACATGCACCCGTGGCCGCCGCGCCCGGTCCGGCTCGGCCTCCCGCAGCACCTCGCGGGTGACCGGCGCGACCTCGCCCTGCCCGAACAGGAAGAACCGCAGGAACTGCGCGAACGGATTGCCCTCCGTCCACTCGAAGTAGATGTGCGGCTGCTGCCCGGTGCGGTCCCGGACGGTGAGCAGCAGCGCCGCCAGCGCGTTGGGCACGCTGGAGCTCTCCAGCGACAGCACCCGGTAGCGGTCGTGCAGCACCTCGCCGTGCACGGTGAGCACCGCCTCGAACTCCGAGGGGTCCTTGACCGTCACCTCGACGAAGACCAGGTCCTCCTCGGTCGGAATGTCGTTGTCCGCGCGGATCTGCCGCTTCTTCTCCTGGTACTCGGCGAGGTCGCGGCGGTCGGGCTCGTTGGCGATCAGGCGCAGCGGCCGGTGGGTGTAGTCGCGCACGAAGCGCTCGGCGGCGTCGTCGAAGACGATGTCGGTGACCCGGAGCTCGAAGGCGCGCTTGAGCCGGGAGAGCAGCGAGACGAGCACGATGGCGGCGATGAAGCAGGCGCCGATCTTCACGCCGTCAGGGCGTTCGGCGATGTTGAGGGCCGTGGTGTAGAGGAAGACGGCCGCGATGATCGCGAACCCGATGGTCCAGCCGGTCTGCCGGGCGGCCCTGGCGGCGATGGTGACGGCGATCGCGGCGGAGCTGATCAGGACCAGGACACCGGTGGCGTAGGCGCCGCCCTGGGCGTCCACGCTGGCGTCGAAGATCCAGGTGACCAGGAAGGCGATCAGGGTCAGCACGATGACCATCGGCCGGACCGCCTTGGCCCAGTGCGGGGCCATGCCGTAACGGGGGAGGTAGCGGGGCAGCAGGTTGAGCATGCCCGCCATGGCGGAGGCGCCCGCGAACCAGAGGATGGCGATGGTGGAGAGGTCGTAGACACTGCCGAAGGCGTTGCCGAGGTACTCGTGCGCCAGGTAGGCGAGCGCGCGTCCGTTGGCCTCGCCGCCCTTCTCGAAGGCTTCCTTCGGGATCAGCAGGGTGGTGATGAAACTGGTGGTGATCAGGAACACGCTCATGATCAGCGCGGCGGTGGTGAGCAGCTTGCGGGCGCCGCGGATCCGTCCGGTCGGCTTCTCCTCGGTGTCCTCGGGGTCGCCCTCGATGTGCGGCATGACGGCGACGCCGGTCTCGAAGCCGGAGAGGCCGAGGGCGAGTTTGGGGAAGGTCACCAGGGCGACGCCGATCATCGCGACGACGTTGCCGTGCTCCGCGGTGAGCGCGTCCGCCCAGTCGGTCACCACTCCGGGGGAGTTGAGGACGTGGTAGAAGCCGGTGACGACGACGACCACGTTGAGCGCGAGGTAGACGCCGACCAGGACGACCGCCAGGCCGATCGCCTCGCTGAAGCCCTTGAGGAAGACACCGCCGAGCAGGGCGACCAGGATCAGGGTGATCAGGACCTGCTTGCCGGTCAGGGCACTGTGCAGGTGCGGGTTCTCGACCAGGTGGGCGGTGGCGTCGGCGGCCGACAGGGTGATGGTGATCATGAAGTCCGTGGCCGCGAAGCCGAGCAGGGCGAGGACGAACAGCTTGCCCTGCCAGAACGACAGCAGGCGTTCCAGCATCGCGATCGAGCCCTCGCCGTGCGGGCTCTCCCGGGCCACCCGGCGGTAGACGGGCAGGGCGCCGCAGAGGGTGACGACGACGAGGACGACGGTCGCCACCGGGGACAGCAGGCCGGCCGCGAGGGCGGCGATGCCGGGTTGGTAGCCGAGGGTGGAGAAGTAGTCGAGGCCGGTCAGGCACATCACCCGCCACCAGGGGCGGGCCTGTTCGGCGGGGGCCTGGGCGTGCGGGCCGGGGTGCTGCTTGGCCCGGTCGGACAGGCCCTCCAGCAGCCAGGCGCGGAAGCGCTGCCCGCGTCCCGGGGAGCCGGCACCGCCCGGTCCGGGGTCCGCCGCACCGCCGAAGGAGCCGCTCGTTCCCGAGGAAGCCACCCTGCACCCCTTGTCCACGTCCGCGGAAGCGTCGACGGAGCCGCCCGCCGCCGCACCACCGAGGGGCCACCGGCGGACCGTCGACGGACCGCCGCCCGGGCGGCGGCAAGGCGCCAGGCTATGCGACCGGGCCGCTGACCTCGGGGAACGCCTCGGTGGTGTCCCCTCATCGGATCAGTGCCCGACGTCCGGAGCCCGGGACGCCCGGCACCGGACGCGCGGCCGGGAGCCCCCGAACCGAGGTGGTTCGGGGGCTCCCGGGCCCATTGCCGGCCACCGGGGAAGGCGCTCGGGCCTAGCGGAAGGTGCGGAGCCGGAGGCTGTTGCCGAGCACGAAGACCGAGGAGAAGGCCATCGCCGCGCCGGCG
Source organism: Kitasatospora sp. NPDC094019 (assembly GCF_044764505.1). Classification (NCBI taxonomy): domain Bacteria; kingdom Bacillati; phylum Actinomycetota; class Actinomycetes; order Kitasatosporales; family Streptomycetaceae; genus Kitasatospora; species Kitasatospora sp. NPDC094019. The sequence goes on from NZ_JBIWIF010000018.1 coordinate 179,773, forward strand.
ATCATCGGGTTGAGGAGTCCGGCGGCGGCCAGGGGTATCGCGGCGACGTTGTAGCCGAAGGCCCAGAAGAGGTTGCCCTTGATGGTGGCGAGGGTCCTGCGGGAGAGGCGGATGGCGTCGGCGGCGGAGCGCAGGTCGCCGCGGACCAGGGTGAGGTCGCTCGCCTCGATGGCGGCGTCGGTGCCGGTGCCCATGGCGAGGCCGAGGTCGGCCTGGGCGAGGGCGGCGGCGTCGTTGACGCCGTCGCCGACCATCGCGACGACCCGGCCCTCGCCCTGCAGCCGCTCGACCACCGCCACCTTGTCCTCGGGCAGGACCTCGGCGTGCACGTCCTCGGTGGGGATGCCGATCTCGGCGGCGACGGCTTCGGCGGCGGCGCGGTTGTCGCCGGT